>NZ_JBAZPS010000006.1:0-150357 GCF_041648055.1 Brevundimonas sp.
TCCGCGAACTCCCATACAGGCCAGCGACGGTTCGCCGCCGCACAACAGGCCGGACAGATGGCAGCATCCGACTACGTGTCAAAACTCCCGGATTCACTCTTGCGCTGAAGGGGGCGTCCACAGATGGAAAGCGGACGCTAGCTCACGGTCCGAATGTAGTCGGCCAAGCTGTCTATCAAACGGCCTTGTTCATCGTCGCGCCATTGCAGCCTGATGTGCCATTCGGACTGGCCGTCTAACGAGACGAACAAGCTCAAGCCATCGTCGTGGGGTAGGAAGGTGTGGCCGAGGAATGCCCACGTTTCACCGACCTGATGCAGCTTGGCATCGTAGTCGGTGAAATCTTGAGTTACCTCGTAACGCGCTCCTGGTGTCAGGTATTTGAACGCGGCCTGCGAGCGTGAGGCGGTCCAGTAACCAAGAGGCTTGGGTCCATACATGTGCCCCAAATAGCGGACGTTCGGGAGGTCGCCAACGGGTTGAAAGCGGACTTTGGCCTCGCGCTGGAATGCGGACCTAGTCCAAACAGGCTGTCTGCGGAGCCTGTCCAGCGAGAAGTTCGGAGCGGCAGCCATACGTCGCATTGTCCCGCTGGCAACGTCCGGGCGGGTGATCGTTAGGGGGAGGCCCTGCCAGACAAGCCCCAACACATTCGTCGCTAGAGGAACAGGATTTGTCGGCATCGGGGTAGGCGATGACGCAGTGCTCTCGTCCGCCAAACCCTCGCGCTTCGACCTTGCCCCCTGTCCGATCACAGGCCGATAGTTCCTCTGGCGTCATTTCATAGCCACGGCTTCTGACGGCTGTTGGCGACCAGGACGCACGGCGAGGTTCGGCCTTGGGGAAGGCAGGCGGTGCTTTAGTGCCCGCCTCTTCGGAGCACGCCCCCAAGGCCAAGACGGTCGAAAGAATGAGGGGAAGCGCGGCTCTCATTTCGGCAGGCTATCTGACGCCACAGAGTCTGCAATGGACCGGTTCGGGAAGCTGGCCTTAGTCTACGAACAGACGTTGGCGTGATCACCGAAGCCGACCTTGCCGAATGAGCCGGCAAACGGCACCGTTTAGCGATGACGTTCGCCATACTCCTCGCACCAGCCCTGATCGGACTGCCACTCGCCGCGTGGGCCTATCCATGGCGGGAACCAATGCTACGACCGTATCTCTGGTTCGTCACGGCCCTTGTTGCCCCAGTTATTATCCTGTTGCTGCTTCAGTCTCTGTTCACCCTACCACCGGGAACTTGCACGGAGCGTGCAATCAACAGCTTGCCGCTCTTACTGGTCATGGCCAATGTTGCCACGGCCATCGGGCTAATCGTGAAGGCTCGCGGCTATCGTCTTTTCATTACAGGCATTGCTATTGCTGTCTGTCCGCCGACGGCCCTGTGGTCCTTGGTCACGGTTATGTCCATGGCGGGCTGCTGGATTTGAGATGAGTCAGCCCCCTCGCCCCGAGGACACTTCATGACCCGCGACCAGATGTTCGCCCATGCGCTGAGCCAGCCCGGTGCGGAGGACTCCACCCTGCATGGCGGGCGGTGCGTGCGGGTGCGGGGGCACTGGATCGTCAATGACAATGCCGATCCCGACGCCCTGGCCCTGGCGCTGGATCGCGACACCGTGGCCCTGCTGATGGAGACGGAGCCACAGACCTATTTCCAGACCCCGCATTTCGAGGGCTGGCCCGCCGTGCTGGTCCGCTATGCCGTGGCCGACGACGACCGCCTGCGCGAACAGATCGACAAGGCCTGGGCCCGGCGCGCGACTGCGGCCCAGCGCAAGGCGCGTGGGGGCAAGGGCGGGCCAGCCGGGTAAGTCGTTGGCGTGTGTATTCCTCCCCCATCGGGGGAGGAATGGATCACTTGCGCACACCGACTGTGTCTCTAGGCTGATCCCCCTGTCCGTCCCGGAGCCCTTCGTGTCCGTATTCCGCCGTGTCGCCGTCGCCACCGTCTCCGTCCTGGCCCTGACCGCGGCCCCCCTCACAGCCTCGGCCCAGGACGCACCCGCCCCTGTCGTCACCGACATCTCCGTCGAATCCTCCGCCTTCACCCTGGCCACCGACCAGCCCCGCGCGCCCGAACAGGTCGCGG
The DNA here is from genome assembly GCF_041648055.1 of Brevundimonas sp. Lineage (GTDB taxonomy): Bacteria > Pseudomonadota > Alphaproteobacteria > Caulobacterales > Caulobacteraceae > Brevundimonas. The sequence continues at coordinate 2,093 of NZ_JBAZPS010000006.1, forward strand.
TCCGGTTCGACAAGGCCGATCTGTCGATCAGGGTCATCCCTGCGGACAAGGCCATCGACGCGGTCGCCGTGCTGGACTTCACGGCCCAGTCGCCGGTCGAGGCCCTGGTGGTCGAACTGGACACACGGTTCGCCGTCTCCTCCGTCCAGGTCCACGGGCAGGAGATCGCGCCCGGCACCTGGACCAATCCCGAGGGCCGCATGACCGTGCCGCTGGGTCGCACGCTTCAGACGGGCCAGACCGCCTCCCTGCGCATCGCCTATGCGGGCCAGCCGCGCGTCGCCCCCCGCGCGCCCTGGGACGGCGGCTTCGTCTGGTCCACGACCCCCGATGGCCAGCCGTGGATCGCCACGGCGGTTCAGGGCGAGGGCTGCGACCTGTTCTGGCCGTGCATCGACCATCCGCTGGCCGAGCCGGGCCGCGTCGACCTGCACATCACCGTGCCGTCCGATCTGGCCGCGCCGTCGAACGGGCGGTTCGTCGGCAAGACCGACAACGGCGACGGCACCACGACCTGGAACTGGAGCGCGCGTAGCCCCAACACCTATGCCATCGCCCTGAACATCGGGCCGTATGACGAGATGACCACCGACTACGTCAGCCGGTTCGGCAACGTCATCCCCCTGACCTACTGGTATCTGCGCGGCGACGACCCGGCCAAGGTGAAGGTCCTGTTCGACCAGTTCGCGCCCATGGTGGACTTCTTCGAGGCCACCGTCGGCCCCTACCCCTTCGGTGACGAGAAGATGGGGGTGGTGGAGACGCCGCATCTGGGCATGGAGCACCAGACCATCAACGCCTATGGCAACGGCTATCGGCTGGACGGGCGCGGCTTCGACTGGCTGCTGCATCACGAGCTGAGCCATGAATGGTTCGGCAATCAGCTGACCAACCGCAACGCCGACGACATGTGGCTGCACGAAGGACTGGGCAGCTATATGCAGCCGCTCTACGACCGCTGGCTGAACGGCGAGCGCTTCATGCAGGCCAGCCTGTTGCAGCAGCGGCGGGACCTGATCAACCGCTACCCCGTCGTCTCCGGCACCGACCGCGCCGTGGCCGAGGTCTATGAGGGCGACACCGGGCCGGGTCTGGACCTGTACAACAAGGGCTCGCTGATCTCGCATTCCCTGCGCATGCTGGTCGGGGACGAGGCCTTCTTTCGCGCCGTGACCCGGCTGGTCTATGGCACGGCGACGCCGAAGCCTGGCGCGTTCCAGCCCCGCTATGGCACCACACGCGAGTTTCTGGCCCTGATCAACGAGGAGACGGGTCAGGATCTGGGCTGGTTCTTCGACGGCTATTTGTATCAGGCCGCCCTGCCCGACCTGCGCCAGAGCCGTGACGAGCGCGGGCTTGCGCTGGAATGGGTTACCGGCGACGGCAAGCCCTTCCCCATGCCGGTCGAGGTCGAGATCGATGGCCGGCGCACGACCGTGGCCATGCCCGGCGGCCGCGGTTTCATCGAGGCCCGCGCAGCCAGCCACATCCTGATCGACCCGGACAGCAAGGTCCTGCGCCGCCTGGACTTCATCGAGGCGTGGAAGGCGTCAGGCGGAAACTAGACTGCCTCGGCCGTCACAGACTGCCGCACCATCTGGCACGACCCCTGGGTGGTCAGGAAGGCGATGTCGGCAGCGTCGCGCCCGCAGGCGATCCGCACAAGGCCCTCGACGGGAGCCAGCCCCGTCGGATCGACCAGCCACCACCCATCGGACAGCCAGACCTCGAAGATGGCGTGGAAGTCCGGCGGGCTCAGCTGATGCGCAAAGGCGCTGACCGCGCGCGCCGGAATGCCCGAGGCCCGGCAAAGGGTGATGCCCATGTGGGTGAAGTCGCGGCACACACCCGCCCGGTCGATGAAGGTCCGTGCCGCCGTGGTCTCACTGTCGGAGGCACCGGGCTCGTAGTCGATGTTCTCGGCGATCCAGTTCAGGATCTTCAGAACACGGTCGCCGCCGACCGTGCCGCCGAACGTCCGCTCCACAAACCGTCCGAACTGGTCCGACGGACAATAGCGGCTGGGGTTCAGATAGGGCAGGACCTCGGCGGGCAGGTCGTTCCAGTCGTGCTGGACCGTCACCGGCGGCAGGCCCTTCAGCGTGCCGTTGTCGACCACCGCCTCATAGACCAGCGCGACTTCGCCCTGCAGATGCGCCCGCAACGTGCGCGCCCCGAACTCGTCGTCCTGATCATGCTGGAACTCGACCTCCGGCGTTGTGGTCAGCGTCTCCTCAAGGATGTTTTGCCCCGGCCAGTGGGCCACCTGAATCTTGTAGATCGCATCCGTCGGGGGATCGAAACGATAGACCAGTTCGGCACGGACTCGGATTTTCATGAGGGCTCGAGTGAAGGAGTACGGACACGGCGTCAACGTGGCGGTTTAACCGGTGTTCCGTGTCAGTCTGCGTTCCCCGCAAACGGTGCGACGCTGGACCGCGTCCGCCTGCCCCTTGACCATCCGCGCCGTGGAGGGAAGACTTCGCTTATGCATATGCGAACCAAATTCATTTTGCCCGTCGCCCTCGCCGCGGTCGTATCCGCCTGTGGTCAGGGAGAACCGTCCGCAACCGATGCGGCCGATGCGGCCGATGCCGGTGTCGTCAACCTGTACACCGCGCGTCACTATGACTCCGACCGGGCCCTGTATGACCGGTTCACCGAACAGACAGGCATCCGGGTCAATATCATCGAAGGCAATGCCGACCAGTTGATCGCCCGCATGGGCAGCGAGGGCTCTGCCAGCCCCGCCGACGTCTTCATTACGGCCGATGCCGGGGCCCTGTGGCGGGCACAGAACGCCAATCTGCTCCAGCCCACGACCTCTGAAGTGCTGACGGACGCCATTCCGGCCAATCTGCGCGATCCGCAGGGCCGCTGGTTTGGTCTGAACCGCCGCGCGCGGATCGTAGCCTATGACTCGACCAAGGTTCAGCCGGCCGAGATCGACACCTATGAGGAAATCGCCTCGCCGCGCTTCCGCGGCAAGCTTTGCGTCCGCTCGGCCGACAGCGTCTACAACCTGTCGCTGGTCGGTGCCTTGATCGAGGCATGGGGTCCGGAAAGGACTGCCGAATGGACGCGGGGCGTCGTCGCCAACATGGCCCGTCCTCCCGAGGGCGGCGACCGCGATCAGATCCGCGCCGTCAACGCTGGTGTCTGCGAGATCGCCCTGACCAACAGCTACTATTACATCCGTATGGCCAATGGCGAAGATGCCGCCGACCGGGCAGTGACCCAGAAGGTCAAACTGTCGTTCCCGTCGCTGGCCGGTCAGGGCGCGCACATCAATGTGTCGGGCGGAGGCGTCGCTGCCAATGCGCCGAACCGCGAGAATGCCGTGCGGTTGCTGGAATTCCTTGCGTCGCCCGAGGCGCAGACGGCGGTGTCGGCGGGCAATAACGAGTTCCCGGGCAACCCGGCCGTACCGGTGCCGGCCCCGACCAATGCCTATGCGGACTTCACGGCTCATCCGATGTCGGTCGCCATCTATGGGCCACGCCAGGCCGAGGCCCAGAGCCTGATGAGCGCGGCGGGCTGGCGATAGGTCCCGACACCGTCCGGGCAACCCCGGCCCGCCGCGCGTTTCGCGTCGGCGGGCCTTCTCTGTTGCGGCTGCTGGCCTGGCTGGCCGCCGCTGTGGCTATCGCTCCCCTGATCGGGGTCGTGGCCGCAGCCTTTGGAGAAGGGCGGGCCGACATCGCCGCCTCGGACCTGGTCCGCTATGCCCTGACCTCAGTCGCCCTGGCCTTGATGGTCGCCGTGGCCACCGCCGTGTTGGGATCGGTTTCGGCATGGCTGGTGGTCATGCATCGCTTTCCGGGGAGGTCTGTCTTCGCCTGGGCCCTGGCCCTGCCCCTGGCCGCACCTGCCTTTGCCCTGGCCTATGGCTATTCCGACCTGTTTGATGTGGCGGGCGATCTGCGGACCTGGATGCGAACTGTGCCCGGCATCGACTGGGGCCCCCAGATCCGCAGCCTGCCCGGCGCCGCCTTCGTGCTGTCGATGGCCTTCTATCCCTACGTCTATCTGACGGTGCGGGCGGCGCTGGTGAACCAGTCCAGCCAGGCCATCGAGGCGGCCCGCAGTCTGGGCTGTTCGCCGACGCAGGCCCTGTTGCGGGTCGGCCTTCCGCTGCTGCGCCCGGCCCTGGCGGCGGGGGTCGCTTTGGCCGTGATGGAGACCCTGGCCGATTATGGGGCGGTACAGTTCCTCAGCGTGCAGACCCTGACGACCGGCGTGGTGCGATCCTGGTTCGTTTACGGCTCGCTGGAATCTGCGGCCCGACTGGCCCTGCCGCTGCTAGCCACCGCCGCCGTCCTGCTGTGGTTCGAGCGATTGAGCCGCAGGGGGCGCACCGACGAAGTTGCTCGCGCCCGCTGGCGGCCGATCCAGCCAACGCAGCTGAGCGCCGGCCGCGGTGCTTTGGCCTTCGGCTTCTGCGCCGGCCTTCTGACGCTCGGCCTGGTTCTTCCTGTCGGCTGGTTGGCCGTCAACGCCATCGACATCGACCCCGATGTCAGACGCCTCGCCATCGCCGCCTCGCATAGTTTGGGACTTGCGCTGGGCGGAGCCATCACCACGGTCGTCCTGGCCACCTGCCTGGCCTTGAGTGCAGAGCGGATGCCAGTCGCGGCCCGGATCAGCAGCCTGGGCTATGCGACCCCCGGCGCGGTCATGGCCATCGGCCTGTTGGCTCCGGCATCGATTGTCTGGCAGGGCGTGCCGGGAGCAGTGTCCGGACTGGGCGTAGGGCTGATGCTGCTGATCTATGCCTACGCCGCTCGGCTGATGGCGGCAGCTCTGGAGCCGATAGAGGCCGGCCTGACCCGCGTCACCCCGTCAATGGTCGCCGCCGCCCGCACCCTGGGGCGCGGCGAGATCGGGGCCGCCTTGTCGGTTCGACTGCCCATCGCTTACGGGGCCCTGCTGACCGCCACCCTCGTCGTCTTCATCGATGTGGTGAAGGAACTGCCCGCCACCCTGATCCTGAGGCCGTTCAACGTCGACACCCTGGCTGTGATCGCTGACAACTATGCGCGCGACGAACGCCTGCCCAATGCCGGATGGCCCAGCCTGATGATCATCGCCCTGACCCTGCCCGCCGTGATCTGGCTGACCCGCAAGATCACACGCTCACGCCCCGGAGATACCAATGGCGACTGATCAAGCCATCGTCTCGGTGACGGGGATGAGCCGCGCCTACGGACGCAAGCTCGCGATTGATCGTGCCGACCTCAGCTTGTCGCGCGGCCGTATCCTGGGCCTGCTGGGCGCTTCCGGCTCGGGCAAGAGCACTCTGCTACGGGCCATCGCGGGCCTAGAAAACATCGATTCCGGCAGCATTTCTATCGACGGCGAGGTGGTATCCACACCCCGTCGCACCACGCCTCCCGAAGCTCGCCGCGTCGGCATGGTGTTTCAAGACTTCGCCCTGTTTCCTCATCTGACCGTCGCCCAAAACATCAACTTTGGCGTAAAGGACCGCCCCAACCGCGACGCCCTCGTCGTCGATCTGCTGGAGCGCCTGCGACTGGTGGATAAGGCCGGGCTCTTTCCTCACACCCTGTCTGGCGGCGAACAGCAGCGCGTCGCACTGGCACGTGCACTTGCACGCGATCCGGCGGTCATTCTGCTGGACGAGCCGTTTTCCAGCCTGGATGGATACTTGCGGGCCGAGGTGCGCGACGATTTGATACAGGCCCTGCGCGACAGTGGCACTTCAGCTATCGTCGTCACTCACGATGCCCAGGACGCCATGGTGATGGCCGACGATCTGGCCCTCATGGAGGCCGGCCGGATTATTCAGACGGGAACACCGCGTGACCTCTACAGGCATCCCACTTCTGTCGCGGCGGCAAGACTGCTGGGGCCCATCAATCTGATTGAGGCAGAGGTTCGCCACCGGATGGCCACGTCGGTACTCGGCACCGCTGACACGGATTTGCCCGAAGGCAGAGCGTGGATGGGCGTGCGTCCGTCAGATCTGGCTCTGACCACGCCCGGGGAGGGCCAGGCTGTACGAGTGACGTCGGTGAGCGACGTCGGCGCGTTCAACATGGTGCGCGTTATGTTGGGAATGCAGACTCTCGCTCTGCATGTGTCTGGCGAACCGCCGTGTGTGGGCGACACAATCACGATTGCAGCCAGCCCCACGCATCTGCGCGTGCTGGCCTGATCACAACCGATTATGGCTCCAGCTCGATGTCCCAGTACAGATAGTCCAGCCAGCTCTGGTGCAGATAGTGCGGCGGGAAGCGGCGGCCGTGCTGTTGTAGCTGCCAGGCGTTCGGGCGATGCGGCTCGCGGCGGATCGGCATGCCGGCCTGCTGGGGGGTCCGGCCGCCCTTGCGCAGGTTGCAGGGCGAGCAGGCGGCGACGATGTTTTCCCAGGTCGTGCGACCGCCCTTCGAGCGCGGCACCACGTGATCGAAGGTCAACTCGGCGGTGTCGCCGCAATACTGGCAGGTGAAGCCGTCGCGCAGGAAGACGTTGAAGCGGGTGAAAGCGGGCTGGCGGTCCTGATCGACATAGGTCTTGAGCGCGATCACGCTGGGCAGGACGATTTCCATCGAGGGGCTGCGCACGACCTTGTCATAGGTGGAGACGACGTCGACGCGGTCCTGATAGACGGCCTTGACGACCTCCTCCCACGGCCAGATCGACAGCGGATAGTAGGACAGCGGCCGGAAGTCCGCGTTCAGCACCAGGGCGGGAAAGCCGGAAAGCTGGCGATGGGTGACCTGCATCACGGCCTCCTTGTCGAGGCTGCGGATCGGGCGGGTTTTATGTACGCGAGAGGACTGAAGACAGGTCTCCTTCCCAGGCTATGGACGAAGCCTAGACCTGATTCGACGCCTTGGCGATCATCGCGTCGTGACGGGCGCGAGACGGTTTGGCGACAGCCCCTTCAGCCGCCCCAGTTGGTCTTTCCGGGAAAGCCGGGCAGGCTCCAGCCCCAGGCCAGGGCCCCGGCGCGCAGGGCGAACGAGCACGGCGCGGCCAGAAGGGCGGCCGGCCAGGCGTCCAGGCCCACGACACGCAGAACCACAAACAGGGTTGCCCCGACCAGGGCCGCCGAAATCGTGATCTCTCTCCGCAGAAGGATGGACGGCTGACCTGCCAGCAGGTCGCGCACGATCCCGCCGAAACAGGCGGTCAGCGCCCCCATGACGATGCAGATCAGCGGCGCGACCATATAGGCCTCGGCCTTGGCCGCGCCCATGACGCCATAGGCGGCCAGACCGATCGCATCCAGCCAAAGTAGAGCCCGGAAACGCCACGGCCGCGCGCCTACCAGCCAGACTGCCACCGAGGCAAACAGGCAGACGGCGATATAGCGCCAGTCCTGAACCCAGAAGACCGGGGCCCCGATCAGAAGGTCGCGCAGCGTGCCGCCGCCCACGCCCGTCACGGCTCCGAAGAAGGCGAAGGTGACCAGGTCATGCTTCTCGCGCGCCGCCGCCAGCGCCCCCGTCGCAGCAAAGACGGCCACACCCGCAAAATCCAGCGCGCCCAGCACAGTCTCGGGATTGGCCAGGCCGGGATCGACGATCGGGTTCATTCTTGCGTCTCTAGCGGCTCATGCGCGGCATACACCTACGCGAGAGACGCACCATCCTCCAGCGCGACCTCGCCGCGCTTGACCGCTCCATACCATCCCCACAGCAGATGCGCCGCAACTCCGCGGTGCGGTCGCCAGATTTCGGCACGGGCATACGCCTCTTTCTCACGCGGCCGCAGGGTCGCCCCGTCAGCCCAGCGCATCGCCTCCTGCAAGGCCACGTCACCGCCGGGAAACACGTCCAGACGCCCTTCGCAGAACATCAGGAAGGTCTCGGCCGTCCATTTGCCGACCCCCTTGATGGCCGTCAGCCGCGCGATCGCCTCCTCGTCCGACAACCGTTCCAGATGGTCGAAGTCAATCAGGCCGTCGGCATGGGCGCGCGCGATCTCATGGCCGTATTTCGCCTTCTGGCCCGACAGGCCGAAGGTGCGCAGCGTCTCGACGTCGCGGGACAGCACCGCCTGGGGCGTCACCTCCCCGTCCAGCCCCTCGACCACCCGCTTCCAGATCGAGGCCACAGCCGCCACCGACACCTGCTGCTCCACGATCATGCGGAACAGCCCCTCATAGCCGCCGGGCCGCAGCCGCCATTCGAACACCGGCGTCTGGGCGTGGGCGCGCGCCAGGGCGGGGTCGAGGGCTGCAAGCTGCTCTCGGGCGGCGGCGATGTCGGCGAAACCTGGTGGGGTGGGCATGAGCTGGACCTTACGTCCTCGCCCGGCGCGAGCAAGTGAGGGGCCCATGTGGGGTTCTACCGCGTCCGCTTCCCGCTATCGTGCCAGGATGTTCGTCACCCGCTTCGCCCCCTCCCCGACCGGCCGCCTGCACAAGGGCCATGCCTGGTCGGCTTTGCTGGGACATCGGCTGGCAAAAGAGGCGGGCGGGCAGTGGCTGCTGCGGATCGAGGACATTGATCCGACCCGGTGCCGGGCGGAGTACGACGCCGGCATCATGGAAGATTTGAGCTGGCTGGGGCTGGGGTGGCCCAGGCCGGTGCGCCGACAGTCGGAGCATCTGGCGGACTATGCCGCCATCGTCGAGGCGCTGCGCCAGAGAGGCCTCCTGTACCGCTGCTTTCGCACCCGCAAGGCGCTGCTGGACGCTATCGGCGACGCCCCGCACGGCGCGGTAGAGGCCGCGCGGCCCGGCCCGCATCCTGCGGATGAGGAGGCGGCGATGCTGGACCAGGGTCTGGCCTTCGCCTGGCGGCTGTCGCTGGACCGGGCGCGGGCTGAACTGGGTGATGCCGTCTGGAATGACCTGTCGTTTGTTGAGGAGGGTCGGGGTCCGAACGGCGAGAGCGGCCGCATCCCGGCCCGGCCCGAAACCGCCGGGGACGTCATACTGGCCCGCAAGGATGCGGGCACGGCCTACCATCTGGCCGTTACCCATGACGATGCCCTGCAGGGCGTCACCCATGTCGTGCGGGGCGAAGACCTGTTCGAGGCGACGCACATCCAGGTGCTGATCCAGGCGCTGATGAACTGGCCGAGGCCGGTCTATCACCACCACAGACTGCTGACCGGGCCAGACGGACGGCGCTATGCCAAGCGGGACCGGTCGATGACCCTGGCCGAGCTGCGCGCCGGGGGCATGACGGCGGAGGCCCTTCGGGCGGAGCTGGGGGTCTAGGGGGCCAAGCGGCCCTCGGCGCGGTCGGCGTCGAAGACGATGTGGGGATCGGGCTTGGGCGTCTTGACGCCGGGGGCTCCCAGCCGGCGCAGGATGTGGCGCATGATGTTGAGCCGGGCCTGTTTCTTGGTGTCCGTGGCGATCACCGTCCAGGGCGCGTGGCCCGAATGGGTGGCTTCCAGCATCTGGTCGCGGGCCTTGGAATAGGCGTCCCAGCGGTCCTGGGCCTCCGCGTCCAGAGACGAGACCTTGAACCGTTTCAGCGGATCCTCGACCCGCGCCTCCAGCCGCTCGGCCTGTTCGGCCTTGGAGATGTCCAGCCAGAGCTTGATCAGAACGATGCCGCTGTCGGTCAGCATGCGCTCGAAGCGCGGCGCGTCCTTGAGGAACTGGGTGTGCTGTTCCGGCGTGCAGAAACCCATCACTGGCTCCACCCCGCCGCGATTGTACCAAGAGCGGTTGAACAGATAGGTCTCGCCCGCCGACGGCAGGTGCCGGACGTAGCGCTGGAAATACCACTGGCCCTGTTCGTGCTCGCTGGGCTTGGCCAGGGCGATGACGCGGGTCTGGCGCGGGGCCATGTGTTCGGTGATCCGCTTGATCGCCCCGTCCTTGCCCGCGCTGTCGCGACCCTCGAACACGATCACGGTCTTGATCCCCTGTTCGATGGTCCAGGCCTGGGTTTCGACCAGCTGGATCTGCAGCCGCACCAGTTCGTCTTCATAGTCCGATGTCTTGCTCATGGCCGCATGCTGCGCCGTTGCGGGCAGGACGGCAACCGTCCGCTGATCCTGTCTTCGTTGTCAGGTGCGTCCGTCGCCCGTCTTGGATAGCCTGTGTTGCCCAATCCGAAAGAAGCCCATGTTTGCCCATCGCCGCGCCGTCCTGACCAGCCTGATCGCCACGCCAGCCGTGTGCGCCCTGCCCCACATCGCCCGCGCGGACGACGCCTTCGCCCCGGCAGAGGCCGCGCTGGACGGCGCCTTCACGACCGCTTCGCCGCCCGCCCTGGCCGGGGCCATCGTCTCGCGCGAGGGGCTGGTCTGGTCGTCGGTGCGCGGCGTCCGGCAGGCAGGCGGCAGCGATCCGGTCACCGCTGATGACCGCTGGCACCTGGGCTCCAACACCAAGGCGATGACGGCGGCCCTGTTCGCACGGCTGGTCGAGCAGGGGCGCGCCGACTGGGAGATGACGGTCGCCCAGGCCTTCCCCGACCGGACCCTTGATCCGGCCTGGAGCAACACCCGGCTGCTCGACCTGATGCACCACCGCGCCGGACTGATGGACGCCGATGTCGTCGGACGGGCCTGGCTGATGACGGCGCGGGCCGATCCGAGGTCCCTGCCGGAGCAGCGGCGCAGCATCGCCGAACAGGCCTTTGCCAAGCCGCCCAGCGGGGTCGTCGGCACCTTCGCCTATGGCAATGCCAACTACATCGTCCTGGGGGCCGCGATCGAGGCCATCACGGGCACGTCGTGGGAGGACGCCATGCGGGCCGAGGTCTATGGGCCGCTCGGCCTGACCAGCGCAGGCTTCGGGCCGCCGCCGTCGCCCAATGCCTGGGGGCATCGCGGGGCGGCGATCGATCCGACCAATCCCGGGGCGGACAACCCGCTGGCGCTGGGGCCCGCAGGAACGGCGCATATGACCCTGGCGGACTACGGGCGCTTCCTGGCGGTGTTCCTGAGCGAAGGCGGTGGCTGGATCAGCGCGGACAGCGTCGCGCGCCTGACCGCCCCGGCCGAGGGGCCGCCGCCCGGCTATGCTTGCGGCTGGATCGTGCAGGGTCACGGGCCGCAGCGGGTCCTGGGGCATGAGGGGTCGAACACGATGTGGCATGCCGGGGTGCTGGTCCGGCCTGAGCAGAACAGGGCCGTCATCGCCGTGTCCAACGACCACGACGCGGGCAGCCGGGCGGTGCAGGATCTGATGGTCAGGCTGAACGGCCTGCCGTAGCCCCACGGTTCCGCTTGCGCTGCAACGCAGCACCCGCCACGCTGGGCGGGCATGAAGCGTGATCTGGCCGACTTCTGGAACCTGATGTGGGAGGCGGGCCTGGCGGTCTGCGCCCTGTTCGCCCTGCTGAATGCGTTCGCGCCGCACCAGGACCTGCCGTGGAAGCCGCTGGATCTGGACCGGCCGATCGGCCAGGCGACGCAAGGCAAGGTCGCCGATCTGGACCTGCCGCCCACGGCCGCACCGGAGCAGATCACCGCCCAGACCGAGGCCTGTATGCAGGTGCTGCGCGACGCGGGCGTCACGGTCGAGCGCGCGGCGGACCGGGACGACGGCGGCTTCTGCGTCGTGCGCGGCGCGGTCAGCATCACGGGCGGGGCGGTCACCCCCTTAAGCCCCGGCGGCCTGGTCATGCAGTGCCCGCTGGCCGTCCGATACGTCATCTGGGACCGCCAGGTGCTGCAGCCGGCGGCCCAGGCCAGCTTTGGTCAGGACGTCGCCCGCGTCGACAGCATGGGCACATACTCGTGCCGCCGCATCTATGGCCAGACCGATGCCAGCGCCCGGCCCAGCGAGCATGCCAAGGCCAATGCGCTGGACGTGGCGGGCGTGACCCTGGCGGACGGCAGCAAGGTGACCGTGCTGGACGACTGGTCGGGCCAGGGTCCGGCGGGCGGCGAAGGCGCCCCCTTCCTGGCGCGGCTGAGGGACGGGGCGTGCCGTCTGTTCTCGACGGTTCTGACGCCGGACTACAATGCGGCGCATGCGGACCATCTGCATCTGGACGGCGCATCCTACAGCCTGTGTGCCCGTCCGCGTTGAGCGGTCCGCTGACCCATCCGGTAACCCTGTTCGGGCCCAACCGATTCGCTTTGCTGTTGACCGACCTGGATTTGCGCGAGAGAAAGTCGGTGCAGTCCGGATATCGCGCGGGGTCCAAACCCGTGCTTGCTCCTTCTTCGAACGAGCTGGTTCCAGATGGGCTGACGGGTGATCCCGCAGGGACACCTGCCTGGCAAAGCGCGTTCACGGAGACGCAGACATGGCGACCGGCACGGTCAAGTGGTTCAACTCCACCAAAGGCTACGGCTTCATCCAGCCCGATGGCGGCGGTTCTGACGTGTTCGTTCACGTCACCGCGGTCCAGAAGGCGGGCCTGCAAGGCCTGGATGACAACCAGAAGGTCGAATACGAGCTGGAAAACCAGCGCGGCAAGACCTCGGCGGTGGACCTCAAGCTTCTCTGAAGCCTGACAAAACCCACGATACAGAAGGGCGCGGTGGCCACGGCTGCCGCGCCCTTCTTCATGGCCGCTGGGCGGGCGTTTGCGCCCCGTTCAGGGTCCGGTGTCTCCGTGGCGTGGCGAAAACGGAAGAGGGGATTGTGGGGACAGTGTCTCCACATCCGGACCCTGTCACGACGCATCCCGTTCGGCGTTGGCGGGCATTGCGGGCCAGCATGGCCTCCAGCTCGACATAGGCGGGCGGCAGGGGGCGGCCGTCGGTCATGCGGCGGGCCAGGTCCAGCGCCTGTTCGCGGATGAAGACGCGCATGATGTCCTGACGCCCGCGAAACCGCGCCTCGGCGTCCGGCCCCTCGTCGTCGCTGTCGCCGTTCCATTCCAGCAGCTGGTCCAGGCGGGAGATTTCGGCGGCGGCGCGGGCCAGGCGCACGGCGTTCAGCCCCTGGCCGTCGCGCACGGCCTGGGCCGCATGGGCCAGGGCGCGGCGGGCCAGGGCCCCCGGCTGGATGGTCGGGTTGGGCAGCTGGGCCTCCAGCACCTCATCCTCCGACAGGCCGCCGGACAAGGTGGGCGGAGCGGCCCCCTGCCCGGCCGATGACGGCGCGGCCTGACCGGCGGGCAGCGGGGCCGCCGCCTCGGGCAGGGCGCGGGTGGCGGCATATTGCAGCTTGGTCCAGCCCTCGCGCCGGGCCCGCTTGCGCAGGGCCGAGACCGACACCCCGAACCGCGCCGCCACCGTGGGCGCCGACAGGCCCGACAGATAGGCCCCCCGGATCAGGCTCCAGGCCTCGGCCCCGGCGGTCACATAGGTGGTGCGCGGATGGGCCTTCATCGCCGCCGCACCCCGGCCTGCAGCCGCGCGGCCTGCCGCTCCAGCCGGGCCAGCAGGACATCCTGTATCTTCCCCGGTGCCCCGGCCTGCATCATCTTCTGCAGGCGCAGCATCCCGTCCAGCAGGCTCTGCGCCTGGGCCATCCGCGCCGCCACCCGCTCCAGCGGCTGCGCCCCCTTCCCGTCCCGTGCCGTCATCCGTTCCGTCCCGACCTGACCGCCGGACCCCTGATGTCCGGCCCCGCGATTATGCCCCCGCCCGCTCCTACGGCAGGAAAGAGGGGTCCGGAGTGACCGGCGCGGGACGCAAGGTGTTGAAAGGATGGGGGTCGGGACGACACACCCCGTGTTCGGGCGTGATGGGAATAAAAATTCAGGGCGCAGCCACGCGAGGGTCGGGAAGGGTCGGCGAAGGGCGCGAAGGGGCGGGAGGATGGGGGGCGGGAGTAGCGCTAACCGCCGCGCGGCGAAGGCTTGCGAGCCGCACGCGTTCGTGCTTTGTTCTGGCCTTCTTTGAGCCGATATGCGGACGGCCTTGATCACTTCGCGGCCATACCCATTTAACAGCTAAGGTTAATGACGAGGTCACCGTGAACGTCCACGCAGCCATAAATCCGCAGCTCTCGATGGCCGACGAGGTCCTCGTCGATATTGCTGTGAAAATTCAGCTATCTCCGACGCTGCACGATAAAGCAGTGCAGCAATACGAAGCCGTGATGCGCCACCTAGAACGGGACGAAAGCCCGATCGCCAAGAACATCGCCGCTTATTATCCGCAAGGATCAATGGCTGCGGGAACAACAATCCGATCCAAAGATCAGGACGACCTGTTTGACATCGATCTCTTGATCGAACTGACAGACTTGCAGCCTGACATTACGCCACTTGAGACTCTGGAGATGCTATACCAGTCGATCAAGGGTTTGCCGGGATCGCGATACCACGATTTCGAGGTCGTTCAGCAGACGCGGTGCGTGACGATTTATTACGAGGACATGCACCTCGACGTCACGCCGATTTTTCGGATCCCTGCTTTGCCAGAACGCAGCGGCCAGATTTGCCATGCTAAGGCGACCGAACCGAATAAACAGCATCTGGTATGGGCCAACCCGTGGGGTTTTGCCGACTGGTTTAAAGCCCAGACTCCGGCGGAGCCGTGGTTTGGCCGTGTCATGTTGAGGAAATCGCTGACTGACGCTGGCCTGATTGCAGAAGCCGCTGAAGAGATAACGCCCGTTCCTGCCCATCAAAAAACCTTCGAAAAGTCACTCACGGTGGTTGGCCTCCAGCTGTTCAAGCGGTGGCTTGAGCGGAACCACACAAAGAAGCCGAACAGTCGTCGCCCTCCCTCCGTCCTGATCTCTAGGCTAGTTGGTGACGTGGCCGGACAAACCGCGTCGTTGATCGACGAATTAGTCCACCAGGCTACGCACGTTGCCACGGTTCTCTCGAATGCATCGGCTACAGCCGATTTGGTAGACGTCCGGAACCCGCGATTCGAACTCGACGTGTTGTCGGATCGCTGGCCCAACGATCTAAAGAACCAGGATGAGTTTAGAGCGGATCTGAACAACTACGTCGCCCAGTTGCAGATCGCCAAGACCACTGACGATATCGATGTTCTAAGAGTCATTTTCGGCGATTTGTTCGGAGAGCGGGCCACACAGGCGGCGCTCAAGGAGTACTTCGTACGAGCTGGCCGACATACCCGTGATGGCTTGTCTGTCGTCACCGCTGGGTCCGGCGTCGCCTATGCGGGCTCCGCCTTCGCTCGAGCGCCAGAAACCAAATCGGTCCCAAGTCCGATCCATCGCAACTTTGGCGACTAATGGATCCAGTCATACTGTCGATAGGCTCGCAAAGCCGGGAAATGGCTAGGCTATGGCCGCAGCTTGCCGAGAGCGGGAAGACGATATTTTCCTGTTACTGGACCGGGCCTCTCGCGACGCGGATGAAAGCCTACGATGTCCAGATTCGTTACATAAAGCCGCACAAGCTCACGATAGGAAGAATTCTTCCAGCACTGGCCGTCACTGTTATAACTCCGCTCAAGCTTCATCCCGACAGCGCCCAGCTTCCCCACATCTATCAGAATAAGAATGCCCCCAACGGCGGCGAAATCTGCCTCTACTATCCAGCCGATGAAGGCGGCTGGGATTTCACGCAACTCATCGCAAGAAAAATAGTGCCTTGGCTGTCTGAGTGGCTGCTGTTCTATGAGGGTTGGCTGGTTACTGGAGAATGGTTTGCGGATGGCGTGGAACCATATGATTTGGAGCACCAGAAATGGGTTCAGGACAACAAGCAACGCCCGTCCGAAGATCCGACGGTGCCATTCCGACACGCCGCCGACCTGTACATTGGGAAGGAGAAGGGAACTTTCGGGTCCTTGCCCTTGATGGCGGCGGCATCAAAGGGCTCTTCACGACCGCTCTCTTGGCTGGACTGGAAAGAACTTATCTAGACGGTAAAAGCATTGCTTCTTGCTTTGATTATATCTCGGGAACATCGACGGGCGGAATTATAGCACTAGGCCTCGCAAATGGACTTACAGCCTCCGATATACACAGTTTTTATCTGAATCACGGCGGAATTATTTTTCCGCGAGACAGGAAGTTCGGCGTGTTACGGAGCGCCTACAATGCAGCTCCGCTTCGGGATCTTGTTTTGGCTGCTCTGGAGAACAAGATCGTTGGCGAGGCGCAATGTCGCTTATCTATACCCTCGTGTGAGGGTCGACATGGGGACATCAACGTATTCAAAACTCCACATCACCCAGACTTTAAAATGGATTGGAAGGTTCCGATGACTGATGTTGCTATGGCGACATCAGCGGCCCCGACCTATCTTCCAATCCACAACATTGGTGATCACGATTTCATTGACGGTGGAATATGGGGCAATACGCCTACGATGGTCGCGTTGACCGACATATTGTCTTGCTACGATATTCCGAGAGATAATATTGACATTCTATCGATAGGCACAGGGGCTAAGCGTCCACAACTTCGCAATCAAGACAGGTGGTTTGGCGGCATAGTGACATGGTTGTTCTCTGGTGGCTTCCTTCTAGAAAACTTTATGTACTATTCTTCAGCGAACGCACTGGGCCAGACATATCTTCTAGTGGGTAAAGACCGGTGCAAGAGAATAGAACCCTCTGAAAATCTTTCCGAGATCGGGCTTGGAAACTACAAGGCCGCCGTAAAGCAACTGCTGCCAGAAGCAGAGCGATTGCTTGCGGACAACGGGGACGAAATCGCTCGCATATTTCTAGGTTCGCCAGCTTCCAAACCCGTATTCTATCATGGTCCAAAGGCTACGGCCGTTTAGCTGCGCTTCCAAGAACCTTCGCATTTTCTATGCACCAGTCTAAGCCCCCTTACAGCCGCCCCTTCCAGAACGCTTCTGCCATCTCCGCCGCCGCCTCCGCCTCCGCCTCCGCCTCCGCCGTCATGACGTCGTTGGCAACTCCAGGTCCACCAGCATCATGCGCTTGGTCTCGGGCTTTGCCCCGCCCTCCGGGCCGTCGCGCAGGCGGTAGCGCCTCCTCCCCCGCCCCTTTCTCGCCGCAAAGGGTGGCCCCGGCCCCTGCCCTGCTGCTAGGCATGGGGCATGGAAATCGGAACCTTCATCACTCTCGGCCTGTATTTCGCTCTGATGCTGGGCATCGGGGTGTGGTCGATGCGGACCAGCACGGACGATGTGGCCGGATACATGCTGGGCGGGCGCAAGCTGGGGCCGGCGGTGTCGGCGCTGTCGGCCGGGGCGTCGGACATGAGCGGCTGGATGCTGCTGGGTCTGCCCGGGGCCATGTATGTGTCGGGCCTGTCGTCCATATGGATCGCCATCGGCCTGTTCGCCGGGGCGCTGGCCAACTATCTGATCGTGGCGCCGCGCCTGCGGGTCTATACCGAGGTGGCGCGCGACGCGATCACCATCCCCGACTATTTCGGCAAGCGGTTCGAGGACAGGTCCCGGATGCTGAGGATCGTGTCGGCCCTGGTGATCGTGGTCTTCTTCACCCTGTACACCTCGTCCGGCATGGTGGCGGGGGGCAAGCTGTTCGAGACGTCGTTCGGGCTGGATTACGGCCTAGGGCTGTGGCTCACCGCCGGGGTGGTGCTGGCCTATACGATGGTCGGCGGGTTCATGGCGGTCAGCCTGACGGACTTCGTGCAGGGGCTGATCATGTTCGTGGCCCTGATCCTGGTGCCGGTCGTGGCCATTATGAACGACGGCGGGGTGGGCGAGACGGCGGCGACCCTGAACGGGATCGATCCGCAGCTGCTGAACCTGTTCCGCGATGCGACCCTGATCAGCGTGCTGTCGGCCCTGGCCTGGGGGCTGGGCTATTTCGGGCAGCCGCACATCATCGTGCGCTTCATGGCCATCCGCTCGGTGCGGGACATTCCGGCCATGCGCAACATCGGCATGGGCTGGATGCTGGTCACCCTGGTCGGGGCACTGGGGACCGGACTGGCGGGCCTGGCCTATGCGACACGCAACGGGCTGGAGGTCACCGATCCGGAGACCATCTTCATCATCCTGTCGGACGTGCTGTTCCATCCGCTGATCACCGGCTTCCTGCTGGCGGCCATCCTGGCGGCGATCATGAGCACCATCTCGTCGCAGTTGCTGGTGTCGTCCAGCTCGCTGGTCGAGGACTTCTATGGCGTTTTCCTGAGGAAGAGCGCGCCGCAGAAGGAGCTGGTGCTGGTCGGGCGGCTGGCGGTGCTGGCCGTGGCGGTGGCGGCGATCCTGCTGGCCTACAACCCCGACAGCAATGTGCTGGGGCTGGTGTCCAAGGCCTGGGCCGGGTTCGGGGCGGCGTTCGGGCCGCTGGTCATCCTGTCGCTGACGTGGAAGCGGATGACGCGCGACGGGGCGCTGGCCGGCATGGTCGTGGGGGCGGTGACGGTGCTGTTCTGGATCTATGCGCCGGTGCTGGCCGACGGGGCGACGCTGAGCAGCCTGCTGTACGAGATCGTGCCGGGCTTCGTGCTCAGCTTCATCGCCATCGTGGCCGTCAGCCTGATGGGCAAGCCGCCCGCGAGCACGGTGACGGATACCTTCGAGCAGGTGCAACAGGTGCTGGCCGAGGCGCGGACGAAGACGCGCTGAACGGGGGGCTGACCGGGGGGCTGCTGGCTTACAGCCGCCCTTTGCGGAAGGCCTCGGCGGAGGCGGCGCGGGCGGCGGCGCGGTCGCGCTTGGGGGCCTCGGTGTCCACGGCCTGACCGGCGGGGGTCATGGCGTCGTTGGCGAACTCCAGGTCCATCAGCTTCATGTGCTTGATCTCGTCGCGCAGGCGGGCGGCCTCCTCGAACTCCAGATTGGCGGCGGCATTGCGCATGCGGCCCTCCAGATCCTTGAGCGCGGCCTGGAAGTTGGTGCCGACGAAGGGCTTTGACGCCTCGGCCACGCCGGGGCGGGTCAGCTGGTCGAGGGCGCGGCTCTCATAGGGGCTGGCCATGATCTCGCGGATGTCGCGCTTGACCGACTCCGGCGTGATGCCGTGTTCGGCGTTGTAGGCCTCCTGCTTCTCGCGGCGGCGGTTCGTCTCGGCGATGGCGCGCTCCATCGAGCCGGTCATGCGGTCGGCGTACAGGATCACCCGGCCGTCGACGTTGCGGGCGGCGCGGCCGATGGTCTGGATCAGCGACGTCTCCGAGCGCAGGAAGCCCTCCTTGTCCGCATCCAGGATGGCGACCAGGCCGCACTCGGGGATGTCCAGCCCCTCGCGCAGCAGGTTGATGCCGATCAGGACGTCGAATGAGCCCATGCGCAGGTCGCGCAGGATCTCGATCCGCTCCAGCGTGTCGACGTCGGAGTGCATGTAGCGGACGCGGACCCCCTGTTCGTGCATGTATTCCGTCAGGTCCTCGGCCATCTTCTTGCTCAGGACGGTGACGAGGGAGCGGTAGCCGGCGCGGGCCACGGCCTTCACCTCGTCGATGACGTCGTCGACCTGGTTGCGGGTCTGGCCGGAGACGGGACGGATCTCGACGGGCGGGTCGATCAGGCCGGTGGGACGGATGACCTGTTCGGTGAAGACCCCGCCGGTCTGTTCCATCTCCCACGGGCCGGGGGTGGCGGAGACGAACAGCGTCTGGGGCCGCATGGCGTCCCATTCGTCGAACTTCAGCGGGCGGTTGTCGATGCAGGACGGCAGGCGGAAGCCATACTCGGCCAGGGTCGACTTGCGGCGGTAGTCGCCCCGGTACATGGCGCTGATCTGACCGACGGTGACGTGGCTCTCGTCCACGAACAGCAGGGCGTTGTCGGGGATGTATTCGAAGAAGGTGGGCGGCGGCTCGCCCGGGCTGCGGCCCGTCAGCCAGCGGGAATAGTTCTCGATCCCGGCGCAGGAGCCGGTGGCCTCCATCATCTCCAGATCGAAGCGCACGCGCTGTTCCAGCCGCTGGGCCTCCAGCAGCTTGCCGTTCTCGACCATCCAGTCGAGCGTCTCCTTCAGCTCGGCCTTGATGCCGGTCATGGCCTGGTTCAGCGACGGGCGCGGGGTGACATAGTGGCTGGCGGCATAGACGGTGATCTCGTCCAGCTCGGCGGTCTTCTTGCCGGTCAGGGGGTCGAACTCCTGGATGCTCTCCAGCTCGTCGCCGAACAGCTGGATGCGCCAGGCGCGGTCTTCCATGTGGACGGGGAAGATCTCCAGCACGTCGCCGCGCTTGCGGAACATGCCGCGGTCGAAATTCAGGTCGTTGCGCTTGTACTGCAGCGCGATCAGATCGGCCCGCAGCTTGGCCTCGTCGATCTGGTCCCCGACCTTCAGGGTGAAGGTCATCGCCGTATAGGTCTCGACCGAGCCGATGCCGTAGATGCAGCTGACCGAGGCGACCACGATGACGTCGTCCCGCTCCAGGATCGCCCGCGTTGCCGAGTGGCGCATGCGGTCGATCTGCTCGTTTATGGAGCTGTCCTTCTCGATGTAGGTATCCGACTTCGGGACATAGGCCTCAGGTTGATAGTAGTCGTAGTAGCTGACGAAATACTCGACCGCATTGTCCGGGAAGAAGCTCTTGAACTCGGAATAGAGCTGGGCGGCCAGCGTCTTGTTGTGGGCCAGGATCAGGGCCGGGCGCTGGGTCTGTTCGATGACCTTGGCCATGGTGAAGGTCTTGCCCGAGCCGGTGACACCCAGCAGGACCTGATTGCGCTCGCCGGTCCTGGCCGTCTCGACCAGTTCGGCGATGGCCGAGGGCTGGTCACCGGCGGGGGTGTATTTGGTCTCCAGCCGGAAGGGGATGTGCTTGCGCCCGTCGGGTCGGTCGGGGCGGTGCGGGACCCAGTCGGCAGGCTTGCCCGGAGCCTCCTCCGGCGTCAGGCGCGGGCCGGTGACGGGGGCGAACATGGGAAGCTTGTTCGTGGCCGCCGCCGGATCGAAGATAAAGGGGGCCGAAGCCTCCGCCATGCCTTGCGACGACTGGCCGGGGACGTGGACGGGCTTGGCGGATTTGCCGGGAGGCGGAGCGGAACGGGCCATGAACACCATCTAGGACGCGCGAGGGGTCTGCGCCAGTCAACGCGCGGGGATGCCCGGGGGATGCTGACAGCCGGTGGCAGCAGCTATTCCCGATCGCGCTCGGGCGGTGCCTCGGGCGGTTTGAGCAATTCGGCGGCGGCGTCGTTCTGTGAAGGCTGCGACGGGCGCGACGACGGGGTGCCGGTGTCGGCCTGTTTTGCCAGATGCTGACCCAGCATGGCGGCGATGGCTTCGTCGCCCTCGCGGCCGAACAGGCTGCGGATGCGAAGGTCGGTCTGGGGAAACGGCACCTCGATGCCGGCCTCGTCCAGGGCATCGGCGATCGCCCAGGTATAGGCGGCGTGCATGGCGGCGGGACGTTTGACCGCCTCGGGCGTCGGCCAGACCAGGAGTTCGAAGTCCAGACTGCTTTCGCCGAAGGTGGTCAGCCAGACCTGGCTCTTGCGGGTTTCGGTTTCCGGCAGGGTGAAGGGGCTGGCGCGGGCTGCGGCCAGCACAGCGTCCCGGACCTGGCTGCGGTCGGCCCCATAGGCGACGGAGAAGGGAATGTGGATGCGTCGGGTGTCGCCCTTCAGCGTCCAGTTCGTCACCCTGCCCTCGATCAGGTGAGAGTTGGGGACGATGATGTTGATGTTGTCATTGGTGCGAATGCGGGTAGCGCGCGGTCCGATTTCAGCGATCGCGCCGCGCGCGCCATCCAGTTCGACATAGTCGCCGACCGACACCATCCGGTCGAAGATCAGGAACAGGCCGGAGACGAACTCCTTGACCACCCCCTGCAAGCCCAGGCCCACACCAATGCCAATGGCCCCGGCGAAGACGGCCAGGGAGGACAGGTTCAGACCCGCCGCCGAAAGGGCCATGACGGCCCCGGCGAAGACGATGGCGTAGCCGGCGAGCTTTTCCAGCAGATACAGCGCCTGAGCACTGCGCTCGGCCCGCATGCGGAACCGGCGGATGGATCGGGTCACCACCCATGACAGGGCGACCGCCCCGCCCAGCAGGACGGCGGCGCTGACCAGACCGCCGAACGTCAACGACACCCCCCCGAACTGAATCAGGCGGGCGTCGTCGAGTTCGGCAAGTGTCGGAAGCATGGCCTAACAGCGTTCAGACAGCTGAGCAGTTCCGGTGTGGCCTAGCGACGGATGCGGGCCCGGACTTCCAGTTCGCCGATGCGACGTTCCAGATAGGCACGGTCGTCGGACGACGGCTGGGTGCGGCTGTATGCGGCCTCCAGACGGGTCAGGTCACCGACCTCGACCAGGATGTCTGCCGCCTCTGCGCGGCCCACGCCCGAGCCGTTGGTCGACACGGCGCGTTCGATGGCCGACAGCCGGGTGCGGTTGTCCTGATAGCCACCACTGGACTGGACGTCACCGACGCGGGCGTCCAGCGCGTCCAGACGGCGTTCCAGATCGTCCCGCTCGCGGGCGCTGAGCGAGCCGTCGCGCAGATAGCCGGACTCGACCTGGATCAGGGCCTGATAGTCGTATTTCAGGCGGGTGCCCTCGGTGCGGGTCAGGCGGCGACTGCGCACGGCGGTATCGACGCGGGCCTCGAACTCGACCCGGCCGCCGGAGACGGAGGCATAGCCGTTGTTCGAGCCCCCACCGTAGCCATTGTCGTTGCCATAGCCACCGTCGGCGACCGCTTGGGTCAGGCGGCTGTAGCGATCGTTCAGATCGTTGCGCTCGGCGGCCGTGAAGCGCCCGTCGGAACCGTAGCGGGTCTCCAGCTGGACCAGGGCGTCGTAATCGGTCTTGAGGCGGTCGCCGGCATAGGACGACAGATTGCCCGAACGTACGTCGGCATCGATGCGGCTGTAGAACTGGGTACGCTGGGTGTTCAGCGGACGACGACCGGCGGCCCATTGCGCATCGACGCCCGTGGAGACGCCGAGACGGTCACCGAACAGGGCCCCGAGGATGGCCCCGATCGCTTCCTGCTGCTGCGACGGCTGCTGCTGGGTCTGGGACTGGGTCGAGTTGTAGGGCGTCTGAGCCAGGGCCGCGCCCGAGCTGAGCATCAGGGCCGAGGTGGCCAGGGCCAAAGTACGGATGGAAGAAGTCTTGGTCGTCGTCATCGCAGGGATGTCCCGAGTGGAAGTTGCGGTCGGAACGGCTGCCAACTGTGGAGGTTGCGTCTGCGCGAACACGGTCCGGCGGAAGCCTGAAATAGCCTCTTGACTGATGTAACCCCAAGGTGACATGTAACCCACAGGTGACATCATGTAAGGGGTTGGGCGGTGATGAGGGATCAGGGCGAGGTGAAGCGGGCGTTGAATGACCGGGCGCGTCGGTATGGCTGGGGGCTGGTTCTGACCGCGGTCGGCGTCGTGGCCTGCGTGGCGGGATTCGTCGTCGGGGACGGACGCACCGGTGATGCGGCGACGGCGGCGGGTGTTCTGGCCGGGATCGGGTTTGCCGTCATGGTCGTGGGACTGATTCTGGCGGCCTGGCATCACCCATCGCGGTCGCAACAAATCGGCGAGCGGTCGCAGACGAAACGGGATCGCTTGCAGGCCGAACGGTCGCGGATGCTCTGGACCTTCCCTGTCGTTGGACTGGCGCTGCTGTATGTCGCCTACGAGGCTTCCGGTGATATCCAGGCGGAAGGGCCCAGCCTGATGGCGTGTCTGCGGCTGGGCATGCCGGTGCTTTATGCGTGGCTGGTCGTCCTCATGGTGTTGGGTTGGGACAAGTATTCCATCACCAACAGGCGCTTTCTCGACGATGAACTGACCCAGGTGTTCCGTGCCCAGGCCCTGAAAGCGGCGTTCGTGGTCTTGATGGCATGCACGACCCTTGCGCTGGGGCTCATGGTCTGGCGGGCCGAGGCAGGCATCATGGCCATGATCGTTTCACTGACCGTTTCAGCGGCCACGGCGGGGTTTCGTTTTGCCTGGCTGGATCGCGAGGCCAATCAAGCGGATTCAGCGAGCGACGATGAGTGACCCGCGCCTGGCCTCGCGGCTGAAGGAGGTGCGGACGGCGGCGGGGCTGACACAGGTCGAGCTGGCGGCGCTGGCAGGGGTGTCGCGCAAGACGGTGAATACGGTCGAGAACGGGGTGTTCGTGCCGTCGACGATCCTGGCGCTGTCGCTGGCGCGGGCCCTGGGTACGACGGTGGAGGATCTGTTCTGGCTGGTCGATTCAGGACCGTCTAGACCGCTGGCATGACCGCATTGCCGCTGAACGAGATCCTGATGCTGCTGGCCGCGCTCGTGGCCGCAGGACTGGTCGGGGGACTGATCGCGGGGCTGTTCGGAGTGGGCGGCGGGACGGTGATCGTGCCGGCGCTGTTCTATGCGTTCGAGGTTCTGAGGCTGGGAGGCGAGAGCAATCTGCATGTCGCCATCGGCACGTCCCTGGCGACCATCGTGGCGACCTCCTGGCGGTCGCTGAAGGCGCATCGCGAGCACGGGGCGGTGGACGAGGTCGTGCTGAAGACCTGGACGCCGTGGGTGGCGCTAGGCGGGCTGATCGGAGCCGGCGTGGCGGGGTTCACGTCGATGGAGGGGCTGGCCATCGTTTACGGGGTCTGTCTGGCGCTGATCGCGGCGCAGATGGGGTTGCTGCCCGAGCGGATCGTGCTGAGGCGGGACATGCCGACGGGCTGGGGCCGCCGGGTGACAGCGACGGTCATCGGCGGGCTGTCGGCCATGATGGGGATCGGCGGCGGCAGTTTCGGCGGCCTGACCATGACCCTGTGCGGGCGGCCGATCCATCAGGCGGTGGCGACGGCGTCGGGCTTTGGCCTGGCCATCGGGGCGGCGGCGAGCCTGGGCTTCGTGGTCTTCGGCTGGGATGCGGGCGGACGGCCGCCGCTGTCGCTGGGCTATGTCAACATACCGGCGGCGGTGGTGATGGGGCTGCTGACCACGGCGGTGGCCCCGTATGGCGCGCGGCTGGCGCACCGGCTGAACAAGACGACGCTGAGGCGGGTATTCGCGATCTATCTGCTGCTGACCGCCCTGTCCGTGGTGGTGAAGGCGCTCTAGCTTTTGAGCGTCAGGGTCGTCGGCGTGGCGGTGAAGCTGGACAGGCGGCCCAGATAGCTCATGCCCAGAAGCGAGTGCGGCAGGCCGTTCTCGATCACCAGGGCCTCGACGTCGTTGACGCGCGTGCCGCCGATGCTGACCGAGGCCAGGGTGACGGGCGCGGCGCGGACGCGGCCGGCGGCGGTGATGATGGTGCCGGAGAAATCGGCGGCCGTGACATGCACGCCCAGCCGTTCGGCATCGGCGCGGGTCAGGGCCACCACGCTGGCCCCCGTATCGACCATGACGCGGATGGGGCGGCCGCCGGTGCGGACATTCATGCGCGCCTCGGCCCAGTAGTGGCCGTCTTCGGAGCGGGCGATGCGGGTGTCGGGGCCGGTGGCGGGCGCGGGGGCAGCTGTCGCTACGGCAGAGGCCGTGACGGGCACCACGGCGGCCTGGGCCTGGCCCCGGTCGCCCAGCTGATTGACCCAGAAGGCGGCCGTCAGCGAACAGGCGATCGCCAGGGTCATCACCCCGAGGTTGGACAGGTTCAAACGCATCGGACCGAACACACTCACCAGAACACAACCGCTTCTGCGGCTGTGACACCCTGGCAGGGGGCGGTTGGTATGCGGTGAACGGGCGTGGTGGACGGGGGGTTAAAGCGAGGGGTTAGGTTCTAGGGATAAGGGAGAGACCGCAAGCCGGAACAGGTTCGGCCCTAGAACCTAGCCCCTGAAACCTAGAACCTCCTGCTCGCGCTCAGGCAGCTCCGCCATGATCGCCGCGCGCTCCGCGTCCGTCAGCTCACTCCAGCCCGCGATCTCGGACAGGGTGCGGTAGCAACCCAGGCACAGGCTGGAGGCGCCGTCGACCACGCACACCTGGACACAGGGGGTGGCGATGGAGCGCGGCGGGCCTTGTGGCGACGGGGACACGTTTGATGACATCGGTGCGAAATATGGTCCGGTTGCGGAGCAAAAACCTTGCAATTTGCAGCGCGCCTGCTAGATAGGACGCTGACGCGAAACGACTATGACGGTGAGACCCCCGAAAAGCACGCCGCGTCTCTTTTCATCTTTCATCGAAAGGAGACGCCAAGATGAATAACAAGGAGCGCAACCTCCAGCACGCCATGATGTCCTTCGCCCTGTGGGGTGGGATGCTGGTGAACACGAAGAACACGAACGGCGCAGGCGACCGCGCGGTCAGCCACCCGTCCAACTTCGTGCCCATCAAACTGGACCGCAAGCGCTAGAACAGCGACTGCGGCAGCGAGAAGACCGAGCCCCGGCCCCGCAAGGACCGGGGCTTTTGTTTGGGCGCTATCGCTCGGCTCGCGGAGCCTCGCTGCTTCAGCGCGTGTTTGGGCGCTATCGCTCGGCCCACAGGGCCTCGCGGCTTGAGCGGGGGGAGCGAATGCGGCACAGCGTGACCATGACCCTGATCGCACGCGAACGCCGAGGCCCCCTTGAAATCTGGACCCTGGACCGGGCCGAGCGGCTGAACGCCCTGCCCGATCCGCAGGACGGCGAGGCGTTCGCCAAAGCCTGCGAGACGGTCAATGCGGACCGGAGCGTGTCGTGTGTCATCCTGACCGGTGCGGGCCGGGCGTTCTCGGCGGGCGGCGACCTGACCGCCATGCGGGACCGGCGCGACCTGTTCGGCGGCACCGGCGTCGACATCCGCGAGAACTATCGCCGGGTCGTGCACCGGATCGTGCGATCCCTCTATGGGCTGGAGGTGCCGCTGATCGCGGCGGTGAACGGCCCGGCCATGGGGCTGGGGTGCGACATCGCCGGGTTGGCCGACATCCGCATCGCGTCCGAGGCCGCCAGTTTCGGCGTGCCCTTCCTGAAGCTGGGCATATTGCCGGGCGACGGCGGGACTTGGCTGATGCCGAGGAACGTCGGCTATGCCCGCTCAGCCGAGCTGCTGTTCACGGGCCGGGCGCTGGACGCGAAGACCGCACTGGACTGGGGGCTGGTCAACCGGGTCGTGCCCGCCGACCGCCTGATGGACGAGGCCCTGGCCACGGCGGCGCAGGTGACCGCCCAGGCGCCGCAGGCCCTGCGCATGACCAAGGCCCTACTGCGCCAGGGCCGCGACGCCACCTTCGACCAGATCCTGGAAATGACCGCCGCCATGCAGGCCCTCGCCCATCTGACCGAGGACCACGCCGAGGGCGTCAGCGCCGTGCTGGAGAAGCGGACGGCGACGTTCGAGGGGCGCTGACGGTCAACTACCCCCGGTTCGGCGTCTGCATCGAGCGGTTGGCCGGGACGCCGACGGTGGCGGTGCGTGGGGCACCCGCCGTTTCGCCGGGTTTCATGAACTTGACCAGGACGCGCTGGCCGATCAGCAGGGGGGCGTCGCCGACGGTGACGACGACCTCGACGACGCGTTCGTCGGAGCGTTGCGAGGGGTCGTCGGAGGCCAGCTTGCGAGCCCCGAAGACGGCGGCGCGGCGCAGGACGGTGCCGACATAGACCTTGGTCGTGTCGCCCTCGGGCGTGACCTCGACGGCTTGCCCTGCAGTGATGTTGGGGATGTCGCTCTCGACGATCTCGGCGCGGGCGATGCGCGGGGCGTCGGGCTCCAGATCGAACATGTTGGACACGTTCAGGGTCGAGGCCCCGGCGCCGGGGTTGGCATAGCGGCGCACGATCCGTCCGTTGGCGGGGGCGCGGATGACCGTCAGTTCGACATTATAGGCGGCCTGGTCGCGGCGGGCGCGGGCGGTGTCGACGGCGGCGCGGGCCGAGGCCATGCGGGCCTCGGCCGTGGCGATAGCGTCACGGGCCTGATCCAGGCGCTGGGCGGCGACGAAGTTGGTGGCAACCAGCTGTTGCAGACGATCGAACTCGCGCTGGGCGGTGCGGATGTCGACCTGGATCTGGCGCAGCTGGCTTTCGGCCTGGGCCACGTCAGCGGCGGCGCTTTGGAGGGCCAGGCGGGGCTCGTCCGCTTCCTGGCGGGCGAGGATCTGGCCGGTGACGACGCGGTCGCCCTCCTGGACCAGGACTTCACTGACGATGCCGCCGCGGCGGGCCGCGATCTGGATGATGCCGCCCTCGACATCGACCTTGCCGTTGGCGATGGCCGCATAGGGGCTTTCGACCTTGTTCGCCTCGCGCTCGGCCTCCTCGGCCTTCTTGGCCGTGGCGGCGTTGTTCATGAACATGGCGGCGAGGCCGACCACGACGATCAGCGCGAGGCCAATCCAGGTCCATTTGCTTTTCAGGAAGCCGGGCATTCTTGGAGGTCCTTCAGGGCGTTCAGTGCGACGCGAGCGTAGCGTCGGGATTGGGGATGCGGCGCTGATCGTCGATGATCACGCCGTCTTCGATGTGGATGACCCGGTCGGCCCAGGCTTCGAGGCGCGGGTCGTGGGTGACGCAGATGACCGCCGCGCCATGTTCGGTCGCGGCCCGGCGCAGCAGGCGGATGACCACCTGGCCATTCTCGCCGTCCAGGGCCGAGGTCGGTTCGTCGGCGAACAGGATCTTGGGGTCCTTGGCCAGGGCGCGGGCGATGGCGACACGCTGTTTCTCGCCGCCGGACAGGGCCGAGGGGCGCTGGTGCAGGCGATGACCCAGGCCGACCTCTTCCAGCGCCAGGGTGGCACGCTTGCGGGCGGCGTCGGGCGACAGGCCCTGATATTTCAGCACCGTCGTGACCTGGGTCAGGGCGCTGAGGGCCGGGAACAGGTTGAAGCCCTGGAAGATGAAGCCGCAGTGATCCAGGCGGAACTTGTCGATCCGGCCGGACGACAGCTTCCACATGTCGTCGACGTCCAGCGCGTCCACCCGCCCGGCCTCGGGGCGCAGCAGGCCGGACAAAGCGGCGATCAGGGTGGATTTGCCGGAACCCGACGGGCCCATGACCATGGTCAGATCGCCGTGGCGGGCGTCGAAATCCACGCCCTTCAGCACCTCGACAAAGGACTTGCCGGACTTGAACCGCTTGACCAGGCCGGTGGCCTCGATGGCAGCGGAGCCATGACGGCCATGCAGTTTCGTATGGCCGGTCATCGCAGCAGGTCCGCAGGTTGGCTTTTCTTGAGGATGCCCATCGACAGCAGGCCCGATCCCATGGCGATCAGGATCAGACCGCCACCGACAATGATCAGCAGAATCGGCGGCAGCGCGATGATGACGGCATTGGCCGCCGCCAGCAGCGACAGGAGCCAGGTCAGGAAAATGGCAGCCCCGACGCCAACGACACCCACCAAGAAGCTCAACTCCAGCACGATCCAGCGAAGGGAGCCCATGCCGACACCGAGTGCGCGAAGAGAGGCGAACTCCTTGATGTTGGCCATGATGGCACCGCGCAGGGTCTGCCAGGTGATGGCCACGCCGATGATGATGCCCAGCACGACGCAGCCGCCGATGATGATCAGAAGGATACCCTCCTCGAACATGGCCCCGGCGTTCGCGTCGGCCAGTTCCTGCCGGGTCCAGGCCTTCCACTGGCCGTCACCCTGAGCGTTCAGTTGGTCGGCGACGAAGCGGGCCTGGGTGGGGTCGCTGAGCTTGACCATCAGAGGGCCTACGCGCGGGCCTGTGTCGGCCTGCCCGACCATCCGCAAGGTGTCGCGGGACACGACGATCGCTGGCTGCATCATGCTGGGATAGCCACGAAGGATACCGACCACGGTAACGGTCTGGCCGTTGTACAACGCCTTCTCGCCCAGCTTCACGCCCAGCTTGGGCAGAGTGGTTTCGTCGATGGCGACCGTGAATGGCTGGCGCAGCGCTTCGACGATCTCTGGCGAATAATCCGTCGGAATGGTCACGGCGTTCGGCGTGGTATCGATGATTTGCGTCTGGACGTAGTTCATCTTGGCCGCGCCCATCTTGGCGCGATCGGCCTGGCTAAGCGTCGGGTCCACGTCCTTGATGGATTGAAAGCTGCCGCCAGCCATGTCGAAGGGCTGAACCTCCTCCACGGCGGGATTGTTGTAGACCTGCGGAATATAGCGACGAGGCAGGCCGGAGGGTCCGCCGAACAGGCTGGTCGCTCCCGGCTGCATAATGATGATGTCCGCAGACGATCTTTCGATCTGGGCCGTGAAGCCCTTGCCGATACCGATGAAGACGCCGGTCATGGCCAGAACCAGCAGCCCCGACAACGCCAGCGCCATCACGGCGGCCATGTAGCGGCGCCATTCGAAGAGCAGGGTGGATTGAGCAAGAGTCATGAAAACCGACGAACCCCCAAGGTTGTCCGTTATCTGACGCCGGTATGTGTTCCGGCCAAGTTAAATCGGGGTAAGGCGCCGCACCCGCTTCGGAAACAGGCTGTGGACGCAGGCGCGGCTTCGGGTCTAGTTATCGTGTAACAGCCCGCAGTGAATGGACGGGCCAGGGAGAACCACCAGACATGCTGTTTCGTTCGCTTCGGTCCGCCATAGCCGCGACTGCCTCCATCGCCACAGTCGCCGGGGCGCTGGCCATCACCGCCGCCCCGAACGTGGCCCAGGCCGACGAGGGGATGTGGACGTTCGACAACTTCCCCATCCAGACCGTCAACGACAAATACGGCACCCGCATCGATCAGGCCTGGCTGGACCGCGTCCGTAACTCGGCCGTGCGTCTGCAGGGCTGTTCGGCTTCGTTCGTGTCCGAGAGCGGCCTGATCCTGACGAACTGGCACTGCGTGGTCGGCTGCGTGCAGGATCTGTCCAGCCCGGAGAACGACTTCGTCAAGAACGGCTGGATGACGGCCAATCGCGAGGAAGAGAAAACCTGCCCCGGCCAGACCGCCGAGGTCCTGACCGACATCGTTGACGTGACCGATCGCGTCCTGGCCGCCGGCGAGGGCCTGGAAGGCGCGGCCTTCAACGCCGCCCGCAGCGCCGAGACTGCCAAGATCCAGGAAGAGAACTGCGCCGGCGACGCCAGGCTGAACTGCCAGGTGATCAGCTTCTACCGCGGCGGCCGTTACGCCCTGTACAAGTTCCGCCGCTATGAAGACGTGCGCCTGGTGTTCGCGCCCGAGAACCAGGCCGCCTTCTTCGGTGGGGACCCCGACAACTTCAACTTCCCGCGCTATGCCCTGGATGCCGCCTTCCTGCGCGCCTACGAGGACGGCAAGCCGGTCGAGACGTCCAACTTCCTGAAGTGGAACCCCAATGCCCCGGCCGAGGGTGACGTCACCTTCGTGGCCGGCAACCCCGGCACCACCCAGCGCCTGCTGACCATGAGCCAGCTGGAGCGACTGCGCGACCAGCAACTGCCGACCCAGCTGATCCAGGGCTCGGAACTGCGGGGTCGCCTGCTGGAGTATTCGCTGACCGACGAGGAGGCCGGCCGCGCGTCCTTCGACACCATCTTCGGCCTCGAGAACAGCTTCAAGGTCTGGTACGGCCAGCAGGGGGCTCTGACCGATCCCGCCTTCATGGCCACCAAGCGCCAGCAGGAAGCCGAGCTGCGCCAGCGCGTCGCCGCAGACCCTGCCCTGCTGCAACGCATCGGCGATCCGTGGGCCGAGCTGGAAGCCGTCGAAACCGCCGCGCGCGATCTGTACCTCCCCTATCGCCAGCTGGTTCAGGGTGCCGGTGGCGGCTCGCAGCTTTACGGCTACGCCCGCGCCCTGGCCGGTGTCGCCCGCGACAACGCCCGCCCGGAAGGTGAACGCCGCATCACGCCGCAACAACGCGCGGCACTGCAGGGCCGTCTGGCCACCGTCCTGCCGGTCACGCCCGGCATCGACGAGGTCCAGATGCGTTACTGGCTGTCCAAGACGCGCGAGTATCTGACGGTCGACAATCCGACGGTGAAGGCCATGCTGGGCCGCGAAAGCCCGGAAGCCCTGGCCGAACGTCTGATCGCGGGAACGAAGCTGGCCGATCCGGCCTTCCGCGTCGCTGCCCTGTCGATGACGCCGGAACAGCTGGCCGAGGCCGATCCGCTGATCGGTTTCGTCCTGGCCAATGAGGCGGCCGGTGCCGAAGTGGCGGCCCAGTGGGCCAGCACGGTCAGCGCCCCGACGGCCCGCGCCGCCGAGCGCGTCGCCCAGGCCCGCTTCGCCGTCTATGGCGACAACCTGTATCCCGACGCGACCTTCTCGCTTCGCCTGTCCTATGGCCAGGTTCAGGGCTGGACCTATCGCGGCGTGACCGTCCCGGCCTTCACCTACATGGGGGGCCTATACGAGCGGGCGACGGGCTCGGTGCCGTTCAATGCGGCGCAGAAGTTCCTGGATGCCGAGGACCGCATCAACAAGCAAACCGTCTACGACTTCGTCTCGACCAACGACATCATCGGCGGCAACTCCGGCTCGCCCGTGATCAATGCCGCGGGCGAAGTGATCGGCACGGCCTTCGACGGCAACATCCACTCGCTGGGTGGGTCGTTCGGCTATGACGGTACTCTGAACCGGACGGTGTCGGTCTCGACCGCCGCCGTCACCGAGGCGCTGCGGGTGATCTATCCGAGCCCGCGCCTGCTGGAAGAGCTGGGGGTCGAGTAGGGTTTCTTCTCCCTTGCGGGAGAAGGTGTCAGGCGCAGCCTGACGGATGAGGGGTCGCACCGGTCTTGCCGGGCGACCCCTTCGTCATTCATGGTCATTCCACAACAACCGCACCAGCTGGTGCGACCCCTCATCCGGCCCTCTGGGCCACCCGTCGTCGCCTCGCAATGCGAGCCTCCTTCACCCGCAAGGGAAGAAGGGGAAGGAGCATCCCATGCGTTTCACCCCCGCCCTCGCCGCCGCAATGCTGACCCTCGCCGCCGCCTCTGCAGCGCAAGCTGAGGAAGGCATGTGGACCTTCGACAACTTCCCCATCGCGCGGGCCAATGCCACGCTGGGGACGAACATCGATCAGGCCTGGCTGGACCGGGTGCGGCTGAGCTCGGTCAAGTTCGGCGGCTGTTCGGCGGGCATTGTCTCGGCCGAGGGGCTGGTGATGACCAACAACCACTGCGTCGCCACATGCGTGGCCAATCTGTCGACCCAGGCGGTCAACTATGCCGAGACCGGCTTTGCCCCGCGCAGCCGCGAGGAGGAGCTGAAATGCCCCGGCGGCACGGCCGAGATCCTGACGGAGATCACGGACATCACCGAGCGGATGCAGGCCGCCGGGGCCGGTCTGGAAGGCCAGGCCTTCACCCGCGCGCGCGACGCCGAAGCCGGGCGGATCGAGCAGGAGGCGTGCGGCGATGCGACCGACAAACGCTGTCAGGTCGTCAGCCTGTATCGCGGCGGTCAGTTCAAGCTCTACACCTACAAGAAATACTCCGACGTGCGCCTGGCCTGGGCCCCGGAAGATCGGGCCGCGACCTTCGGCGGCGATCTGGACAACTTCAGCTTCCCGCGCTTCTCGATCGATGCGGCCTTCATCCGCCTGTATGAAAACGGCGCGCCGGTCGCGACGCCCACCCATTTCAAGTGGAATGCCGACAAGCCGGTCGAGGGCACGCCGGTCTTCGTTTCGGGCAGCCCGGGATCGACCCAGCGCCTGCTGACCCAGGACCAGCTGTTCACCATCCGCGACGTCGTCCTACCCATGGACCAGCTGCTGGCCAGCGAACTGCGCGGGCGGCTGATCCGGTTCAGCCAGGAAAGCGAAGAGAACGCCTTCATCGCCATGGACCCGATCGTGGGGCTGGAGAACACCTACAAGCGCGGGCTGGGCCGGATGCGGGCGCTGGTGGATCAACAGTTCATGGCCAAGCGGGCCGAGGCCGAGGTCGATTTCCAGAGCCGTATTCGCGGAGCGACAGCGACCCCCGCTGATCCCTGGTCCACATTGTCGGCAGTCCAGCCCGCGGCCCGCGAACTCTACCCCGCCATGGCCCTGCTGGAAGGCGGAACCGGCCTGGGCACCACGCCGGTGGCGGGCGGCTCACAGCTGTTCAACTGGGCGCGGACGCTGGTGCGCGGGGCGCAGGAGCGCGAGAAGCCGTCGGCCGAACGCCTGCCGGAGTTCGCCGACAGCCGCCTGACCACCATTCAATCCGGCCTGTTTGCCGAGCGGCCCGTCTATCCGGCGCTGGATCAGGTGCGGATGGAATGGTGGCTGTCCAAGACACGCGAATGGCTGACGGTCGATGACCCGCGCATGGCGGTGCTGCTGGGTGATGAATCGCCCGAGGCGCGCTCCGCCCGTCTGGTCCAGGGCACGACCCTGGGCGATCCGGCCGTGCGCCGGGCCCTGTGGGAGGGTGGCCTTGCCGCCATCCAGGCGTCGGACGATCCGATGATCCAGTATCTGCTGACCTTGCAGGAGCCGACCCGCGCCATCCGCGCCGACTGGGAAGCCCGTGTCGATGCGCCGACCGCCCGTGCGTCAGAGCAACTGGCCGCCCTGCGCTTCCAGGCCTACGGCGACAGCGTCTATCCGGATGCGACCGGGACGCTGCGCCTGACCTATGGCCAGATCGAGGGCACAGACGTGCCCGGACAGCGGTTCGGGGCATTCACGACCTTCAGCGGACTGTGGGACCGAGCGACCGGCTCGGCCCCGTTCGATGTCGCGCCGAAGCTACTGGCCGCGCGCGAGCGGATCGACGGCGACACGGTGCTGAACATGGCCGTGTCGTCCGACACCATCGGCGGCTCGTCGGGATCGCCGGTCGTCAACGCGGCGGGCGAGATCCTGGGGGCGAACTTCGACTCCACCGTCCTGACCCAGCGCAACGCCTATGGCTATGATCGCAACGTCAACCGCTCGGTCATCGTGACCACCGGGGCAGTGACGACCGCGCTGCGCGATGTGTACGGGATGGAACGGCTGGTGGCGGAGTTGGGGGTGGAGTGAGTTTTCTCCCTCCCCTTCATGGGGAGGGACGGCGAGGCCGAAGGCTGAGCCAGGGTGGGGTCCGAAAGGGCCGCAGCTCTCCGATACGCACCCCCACCCTGTCGCCGCTTCGCGCCGACATCCCTCCCCATGAAGGAGAGGGAGAATCCTAGACCGCGCTCATCTTCTGCTGGGCCTTCGAGAAATACTGCCAGCCGGTCCACAGGGTAACGATGGCGGCCGCCCAGATCAGGACATAGGCGAACACCTGGAAATGCGGCTGCCATTCCAGCGGCAGGCCGAAGCCGTCCCACAGCAGGGCAACCTGGAGCGCGCCCAGGGCGATCATCTGCAAGACCGTCTTCCACTTGGCCAGCAGGGTGACCGGCAGCTTGACCTTGCCCGCCACGGTTTCGCGCAGGGCCGAAACGGCGAACTCGCGGAACAGGATCAGGCCGCAGGGAATGGCGATCTGGGGCAAGGCGCCCCAGGCCAGGACGCCCAGGATGGCCCCGGTGACCAGAACCTTGTCGGCGATGGGGTCCAGAATGGCCCCCCAGCGCGTGGTCGCATTCCAGCGCCGGGCCAGAAAGCCGTCGATCCAGTCGCTGGACGCGGCCACCACGAAGATCACGAAGGCGGTGCGGCCGAACCGGAACTGGTCGTCGGGGCTCAGATACTCCGACAGGATGGGCACGCCCTGCGGCGCGGCCCCGGCCAGGATCAGGAACATGATCACCCCGGCAAACAGCCTCAGGCCCGTGATGATATTCGGAATGGGATTGGCAGGATGGCTGGGGGTCATGATCTCGATTCCGTCTCAAGCACGGCTGTCTGGACAACGGGATGTGCCACGCTTCGTTGCTTTAGGCGAGGATCGCGCGAAGCCTCAATCCAGCGCCTCGAACCGGCCCGGTCCACGCAGGGCCCGCAGGATGCCGTCGGCGATGCCGAAATGCAGGCCGCTGAGGGTCAGTTGCCCCGCCGCCTCGCGCTCGGCGATCCAGGGGAAGGTGCGCAGATTGTCGATCGACAGGCGCACGATGGCCTCTTCCGATGCCTGTTCGACATGGTCCGGCTCGACCGCCTCGGCGACGCGGCGCACGACGGGTTCGCCCTGCGCGATCCAGGGGGCGACGAAGTCCCGGACGCTGTCGGGGGCACCGGTCCGCATGGCCGCCACGCCGCCGCAATGGGCATGGCCCATGACCACGATGCGCGACACACCCAGCACCTTCACCCCGAACTCCAGCGCGGCGGATACCCCGTGCA
This sequence comes from Brevundimonas sp., assembly GCF_041648055.1. Classification (GTDB taxonomy): domain Bacteria; phylum Pseudomonadota; class Alphaproteobacteria; order Caulobacterales; family Caulobacteraceae; genus Brevundimonas. The sequence goes on from NZ_JBAZPS010000006.1 coordinate 37,831, forward strand.
GCTGGCCATCCGGCTCATAGGGCGGGACCAGGTTGGCGACGTTGCGCACCACGAACAGCTGGCCCGGCGCGGCGTCGAAGATCAGGGCCGGATCGGCACGGCTGTCCGAACAGGCCACGATCAGGGTGTGCGGCTTCTGCCCCGCCGCCAGCGCCTCATACTCGGCCTTGGCCTCGGGCCAGTGATCCTGGCGAAAACGGCGATAGCCGGCGAGAAGGGTGTCGGAGGAATCGTCGGTCATGAGGGCGGTATAGGCGATCGGCGACGCCTGGGGGAGAGGGGGTTGGCGATCAAGCCTACCGCTGCTCGACCGACCATGCATTGATGCGCCATTCGCCATCCGCTTCCTTAATCCACCGCATATTCAGCACGTAAGGGTCGGGATTGTTGGTCCTATCAACCTCTATCAACTGTGCGGATACCGTAACCTCAGAAGCATCTCCAGTGGCCCGCAGAACACGAAGCCACCGGTTGCCCAGCGCACCATTCTTCATGGCGTCCAGCACCTCGGCTCGACCAGATGCGCGCTGCCCACCGACGCCCAGCAGGCTGACATCTTTGGATTGTCGCTCAGCTTCGTAGGCCACCCTTGTGTCTCCGCCGATGTTGGGCCGAAGAATTTCCATGACCTCCGCTGCCGCAACGGGGTCATTCCCTCCAACCATCAGACAAGCGCGAACACGGCCAAGGCCTCGACCGTACCGCTCAATCGCAAAATGACCACACGCCGGAAATGCAGCAGCTACCACCTCTGCGATGCGCTGTGCCTGCTCGACGGCTATGTCACCCCCGCAGGTATCAGGCCACCATCTGTGCACATGTCCTTCATCAACGACTTCGATGATCACGACAGGGGGGTCCAGGCATGGCGGCAGCGCAGGCGGCCCCCCGGACACAACAGGCCGCGCAATGCGCTCAACCGGAGGGCGCTCTAGGATCGCGCGAAGCACGGCGTCCATTTCCCTCCATCCACCCTCCCATATCGGTCGCTCCAGAGTAACGAGCCGTCCGTCACCCTGTATCGATCGCGCCTGCACTGTTCCCTCACGGCGATACTCGTTTATCGGCTTGGTGAGCATGAACGTCGCGGGCCAAATCGTCCCAAACGCGTCGTATCGAAAGACTCTGACCCCTCGAAAGCCTTCTGCCGCAATGCTCTCGGCGTCAGGTAACTGTAGCTTGGCGAGCAGGGTGGCCATGCTCTCTTGGCGGCATGCGTCGGTTGGTGTTTGGATACTGCAATAAGGTACTTGGTCTGGTCCCCAATGTCGTTGTGCCGACGCCGGACTGGCGAAGCCGAACGTTAGGGTGGCGCAAAGGACCAATAGGGGTCGCACAGTTCGGCTTCCTGTGATGCCAGCATACCACTTAAAGTAGACCACCTTATCGCTGGCCCAACAAGCGAAGCGGCGTCAGGTGGCCTGAAGGGTCATCCTACAGTTGTGGCTTGGATCGAGTGTGTTTCTTCCCGTCGATCAGCACGGCCTGCTGCCAGCGGCTGAGAGCCTTGTCGGTGCGGTGGATGCAGCCGGACCAGCAGCAGGGGCGTTTCTTGCCTTCGCGCAGTTCTTCGGTGGTGCGGGCGATGCGGCGTTGTCGGGTCGCGGGCTGTTTCGCGTCCTCGACCCAGCAGATGAACTCGTTGCGGCCCAGCGGGGTGAGCGCCTGCCAGAGGGCCAGAGTGTCCGGGTCGGCCTGCACGGCGGCCTGAAGATCGGGCCCGGCGACGTGGACCGTGCCCTGGGCGAAGTCGGTCATGCCGGTGTCTCCTGACGCCGCATCCTAGCCCCGGCGCTCAGGATGGAAGAACCCGTAGATGCGTTCGGCCAGCGGCTGGTTGATCCCGTCCACCTTGACCAGATCGACCACCGAGGCGCGGCCCACACCCTTGGCTGAGCCGAAGGCGTGCAGCAGGGCCTTTTTGCGACCGGGGCCGACGCCCTCGATCTCGTCCAGCGGATTGCGCTTGATGTCCATGGACCGCCGCTTGGCGTGGGCCCCGTTGGCGAAGCGGTGGGCCTCGTCGCGCAGGCGCTGGACGTAATAGAGGGCCGGTGACTTCAGCGGCATCATGAAGGGCGGCTTGCCGGGCATGAAGAAATGCTCCTTGCCCGCGTCGCGGTCCGGTCCCTTGGCCACGCCCACGGCCGTGATGTCGTCCAGGCCCAGATCGGCCAGCACGGCCAGCACCTCGGCCAGTTGTCCCGCCCCGCCGTCGATCAGCAGCAGGTCGGGGCGCACGACCTCCTCGGTCCCCTCCTCCTCATCCTTGACCAGTCGGCCGAAACGACGGCGCATGACCTCGCGCATCATGCCGTAGTCGTCGCCGGGGGTCAGGTCCGTGCCCTTGATGTTGAACTTGCGATACTGCGACTTCTGGAAGCCTTCAGGCCCGGCCACGATCATGCCGCCGACCGCATTGGTCCCCTGGATATGGGCGTTGTCGTAGACCTCGATCCGCTCGGGGCGACTGTCGAGACCGAAGGCCTCGCAGACCTCGTCCAGGATTTTGCCCTGGGCCGAGCCCTCGGCCATCTTGCGACCCAGGGCCTCGCGCGCATTGGTCAGGGCGTGGTCGATCAGGGCGGCCTTGTCGCCGCGTTTCGGCTGTTCGATCGAGACCACACGGCGGCCGTCGGCCGTCTTGGCCTTTATCGAAAAGGCCTCCTCCAGCAGTTCCTTCTCGAACGGCAGGATGTTGGACAGGATCAGCCGGGGCACCGGCTTGTCCTCATAGAACTGGCCCAGGAAAGCGGCCAGGATTTCGGGGTCGGTGTCGGACCGGTCGACGCGCGGGAAGTAGGCGCGGCCGCCCCAGTTCTGACCCGCGCGGTAGAAGAAGACCTGGACACAGGCCTGGCCTCCCTCGCTGAACAGGGCGAAGACGTCCGCCTCGGCCACGCCTTCGGCGCTGACGGAGTTTTCCATGCTGATGGCCGACAGGGCGCGGATGCGGTCGCGCACGCGGGCGGCCTGTTCATAGTCCATGGCCTCGGCGGCGGCGGTCATTTCCTCGGACAGGCGGGCGATGACGGCGCGCGACTTGCCCTTCAGGAAATCCGACGCCTCGCCCACCAGCTGGCCGTAATCCTCCAGGCTGATCAGGCCGGTGCAGGGGGCCGAGCAGCGCTTGATCTGATGCAGCATGCAGGGCCGGGTGCGGGTCTCGTAGACGCTGTCCGAGCAGGACCGCAGCAGGAAGGCCTTCTGCAAGGTGTTCAGGGTGCGGTTGACCGCCCAGGTCGATGCGAACGGTCCGAAATAGTCGCCCGGCGTCGTATGCGCGCCGCGATGCTTGCGGACCTGCGGCGCGCGATGGTCCTTGCGGATCATCAGCTCGGCGAAGGACTTGTCGTCGCGCAGGACGACGTTGAACCGCGGCTTCAGCTTCTTGATGAAGTTGGATTCCAGCAGCAGGGCCTCGGTCTCGGATGCCGTGACCACCAGCTCCATCGAACGGGTCAGGCTGACCATCAGGCCGATGCGCTGGGTGTGGAACCGGCCTTGCGCATACTGCAGGATACGCTTCTTGATCGACCGCGCCTTGCCGACATACAGGCAGGTCCCGTCCTCGCCATACATTCGGTAAACGCCCGGCTTGTCCGGCGCACGCCGCGCCTCGTCGCGGATCAGATCGGCGGCGACGAGCGGCAGGGTTTCAGGGGCGGGCGAGTCGGTCGGCATCCCACCCGATATAGGACGGCGCGCGGCGACGCGCGACCGCTCAGCGCGTCGGTATCAGCCGTGAGCGCGCGTCCAGGGTCAGATAGACACAGATGGCCAGCAGGCCGATGTCCTTGGCCAGAAACTGGCCCGTCGATGCCAGGGCGGGGAAGGCATACCCCTCCTGCACAATGCCCGGCGCGGTGAAGAAGAAGCTGAGCGTGACCAGAAAGGTCGCCACCCCCATCAGACCCCCGACCAGTCCGGCCACCGGAATGCGCCCGCCCAGGGCGATCAAGACGCCGGCCGTCAGCTCCAGCACACCGATCACGATCGAGGCCCCGGCCACGCCGATCAGCGGATACATCCAGCCGAACAGCCAGTAGTCGCGGGCGATGCCGGCGACCCCCTCGGCCTCATAGGGCAGGAATTTCATATAGCCAAAGACCAGCAGGATCAGCACGATCCCCAGTCGCAGCGCGGCCCGGCCGTCCAGACTGGACGATCTGGAAATGGCGATGTCGGTCATTGAGGCCCCCTGTGCGTGTCCGGTGCATTCGCTGCCGACGACGCAAAGGTTACATTCAATCCGCCCGATCAGAACCGCCGAACCATCAGCACCCCGCCGATCACCAGGGCGACACCCGCCAGTCGGCCCAGATTGATGGGCTGCTGCGGCGCACCGAACGCGCCGAAGTGATCCAGGATCAGGCTGATCAGCAGCTGGCCCGCCACCATCAGGGTGATGGTCAGCGCCACCCCCAGCCGGGGCACGCCCCAGGTCGCCGCGATCACGAAGACCACGCCGTACAATCCGCCGATCCAGGCGTACCAGGGCAGGCTGCGCGCCGCGACCATGTCCGGCCGCGTCTGGAACAATACCGCCATCAGCCCCAGCGCCACCGTCCCCACCGCGAACGACACGAAGGCTGCGTTCACCGGCGAGCCGACGGCGGTCATCAGCCTGGCATTCGTCGGGGCCTGCAAGGCGGTCGCACCCCCGGCCAGAATGATCAGCAGCATGGGAAAGAGATTGGGGTTCATGACACGATGGCTAGCACCGGAATCGGTAGGGCGCACCTGCCCTGACGCAGCCGCCTATTGATGATCAGGCGTAGCGGCTCTATTGCAGCCCCAGTCTCAGGAGCATGCCATGCTGGCCCTTTACGTCATCCTCGGTTTCGTCGTCGTTCTCGGCGTGATCAACTTCATCGAATTCGGCCGGGTTGACTGATACCTCGACCGGTCGCGGAGCCGCCCTGGTCACGGGCGGGGGCAAGCGGATCGGGCGCGCCATCTGTCTGACGCTGGCGCGGGCCGGGTTCGACATCGTCGTCCACTATCGATCGTCCGAGGGCGCCGCGCAGGCCGTCGCGGACGAGGTGCGGGCGCTGGGTCGCCGGGCCGAAACCGTTCAGGGCGATCTGTCGGACGAGGTGCAAGTTCGGCGGATCGTGCCGGACGGCGTGGCCGCGATCGGACCGCTGAGCGTGCTGGTTAACAATGCCTCCGTCTTCGAGGACGACCGGGTGGGATCGCTGGAGCGCGAGACCTGGGACGCCCATATGGAGACCAATCTGCGGGCCCCGATCGTGCTGAGCGAAGCCTTTGCGGGCCAGGCTGCTGACGGTTCCTGCATCGTCAATCTGCTGGACCAGCGGGTACTGAAGCCCGATCCGCGCTTCATCTCCTATGCCCTGTCGAGGAACGGCCTGTGGTGGGCGACGCGGACCCTGGCCCAGGCCCTGGCCCCGCGCATCCGGGTCAATGGCGTCGGCCCCGGTCCGACCCTGGCCTCCATCCATCAGACCGACGAAGAGTTCGCCGCAGAGGCCGCCGCCACCCTGTTGCAGCGACCGGGCAGCCCCGAAGCGGTGGCCGATGCCGTACGCTGGCTGGTCGAGGCCGATCTGGTCACCGGCCAGATGATCGCCGTCGATGCGGGCCAGCACCTGGCCTGGAAGACCCCGGACATTCTGGAGTAACGCCGTGAGTGCTGCCCCCCTGCCCTTCAGCGCCAGTGATGCGGTCCACCATGAGGCCTTGAGCGTCTTCGTGCGCGGCCTGACGGTCCAGGCCGGGATCGGCATTCACGATCACGAGCAGAACAGGCTGCAGAGCCTGGTCATCGACGTCACCCTGACCCTGACGCCGGGGCCGGTCGAGCGTTTGGGCGATACCATCAACTACGAGACCGTCGCCGCCGCGGCCCGCGCCATCGTGGACGAGGGCCATGTCGGTCTTGTCGAGACCTTTGCCCAGCGACTGGCCCTGTCCTGCCTGCGGGAGGCGCATGTCCAGCGGTGCGTGGTGCGTATCGAGAAACCAGGCGCTCTGGAGGGTGTCATCGCACCCGGCTGCGAGGTCGTGCTGACGCGCGGCTAGTTGCGCCGAACGGGCGGCGGCGTCATTGTTCGCCGCGTACCCGATTGCCAGCCCAGGATTGTCGATGGCCGAACCCGGCGCCCCCAAGGACCCCCAGGTTCCCGACGACCACGACGACTTGGTCGGCTTCTCGACGCCCGCATCTCTGGCCGGTCGTCCGCGTGAGGAGGCGCAGCCTGCCCGGCCTGCATCGCCGGCCCGGGCCGCGCGTGAGCCCGAACCGGACCTGTTCGATCCGTCTCCGGAAGCGGTGGCTGCATCGTCCACGCCTGAACCCACACCTGAAACTGGTGTCGCCGCTGCGCCGGTCAGTGCGGGATCGGTCTTTGCACCTTCCGAGTTTTCCACCCGCGCACGCGGTCGCGGCGAGCCCGCCGACCTGCCGAACGGCGGCACGGGACTGTTCACCGGCTATGCCCTGATCCTGTTTGCTGTGCCGACGCTGGGGGTGTCAGTGATCGTCGGCCTGCTGGCCATCATCAGCCGCGCCGTCCCGTCCGACGACCTGTCACGCTCGCACCACCTATATCAGCGGCGGACCCTGTTCGCGGCGGCGGTGGCGGCAGTGGTCGGGCTGGTCCTGATTGCGGCCCCGTTCGCCTTGGGTGTGCCGGTGCTGTTCCTGCTGGCCATCTGGGTCATCCTGCGCGGAGCTGCTGGTGTCATGGCGCTGAAGTCCGGACGGCCGATCCGGAATCCATCGGGCTGGTGGATCTGAGGCTATGACGGTCCTGCCGCCGGAGCCCGGTCGCCCCCGGTTCAACCAGACCCATGAATCGGCGGGCAAGCCGGCGGCCATGATCGTCTGGGTGCTGTATCTGCTGGCCCTGCCCAGCGCCAATCTGCTGGCCATCGTCGGCATGCTGGTGGCGGCCTCGGCGCGGGGCGGCGCGACCGGCCTGGCCCGCCAGCATCTGGATCGTCAGTTGAAGCTGTTCTGGACGTCGGCGGTGATCAATATCGTGCTGACCGGCATCTGCATGGTCGGGATCGTCAGCCTGGCGATGGACCCCAGCCAGGCGGCCTGGTTGCTGCCGCTGACTGTCGTCAGCGGACTGGCACTGATCGGGCTGACGCTGTGGTTCACCGTCCGCAGCGCCATCGCGGCCCTGAACCTGGCCCGCGACCGCGCCCCCTGAGCGCAGCAAAAAAACTCTTATCGGCCAAGCTGGAACGGCGCAGGGCTGGGCGGGTTTGCTGTGTCGGATGGCCGACATTGGCAGTCCGGAACCACCGGGGACAGTAATGAGTGATTTGCGCGACGTGCGGGACCAGAACCGCTTCGAACAGGGCTTCGTGGATCCGGACGGCCAGACCCGCACCGTCTTCGCCGACTATGCGACCCAGGGCGACACCCGCATCATCCTGCATGTCGAGGCCGATCCCGCCCTGCGTGGCACCGGCGCGGCCAGCACCTTCATGCGTGCCCTGTCCGAACATGCGCGGGCTGAAAAGCTGAAGCTGGCTCCCCAGTGCAGCTACGCCGTCGCCTGGCTGAAGCGACATCCCGAGTTTTCGGACATTCTGGCCTAGAGCGGCTTCTCCGCCTTGGGCGGCAGGATGAACCAGGTCTGGAAGCGCAGGGCCGCATTGCGATCTCCCTTCACGACGATGGCTCCCGCCTCTTCCATCGCCTCCAGCGGCACCTTGCCATAGACATAGCCGGCCATGGCCTCGGGCGTGGTGTCGAAGACCACATCAGCGTCGTCGATCTCGGCCCGGCGCGGCGTCAGGGTGCCGTTCTCGACTCGCACCCGGAATGTCTCCTCGCCCAGCACGAAGCCGACGGTCACGACCCGGTCCCCCGCCACATCGGCCTGGAACATCGTCCGGAACGACAGCATCAGCGACGTCTTGGACAGGGGCAGGGTCGGGTCATGCCCCGGCGACCGCGCCGCCCAGTTGCCCAGAACGATCAGCAGCTGATCCGCCTCATAGCCCCACGGCGTTAGCCCATAGACCTGTACGGACGCCGGCGGGGGCAGTTTGGACCGCACGACGATGCCGTGGCTCTCCAGCGTCTCCAGCCTTTGCGTCAGCACATTGGCGCTGATCCCTGGCAGGGCGGCGCGGATATCGCCGAACCGGCGCGGCCCGAACATCATCTCGCGCATGATCAGCAGCGACCACCGCTCTCCGACCAGCTCCAGCGCATGGGCGGTTCCGCAGGCGTCATCGTACCAGCGTTTCAGCTCCGGATTCTTTTTGGTTAGTTTTTCTAACTTCATGGTTGACATATATAACCAGCTTCGGCTTGATGCACAACGTCAACGGCGTCGCACCGAATGCCGCAGAGGAACCCCCACCGGCGCTAAGCAGCGAGGGACCGCGTCCCGAGCGGTAGCGCCAAAGAAACGCGCTCAAGCAGCAAGCCTCCGCGAGGCGAGCGCTAGCGCCCAACAAAGCGCGCTCAAGCAGCGAGGGACCGTGTCCCGAGCGTTAGCGCCCAAAGGAAAAGGCGAAGCCGATGTCCCGCATGATCTTCATCAACCTGCCGGTCTCTGACCTGGCAAAATCCGTCGCTTTCTACGAAGCGACCGGAGCCACGAAGAACCCGCAGTTCAGCGACGACACCGCCGCCTGCATGGTCATCTCCGACACCATCTATGTGATGCTGCTGACCCATCCGAAGTTCGCCAGCTTCACCAACCGCCCCATCGGCGACCGCTCCAGCGTCCACGCCCTTCTGTGCCTGTCGTGCGACAGCAAGGACGCCGTCCTGGCCCAGCTGGATGCGGCAGTTAAGGCCGGCGGCACCCCCGACCCGACCCCGGAACAGGACTACGGCTTCATGTATGGCCGCAGCTACGAAGACCCCGACGGACACATCTGGGAGATCATGTGGATGGACCCGGCCGCCGCCTCGGGCGAGGCCCCCGCCGCCGCCTGACCGCAATCGTCGTCATCCCCGCGCAGACGGGGAGGCTAACGGAGGACACGCCCATGAAACTGTACGGCACACCACCCACCCGCGCGACCCGGCCGATCTGGCTGCTGAACGAACTGGATATCGACTGCGAGATCATCCCGCTGGATATCCCGGCCGGAGAGCATCAGGGCGAAGCGTTCCTGGCCATCAATCCGTTCGGCAAGGCTCCGGCGCTGGTCGATGGCACCCTGGCCATGGCGGAATCCGTCGCCATCATGATGTATCTGGCCGAGGCCCACGGCGGAGAGCGGTTCCTGCCGACCGACCCTGCCGAGCGGGCGCGCATGCATCAGTGGAACCTGTTTCTCGTCACCGAGATCGAACAGCCGCTGTGGCGCATGGGCCTGCACACCGTCATCTATCCCGAGGCCGAGCGGATCCCGGCAGACGTCCCCCTCGCCCGCCGCGACTGCCTGCGCATGCTGGCCCCGCTTGAGGCGCATCTTCAGGGTCGCGACTACATGGTCGGATCCAGCCTGACTGTCGCCGACTTCAACGCCGCCTACACGCTGGACTGGGCCGACGAGGACGGCGGCCTGCTGGAAGCGTCCCCCAACTGCCGCCGGTTCGTAGAGCGGATGTATGCCCGCCCCAAGGCCCCGCCGCGTATCGCCGAGGCCTTTGCCAGACTGAACGCGGGCGAAGTCCCGCCCTGCTATCGCGCGGACATCGCGCTTGAGCAGAGAGTGCTGCCCTGCGTCTGATCCATGCGTGCCCGATATGCCCAGAGGAAACACCATGACCACCGAACTCAGCATCACCCGCTACATTGCCGCCCCGCCCGAAACGGTCTGGCAGGTCTATGTCGAACGGGGCACCGAATGGTTCACGCCCCGGCCCTGGACGACACCTGCGGTCGATTTCGATCTGCGACCCGGTGGCCGGGCCAACATCACCATGGCCTCGCCCGAGGGCGAAACGCACAGCTACCAGGGTGTGTTTCTGGAGGTCGTGCCCAACCATCGGCTGGTCTCGACCGGGGCCATGACCGAGGGCTGGGTGCCCCAGCCGGGCGACATGAACTTCGTCCGCATCGACACCTTCGAGCCTGAGGGCGACGGCACCCGCTATACCGCCACCGCCCGCCACTGGGACGAAAAGGCCGCCGCCACCCATCGTGAAATGGGCTTCGAACAGGGCTGGGCCGCCGCCGCCGATCAACTGGCCGAACTGGCGGAGGCGGGCCAATGACCAGCAAGATCGCCCCCTGCCTCTGGTATGACCTGGGTCAGGCCCGCAAGGCCGCTGAATTCTACATGACCCTGGGCCTGCCCGACAGCCGCATCGACGGTGTCCACGCCAGCCCCTCCGACAACCCGTCCGGCAAGGCGGGCGAGGAACTGGTGGTCGAGTTCACCCTGGCCGGACAGTCGTTCGTCGGCCTGAACGGCGGCCCCCAGTTCCCGCACACCGAGGCGGTGTCCTTCATGATCCAGACCGATGACCAGGCCGAGACCGATCGCCTGTGGAATGCGATCGTCGGCCATGGCGGGGCCGAGAGCGCCTGCGGCTGGTGCAAGGATCGCTGGGGCGTCAATTGGCAAATCACCCCGCGCCGCCTGCTGGAGTTCTACACCGACCCCAACCCCGCCCGCGCCAGGGCCGCTTTCGAGGCCATGATGACCATGCACAAGATCGACATCGCGGTCATCGAGGCGGCTGCTGACAGGGCCGCGTGAGGTGACCTGATACGCCTGACCAACGACCCGCCCTGCCCCTCAAGTAGCGAGCGACCGCGTCGCGAGCGTTAGGGGCCAACCCTCCGAAGGAGAAAGAAAGATGTCCTACATCACCGGCTTCCTCACCCCCGTCAAAACCGAGGACAAGGAGCGCTATATCGACTCTGCCCGCAAATCCTGGCCGCTGTTCCAGAAGTACGGGGCGTTGGAGCAGATCGAATGCTGGGGCGAGGACATCCCGCCCGGCAAGGTCACCGGTTTCGACCTGGCCGTAAAGCTGGAGCCCGGCGAGGTGGTGGTCTTCGCCTGGCTGAAATGGCCCGACCGCGCCACTGCCGACGCCTGCTGGCAGCAGATGGAAGCCGACCCCGCCTTCGCCGACATGGACATGCCGTTCGACGGCAAGCGCATGATGTGGGGCGGGTTCGCGCCGGTGTTCGAGGGCAAGTGACGCTCGCTGCCTAGCGGCAGAACCGCGTGTCGGTCGCCTCCAGATGGAGGTGGTCGGCATGCACGGCGTTGTAGTCGGGGCTCAACGTGGTGCCGAAGATGCGGCAGGCGTCGTCGCGGATACGGCGCAGGAACCGCGCCTCGGGCGTGTCGCCGTTCCAGTCGTTCAGGACGGTGATGCGCCGCCCGTCGCGCAGGCGCACGCCGGCGAAATCCAGCGCGGCGGCCTGGGAATGGGCGCTGATCCGGGTGCTGCCCGCACCGTTGTTCACATTGCGACAGGCATAGGCCCCCATGTGGTCGATCTGGATCACGTCCGAGCCCAGGATTTCCCGCGCCGCCGGCTCCAGCGATTGTCGCCGCCAGATGCTCAGCGCCAAGGCGGTGCGGCAGGTCATCTGGACGTCGCCCGGCGACATCCGCGCGACCGTGCCCATGTCCGCGCCCAGAACACCTGCGCCAGTGAGGCCGCACGTGGCCGAGTTCACCCGGTCCGGAACAGGGCTGAAGTTCACCCGCGCCGCCGTCAGCTGCGTCACGCACTGGCGAAGGTCTGCGCTTTCGCGGATCAACGCCTCGCGCGTGTTGCCGCCGAGCGGCAGATCGACCAGCGCCCCGACCAGAGGGGCCTCGGTGCGGGAGGGCGCAGCCGGATAGCTGGGCCGCGCAGGCTCAGGCAGCATGGCACTACAACTTGCCAACGCCACAAGGGCTAGCGGAGCGAGGATCAGGCGAAGCGGATGCGTCATCGCCGGGACGCTAGCGGATTTCGTCAGACGCTTGAATCACGAGACGGCGAGGCGGAAAAAAGAACGTTGCGCGGCGAGGCTGTTGCAAAAGTGGGCCGTCAGAACGGGCTTCCCACCCGAGCTGCAGCATGGCACCAGTGCCCCATGAAGCCCGTCCTGTTCCTTCCGCTCCTCGCCGCCGTCCTGTTCACCGCCGCCTGTACCGACAGCAAGCGAGCACGCAACGATGCGACTTGGGGGGATCGTCCGGCCCAGATCACCTGCTGGAGCTATGGCGTCCAGAATTTCGAGGGACGGTCCACCGGCAAGGTTGAATACGACGACGGCGGACGCATCTCGTTCGTGGACGCCGCCAACAACCGCTACACCACGATCGATGGCGACTGCCGTGTGGTCTACGATCCCAAGCCGAACTGAGCCTCGCTCCTCTCCCGCCGGGAGAGGATTTGAGACCTAGCTGTCCAGGAAGGACCGCAGCTTCCGCGACCGCGACGGATGCTTCAGCTTGCGCAGCGCCTTGGCTTCGATCTGACGGATGCGCTCACGCGTCACCGAGAACTGCTGGCCGACCTCTTCAAGCGTGTGGTCGGTGTTCATGCCGATGCCGAAGCGCATCCGAAGAACCCGCTCCTCGCGCGGCGTCAGGGACGCCAGCACGCGGGTCGTGGTCTCGCGCAGGTTAGACTGAATGGCGGCATCGATGGGCAGGATCGCGTTCTTGTCCTCGATGAAGTCGCCCAGGTGGCTGTCTTCCTCGTCGCCGATGGGCGTTTCGAGCGAGATCGGCTCCTTGGCAATCTTCAGAACCTTGCGCACCTTCTCCAGCGGCATGGCCAGCTTTTCGGCCAGTTCTTCCGGGGTCGGCTCGCGGCCGATCTCGTGCAGCATCTGGCGTGAGGTGCGGACGATCTTGTTGATCGTCTCGATCATGTGGACCGGGATACGGATGGTCCGCGCCTGGTCGGCGATGGAGCGCGTGATCGCCTGACGGATCCACCAGGTGGCGTAGGTCGAGAACTTGTAGCCGCGGCGGTACTCGAACTTGTCGACCGCCTTCATGAGACCAATGTTGCCTTCCTGGATCAGGTCCAGGAACTGCAGGCCGCGGTTGGTGTATTTCTTGGCGATGGAGATGACCAGGCGCAGGTTGGCCTCGACCATCTCTTTCTTGGCCTGACGGGCCTCGCGCTCACCTTTCTGGACCTTCTGGACGATGCGACGATAGTCATCGATCGGCAGGCCGGCCTCGGTTGCCACGGCGGCGACGTCGCCCCGGATCTGCGCGATCTGGGCGGATTCGTTCTCGCTGAACTTGGTCCAGCGCACGCCCATGTCCTTGACGCTATCGGCCCAGTTGGGGTCCAGCTCGGCACCGAAATACGACTTCAGGAACTCGGGCCGCGAGATGCCGTAGCTGTCGGCCAGGCGCAGAAGGCGTCCCTCCAGGCCGATCAGGCGCTTGTTGATCGCATAAAGCTGCTCGACCAGGGCCTCGATGCGGTTGTTGTTCAACTTCATCGTCTTCAGGCGACCGGAAATGGTCGCCGTCAGGGTGTCATAGGCCTTCTGGTCCTTGGCGGTCAGGACCTCGCCCTTCAGGCGGCTCTCGACCAGCTTGTCCTGCAGCTTGCGGAAGGCCCCGAAATCGCCGGCCACCGCGTCCAGCACGTCCATGACGCCGTCACGCAGTTCGGCCTCCAGCGCCGAGATGGACATCCCGCCGCCGTCGTCGAAGTCTTCGTCTTCCTCGTCCTCGTCCGCCTTTTCCTCGGTTTCCGAAGACGGCACAGGCTTTTCACCCGGCAGCGGCTGGGGCGGCTGGTTGTGCGGCAGGGACGACGGGTTCAGCACGCCATAGGTGGCGTCCAGGTCGATGACCTCACGCAGCAGAATCCGGTTGTTGGCCAGTTCGTCACGCCACACCATGATGGCCTCGAACGTCAGGGCGCTTTCGCACAGACCCGAGATCATGGCGTCGCGGCCGGCCTCGATCCGCTTGGCGATGGCGATCTCGCCCTCGCGGCTCAGCAGCTCGACCGAGCCCATCTCGCGCAGATACATCCGCACGGGGTCGTCGGTGCGGTCATAGGCGGCCTTGGCCGGAGCCTCGGCAACGGCCGTTCCGGCGGCAGCCGCGACATCGGTGCCCGCCGCTTCGCCTGCGTCTTCTTCGGCCTCAACGACGTTGACGCCCATTTCGGACAGCATGGCCAGGGTGTCCTCGATCGCGTCGGGGGTCACCTCTTCGGAGGGCAGAACCTTGTTCAGCTCCTCCATCGTCACATAGCCCTTGGCCTTGGCCTGCTTGATGAATTTCTTGACGCCGGCGTCGGTAAGGTCGAGCAGCGGGCCGTCGCTCTGGACTTCGGCTTCCTGCGTCTCGGTCGTTTCACTCATTCAGTCAGTCTCCGGACGGAGGGCTGATCAGGCCGTCCATCTCATACAATGTGTGACGGGGTCGTTGGTTACGAGCCCGCTTTGTCTTCCCAAATCTCACCGGTTTTGACCGCGCGACGCAAAGCATCCCGCTCGGCTTTCAACCTGCGGAACGCCTCATCCTGACCCGGCATGGAGGCCGCCGAGGCCAGCGCATCTTCAAGGGCGGCGACGCGAGTAAGTGCGTCGAACGCCTGCGACCATCGGATCCTTGCTTCGGCGAGGGGCGCATTTGCGGCCAGGAAAGGCGCGCCGGACTTTGCCGCCGCCTTCTCGACCTCGCGCACTAAAGCATCGTGACCCGACTGCGCCAGATGGCGTCGCAAGGCCGCGCTGTCAAGGGTTTGGGCTGTTCCCTGGGCACTGAACCGCAACCGGACGAGTTCCTGCGCCAGCCCATCCAGTGCCTTGTCGCCGAAGCCATGCGCCGCGATGTCTTCCAGATGATCATCCATGCGGGCCGGATCGTCGATGGCACCATGGGCCAGTGCGGCCGCCACGGGCTCGATGGAGCGCGACAGCGACTGCATGGCCTGCGCGCCTTCCGTCGTCTGGCCCAGCATAGGCGGTGGACCAAAGCGCCCACGTCCACGCCCGCTGAAACTCTGGCCCGGAGCCTGACGGCCTGACACGGACTGTGGAGCGCGCTGCGGCGTGAACAGGGCGTCGAACCGGTCGAACAAGTCGCGACGATACTGATCGGCCAGGTCCTTGTCCTGAATGGCCGAGGCCGCCTGTCGCAGTCGACCTTTCAGCCCGGCACGGCGCTCTGGCGTATCCAGCGGTTCGAGCTCGGCCTCCTTGCCGAACAGGACCTCGGCGAAGGGCCGCGTGCCCGACATGGCCTGACGCAGGGCGGGCGCACCCTTGTCACGCAGGATGTCGTCGGGATCCTGCCCCCCGTCCAGAAGGGCGAAGCGGAACGACTTGCCTGATTTCAACTGCGGCAGGGCGCGATCAATGGCGCGATAGGCGGCGCGCCTGCCTGCTGCATCGCCGTCGAAGCACAGCACGGGCTCGGACGACACGCGCCACAGCAACGCCATTTGCTCTTCGGTCAGGGCCGTGCCCATGGGGGCGACGGCGGGGATGCCCGCGCGCTGGCAGGCAATGACGTCCATATAGCCCTCGACCACGACGACGGCCTGTTCGCCCTTGGACTCGGCCCCCAGGATGCGTCGTGCCTCGGGCAGGCCGTAGAGGGTGGCTCCCTTGTGAAACAGCGGGCTTTCCGGGCCGTTCAGATATTTGGCGCGGTCGTCGGGGTTCATGGCCCGGCCGCCGAACGACACGATCCGCCCCCGCGCATCCAGGATCGGGAACATCAGCCGGTCGCGGAACCGGTCGTAGGGGTTGCCGCCACCCTCCGGCGCGATCAGCATCCCCGCCTCGACCAGATCGCCGGGTTTGGCACCGCGCTGAACCAGGGCCTGTTTCAGCCCCTCGCGGTCATTCGGCGCATAGCCCAGGCCGAACCGCTCCCACTGATCCTCGGGCAGGCCGCGCCGCTCCAGATACTCCCGCGCCGCCTTGCCCACCGAGCGGCGCAGATTGGCGGCGAACCATTTCTGGGACAGGTCCATCCAGTCGGCCAGACCCTTGCGCTTTTCCTCGCGCTCGGCGGCCTGAGGGTCTTCCGCCGGCAGGGCCATGCCTGCCTCGCCGGCCAGACGCTGGACCGCCTCGACGAAAGTCAGCCGCTCTGTCTCCTGCAGGAAGCTGATGATGTCGCCGTGCTTGCCGGAGCTGAAATCGTGGAAGAAGCCCTTGTCATCGTTGACGAAAAACGACGGCGACTTTTCCTTGGAGAAGGGCGACAGGCCGACGTATTCGCGGCCCTGACGCTTGAGCTTCACCGACCGCCCGATGACGTCGGACGGGCGAAGGCGAGCCTTCAGTTCCTCAATGTATCGTTCGTCAAAGCGCACTGCACAGCCTTAATCGGTTAGCGCCTCCATGCGAAGGGGACGCTTAGCCTCTTGACTCGACTACTTTGCATTTAAAAGTAGTCATATCATTTGACGGCGGGAATGAAATGACTGGTCAAACTGGAACCGATGAAGGCGACCTGGCCTATCTGAAGCGTCTGGCGGCGGCAGGACGGGGTGAGCCGGCGCCTTTTCTGCTGCTCATGGCGGTGTTTGGCGGCGTCTATGGTTTTGCCCTGTTGTCGGTGATCGTGGCCTTCACCGTCGAAGGCCCCCCAACACCCTATGCGCATCCAGGGCCCATATCCGAGTTCCTGGGCCGCTGGGTTTTCGTCGCGGCTCATCTGGCGTTTCTGGTCGCCCTTCTCTGGACGATCTGGCGGACGATAGGGCCTCATCGCGTGCGATTGAACCGTGCGGCCTCAGCGGTCTGGTCTGCCGCCTTCATCGCCCTAGTGACGCTTTACGCGTCAGCTGTGCTGTTCACTCGGAACGAGCCACCCAGCGACGCCGTCTATGCCGTGCATTTTGTGGGGCCGGTCCTTCTGGTGCTGTGGGGCAGCGCGTGGTGGGCCACAGCGATCGCCAGCGACCGACGCTGGCTGCTGGTTGTCGCCGTCAGCAGTTTCGCCGCCGCCATCGCCCTGGCCTATGTCGGCAATACCCTGTGGGCGCTACCGATCATGTGTGGGTGCCTGTTGCTGCTGGCCTTCCTGCCGGCAGTCCTGCTGATGCGGACGCGGCGTGGATGACTGAAGAAGACGCCCTGTTGTCTCATCGTGTTCGAGCGGGCCTGCTGGCCTGGCTGTCCGATCAGGGCGAAGGCGATTTCGTGGCTGCTGCCTCGGCTCTGGAGATTGCCAACAACGCCCTCTCCAGCCACCTGCAACGGCTCGAGGCCGCGGGTTACGTTATCCTGAGGCGGGGCTTTCTGGGCCGCAAGCCCAGAACTCGGATCGTCATGACCGCCACCGGCCGCGCCGCCTGGCAGGCACACCTTGACCGGCTGACGCGCTGATCACCGAACGCTGTTAATGATTTTTTAACCAAGAAGGCCAGATCGGGGCACTAACACACTGAATCAATGAACATTATTTCGTCAGATTGCGGAACTATCCACAGACCCTGTGGTTAACTCCCCGAACCCTGTGATGCAGAAGCGTCGCCCCCTCCTGACAACGAGACCCTCATGTTCATCGCCATCGCCCGCCCGGCGGTGGAACCCATCGGCCCCGACGCCGTCGCCGTCCCCGGTTCCCCCGCCATCGCAGAACTGTCGCCCCGCGCCCTGCACGCGCGCCTGCTGGAGAACGCCGCCCTTCGCCGGATGCGGGCGATCGAACGCCGCCGGGCCCTGCGTGAAGACGATGCCGGCTACTGGTTCAGCGCCGCGCCAATGGCCATCCGCAAGGCCAGCGAGTTGCGCTGCGAGAGCAAGAGCTTCGCCCCCCTGCCCTGAAGCTTAACGCGGCTCTGACATGCGTCGCGCGATCGACTGTTTCAGCTTGTCCAGACGTTCAGTGCCGGATTTGGGCTGGATGCGCTGGCGCCGCTCGAAGCCGCCGCCCCAGAGCGCATGCACGGCCTCGGCCAGATGCGGATGCCGGTCGTGCTGGTGCACGATGGCGCTGGCAGTGCCGTCCGGATTGATGATCTTGCCGTCCTTGAATGTCAGGCTGGCCCCGTTCGTCATGCCCAACGTCGCCACGCGACCATAGTTGGGCAACACCTGCGCCTCGATCATGCGCAGGTGGATTGCCAGGTTGCATGCCGCCTGATCCGCCCCGAACGCGCCACCGATGGACGACCGGGGGGTGGTGGCCAGCATGAGTATGGCACGGCACAGGCGCTTGACGTCGGCCCGGGGCCCCATGACCGTCCCCACGCAGACACAGGGCTGCTGGCCTATAGCGTCCGCCAGGCCGCTCCCTGCCAGGGCCCGTATGTATTTCATGTTGAAGGCATGATCGGCCAGGACCCCGGCCTCATACTCCTGAAACGCCAGCAGGCCTTCCGGTCGAGGCTGAAACGGGTCGGCCTGAAAGATCACATCGCGCACATCGGTGATCAGGACGCCATCGACCCCGGGCCAGGCGCGCAGCAGCCGGTCGAACGCCGCAAACCTTTGCATGACAGGGTGTGGAGCCCAGCCGTCGATCCGATCCGGCGCGACCGCAATCACCGCATACTCGGCCAGCAAGGCCGCCACATCAGGCCGGTCATCCACCACCAGGGCCACCGCACCGTCGAACACCGCCCGCAAGGATCGGACGAAGGGCGCAATATCGGCAGCATCATAGCCGGTGGCATAGCCCAGAACCGCATTCCCCTGCGCCGATGTCGTCCCGTCAACCGGTTGGGCCAGAGCCTTGGCCAGCCATGTCAGATAACGCGATCGGGCCGGAGGCAGGCTCAACGCGGTGTCATCGCGTCGGCAAACCGCTGGAACAGATACAGGCTGTCCGTCGGCCCCGGCGAGGCTTCCGGATGGTGCTGGACGCTGAACACCGGACGATCCTTCAGGGCGATGCCGCAGTTGGTGCCGTCGAACAGCGACACATGCGTTTCCATGACCGCATCCGGCAGGCTGTCGCGGTCGACGGTAAAGCCGTGGTTCATGGACACGATCTCGACCTTGCCGGTGGTGAGATCCTTGACCGGGTGGTTGGCCCCGTGATGCCCCTGGTCCATCTTGATGGTCTTGCCGCCCAGGGCGAGGGCCAGCATCTGGTGGCCCAGGCAGATGCCGAAGACCGGCTTGCCGCTGTCGACCAGCTTGCGGATTTCCGGCACGGCATATTCGCCGGTGGCGGCGGGATCGCCGGGGCCGTTGGACAGGACCACGCCATCCGGGTTGCGGGCCAGAACCTCCTCGGCGGTCGTCGATGCCGGCACCACCGTGATCTTCGCGCCCGTCGAGGCCAGGGCCCGCAGGATGTTGCGCTTGACGCCATAG
Source organism: Brevundimonas sp. (assembly GCF_041648055.1). Lineage (GTDB taxonomy): Bacteria > Pseudomonadota > Alphaproteobacteria > Caulobacterales > Caulobacteraceae > Brevundimonas. Next base: position 57,006 of record NZ_JBAZPS010000006.1, read on the forward strand.
TCAATAACCACCACCGACCGGTCCGAGGCATCGACCCGCGGATGCCCCTCAGGCCAGTCCCACAGGCCCTGATCCCAGTCGAAAGACTGCAGGGTGGAGGCGTCCTTGGCCAGGTCGAGCCCGACCAGACCCGTCCAGGCCTTCGCCTTTGCGACCAGGGCCTCCAGATCGAACTGACCGTCCGGATCATGGGCGATCACGGCATGGGGTGCGCCCCCGTCCCGGATCAGCGCCGTCAGGGCGCGCGTATCGATGCCCGCCAGGCCCACGACCCCACGCCGCTTCATCCAGGTGTCCAGGTCCGCGTCGGACCGCCAGTTGGCCGGATCGGTGGGCATGTCGCGGAAGATGGCACCGCGTGCGGAGGTGTCCGACCCGCCGCCGATCTGCTCGATGTCGTCCGCATTGGTCCCGACATTGCCGACGTGCGGAAAGGTGAAGGCCAGGATCTGGCTCATGTAGGACGGGTCGGTCAGGATTTCCTGATAACCGGTCATGGCGGTGTTGAAGACCACCTCACCCAGCGCCGAGCCGGTCGCGCCGCAACCGAGGCCTTGCAGGATGGTGCCGTCGGCCAGCGCCAGGACGCCGGTCACACCGGGAAGAAGGGTCGGAAACGAAGACTGGGTCATGCGCGCTCCATACCACCGAATCCCGGCGGGCAAACGGCGGCGTTGCTAAAGGGTAGGCGGTACGGGGTCAACGCGGTGGTTTGCGCCCTTCCGAACCCAGATCCAGCCCACCGAGGCGACCGCAAACAGCACGATGGCCGGAATGACGTTGCCCGGAGCCGCCGCGACCACGGCGCCGACCGAGAACACCAGACCCACGACCGACAGAATACGCCAGCCGGTCGATTGGCTGAACCGGAACAGGCTGATGCAGCACAGCGCATACAGACAGATGGTCAGGACCGTACAGGCCCCGATCAGCAGGCCGAACTGTCCCGCCAGCGTCGGCTGAATCGTCGCCACGATCAGCAGGGCCATGATCGATCCGTTGATCAGGGGATTGGACAGCGGCAGATGTCCCGGTCGGCTGGCATGGCCGAAGACGCGCGGCAGATAGCCCGCCTCCCCCGCCGATCTTGCCGTCTCGCCACCCAGGATGGTCCAGCCCGCGATAGTGCCCAGCGCCTTGATGACGGCGCAGGCCGCAACCAGGCCGGCCACCGAGGCCCCGAATACCCGCGCGGCCAGATCGGCGAACGGGCTGGTCGATTGCGCCAGCTCGCCCGCGGGGATCACGCCGAATACGGCGGCGGAGGCCAGCACATAGACCACCAGGGCCAGCCCCACGCCGCCCACGCTGGCGCGGCCCACGTCACGGGCCGGGTCGCGCACCAGTTTCGACAAGGCGGCGGCGCTTTCCAGACCCAGAAAGGACCAGAAGATCACCACCAGAGACGCCGGGATGGTGGCCGTCAGCGGCTGGCTCGACGGGTTCCACGAGGCGGAGAAGGTCGCGCCGCTGAAGGCCACAGCCCCGGCGACGATGGCCAGCACCAGCGGCAGCAGGCCGATCACCAGCGTCGTCGCGCCCAGCCGCGCTGCCACCTTGGCCCCGGTCGCATAGGCGGCTGTGGTGATGGCGATCAGGGCCAGATTGCTCATCGCCGCCGGCACCGGCTCGGCCAGCACCGGAAAGAAGAAGGCCAGATAGCCGGTGCCCGCGATGGACACGGCGATATTGCCGGTCAGGCAGACGCCCCAATAGGCGATGGCGGTCTGATAGCCGATGAAACGGCCCAACCCCCGCCGCGTGAAATCCGACAGGCCGTCGGCGTCCGGCTGAAACCGGCCCAGGCCTGCAAAGACCGCCGCCAGGATCATCGCCCCGGCCCCGCAGATCAGCCAGCCGATCAGGCTGGACGAGCCGGTGGATGCAAGCGCGACGGGGGCCAGGTACACCCCCGATCCGATCATGTTGCCGGCCACCACCAGGGCGGCGATGCCCCAGCCGATCTTTCGGGCGGAGGGCGTATCGGGGATCGGCAGGATCTCGGTCTGGCTCATGGCCTTCCGATTACTCGGGAATCCGCGCCCCGTCCCATGCGAAAACACCACCGCTGTCGGCGGGCGTCAGGCCGTTCAGCACAGCCAGCAGACGACTGGCCGAGTAGTCTGCCGTGAACAGCTTGTCGGCCGCCACCCCCTTCTGGAACGGCACGCTGAGCGCCGTATCGACCGTGCCGGGATGCAGGCCGGCGACCACCGCCTGCGGGTGGGTCCGCGCCAGCTCGATCGACAGGTTTTTGAGGATCATGTTCAGCGCCGCTTTCGACGCGCGATAGCTGTGCCAGCCGCCCAGCCGATTGTCGCCGATGGACCCTACCCGCGCCGACAGGACGGCGAAGACGGCGCGACGGTCACGTGGCAGCAGCGGCAGGAAATGCCTGGCCGCAAGGGCCGGGCCGACCGTGTTGACCTGATAGTCCCGCAGCAGATGCTCGGCCGTCATGGCCTTGTAGGCCCGCTCCGGCTCCTGGCCGTGGTGAAGGACGCCCGTGGCCACGAAGATCAGCGACGGCGGCGGCCCCTCGCCCACCTGACGCGCCGCCTCAGCGACGGCGGCTTCATCGGTCAGGTCCAGTCCCGTGCCGGATCGCGACAGGGCGTGGACCGTCGCATAGAGCGCCGACGCCCTGAGCGCCTCCACCATGGCCGAGCCGATGCCGCCCGAGGCGCCGATTACTACCGCTGCCTGATCTGTCATGAACGACGCTCCCTCTGACGCACCAGCAAGAGGGCAATCCGCGCCGGCCGACAAGGCGACCGATTGACCTGCGCGCGACCGCGCGCGAGACCGCCCACTCACATTCGAAGCCACGAGACGCCCGCCATGCCCATCACCACTGTCGGCCTCGATGCCGACGACACCCTCTGGCACAATGAGACGATCTTTCGCCTGACCCACGCGCGGTTCGTCGACCTGCTGGACGATCACGGCGACGCCGAGGTGATCGAGGCGCGGCTGGCCGAGACGGAGCAACGCAACCTGCGTCTCTACGGCTACGGCGTGAAGGGCTTCACCCTGTCGATGATCGAGACGGCCATGGAGCTGTGCGACGGCGGGGCCCCGCCCGAGGTTGTGCGCGAAATTCTGGCGGCGGGGCGCGAGATGCTGGCCCATCCCGTCGAGACCCTGCCCGGTGTGGATGAAGCGCTGGCCTCTCTGTCGGAAAAATACCGCCTGGTCCTGATCACCAAGGGCGACCTGCTGGATCAGGAGCGCAAGCTGGCCGCCTCAGGCCTGGGGGATCTGTTTGCCGCCGTCGAGATCGTGTCCGAAAAGGATCGCGGCACCTATGAGCGCGTCTTTGCCCGACACGGCACAGGGGCCGAAGATGCCGTCATGGCCGGCAACTCCATGAAGTCGGACGTCCTGCCTGCGCTGGCGGCGGGGGCATACGGCGTGCACATCCCCTATCACGTGACCTGGGCGCATGAACTGGCCGATGCGCCGCAGGACCATGCCCGGTACGGCGCACTCGAGAACATCGGCAGCTTGCCGGCCTGGATCGGTCAGATTGCTCAGTCGTAGCCCAGAAGGGCCCGCAGACCCGGGACATGAACGTCGATCAGGCGGCGCTGGGTTTCCGGCAGTGTATCGGGCAGTTGAAGCCCTTGGGGCAGGACAAGGTTTTCACGCGCCGTGCGGCTGCGCTTACGATCTGCACCGACTGCCACGCGCTCGCGCCAGTCGTCGGGTCGGTCTATGCCCGCCGCATCGAGCAAGGACGCGAAGAAGGCTTCGCTCTCGGCTGACTCCAGGTTTTGCACAGCCTGCACCGCATCCTCGTAGCGAACCAGGTGCACGCCTGTCCCCAGCCAGGCGACGGCATTGTGGGTATAGATGTCCGTGAGCGCAGGCACCTTCTGGTGAATGCCGAAGATCATCATGTTCAGAAGCACGTCGCTTGAAAACAGGCCGGGGATCTTCAGGTGCTGAAGGTTGGGCTGCTCAAAGGCGTCTGAAACGTGGAACCGGGCGCGGGCGATGACCCAGTCGTAGGGATCGCGAACCAGCACGATGTGTCGTGCATAGCGGACATTGGCCACCGACTGATCATCGAACAGCAAATGAGCCATCGCCAGCTTCGGGGCCGAGGGGTCCAGGGCATCCAGGTGCTCGTGCATGTTCGGTATCTGGATGAAATCCCGCGCATGATGCTGATCGACCGGGACGAACATGCGCAGGATATTGCGCAGAAGATGCGTTCCGCCCTTGGGGATGCTGTTCATCAGAACGGGCTGTCGAAGAGGTGCCTGCGAAAATCGCGCGACCTCGGTGTCCAGAGTGTCGGCTATGCCTTTGATGATCGCCAAAGTTTTCTCCAGAGCGTGACACGAGAACGAAAAAGGGCGGTGGATTTCGCCACCGCCCTCTCGGTTAGACCTGATGAACTGCCCTTAGAAGGACTTGCTCACCCGCAGGAAGGCACGGCGACCGTAATAGGCTTCCTGATACTGCGAAGACAGGATCGAGTTGCCGGTCGTGCCGACTGCGACAGACGAAGCCGCCGGCGGCAGTTCGTCGAACAGGTTGGCCACGCCGCCGGACAGGGTCCAGCCGCCGGTCAGACCCGAACCTTCAGACCTGTAGGACAGCGAAACACTGTGGAAACCGGTGAACTCGGCATCGGCCTTGATCAGACCCTGGCGACCTTCGATGACCTGGAAGGCCGACTGACCGTTGCGAATGCGGTCAGGACGGTTGTCCTGCGGCCCGATCCAGTCGAAGCCCCAGAATGCGGTCCAAGGTCCACGATTGATGCTGGCGTTGAAGTTGCCGACCAGCTTGGGACTGCCGATGTCACCCAGGAAGTCGGTGCTGAAGTCGGCGAAGGTAGACTGGTTGGTTTCCAGCGTCCAGGTCGTCTGCGTGTCCAGCGACAGGGTGCCCCAATCGAAGTCGTGGAACCAGCGTGCCGTGAAGTCGAAGCCACGGTTGTTCTGCTCGGCGATGTTCAGATAGCTGTCGCGGACCTGGCTGATCGCACCGTCAAGCGTCGGGTCGCGGTCGAACTGGTTACAGATCGGATCGCTCGGGAAATTCTCCGACAGATAGCAGGCCTGCAGGATGCCACCGGCCCCCAGAACATCGACCTGATCCTCGATCTTGATCTCGAAATAGTCGAGCGCGACGCTCAGGTTGCTGTCCGGCGGAGTCAGGACCAAACCGATGACCGTTGCCTTGGAGGTTTCAGGCTCCAGAACGCCCAGTCCACCGCCGGTCACGACCTCGGCTGACGCCACGCCGCCGGTGAAGTCGCTGGCTACGCCGCCGCCCGGGCCCGCTGCGCTGGTGCAGTTGACGTAAAGCGGGTCGGTCGTGGCCAGAACACCATCGGCCACGCGTTGGTCGAGGTTGAGGCAGGGGTCGATGTTGCGTTGACCGACAAAGCTGGTCTGGTCCGCCAGATACAGTTCGAACAGGGCCGGTGCGCGGAACGACGTCCCGTGCGTGGCGCGAACGCGGATCGTATCGCTGATCTTCCAGTTCAGGCCGACCTTGTAGGTCGTGGCGTCGCCAGAGGTATCGGTGTCGGTGTAACGACCCGACAGCGACAGATCCAGGCCCTGGACGTAGGGCAGATCGGCCAGCAGCGGGATGGCCAGCTCGACATAGGCCTCGTTTACCGTGTCGGAGCCCTGGGTCACGCCAGCGCCGCTCAGGCCCCAGCTGTTGTTGGCCAGGGTGACATCACCCGGAGTGTCGACGATCTCATCCTTGCGCAGGTGGAAACCGAAGGCAGCACCCAGCGGACCCGCAGGCAGCTCGAACAGGTTACCCGCCAGCGAACCTTCGACGTAGGTCTGCTCGTAGACAGTCGTGCCGGTCTCTGTATCGAACAGGAAGGCCCGCTCGGCATCGGTCAGATCACCGGCGAGGAAGCCAGGGCGGGTAAAGTCAACATCCACGCATGGACGGTTGGTACCGGGCAGGTTTTGACCCGCGCAAAGCTCCGTCTTGAAGCTGGTCGAATCGACGGCATCCTGGAGGATGACGTCGTTCGTGTATTCCGCATCCGAGCGGCTGTACTGGCCGAAGACATCCCACGACCAATTGTTCAGGCCGCCGATGCTGAAGTTGCCGCGCAGGCCTACAACCGCACGGGTGTAGTCCACCTTCTGAGACGCATCGAAGTGATCGGTGATCGCGGTCGGGCTCAGGATGTTGGGGCCGACGAAGTCGTTCAGCGGATCGCCGAAGGTCGAGGTGTAGACGTAGTTCCAGAACTGGCGATAGCTGTCCGTGCGGCTTTCGCGGCGGTTCAGCAGCAGTTCGGCATAGGCTTCGACACCGCCGCCCAGTTCATATGCGCCTTCACCGAACACCGTGTAACGCTCAGTCTCGGGGATGATCGATTCTTCCCGGGCGAAATCGGACAGGTTGTTGACCACCGAACGCGAGGCCGCATCGTAGTTCACGATGTAGAAGCCGTCAGGTGCGGTCGGATAGAGGGCCGAAGTGGCGGGGTTCGTCGGGCGCGTGGGAATGTACCGACCCAGATCACCGTCGTAATCAAACTGGAAGCGACCGGCGCGGCCCGAGAAGTCGGCACCGTAGACGTAGATATTGCCCCAGGTCAGGTCGGTGCACTGCGGCTGTCCCGTGCGCGGGTCGACGCGGTCAACGCGCGTGTTGGTGCCTGGCGCGGTGATGTACTGGTTGCGGCAGATCAGATAGTCGCGTTCGCCGGCAGCCAGCTTTTCCTGACGATAGTAGTCGGCCGACAGATTCACGTAGCCACGGTCGAACTGCTTACCGAAAGTTCCGGAGATGTTGTACTGCTCGCCGCCCTGATCGAAGGGAGCCGAAGCGAAGGCTGTCATCTCCCCGCCATCGCGGGCGCGCTCGGTGATCAGGTTGACCACGCCGGCCACGGCGTCCGAGCCATAGATCGACGACGCGCCGTCCTTCAGCAGATCGATGCGGTTGATAGCCGACTGAGGAATGACGTTCAGGTCGAATGCCGAGACGCCACCGCGCGTACCGGCTGGGCCGGCACGGCGACCGTTCAGCAGCACGAGCGTGCGGTTCGCACCCAGGCCGCGCAGCGAGATCGTCGCGGCACCGGGGCCACCGTCCGTCACAAAGGCGCTGGAGATGGTCGAGTTCACCTGAGGCGAACCAGAGGCGAGCGTCGAGCTCTGCAGCAACTGGACCGTGTCGCTGAGGCCGCGCTGTTCGGCACGATCAGACGTCAGCACCTGAACAGGCGAAGGGCTGGTAAATTCGTTCTGGGGAATGCGCGACCCCGTAACGACGACGTCGCCCAGTTCCGTAGCCTGTGACTCTTGCTCTTCCGCATCAGGCGCGGGTTGCGGAGCGGTTTGCGGAGGGGTCTGAGCCAATGCGGCGGTCGCAACGAACACACCCAGGCTCGAAAGAACGGTCGTCGTCAGCAATCGAGAATAACGCACAGATAAATATCCTTTTGTATCGGTTGCCGAAGCGCGAATCCGAACGCCGCCCCAACCCTAGCCAAGGGGTCACATTACGGTCGCTTTTTCGACACGCAAGCGCGAGCGGGTCCGGAGAGGCATTTTAGTACAGGCACTGTAGCACATGGGCACCACGCCTGATGTGGGCTCTCGCCGCCTCCTTTGACCTAAATCTGTCAGTCGGCCTTCTCTGCTCGAAGCTCCCGGCGCGCCAACCAGGCACTTGGTCGTGCTTGGCAACACACCGCAACGTCGTGTCGCGCAGCCAATATGCCAGGCGATCAGTTCAACAATACTCAGAACAGTACTTTGTGTTCTAGTTCAGTTGTTCGACGCGCTCTGCTCCAAGATTCTAGAATGTGGCAGCATACAGTTTCAATAACGACACATAATGTTTGAATAACATTGTAATGTTGCAAGAAATGCTACGGCAAGGCTTGACCAATCTCTTGGACCGAGACCTTTTGCACAGCCTTGTCGTCCCTTCGACATAACTGCGTTATTCAGATAGCTTGGGTTTTTAATCTATGATCGATATTCGCAAGACATTGCTTGCAACCACGATGTTGGCAGGCTCAATCGCCATTTCCGCCCCCGCGCTGGCACAGACGGTGCCCGCCGATCAGCCAGCCGGTACGGTGACGGGCCAAGAGCCCTTGAATCAGGCACCCGTTGCTCAGGACCAGGCCACCGAACTTGGCGAGGTCGTCGTGACCGGGTCGCGCATTCGCCGCGATGCCACCAACGCACCGACACCATTGATTCAGGTTCAGCGCGAAGCCCTGCTGTCGACTGGCCAGGCGACGGTAATCGACTACCTTGCGACCATCCCTGCCCTTTCAAACTCTGTCGTTCCGTCGGACACGACGGGTTCGAACCTGGGTGACGGCGGTCTGTCGCTGCCGAACCTTCGCAGCCTCGGCTCGAACCGCACCCTCACACTGGTTGACGGACGCCGCCACGTGGGCTCCAGCGGCGGCTCGCTGGCCGTCGACATCGATACCATTCCGCGTCTGCTTATCGAGAATATCGAGATCGTCACCGGCGGTGCCGCCTCGGTCTACGGCGCCGACGCCGTATCCGGCGTGCTGAACTTCATCCTGCGCAAGGATTTCGAGGGCCTGGAGATCGACGCCAACTACGGCATGATCAACCAGGACGGCCAAGCCAATCGCCGTATCTCGGCCCTGGCAGGCGTGAATCTGCTCGACGGTCGCCTCAATGTCTATGCCCACGGCGAGTATGAAGAGGTCGACGAAGTCACCTCCAACAACATCGACTGGATCAACGACGCACCGTTCCGTGCCGGCATTGATGCCGATCCGACGACGGCACCGTTCGACGGCAACCAGGACTTCCAGCTGTTCAAGAACGTCCGCCGCATGGATATTCCGCGCTGGGGTGCCACCACGCTGGCCAACTCGCAGCCCGGTTCGCGCCTCAGCGATCCTGACGTGCCGTACGAAGACTGCTTCGCTCCGGACGGGGCAGGTGGTGAGTTCTTCACCTACAGCAACAACTGCTTTGCGCCGAACCCAGGCAAGACCTTCTACTACGACGGTTCCACCGCCCGCCTGGCCAACTTTGGTCAGCGCATCGGTAACACCGGCTTGTTCCGTCCCTACAACATTGGCGGCGACGGCGAGAATATCGCCGACTTCTCGACCGGATCGCGCGTGCCGCGTTCGGAATCGGCCCGCTTCCAGGCCGGCGCCACCTTCGATGTCACGCCGGACATCGAGCTCTACGCCGAGGCCAAATACGTCACCGAAGATACGTTCGACGTGGGTCAGCCGACCTTCTTCAACGTCGACCTGGTCGATTCTTACGGTGCCGGAACGGCCAACCCGATCTATGCGGTGAACAACTTCGACCTGCGCTGGTCCGACAACGCCTTCCTGCCGCAACTGGTGAAGGATGCCATCGCCGGAAACCAGATCGACCGCTATGCACCGCCGACCGACGACGCCGACAGCGTACTGCTGGGATCGCAAGGTCTGCAGATCGCTCGCCACAGCCTGTTCGGACCAGACCGCACCCAGGACAACACCCGCGAACTGCAACGCTACGTCGTGGGCCTGCGTGGCTCGCGCGATCAGCTGGCCTTCGTCAGGGATTTCAACTGGGACATCGGCTACACCTACGGCCAGGTCGAGGTCGAAAACCGTGAGCGGGGCGTCGATGGCCAGCGCTTTGCCCTGGCCGCCGATGCCGTGCTCGACACGGCCGGTGTCGTCAACGGCACACCGGGCGAAATCGTCTGCCGCGTCCAGCTTCTGGCCGCGCAGGGTGCGCCCGACGGAGCCTTGGGTGATCCGCAACGTGGCGGTGACCTGCGCGACAGCGAGTACGGCCGTCGCAGTATTGACGAGTGCGCCCCGCTGAACGTCTTCGGCAAGGGCAACCAGAGCCAGGCGGCGCTCGACTATGTCGACGCCACAATCGGCGTCACCGAGCGCAACGAGCAGGAGCAGGCGATCGCTTCGATCTCCGGCAATCTGTGGGACTTCTGGGGAGCCGGACCTCTGGGCGTCGCTCTGGGGGCCGAATATCGCCGCGAGGCGACCTCGGCCACCGGCCGCGATCGTGACACGGACGGACGCCTGCTGTTCCTCAACACCGGTGCCGATTTCCCGGAGGTCGAATACGATTCCAACGAGTACTTCGCCGAGCTTTCGGTCCCACTGTTCCGCGACAGCTTCCTGGGTGAATATGCCGAGCTGAGCGGCTCCTACCGCTACGCCGACTATTCGACCGTAGGCGACGTGGATGTCTATGGGGTCAACCTGGTCTACCGTCCGATCCAGGACATCGCCTTCAAGACCAGCTACAACACATCGGTGCGCGTGCCGGACCTGGGCGAAAACTTCTCGCCTCTGGGACAGACGTTCGCCAACGCCTTTGCCGACCCTTGCGCCACCCTGGCCATCGCCGATGTTCAGGATGCCGAAACCCGCCAGAACCGGATCAACAACTGTACGGCGCTGGCCGCCGAACAGGGTCTGACGTTCGACTTCGCCGGGGCGACCGCAACCAACCTGGACGACTTCAACCCGAACTACACCTCGGGCATCGCCGGCTCGCTGGGGGGCAACCCGAACCTACGGCCGGAGGAGTCCAACAGCTTCACCTTCTCGACGGTGCTGCGTCCACGCTTCATCCCGAACTTCTCGCTGGTCCTCGACTACTACGAAATCGAGATCGAACAGGTCATCTCGGCCGTCAGCGCCGCAACCGCCGCGGCCAACTGCGTCAACGGGGCGACGCTGAATGCGGATGCCTGCGAAACCATCTTCCGCAACAACCCGGACATTCCGTTCGGCGTGGGTGCGCCGGCTGGTGATTCCGTGGGTGGCTTCATCGAGCGGTCGTTCAACTATGCCAAGCTGCAGACCCGTGGCCTGGACTTCACGGCCAACTACCGTGTCGACACGCTTGAAATGACGGGCCGCGACTTCGGCCAGTTCGACTATCGTCTCGCGGGTTCGTGGCTGATCGATCAGAAGGAGTTCCTGAACGAAGGCGATCCGAGCGACTTCACCGAACTGGCCAGTGGTCTGTTCTACCCCCGCGTTCGTCTGACCTCGTCGCTGACGTGGGCACCGAACGAGATCTGGAGCGTCAACTGGACCGCCGACTGGCAAACGGCCCAGGACATCGTCAACGTCCGCGACTTCGTGAACAATGCCGATGCCCGTCTGGTCAGCGAACTGGACACCGAAAACTTCACGCGCCACGATTTCACGGTGCGCTGGAATGCTCGCGAGGACCTGACGGTTCGCGCCGGCGTGGTGAATGCGTTCGATGCTGAACAGGCCGACTATCTCGGCACGACGCTGTATTCGAACTTCGACCCCTACGGCCGTCGCTTCTTCATCGGCCTGAACTACCGCCCGTTCTGATTTCGGAACCGGCCAAGACGGATCAGGGGCGGCTCGAAAGGGCCGCCCCTTTTTCGTGCGTGCACAGCAAATGGCAGCGCCAGGCGCATTGGTTCTTGCCCCCGCCCCCTGCCCTCTTTAGACGGACCGCTTAACCGACAACCCGAACGGAACCGCGCCGGCGTATCGCCCGCGCCGGATTTTCGTGCGCGAAAGGACCGCTGCAGACGTGACCGCATCCGATGTCCCGCACGATGAGCGCGACGCCATGATCCGGGCGTCCCTGGCAGAGCATGGCGACAGTGGCGTCACGCCCCGGCACACCCTGTTCTACTTCTATGGCGAGGGTGACCACGACGATCTGAACGAGGTCGCGCGGCGCGCCGGCTTCATCACGCGCGGCCAGGACGAGATGACCGTTCTGGAGACCACCATGGCGGTGGACGAAGCCTCGTTCGCGCCCGTTTCATCCATGATGCAATCCTGGGCCGCGGCCTTCCAGCTGGACTATGACGGCTGGGAGTGCGCGGTCGTGACGAACTGATCAGACGAGGCCGAAGATGCCCAAACGCACAGACATCAAAGCCATCCTGATTATCGGTGCCGGTCCGATCGTGATCGGTCAGGCCTGCGAGTTCGACTATTCCGGTGTTCAGGCTTGCAAAGCGCTGAAGGCCGAGGGGTACCGGGTGATCCTGGTCAACTCCAACCCCGCCACCATCATGACCGACCCGGAGGTGGCCGACGCCACCTATATCGAGCCGATCACGCCGGAGTTCGTCGAGCAGATCATCGCCAAAGAGCGTCCCGATGCCCTGCTGCCGACCATGGGCGGCCAGACGGCCCTGAACACGGCCCTGGCGCTGGACGCATCCGGCGCGCTGAAGAAATACGGCGTCGAGATGATCGGGGCCAAGGCCGAGGTCATCGACAAGGCCGAGGACCGCCAGAAATTCCGCGACGCCATGGACAAGCTGGGTCTGGAATCGCCCAAGTCCAAGGCGGCCCATTCGATGGAAGAGGCGATTGAAGGGCTGGAGTTCGTCGGCCTGCCCGCCATCGTACGCCCGTCGTTCACCCTGGCCGGGACCGGCGGCGGCATCGCCTATAACCGCGAGGAGTTCGAGGAGATCGTCCTGCGCGGGCTGGACCTGTCGCCGACGACCGAGGTGCTGATCGAGGAATCGGTGCTGGGCTGGAAGGAATACGAGATGGAGGTCGTCCGCGACACGGCGGACAACTGCATCATCATCTGCTCCATCGAAAACATCGATCCGATGGGGGTCCACACCGGCGACAGCATCACCGTCGCCCCCGCCCTGACGCTGACGGATAAAGAATACCAGCGGATGCGGACCGGCTCGCTCAACGTCCTGCGCGAGATCGGGGTCGAGACCGGCGGATCGAACGTCCAGTGGGCGATCAACCCGGCGGACGGCCGGATGGTGGTGATCGAGATGAACCCGCGGGTGTCCCGGTCCTCGGCCCTGGCCTCCAAGGCCACCGGCTTCCCGATCGCCAAGGTCGCCGCGCGTCTGGCGGTGGGCTACACGCTGGACGAACTGACCAACGACATCACCCAGGTCACGCCGGCCTCGTTCGAGCCGAGCATCGACTATGTCGTGACCAAGATCCCCCGCTTCGCCTTCGAGAAGTATCCCGGCGCTGAGGCGACCCTGTCGACCTCGATGAAGTCGGTGGGTGAGGTCATGGCCATCGGCCGGACCTTCCAGGAGAGCATGCAGAAGGCGCTGCGCGGCCTGGAAACCGGGCTGAACGGTTTCGACGAAATCGAGATTGAGGGCACCGACGGATCGGGCGACGAGGGCTCTATCCGGGCCGCCGTCGTGCGCGCCCTGGGCCAGCCGACGCCGGACCGTATCCTGGTCATCGCCCAGGCGTTTCGCCACGGCCTGACAGTCGAGGAGGTCAACGCCGCCTGTTCCTACGAACCGTGGTTCTTACGCCAGATCGCCGACATCGTGCGAACCGAGGGCCATGTCCGCGTCACGGGCTTGCCCGTCGAGGCCACCGAATTCCGCAAGCTGAAGTCCAAGGGTTTCTCCGACGCCCGTCTGGCCCAGTTGACGGGCCTGAGCGAAGCCGCCGTGCGCAAGGCCCGCCGCGCCCTGAACGTGCGCCCCGTCTTCAAGCGCATCGACACCTGCGCCGCCGAGTTCGCCAGCGCCACCGCCTACATGTATTCGACCTATGAGACCGGGGCGCTGGGCCAGGTTCCGGCCTGCGAGTCCAACCCCACCGAGGCCAAGAAGGCCATCATCCTGGGCGGGGGACCGAACCGCATCGGGCAAGGGATCGAGTTCGACTACTGCTGCTGTCACGCGGCCTTCGCCTTCGCCGACATCGGCGTCGAGAGCATCATGGTCAACTGCAACCCCGAGACCGTGTCGACCGACTACGACACCTCCGACCGGCTGTATTTCGAGCCGTTGACCGCCGAGGATGTGCTGGAACTGATCGACGTCGAGCGCTCGAACGGTGACCTGATCGGCGTGGTCGTCCAGTTCGGGGGTCAGACGCCGCTGAAGCTGGCGCATGCGCTGCAGGAGGATGGCGTGCCGATCCTGGGCACCAGTGTGGACTCCATCGACCTGGCCGAGGACCGCGAGCGCTTCCAGAAAATGCTGAACGACATCGGCCTGATCCAGCCGCCTAACGGCCTGGCTCGCAGCGCCGAGGAAGCCGCCCAGAAGGCGGAAGAGGTCGGCTATCCCGTCGTCCTGCGCCCGTCCTATGTGCTGGGCGGACGCGGCATGATGATCGTCCACGACCGCGAACAGCTGGACCGCTATGTCGGTGAGGCCATGCGGGTCTCGGGCGACGACCCCGTCCTGATCGACCATTATCTGAACCGCGCCACCGAGGTGGACGTCGACGCCCTGTGCGATGACGAGACGGTGTTCGTGGCGGGCGTTCTCGAACACATCGAAGAAGCCGGGGTCCATTCGGGCGACAGCGCCTGTTCCATGCCGCCCTGGTCGCTGTCGGCAGAGATCGTGACCGAGCTGAAGCGTCAGACCGAGGCCATGGCCAGGGCTCTGAAGGTGCGCGGCCTGATGAATGTGCAGTTCGCGATCGAGGAGCCGCATAGCGACAACCCCCGTATCTTCGTGCTGGAGGTCAATCCGCGCGCGTCCCGCACAGCCCCCTTCGTCGCCAAGACCATCGGCCAGCCCATCGCCGCCATCGCGGCCAAGGTCATGGCCGGGGTGCCCCTGAAATCCTTTGGCCTGGCGGACAAGCCGTACGACCATATCGCGGTCAAGGAAGCGGTCTTCCCGTTCGCCCGCTTCGCCGGGGTCGACACCATCCTGGGGCCGGAAATGCGCTCGACCGGCGAGGTCATGGGCCTGGACTGGAAGCGCGAGGGCGAGGCCGACATGGCCCCCGCATTCGCCCGTGCCTTTGCCAAGTCCCAGATCGGCGGCGGCACCACCCTGCCCGTCTCAGGCTGCGCCTTCATCTCGGTCAAGGATGAGGACAAGCCCTTCATCATCGACGCCGCCAGGACGCTGCTGGCCGAAGGCTTCACCCTGATGGCGACCGGCGGCACCCACAGCTATCTGGTCGAACAGGGCCTGGCCGTCACCCATGTGAAGAAGGTGCTGGAGGGGCGTCCCCACATCGTCGATGCGATGAAGAACGGCGAGGTCCAGCTGGTCTTCAACACCACCTCGGGCAAGCAGTCGCTGCAGGACAGCTTCAGCCTTCGCCGTACCGCCCTGATGATGAAGATCCCCTATTACACCACCACCGCAGGGTCCCAGGCCGCCGCCCAGGCCATCGGTGCGATCAAGGCGGGTGACCTGGATGTGCGGCCGATCCAGGATTACGGCTGACATACGGCACCAGTCTGCCGGTCGGCCTCACCCTGTCTTGTCTCGTCGCCCTTGGCGGTGCGTGACTGACGTGCGCAGCGTCGGATAGCCGAACCGTCAACCCGACACCGGTGGTACAGGCGGACAACGGCTATTCGCGCGCCCTGTCCCCGATTTCATCTGCATGAATGAAACCTGACCCGGCGCGTTCAGATCGCGCTCAGCCCGGGAATGCTTTTCTCCGATCAACGCCACCACCCCGGTCGGCGCAAACATCAAGGAGAAGACCGATGATGAAGAAGGCTCTCATTCCCGCACTGGCTCTTGTGGCCGCTTCCGTCGCGGTCCCCGCAGCGGCGCAATCCTATGGCTACGGCCCGGCACGCGGTCATGGTTATTTGCAGGTTCAGCACCACGGCGGCTGGCAGCAGATCGCCCAGCGCAAATACAATCTGGACCGCCGTATCGATCAGGGCGAGCGCAACCGCTCGCTGAGC
This sequence comes from Brevundimonas sp., assembly GCF_041648055.1. Classification (GTDB taxonomy): domain Bacteria; phylum Pseudomonadota; class Alphaproteobacteria; order Caulobacterales; family Caulobacteraceae; genus Brevundimonas. The sequence goes on from NZ_JBAZPS010000006.1 coordinate 72,674, forward strand.
CGCCGCGAGGCCAGCCGTCTGCGCGGCGAACTGATCGCCTTGGTCAATCTGGAGCGCAGCTATCTGCGCGGTGGCCTGACCGTGCGCGAGCGCAACGATCTGGACCGTCGCTACGACCGTCTGTCGCAACAGGTCCGCTATGAGCGTCGCGACCGGGACAACCGCCGCTACTAGACCCTTAGCCATTCCTCAGGCGTTCGAGGGGCGCGATCCGAAAGGGTCGCGCCCCTTTCTCTATGCACCAAAGGTGACCACCGTGCGCACGGCCTGCCCGTCCGCCAGCCGGTCGAAGGCGGCGTTGATGTCGTCCAGCGCGACGCGGCCCGTCATCAGCCGGTCGACCGGCAACCGTCCCTCGCGGAACAGGGCGACAAAGCGGGGGATGTCGCGGGCAGGCACACAGGTGCCGATATAGCTGCCCTTCAGCGTCCGCTCCTCGGCCACTAGCGACACCACATTGACCGCCAGGGCCGCATCGGGCGGAGGCAGTCCGGCCGTGACCGTCGTGCCGCCCCTCCGCGTCATTCGCCAGGCGCTGTCCAGCGCCCGCACCGACCCGGCCATCTCGAACACATAGTCCGCCCCGCCATGGGTCAGGGCCCGAACCTGCTCCACCGCATCCGCATCGGCGGCATTCACCGTCTGCACCGCGCCCAGACTGCGGGCCAGGGCAAGCTTGTCCTCCGACAGATCGACCGCCACGACCGGCGACGCCCCGCTGGCCAGAGCCCCCAGAACGCTGGCCAGGCCCACGCCGCCCAGGCCGACGACCACCGCTGACTGCCCGGCCCTCACGCCTGCCGTATTCACCACCGCCCCGACACCGGTCAGCACCGCACAGCCGAACAGGGCCGCCTGCTCAAACGGCAGGGCCGGGTCGATCTTCACCAGCGACCGGCGTGACACCACCGCATGCTCGGCGAAGGCGGAGCAACCCAGGTGATGATGGATACTCTCGGCCGGGATATCCGCCCGATCCATCGTATCCATGGCGGAGTGTCCATGGATATGCAGCCGCCGTCCGCCACCCAGCAGCTCGCCCTTGCCGTTCGCGGCCGCCCCCGGTTCGCACAGGGCCGGGCGGCCTTCGGCGCAAGGGTTACAGTGGCCGCAGGAGGGCATGAAGACCATGACCACATGATCGCCGATGGCCAGGTCGGTCACGCCTTCGCCCAAGGCCTCCACCACCCCCGCCGCCTCATGCCCCAGGGCCATGGGCAGGGGGCGAGGCCGGTCGCCGTTGATCACGCTGAGGTCCGAATGGCACAGGCCCGCCGCCTTGATGGCGACCAGCACCTCGTCCCGGCCCGGCGGGTCCAGGGTCACCGTCTCGATGCTCAGCGGACGGCTGTCGGCATAGGGGCGGGTGGCCCCGATCGTGCGAAGAATGGCGGCGCGTGTCTTCATGTCGTGAACGCTAGGCGCTTGACGCCGCGTCCGCCAAGCCCGAGCGTTCGATTCAGGCGTGCGGAGACACGTTCGAGGATGATCCTCATAAACCTGCGCTCAAGCAGCGAGCCGCCGCGCGGCGAGCGTTAGCGCACTAAAATGGAGCGAAGCGTGACGGGTACCATCGAACGGACGAAGCGCGGCGACTATCAGCGGTTCCAGGCCATATCCACGCGCTGGATGGACAATGACGTCTACGGCCACGTCAACAATGTCGTCTATTATTCGTGGTTCGACACGGCGGTGAACCGTCTGCTGGTCGTTAACGGCCTGCTGGACATTCACGGCGGCAAGACCATCGGTCTGGTGGCCGAAACCGGTTGCCGGTACTTTTCGCCGACAGCCTTCCCGGACGAAATCCAGGCCGGAGTTCGCGTGGCCCATCTGGGCGACAGCTCGGTCCGCTACGAGATCGGCCTGTTCCGCAATAATGAGGAAGACGCTGCGGCCGTCGGCTATTTCGTGCACGTCTATGTCGACCGCGAGACCAAGAGGCCCGTGTCGGTCGACGCAAAGATGCGTGGCTTCCTGGAAGGAATGAAGATCTGAGGCCGCGGCCTCAGTCGTCCAGCTGGCCCGTCAGGAACAGGATACCCACGGCCGTCAGGGCCCCCAGGGCAAAGGCCCCCAGGATCGACCCGGCCGCGACGGCGGCAGGCACGGTCACGGGGCGAGCTTCGTACCATTCGACAATGTCGGGCCCATGCTCGTTGAAATCGTCGTCGGCATAGAGCTTGGAATTGTAGATGACGTCTTCGGCGGTCATGTCGTTTCCCTTGGCCCCTGCTGATGCGGTCTCAACCGCCTTGTACGTGGATAATACCATCAAACCGTTACGGTTCCTGTATCGTGACAGGCTTCGCATCATCCGCTAGATGCGCGCAACCGGGCACCGCGTCGTGATCGGCGCGACACTGCCGCAAACAGACAGACTACCCGCGCTCAAGCAGCGAGCCTCCGCGAGGCGAGCGTTAGCGCCCCTAAAAAGAGACTCTTCATGGCCGGCCATTCCAAGTTCAAGAACATCATGCACCGCAAGGGCCGCGCCGATTCGGTACGCTCCAAGCTGTTCTCGAAACTGTCGCGCGACATCACCGTGGCGGCCAAGTCGGGCATGCCCGATCCGGCCCTGAACCCGCGCCTGCGCCTGGCCGTCAACAACGCCAAGGCCGAGAGCCTGCCCAAGGACGTGATCCAGCGCGCGATCAACAAGGCCTCGGGCGGCGACGTCGATACGATGGAGGAAATTCGCTACGAAGGTCGTGGCCCCGGTGGCGTCGGCATCATCGTCGAGGCCCTGACCGACAACCGCAACCGCGCCGCCTCCAACATCGGCACCGCCTTCAAGAAGAACGGCGGAGCCCTGGGCGAGATGAACTCCGTCGCCTTCATGTGGGACAAGGTCGGCAAGATCACCTATGCCGCCGAGGCCGGGTCCGAGGACGCCGTCATGGAGGCCGCCATCGAGGCCGGGGCCCAGGACGTCGAGAGCGACCTGGTGAAGCCCGACATCTACGAGGACGCGCCCGGCCACACCATCTGGACCGCCTTCGAGGACCTGAATGACGTGGCCGAAGCCATGTCCAAGATCCTGGGTGACCCCAAGTCCACCGCCATCGTCTGGAAGCCGCAGTCCGAGGTTCAGGTCACCGGCGAAGCCGTCGCCACCCTGATGAAGCTGCTCGACGCCCTGGACGCCGAGGACGACGTGCAGAACGTCTTCTCGAACGAGGACATCTCCGACGAGGACCTGGCGAAATACGCGGGCTGAGGCTTGCGAGTCGTTAGCGCGGAACCGCTGGCGACGGCGGCGATTAACCGGCTTCAAGCCTTGCCGGAGCCGACCTTATGGATATCACCCAACTGATCCTCGACGACCACGCGGAGCAGCGGCGGCTGTTCGGCATCATCGAGCAGATCGATCCGAAGGATACCGACGCCCTCACGGCCGTGTGGGGGCGGCTGTCGGCGTTTCTGGATGTGCATGCCGAGGCCGAAGAGCGGTTCTTCTATCCGCAGCTGATGAAGATCGGCGAAGGGGCCAATGACGCCGAGGACGGCACGGTCGCGGGCGAGACCGAGGACGCCATCGAGGACCACAACAAACTGCGCGACGCGGTCAAGGCCGTCGAGGGCCATGCGGTCGGCTCGCCCGGCTGGTTCGAGGCGGTGGGTGCGGCCAATGTCGTCAACTCCAAGCACATGGGCGAGGAAGAACGTCAGGGTCTGACCGACTTCCGCCTGAATGCCGATCTGGAGATGCGGCATGACCTGGCCGTCAAGTTCGCCGCCTTCGAGGCCGAGCACATCACGGGGATCAAGCCCGTGAACAAGGACCCGGACGCCTACGTCGACAAGCATGGCTGAGCCTGTCGGAAAGCCTGTCCCTCTTGCCTCTGGCCGAAGGTCGGTCAGGATAGGCCATCAGGGCAAAGTGCCGGGGGCCAGCGTTGACACACCACGACTATCAGCCGCTGAACGCTAGCGGCCCTGCACTCCCCGACCGCCGAACCGTCGTGACGGCCGCAGCCAGCGGTCTGGCTCTGCTCCTCGTCGCTACTGTCAGTGCCGTCTATCTGTCGGCGGCCCATCGAGAGGCCGCGCCCTACAGGGCCGAACAGGCTCGTGCGGCGCAGGAACGCCGGATCGCCGCCGATCTGGCTGCCGCAGAGCGCGAGCGGCAGTTGACGGCACCCGTGCCGGGCCAGACCGTCGATGTCTCCGTTCCCGACGTCGGACGCGAACAGATTGGCCAGCCCTCCCGTGCGACGCCGGGGCCTGACCGATCCTCACGCTGGATGCCGCTCGAGTGGGTCGTCCCGCCGCGTTATAGCGTACGCCCGGATCAGCTTCGCGGCGACTTCGAGCGTGTGTCATCGCGGCTGACCTGTGTTGCGGGCCCCGATGGGCGGCTAAGCCAGTGCCGAGGCGTCGACACCCCGGCGGGTTCGGGCCTGTCAGCCCTTCTGGCCCCGCAGCTGGCCCAGGCCCGGGTGGTGCCCAGCCGCGTCGATGGCCAGGCCGTATCCACCACGATCAGCCTGACGGTGTCTTTCGAGATTGAACGGCGCGAGGTGCCGCGCCCGGCCGCGCCGTCCGTCGAACTGCCGTCTTCACGAAACACACCCTTCCTGCCGAACAATGAGCCGTTGGCGTCAGAATCGATACTGCCGTCCATCATCCCGGAAATACCTCCGGCGACGGCGGTGCCGCCAGCGGACCCGGCGACACCGGCCAACTGATCGGAGCGCGTTCATCGCTTTTGTTCCGCGCACGGAACCTCGCAATCACCCCTTCCGTTCGCTTCAAATGGACTGGACCGACCTGCCCGCCTTCACCCTGCCCCTGCTTGCCGCCGTCGTGGCGGGAGGGCTGATCGGGTTCGAGCGGGAATGGCGGGGCCGGGCGGCGGGCTTTCGCACCCACATTCTGGTCTGCCTGGGCTCGGCCCTGCTGATGGAGGCGGCGGTCATGCAGGGGATGTGGCGGTTCGCGCCCCTGCCCGGCACGGATATCGTCAGCGATCCGACCCGGATGGCGCATGGCGTTCTGACCGGCATCGGCTTCCTGTGCGCGGGCGTGATCTTTCGCAGCGGCTTCTCGATCCACGGCCTGACCACCGCGGCATCCCTGTGGGTGACGGCGGCGATCGGCCTGCTGTTCGGGGCGGGGCTGTACGGCCTGGGTGCGGTAGGGACTTTGCTGACGGCGATTATCCTGATTGGCCTCAGACTTGTCAGCGGACGGCTGCCACAGACGGCAGTCGTCGATGCCCACGTCGCCTGGAAACGGGAGACACCGCAGGTCGAGGCGGCGGTGCACCAAGCCTTGGGAAATCTCAACCGCGTGGCCCGCTCGGACCACCACGAACTTCTGGACGATGGCCGGACCGTGCGCTGGGGCTTTCGCCTGACCAAGGCGACACCAGAAGCCATCCATGCCTTCGCCGAGCGGCTGAGAGCCATCGACGGGGTTACTGGCTACGATCTGGATCCCCGCGACGACTAGAACTGAGCCGTAGTCATTGTTCGCTAACCGTCTTTGCGGCATGAACGGAACGAATGACGAACGCGCTGATTCAGAATGGAACGCGAATCCTGGGCCTGGACCCCGGCCTGCGCCGCACCGGCTGGGGCGTGGTGGTGGCCGAGGGGTCGCGGCTGCGCTGGGTTGCGCACGGGGTGGTCGCCCCGCCCGAGACCGCGCCGTTCAGCGAGCGGCTGCTATTCCTCCTGGAAGCCGTGTCCGAAATCTGCGTCGCCCATGCCTGCGATGAAGCGGCGATCGAGGAGGTGTTCGTCAACGTGAACCCGTCCTCCACGCTGAAACTGGGGCACGCCCGCGCCGCGGTCATGCTGGCCCCTGCCCGCTGCGGCCTGTCGGTCGCGGAATATTCGCCCAATCTGATCAAGAAGGCCGTGGTCGGGGCGGGTCATGCCGACAAGAGCCAGATCGCCTTCATGATCAAGCGCCTGCTGCCTGCCGCCGGTGATGTGAAGGCCGACGCCGCCGACGCCCTGGCCGTCGCCATCACCCATGCCCAGCTGCGCAAGCGGGCCTTGCTGGCGGCGGCCTCATGATCGGGCGTCTGCGCGGAATGCTGGCCGAGGTGGAGCAGGATCACTGCCTGATCGACTGCGCCGGTGTCGGCTATGTCGTGGCGTGCGGGGCACGCACCCTGCAGCGCCTGCCTGCCCCCGGTGATGAGACCACCCTGCATATCGAGCATGTCTGGAACGCCGAGAGCGGCCCGCGCCTGTACGGCTTCCTGACCCGCGACGAACGCCGCGCCTTCACCACCCTGACCGGCATCCAGGGCGTGGGGCCCAAGGCGGCCCTGTCGGTGCTGGACGTCCTGCCGCCCGGAGAGCTGGCCGGGGCCGTCGCGAGAGAAGACAAGGCGGCGGTGGCCCGTGCCAATGGCGTCGGCCCCAAACTGGCCCTGCGCATCGTCACCGAACTGAAGGGCAAGCCGCTGGGCGAGGTCAGCTTCACGCCGAGCGCGCCGGGGATGCATGCCGAGGCAGTGGTTCCCGTGCCCAGCGTGACCGGCGAGGCGGTGTCCGCGCTGCTGGGTCTGGGCGTCGCCGAGGTCAATGCCCGCCGCGCCGTCGATCAGGCGCTGATCCGGCTGGGCGAGGAGGCCGAACTGTCGGCTGTGATCCGGGCGGCCTTGCAGGAGCTGGGACGATGACCGATGAGCGCATCATCTCCCCGGAACCCGCCCCCGGCGAAGCCTATGATCGCGCCTTGCGGCCCCAGACCCTGTCCGAGTTCGTCGGTCAGGAGGCCGCAAAGGGCAATCTGAAGGTCTTCATCGACGCCGCGCGCGGCCGGGCCGAGGCCCTGGATCACGTCCTGCTGTTCGGTCCGCCCGGCCTGGGCAAGACGACCCTGGCGCAGATTGTGGCGCGCGAACTGGGCGTCGGATTTCGCGCCACCTCTGGCCCCATCCTGGCCAAGGCGGGAGATCTGGCGGCGATCCTGACCAATCTGGAACCGCGCGACGTCCTGTTCATCGACGAGATCCACCGCCTGGCCCCCACGGTCGAGGAGATCCTCTATCCCGCCATGGAGGACCATGTGCTGGACCTGATCATCGGCGAGGGGCCGTCAGCGCGGTCGGTCCGGATCGACCTGGCCCCCTTCACCCTGGTGGGGGCCACGACGCGGGCCGGTTTGCTGGCCACGCCCCTGCGCGACCGCTTCGGCATCCCCCTGCGGCTGGAGTTCTACACGCCCGACGAGCTGGTCCGGGTCATCACCGGCGCGGCCCGCAAGATGGGAGCCCCCATCGACGAGGAAGGCGCGCGCGAGATTGCATCGCGTGCGCGCGGCACCCCGCGCGTGGCCGGACGGCTGCTGCGCCGCGTCCGCGACTTCGCCACGGCCGAGGGGGCGGCGGTCATCTCGAAACTGGTCGCCGCCCGCGCCCTGTCACGTCTGGAGATCGACGAGGTCGGGCTGGACGCCAACGACCGCCGCTTCCTCAAGGCCCTGATCGAGAACTATGGCGGTGGCCCCGTCGGCATGGACACCCTGGCCGCCGCCATCGCAGAAGCCCGCGACGCCGTGGAGGATGTAATCGAGCCCTACCTGCTGCAGCAGGGCTTTATACAGCGCACCCCTCGCGGCCGCATGGCCTGCGCCAAGGCCTATGCCCATCTGGGCCTGACCGAACCGCCGGCACCACCGAAGGCGCCCGATCTGTTTGGTGGCAAGTAGGCCAAGAGACGGCTTCACCTTCAAGCCGAACCCCGGCATGCTTGGCCGCATGGTGCGTCGGGTCATCAGAACGGATCGACTGATCGTGGTGCTGGGCGTCGCGGTCGTCGTGCTGGGCGGACTGGCGGCCTGGCTGTTCGTGCAGAACGGCGCCCTGACCCCTCAGGAGCCGGATCGTCAGGCGAGGGCCCTGAGCCAGCTGCGCGAGCATCTGGGGCGCACGGCAGAGCTGCGTTACACCGAACAGGGGGCCGGTCTGGCCCTGTGCGGCTATGCCGGACGGCGCGGCGAGCCCGAGGTGGTGGCCTTTGTCTCCCGGCCCCAGCGCATCCTTCTGGACAATGACCCCCTGCCCAAGGAGTTCGCGGCCATGGTGCGCGCCGACTGCCCCGGCTTCATGGAACGCCGTCCTGCACCCAGGCCGACACCATGATCGACGCCCTCGCCGACATTCCTACCGCCGGGCGCTTCGAGGGCCGCGAGCATCGCCTTCCCGTCCGCGTCTATTACGAGGACACCGACTTCACCGGCCTGGTCTATCACGCCAACTATGTGCGGTATTTCGAGCGGGGCCGGTCCGACGCCCTGCGGATGATGGGCATCGGCCACGCCGAATTGCTGGACGGCGACCGGCCCCTGGCCTTCGTCGTGTCCAAGATGGGTCTGACGTTCCATAAGCCCGCTCGCATCGACGACGCCCTGATCGTGCGGACCCACTACGATGCTGTGAAGGGCCCCCGCCTGCTGATCAACCAGACCGTCACGCGCGGCGACGAGGTGCTGTGCAGGGCCGAGGTCGAGGTCGTCTGCATCCACATGGACGGCCGCCCCCGCCGCCCGACGCAAGCCCTGAAAGACAAGGTCGGCCCCTGGCTGGCCACCCCTCACGCCCTGACCGAACCGGAGACCTGACTTGGCCCAGACGAACCCCACCATGACCGAGCGCCAGGGCTGGACCATACTGATCACCATCGGCCTGCTGGTCGTGCTGCTGTTCGGCGGCGGCCTGGTCGGCTGTCCGTACTACAAGGTCTGGGAGCGCAAGATGGCCGGGCAGGCAGAGCTTCAGTATCAGCAGGGGGCCCGCCAGGCCCTGATCGCCCAGGCCGCCGCCGAGGACGAGGCGGCGATCAAGCGGGCGGAGGCGGCGACCCGCCGGGTGCGCGGCTGGGCCGACGCGGCCAAGCGCGGCTGTCAGGATCTGGGCCGCGCAAACGACGTGGCCTGCGAGGACCAGTTGCTGCGCGACGCCGCCACCTATTCTATCGCCAAGGAAGGCCATGAGGGCGTGATCATCAGCGTGGGTGCGCCCGTGTCGGTGGCGGTGCAGCCCAACGCCCCGTCCGCCGCGCGCTCCGAATGATCGGCCGCTCACGGAACCGTCAGAGACCGTCTGAGTGACGCGGGGGCCACACCCGGCTAGACCCGCGCCACACTGCCACACAACCGCCACCTCCATCCGGTGCACAGGGATGGAGCCCATGCACGAATCGCGACCGAGGACGCCTGAATGACCATCGCCGCCCACGCCACGTCCATGCTGAACCCGATCGAGATGTTCATGGCGGCCGATCTGGTCGTGAAGGCCGTCATGATCGGTCTGGTCGTGGCCTCGCTGTGGTCCTGGGCGGTCATCATCGACAAGGCGATCAAGTTCAGCGGGCTGAACAGCCGCGCCAGGGCCTTCGAGGCTGAGGTCGGATCGGGCCGGTCGCTGGAGGATATCGCGGCCCAGGCGGGCACCAATCCCGAGCACCCCCTGCCCCGCATGCTGGTCATCGCCCTGGCCGACTGGCGTGAGACACGGACGCGCGGTCCGCTGAACGAGCACCAGGGCAATCTTCTGGTCTCGCGTATCGACCGGGCGCTGGACAGCCTGATCGCGCGGGAAAGCCAGCGGGTCGAGAACGGGCTGGGCGTTCTGTCGGTCGTGGCGACGTCCTCGCCCTTCGTCGGCCTGTTCGGCACGGTCTGGGGCATCATGAATGCGTTCGGGGCTATCGCGGCGTCGGGCAACACCAATCTGGCCACCGTGGCCCCGGCGATCTCCGAGGCGCTGTTCGCCACGGCCCTGGGTCTGGCCGCGGCCATCCCGGCCTATATCGCCTACAACAAATTCTCGATCGACGCGGGCAAGTTCACCGGTCGGCTGGAGAGCTTTGCCGACGATCTTCAGGCCGCCGTCGCGCGCCGCCTGAGCGGCCCGGCGCCCAGTACGCCCGCCAGCCGTTCCTACGACGACACCGCCCGCCGGGAGTATTGAGCCATGGCCATGGGTGGAGCAGCAGGGGGCGGAGGTCGCGGACGCGGTCGCCGCCGCGCCCGCAAACAGCCGCTGAGCGAGATCAACGTCACGCCTCTGGTCGACGTCATGCTGGTACTCTTGATCATCTTCATGGTCTCGGCCCCGCTGCTGACAGTCGGCGTACCGCTGGAGCTGCCCAAGACCGAGGCCGGGGCCGTCGATGCCAGCGATGAGCCCGTGACCGTGTCGATCACCGAGAGTGGCGAAATTTTCGTCGGCGAAAGTGGCGTCTCCTGGGACGAACTGGTCCTTCGCGTGGCTCAGGAAGGGGGCGAGGATGCCCGCGAACGCCCCGTCTTCGTCCGTGCCGACGGCCGTGCGCCCTATCAGGCCGTGGCTCGCGTCATGGCCCGCCTGTCGTCCGAAGGCTTCACCAAGCTGAACCTGATCACCGACACCGCCGCCTCCGCTGAGGAGGGCTGACGCGCGATGCAACGGCCCGCGCCTGCCCTGATCGCCTCGGTCCTGCTGCATGCGGGCGTGATCGGCATCGCCGTCCTGGCCAGCAGCTTGGGCTGGGTGAAGGCCCCTCTGCCGACCGTGACCGCCGTGCCCGTGTCGATCGTCTCGGACGTGGTGATCGAGGCCGGTCCTGCCGACAATCCCAGCGAGGAAGTGGTCACCGAGGACGCCACCACCGCCCCGGTCGAAGTGCCGCCTGAGCCCCTGCCGGTCGAACCTACGCCGCCCGCCCCGCGTCCGACGCCCACGCCGACCAGACCCGCGCCCACGCCACGTCCACAGCCCACACCGCCGCGCGCCCAGCCGACGCCGCGTCCTCCGGCCCAGCGCCCGGCGACGCCGCCGCGTAACCAGCCCGCGCTCGATCTCGACGCCCTGTCCGGCCCGCCCCGCACAGCCACCGCGCCGGGCAATCGGCCCCGCACCGGTCAGCAAGGCCGAGGCACCGCACCACAGGCGACCGGACCGCAGATCACCGCCATCTTCAACCAGGTCTATCCGAACTGGACCCTGCCCTGCGACATTCCCGGAGCGCGTGATCTACGGATCCAGATGGACGTGACGATCGACGCACGCGGACGGATCACCGACGGGCCGGACCTGATCGGCGCGCGCAGTGACCCTGTCTGGCGTGCCGCCGCCGACGCTGCTGTCCGGGCCATCCGACAGACCGCGCCGTTCGATGTCCCGAACGATTTTCCGGGCGGAGCCTTCCGTCCAACCTTCAATACCGAGCGCGCATGCCGGAACCGGTGAGGACGGGTCACGTTTCCGCCACCGGGGTGACAGCACAGCTTGGCTGTCCCAAAGTCGCCCCAATCCCGGCCATGCTGGTGTCGTGCGTCCTAGACGGCCCGGCCGACCGAAACGACCACCCAACTGCGGGAGCTTGAATTCATGCGTCTGAACAGACTTTTGGCCGGCGTCGCCGCCGTCGCCATGGCCACCAGTGCCGCCAACGCCCAGACGCCGCAGACTCCTCCTCCTACCGGTGGCCCCGTCGAGGTCGAGATCGACCAGGGCGTGCTGCGCCCGCTTCAGATCGCCGTGGTCAACTTCAACGGCCCCAATGGCTCCGACGTCGGCGGTGTGATCCGCGACGACCTGCGCCGCACCGGCTATTTCCAGCCTCTTGATCCGAACAGCTTCGTCGAGACCGGACTGACCTTGGCCAATGCGCCGAACTTTCCGCAGTGGACCTCGATCGGGGCCCAGGCCGTGCTGTACGGCGCGGTGACGCCGCGTCCCGATGGCCGCAACGACTTCGGCTTCCGCCTGTACGACCCCTATCGCCAGTGCCAGCTGGTCTCCTACCAGTTCACCGCCACGCCCGAGCAGTGGCGCCGGATCGGGCACAAGATCGCCGACCTGATCTATCAGCGCATGACCGGTGAGACCGGCCTGTTCGACAGCCGCGTGCTGTTCGTCTCAGAGAGCGGCACCCAGCTGAACCGCCTGTCGCGCCTGACTATCTCGGACCAGGACGGGTTCAATCCGCAGTATCTGACAGATGGTGCCGAGATCATCATGTCGCCGCGCTTCTCGCTGCATGATCCCAACGAGGTCACCTATGTGGCGCTCGGCAAGGATTACAGCCGCATCTATCTGTACAATCTCAGCACCGGCCGCCGCGAAAGCCTGGGCGAGTTCGACGGTCAGGTGCTGGCTCCGCGCTTTTCCAACGACGGGTCGAAGATGGCGTTCTCGATCATCCGGGGCGGCAATACCGACATCTATGTCATGGACCTGTCCAGCCGTCAGGTGCGTCGCCTGACCAGCGATCCGGGCATCGACACCTCGCCGACCTTCAATCCCGACGGCAGCCAGATTGCCTTCACCTCGGACAGGTCTGGCAGCGCACGCATCTATGTGATGCGGTCCGACGGCTCGGGCCAGCGGGCCATCGCGCGCGGCGGCGGCCTGTACACCGCACCGAACTGGAGCCCGCGCGGCGACCTGATCGCCTTCACCAAACAAGGCGGCGGCCGCTTCTCGACCGGCGTCATGAACGCCGACGGTTCGGGCGAGCGTATCCTCTCGTCCAGCTATTTCGAGGAAGGCCCCTCCTGGGCTCCCAACGGCCGCTACATCATGTTCGCGCGCCAGAGCCCGGGTGGCGACACCCGTCTTTGGACCGTGGACCTGTCGGGCCGGGTGATCTCTCAGTCCGGCTATACCGGTCGCGGCAGCAGCCCGGCCTGGTCGCCCCTGCTGGACGAACAACCCACCAATCTGGGCGGACGGGCGGCAGACGCCTGCCCGGCCTGACAGCCCAAATCGGGGCAACACGGGAGCCTTATCGTTCAAACCCGCGTTACCCCGGTTCCCCATGACACGAACCGGCCCTATTCGGTTCATACAGCCAAGCTAGGCCCCGGCCCCGAAGATCTAGGAGACGTCCCATGATGAAGACCTCGAACCTGATGCGTATCGCTGCCGTCGGCGTGGCCGTGACCGCTATCGCCGCCTGCACCCCACGCCGCCCCGCCGATACGGGCGCCGGCAATGAAGTCCCGCCCGCCAACAACCCTGTCTATCCCGGTGCCGGCACCGGCAATGTGGACGGCGGCAACCTTGGCGCACCCGCCGCCGGTTCGGAGCAGGACTTCGTCGTCAACGTCGGCGACCGCATCTATTTCGACCTCGACAGCTACGACGTTCGCTCCGACGCCATGCCGCGCCTGGACGCCCAGGCCGCCTGGCTGCAGCGCTACCCGCAGGTGACCGTCCGCATCGAGGGCAATGCCGACGAACGCGGCACCGCCGAATACAATCTGGCCCTGGGTGCCCGCCGCGCAGAGTCGATCCGGACCTATCTGGTCCAGCGCGGCATCCCCGCCGGTCGCATCGACACCATCAGCTTCGGCAAGGAGCGCCCGATCGCCGCCGGCTCGACCGAGGACGCCTTCGCCCGCAACCGCAACGGCCACACGGCCATCGTCTCGGGCGCGATGCGCTGATCTGACGGTCACAACGAATCCTGGAAAGGCATCGGCTCCGGCCGGTGCCTTTTTTGTTGCGACCCGTTAACAGCGCCAGCCTTGCGGACGCCGCAAATCGGTGGGACGACAGGGACATGAAGCGCCCTGCCCTTTTCCGCCCCCGCAATGCCGTCCTGACCGTGCTCGGCCTGGTCCTGATCGCCGGGACGACGACGGTCGTAGCCCAGACAGCGCCCCTGCCGGCCGTCCAGTGGGATAATCGCCGGCTCGAGCAACTGGACCGCAACGTTCGGCGCCTGGAACGCGCCGTCACCCAGCGCAACGCTGCCGGTCAGCCGGTTCTGGTGGAGCCGGACCCCGAAGTGATCGCCCTGCAAGGTCAGGTCGGCATCATGGATCGCCGCCTGCGCGACCTCGAGGCCACCGTCCAGCGCGTCAATGGCGACCTGGAACGGCTAAGCTTCCAGCTGGACGAGAGCCAGCGCGACAACGCCGCCATCGGTACCCGGCTGAGAGACGCCGAAACCCGCCTGCGCACGATGGAAACCGCCGCCCAGGCCGCGGCCGCCCAGCGCGAAGCTGAAGCCGAACAAGCCGCCGCCTCCCCCACCGGAGACGCTGCCAGCGATCTGGCCGCCGCCCGCACCCTGGTCACCGTCAACCGACAGGGCGGACTGGAAGCGCTGGAACGGGTCATCACCAACTGGCCCAACACGCCCGAAAGCCGCGAGGCCGAGTGGCGTATCGGCGACGCCGTCCGTGCCGCCGGAGACCAGGGTGCCGCCGTCTCGGCCTACGCCCGCGCCCTGCGAGGCTGGCCCACTGACGCCTGGGCCGGGGAAGTGACCCTGAAGCTGGCGCGTGGCCTCGCCGCCACCCAACGCCCGGCCGAAGCCTGTGCAGCCCTGGGCGAGTTCACCCGCCGCTACAACGCCCGCGCCTCGGCGGACCTGCGCAGCGTCGCCGCCCGCGTTCGCTCCGACGCGGACTGCGCCTGACCTCGTCGGACGATGCGACCGTCGCCTTTCCCGGTGTCCTCGATCGCCTGAGCGCCAGGCTCAAGACTCATTTCGATGCGCCTGTCGCCCTGGGCCTTTCAGGCGGCAGTGATTCCCTGGCCCTACTGAAACTGGCGACCAACTGGGGCCGTCAGAATGGTCGCCGCATCCTGGCCCTGACCATCGACCACGGTCTGAACCCCGACAGCCCTCGCTGGACGACCTTCGCCCGCGACGCCGCCCTCGCCGAGGGTGCAGACTGGCAGGGACTGAGCTGGGATGGCCCCAAGCCGAGCACCGGCCTGCCCGCCGCCGCCCGCCGCGCGCGCCACGCCCGGCTGGCCGAGGCCGCCCGCGCGGCCGGAGCCCGCGTCATCCTGCTGGGCCACACGGCCGACGACGTGGCCGAGGGCAACTGGATGCGGGCCGAGGGGTCGACCCTGGGTCGGGTGCGGGAATGGTCGCCCTCCCCCGTCTGGCCGGAGGGACGCGGACTAATGCTGTTGCGTCCAATGCTGGAGGTGCGACGCCAGACCCTGCGGGATTGGCTGGCGGCGCAGGGCGCGGGCTGGACCGATGATCCGGGTAATGAGGATGTCAGGTTTGCCAGGAGCCGTGCACGTAAACGCCTTCTCCCATCGGGAGAAGGTAGCCCGCGAAGCGGGACGGATGAGGGTCGGCTGTATTCGTCGGCGCAAGCCGTCGCGTCACCCCGTGACGCAGCTACGCCGACGGCCGAAGTTCGACCCTCACCCTTTCGCCTAGCCGATCGCTACGCTCCCGGAGGCTCAAGCCCTCTCCCACCGGGAGAGGGTCTCCTGATCCTGGACCGCACCATCTCTACACCAACCCTTGCCGCCGCCCTCGTGAGCGCCGGGGGGGGCGACCGTGTGCCGCGCGGGGACCGCCTCGCCGCCCTCGCCACCAGACTGGCCACCGGCGACACCTTCACCGTCACCCTGTGCGGTGCCCGCATCCACGCCATGGCCGACCACCTTCACATCCACCGCGAAGCCGGGGAGTTCACCCGCCGCCCGCCGCCCGACATCACCCTGAACCCCGGCATCGAGGCCGTCTGGGACGGTCGCTGGGCCATCACTGTCGATGAACCCGGCTGGACCGTCACCGCCGCCGTCGGTCACATGGCAACCCTGTCCAAAGCCGATCGCGCCATTCTGAACACCCTGCCTGCCGCCGCACGCCCAACCCGGCCTGTACTGATCCGGAACGGTTCGGATGCCCCGGTTCTTGCAGGCACCATCGGTCAGGCGCGCTCCCTGGTCGAACAGAGACTGGCGCTGGCACTGGACGCAGTGACGCATGAGCGCCATCTGTCCTGAGCAAGACATGGCGCTGGGGCTAGGAAACGCCTATTTCGAGTGCTGACATCACAGGCTGACGGGGCGGCTTCGCGTCCCGAGGGATCGAGACGAGAATGAATCTGCGCAATTTCGCCATCTGGGGCGTGATCATCCTGGGCGCGCTGACGCTGTTCATGGCCTTCGGCGGCGGGGGCAACACACCCATGCCCGGCCAGAAGGCCGCGCCGCGTCCCGAGCCCATCACCTACACCCAGTTGGTCGGATACCGGAACGGCAACCAGATCGCCGGCATCGAGGTCAAGGGCGAGACCCTGACCGGTACGCTCAAGAACGGCACGAGCTTCACCACGACCACGACCCTGCCCAATGGCGAGCTGATCGAGAGCATTCAGGCGACGGGTGCCCAGGTCGACATCAAGTCGACCCGCACGTCCATCTGGCTGAACGTCCTGATCGGCGCCCTGCCGATCCTGCTGATCATCGGCTTCTACTTCCTGATCATGCGTCAGATGCAGGGTGGCGCCAGAGGCGCGATGGGCTTCGGCAAGTCCAAGGCCAAGCTGCTGACCGAGCACAAGGGCCGCAAGACCTTCGAGGACGTCGCCGGTGTGGACGAAGCCAAGGAAGAACTGTCCGAGGTCGTCGACTTCCTTAAAGACCCCGGCAAGTTCCAGCGTCTGGGCGGCAAGATCCCCAAGGGGGCCCTGCTGGTCGGCCCTCCCGGTACCGGCAAGACCCTGCTGGCCCGCGCCGTGGCCGGTGAGGCCGGCGTGCCCTTCTTCTCCATCTCCGGTTCGGACTTCGTCGAAATGTTCGTCGGCGTCGGTGCCAGCCGCGTGCGCGACATGTTCGAACAGGCCAAGAAGAATGCGCCCTGCATCATCTTCATCGACGAGATCGACGCCGTCGGTCGTCACCGGGGCGCTGGCCTGGGTGGCGGCAATGACGAGCGCGAGCAGACCCTGAACCAGCTGCTGGTCGAGATGGACGGCTTCGAGGCCAACGAAGGCATCATCCTGATCGCCGCCACCAACCGTCCCGACGTGCTGGACCCGGCCCTGCTGCGTCCCGGCCGCTTCGACCGTCAGGTCGTGGTGCCCAATCCCGACGTCAACGGGCGCGAAAAGATCATCCGCGTCCACATGAAGGACGTGCCCCTGGCGGCCGACGTCAACGTCAAGACGATCGCGCGCGGTACACCCGGCTTCTCCGGTGCCGATCTGGCTAATCTGGTCAACGAAGCCGCCCTGATGGCCGCGCGCAAGGATCGCCGCATGGTCACTCACCGCGATTTCGAGGACGCCAAGGACAAGGTCATGATGGGGGCCGAGCGCCGCTCCATGGCCATGAACGAGGAAGAAAAGCGCCTGACCGCCTATCACGAAGGCGGCCACGCCATCGTCGCCATGAACGTCAAGATGGCCGACCCCGTGCACAAGGCGACCATCGTCCCGCGCGGCCAGGCCCTGGGCATGGTCATGCAGTTGCCGGAAGGCGACCGCTACTCCATGAAATACCGCCAGATGGTCGATCGCATCGCCATCATGGCGGGTGGCCGCGTCGCCGAAGAGCTGATCTTCGGAAAGGACAACATCACCTCCGGTGCCTCATCCGACATCCAGCAGGCCACGAAACTGGCCCGCCGCATGGTGACCCAGTGGGGCTTCTCCGACGTGCTGGGCACAGTGGCCTATGGCGAGAACGAGCAGGAGGTCTTCCTGGGCCACTCGGTCGCCCGCAGCCAGAACGTCTCGGAAGAGACGGCCCGCATCATCGATGCCGAGGTCAAGAAGCTGGTCACCTCCGGCTGGAACGAGGCCCGCAAGATCCTCAAGACCAAGGCCGCCGATCTTGAGACCCTGGCCCAGGCGCTGCTGGAGTACGAAACCCTGTCCGGCCAGGAGATCAAGGACCTGATCGAAAAGGGTCAGGCTCCCAACCGCGATGAATCGAACTTCCCCAACGCCGGCCCCTCAGTCTCCGTGCCCATCACCCCGGTGTCGGACGGCGTGACCGTCGAGGTCGAGCAGCCTACTGTTCACTAGGGCTTCATACAGACAGACAGACCAAGGCCTCCGGAGCGATCCGGGGGCCTTTTGTCTTGGGCCGGGTTGCCAGGCTCAAAACAAGTGACGCCTTGACTTGGCCGTATTGAGCGTCCATTTGCGCTGCGTCGCACAATAGCGATATCCGGTGCGCTCCAGCGCGTGTGGGTCTTCCGTCTATCGAAGACCTGACTGTAGCAGCGGCCGGCCCTCAAGATTCATTCGCTGCCCGGACACGCGGGGCGGCGCCCGACCACCCCGGCGGCCTCGATCTCGAGGCTCTATCGGGACTGGCGGTGCGCGGCCTTTTCGGCGTTGAGCCATGGCCGTTTGCGCGTCGCCACATACGCGAAAGAAACGGCTCCACATGAGCAACAAGACATTCGAATCCTTCGGTCTGAACCCGGCCCTGCTGCAGGCGCTGACCAGTGAAGGCTACACCATCCCCACCCCCATCCAGGCCCAGGCCATTCCGGACGTGATGGCGGGCAAGGACCTGCTGGGTATCGCCCAGACGGGTACCGGCAAGACGGCCGCCTTCGCCCTGCCGATCCTGCACCGTCTGGCCGCCAACCGCATCGCGCCGGTGCCGCGCACCACGCGCTGCCTGGTGCTGAGCCCCACGCGCGAGCTGGCCACCCAGATCGGCGAGAGCTTCAAATCCTATGGCAAACACCTGGGCTTCCGCGTCGCCGTCATCTTCGGCGGCGTGAAATACGGCGGTCAGGAACGCGCCCTGAACCAGGGTCTGGACATTCTGGTGGCCGCGCCCGGTCGTCTGCTGGACCACCTGCAACAGCGCAATCTGGACCTGTCGCAGACCGAAATCTTCGTGCTGGACGAGGCCGACCAGATGCTGGACCTGGGCTTCATCAAGCCGATCCGCCAGATCGTGTCGCGCATTCCGGCCAAGCGCCAGAACCTGTTCTTCTCGGCCACCATGCCCAGCGAGATCGGCAAGCTGGCGGGTGAGCTGCTGAAGGATCCGGTCAAGGTCCAGGTCACGCCGCAAGCGACCACGGTCGAGCGCATCAACCAGTCGATCATCCATATCGAACAGGGCAAGAAGCGCGCCCTGCTGACCGAGATGTTCGCCGATCCGGGCTATACCCGCTGCCTGGTCTTCACCAAGACCAAGCATGGCGCCGACAAGGTCGCAGCCTATCTGGAGGCCGGCGGCGTCGAGGCCGGAGCCATCCACGGCAACAAGAGCCAGCCCCAGCGTGAACGCACCCTGGCCGCCTTCAAGGCCGGCAAGCTGCGCGTGCTGGTCGCCACCGACATCGCCGCCCGCGGCATCGACGTGGACGGCGTCTCGCACGTGCTGAACTTCGAGCTGCCGCATGTGCCGGAAGCCTATGTCCACCGCATCGGCCGGACGGCCCGTGCGGGGAAGGACGGCTCGGCCATCAGCTTCGTGGCCGGCGACGAGATGAAGCTGCTGCGCGACATCGAGAAAGTCACGCGCCAGAAGATCCCGGCCACCGACCGTCGCAACGACAAGTCGCTGGCCCTGCTGGACCAGTCGATCATGGCCTCGGGCGTCAAGTCCAAGGCCTCCATGCCCGACGACGGGCGCGGCGATCGCCAGCAGCAGCGCGGCCCGCGCAACCCGCGCCGCGACGGCGTCAAGCTGGAAGGCGGCGGACAACCGCACCGCGTCCGCAAGCCGGGTCCGGGCCGCGACGCCCGTCCGGTGCCGGAACGCGCCTTCGATCCGCTGGCGCGCGAGCGTCCGCGCAACAGCAACAACGACCCGCGCCACACCAGCGCGCCTGCCGCCGAGGGCAAGCCCGCCGGCGAGATCAAGCGCCGCCCCCGCAACCGCCGCCCCTCCAACGGCGGCAAGGGCTATGTCGCCAAGGGCTGATCGCCTTGAAGTGACCTGAAAAACAACGCCCGCCGGAGCGATCCGGCGGGCGTTGTCGTATTTGCGATCAGAAGCCAAGGTCAGGTCTCGCCCCATGGCGGACGGTGCTAATCGCTCGGCACCGCTTGAAGGTCACTGCTCAGGCGGCTCTTGAGATACTCACGCCATGCGGCGACTGATGCGGCGCGGTCAGCATTTGATGCTCCGTTGTAGATGAAACCGAAATGTTCGCCGGTGATCTGATTGAGCACCGCCGCCAAGGCATCGACCATTAGCTCCGGGCCGTAATGTCGGATTCCTTCGAACGCATCAGGCGAACGATTTTTGAGTGAAATGGCGGACCATGGGAGTTGCCGACGATCATCCATAAGAGCAATCAGTGTCGGCACGCCTTCGGAACCGATGGCGATCAGTTCGTCGAATAATCCTTGCTGTCGCTCCGCGCTGGCCCGCCCCCGAGGCAGCGAAGCAATCTGGTTCACAATCCGCCGGACATCCGACCGAAGGGGCGCGGCATCCGACTGGGCGAATGATGGCAAGGGGGCACAGTGCATCAACGCTGGCGAAGAAACGATCAGCACCGCAGTGGCCGCAATGATGTTCAGACGGCCCATCGGTTTCGCCCCTCATGAGTAACAGACCAAGTGGAGCACATCAGACCCTACCGATCCATGGCGATGCCCGCTTTCCACCCTCAACGGTCATTCAACACGTCCGCTCTCTGCCCCACTCCGCACACGAAAACGCCCGCCGGAGCGATCCGGCGGGCGTCGTCTTGTCCGGGGTGTGTGCTCGCCTAGAACGCCCAGCGCGTGCCCAGCGACCAAGCCAGGCCATAGCCCTCGGCCGTGCCGCGCAGGCTGGACAGGGTAGCGGCGGGGGTGCCTTCGTACAGGGTGCGGTCGCTGAAGATGTCACCGTCCTCGAAGGCGACATAGGTCAGGCCCAGGTCCATCGTCAGCCGGTCGGTCGCCTTGACCGAGACGCCGCCCGAGACCAGCCAGCGGTTGGCGTCGGGGATGCGGGCGGTGCGTTCGGTGTCGCGCGTTGGCGTCGGCGTATAACCCACCCCGCCCCGGAAGGTCAGGGTGTCGGTGGCGGCATAGTCGAAGCCGACCGCGCCGGTCGTGACGTCCTTGTAGTCCTGAACGATGGTCTGGCCACCGGTCGGATAGACCACGCGGATCGCGTCGAATTCCGACCAGCCGATGCGGTTGACCTGGGCGTTCAGGGTCAGCCTGTCCGTCGCGCGATAGCGCACCGAGGCGGCGATGAAGGACGGGACGCTGAAACCGGCCGTGCCTGCCGTATCGACATTGGCCCCCTCCAGCGGCCCGACCAGGCCGGAGATCAGGACATCGCCGTCCAGCTCATGCTCGATGGACGACCGGTAGCTGAGCCCCAGGTCGAAGCGACCAAGGCGGGCCTGCGCCCCCACATTCCAGCCATAGGCGATGCCGTCGCCTTCCAGCGAGGAAAACCCGTCCGGCAGCGCGGGCGACAGATTGGGCAGGGCGGATGTCAGCTTGGCCTTGGCATACTGGGCGTCGAAGCCCGCGCCGATGTCCAGCCAGTCCGTCACCTTCATCGCCCCCACCAGGCCGATGTTGGCCGAGCGCAGTTCGGACGTCAGGGCGTCATAGCGGGCGAAGGATTCCGGCTGATACTTGGTGGTGAAGTTGTAGGGCGCGGCGATGGCCAGGCCGACGGCGAACCGGTCACCGACGGGCGTGGCGATGGCGAAGTTGGGCACCAGGCCGCTCTCGATCGGGCTGTTGGCATTGTTGCCCGCGACCGGCACCGTGATGTCGCCGGGATAGGTCAGGGTCGACCCGCTGTTCCTGACCTCAGAGCCGACGGCGACAGCGTGGATGCCGGCCGTCACTTCGCGCCCGCTGCGGGCGATGGCGGCGGGGTTCCACCACAGCGACGAGACGCCGGTGTCGGCCGCCTCGCCCGAATAGGCTCGTCCGGCGGCGCGGGCGGACTGTTCCTGCAGATAATAGGCCTGGGCGGCGGCAGGCGATGCGGCGGCGACGGCAACGGCCGAAGCCGCGCCGGCCAGAAGAAGGCGGGACGTGTTCATGGGACTGACTTTCGGAACGCGGCACCGATCGGATCGGCGGCGGGACTGGAACTGTGCCGGGGAGGCCCGCGTGGAATGGGCGACCCGGCTACAGGTCGCAATGCCTGCGCGGCCGTCTCGCGCGAAGGTGATCGATGTTTAGTGGGTCACCGAACGGTGGGCGGCGAGTGGGGAGGTGCCTTGCCGCAAATGGCTTGTTTTGCAAGGCGAACGAAAAGACCGCTTCCGACCCTTCTCAGACATTCATCTTGGCGATTCGGCTGCGAAGCCAGGCAGTCCGGAGGATGAGAAACAACCCACCGATGGCACCCGAGGCATAGCTGGCCAGATGCGCATACGCTGCTGCCGAAAATGCGACGTGCTTGCTTTCCGGAATCACAGCGCCCCACATGCCTGGGACGGCGGCAACTTGAGACCCGACTAGTACAGCGCCGGACAATCCAGCCGCCAAGGCCACACCGCCACATACCAGCATCAACAAGATTATTGGTCGCCGCAGCATCCTCAGAGGGATCGTCGGAGCGCGACCAAACTGGGCAGCAAAGGCCAGTACGAGCCCCAGCGACAATCCGACCCACCAAGTTGCGATTATCCCCCATCCGATCGCCAGCAGAACTGGCGAGCTTGTCGGAAAAATGG
The DNA here is from genome assembly GCF_041648055.1 of Brevundimonas sp. Taxonomy (GTDB): domain Bacteria; phylum Pseudomonadota; class Alphaproteobacteria; order Caulobacterales; family Caulobacteraceae; genus Brevundimonas. Next base: position 95,017 of record NZ_JBAZPS010000006.1, read on the forward strand.
GAGGATGAGCGATCGTAAAATACTCAACGCACCAGTGAGCGGTGATTTGATCGTGAAGGATGCCGTACGTGATGGCTGCACAAGTCGCGAACGCAACGATCTTTAGGACCTCAAACATCCGCCCCATGAACTATCTCCAATATCCGCCGTCATAGCTACAGGGAGGAGGAGCCTGTCCGCTCCCCACTCAAAGGCGACAGAGGTCTGGTTTCCACCCATAGCGGACATTCAGCACGGCCGCTCCTCGGCCCATCCCGCACACACCAAAACGCCCGCCGGAGTGATCCGGCGGGCGTGGGTCGTTTCTAGTGTTTCGTCCCTGTAGATCAGGCCGCGGCGCTGGCCGGGGCGGAGTTTTCCGACGGGTCGCGCAGGACATAGCCCCGGCCCCAGACGGTCTCGATATAGTGTTTGCCGCCGGCGGCCGTGGCCAGCTTCTTGCGCAGCTTGCAGATGAAGACGTCGATGATCTTCAGCTCCGGCTCGTCCATGCCGCCATACAGGTGGTTCAGGAACATTTCCTTGGTCAGGGTGGTGCCCTTGCGGAGCGAGAGCAGCTCCAGCATCTGGTATTCCTTGCCCGTCAGGTGGACGCGGTGGCCGTGCACCTCGACCGTCTTGCCGTCCAGGTTCACGGCGATCTCGCCGGTGTGGATGATGGCCTGGGCGTGACCCTTGGAACGACGGACCACGGCGTGGGTGCGGGCGATCAGCTCGTCCTTGTGGAAGGGCTTGGTCATATAGTCGTCGGCACCGCCGCCGAAGGTCTTGACCTTGGTCTCGATCTCGGTCGAACCCGACAGGATCATGACCGGGGTGTTGACCTTGCCGACGCGCAGCTGGCGCAGGACTTCCAGGCCGTTCATGTCGGGCAGGTTGAGGTCCAGCAGGATCAGGTCGTAGTCATAGATCTTACCCAGATCGATGCCTTCTTCCCCCAGGTCGGTCGTATAGACGTTAAAGCCTTCCGACTTCAGCATCAGCTCGATGCTTTGCGCGGTCGCGTGATCGTCTTCGATAAGCAGAACGCGCATTCAAGCCCCTCCAGGCTAAGCTCAACCGTATGAATATGGCCCCGCTTAACGGGTAACCTTGTTCCGACGTTAATCTATCAGAACCTTAAGAAAGGTTAACGCCGTCCCGATATGAGAATCAGTAGGCTGATTTGCGAATCGCCGTCGAGAGTCCGCGAGTCAATCCGGCGAAAATTCTTCGATCCACAGCCTCACGGCCCCTTTTGGCCGCCTACGACCGCAACTGACGTAGCAGGACTATATTCCTATTCTCACGGCCGGCGCATGCGAACGACCGGGCGATCAGTGAGCGAGGGGTGTATCGATGGCGCAGACATATCGGGTTCAGGTGACGCAGGGCGACCGGATCAAGGCGGGGCTGGCGCTCCAGATGGTGGCGGCCACCACGGGCGTGCCGGTGGAGAGCATGACGGCCCGGGCACGGCTGTCGGGAGCGGCGTGCAAGGCACGGTGGCTGGCCATGTATCTGGCGCATGTGACCTACAGCTGGACACTGGATCATGTGGGGCATGCGTTCGGCATGAACCGGACGACGGCGGCGGCGGCCTGTCGCTGGGCCGAGGACGAGCGGGATCAGCCCAGGCTGGACGCTCTGATGGACCGGCTGGAGCGCAATCTGCGCGACGTCCTGGACGCACCCCGCTGCGAGCTGTCGGCATGAGCGATCTGGCCAAGGCGAGGCGGCTGCTGGCGCGGTCAGGCGCATGGGTCGATGCGACCGGTCAGGTCTATGCGCTGCGGATCGGCACCACCCGCAGAGCGAGGGTGCTGCTGACGTTCGGCGAGGCGACGTTTCGGGAATTGATGACCCAGCCCGGCCTGCGCGTCCGGGGCGGCGGCGGCTGGATGCCCCGAACCGCGCGCGCCAGCGGCGATGCCTCCCCCGAACCGGGCCGACCCGGCATGATCGACGGGGTGGCTCTGATCATGGACTCCGACGGTCGGTGGACCCCTCGCCGCGCCAATCTGGGCCAGTCGCCGATCGTCTGGCTGGCGAGGCGCAAGGACGAGAACGGCCAGGCCTGGCTGTCGCCCGCCCAGGTAGCAGCGGCAGGGCGGCTCGGGCTGGACGCAGAGGCCGCACTGCGCGGGCCGTCACTGACGATGCGCTGGGACGCCCTGCCCCGCTCCGGCGGTGGATCGGCGACACGGGCCGAGCCCGGAGATCAGGCCATGGCCGCGGGCCGCAGGGTCGAGGCGGCGCTGAGCGCCTGCGGCACAGCCCGGGCGATGGTCGAAGCCATCTGCATTCGCGCCTCGTCCCTGCAACTGGCGGAGCAGGACCTGGGCCTGAGGCGTCGCAGTGGCAGGGCGTTGCTGATTCAGGGCCTGACCGACCTGGCTGTGCACTACCGGATCGGGTGATCAGGCCTGAGCCATCGCCGCCGCGCGTATCCGGCCCACCATATTGTTCAGCCCATTGGCCCGCTGGGGCGTCAGAGCCTGCGGCAGGCCCAGCCGGTCCAAGGCCGCACGGGCGTCGAAGGCCAGGATCTCGTCCGGCGTGCGGTCGGAATACAGACTGAGCAACAGGGCGATATTGCCCTTGGAGATGGCGCTGTCGCTGTCGGCGGTGAAGACCAGGCGGTCGCCGGTCGGATGCACGGCCAGCCAGACCTGGGCCGCACAGCCGGGCACCTTGTGCGCCTCGATGCGGTCCGCCTCGTCCAGCGGAGCCAGCCCCTTGCCCAGGTCGATGACGTATTCGATCCGCCCCTCCCAGTCGCCCAGCAGGTCGAACTCCTCGACCAGTTGGCCTAGGGTGTCGTCGATGGAGCGACGGTCGGCGGACGGCGTTGCGGTCATGTGGGCCAGATAGGCCGAGCGGGCGTTAACGACAACCGCCGCATCCATCCCCGGAAATCGTGACGCAGGGCGACGCAGCGACCTTGTGGCAGTCGCCTGTGGCGGGAACCGCCTTGGGACGACTCACCCCGTTCGCTAGTCTGACAGGACCGGAGATATCGTCCGGGCACGACATGACACCGACTTGACCCCACAGCCGCAGCCCGATCTCGCGCCGCCCCGCCCCCTCGCCGGTTCCGCCCGCGCAGAGGACGGCCCGGCGCTGGCCGCCTGGCATGCGGCCTGGGCCGTCGCGGCGGCTCTGCTGGCGCTGGGCGGGCGATGGCTGGGTGCCGTCGACGGGGCCATCTTCTACGGCATCGTGGCCATGGTGGTGCCCGGTCTGATCGGGGTTGGACTTCTGATCCGCAACACCCAGGCCGAACGCCTGCTCCTGCTGGCCGCCTGGGGACTGGCCGCTGTCATCGCGGCATCGTTTTCGGGTGGACTGAGCGGACCTCTGGCCGGTTTCGTCTTTCTGCCGCTCGCGGCGGGCCTGGCCATGGGCGGATCGCGAGCCGTTCAGATCGGGGCCATCGGCGTGGTGCTGGCGGTCCTGTCGGGGCTGTTCTCCACCCTGCTGGTCGATGTCGGGCCGCACCGGCCGGTGCTGGCGACCGTCGCGGCGCTGCTGACGGCGGGAGCGGCCATCCCGGCCATTCGTCTGTCCTGGCGGCAGGGCGAGCGTCGACTGACCCATGCCGAGGCGGAGGTGAGCCGGCTTGAGAGCCTGATGGCCGCGCAGGGCAGTCTGACGCTGGTGGTTTCACCCGATGGCGGGGTTCGGGCCGCCTATGGCCGTCCGCCCGTGGGCGTGTCGGTCGACCCCCTCTTCGCCGAAGGCCTGATCGCCGCAGTCCATGCGCCAGATCGCCCGGCCCTGCTGGCCGCCCTGTCCAGGGCCCTGTCCGGTCAGGACGCGGCCGTGCGGGTCGCACCGCGCGGCGCGCTGGATCGGCGGCTGCAACTTCACCTGCGCCGCCTCGACGAGGCCGACGGCCCGCGCATCGTCGTCCAGGCCTTCGACGCCACACCACAATATGCGCACGAACTGGGACTGGAGGCCGCGCGGTTCGAGGCCGAGACGCGCGAGGCGGGCAAGACCCGCTTCCTGGCCAATATGAGCCACGAACTGCGCACGCCGCTGAATGCCGTTCTGGGCTTTGCCGACATGATGCGGCAGCGCATCTTTGGCCCCCTGCCAGGCCGCTATGGCGAATATGCAGACAACATCCACGAAGCCGGTGGGCATCTGCTGGACCTGATCAACGATGTGCTGGACGTCTCCAAGATCGAGGCCGAACGCTACACCCTGTCGCTGGAACGGTTCGATGCACGCGAGATCATTTCGGCCGCCGTGGCGCTGGTGCGGGTCACGGCTGACGAACGCGGCGTGACACTATCAGCCGTCCTGCCGTCCGAGCCGGTCGAGGTGTCCGCCGACAAGCGGGCGCTGAAACAGATTACGCTGAACCTGCTGTCCAATGCGGTGAAGTTCACGCCCGCAGGCGGGGCCGTGACGGTCACCAGCGAGGCGGTCGGGGCGTGGCTGGAGCTCGCCGTGGCCGACACCGGCGTCGGCATCGCGCCCGAGGACGTCAAACGCCTTGGCCGTCCGTTCGAACAGGCCGGCGCGATCGAGCAGCGCCGTCAGGGCACGGGTCTGGGTCTGTCGCTGGTGCGGGCCCTGGCCGAACTGCACGGCGGCCAGATGAGCATCGACAGCACCCTGGGCGAGGGCACGGCCGTGACGGTGCGCATGCCGGTAGCCGTGCCCGCGCGGGCTCCGGTGCCGGAGGGCGGGGCGGAGATCATTCCGATGCCGCTGGCGAACGGCGGATCAGCCTAGAGGCTACCCATCGCCAGAAAGGCGCGCCCGGCGCTGAAATCACCGGCGGTGAACCGGGCGGTCGCCACGCTGCCGTCACGGAAGTGAAACTCGACCAGGAAGGGTTCGCGTGGATCCAGCGCCTCCAGCGCCAATGTCGTCCGGGCCGGAAACCGCCAGGCCTCGCCTGACCGGCGTTCGGCCGCCAGCAGGCCTTCGTCCGCTGGCGACACGCCCGTGGCCCACAGGCTGGTGCGGACCGAGGCGGGCGGCAGGGCGTCATTCAACAGCCACGGGCGCGGCAGCAGGGAGGCGTCCCGCATGACCACCCGCGCTGCCACAGGACGCGGCTTGCCGGGAAAGGATACGACGGCGCTGAGCACGGGGTCGCCACCGCCGAAGCCGAACTGAACCGGGGCCGCCCCGCTGGCCGAGGCCTGCATCAGACGCCAGGTAGGGCTGGAATAGGCCGCGCGATTGGCGGACCAGCCCTCGAAATCCATGCGCGGCATGCGCGACCAGCCGGCAAAGGCATTGTCGACGCGAGCTTGAACAGTCTTCAGATCAGTGTCGCCGCATGACACAGCTGCCGCCCGTGATCGGGCACGGGCCGCCGTGGCCCTGAGGTCCGTCTGCGCCGCGCCCGATCGCAGGGCCGCGCCGCGCGCCTGATAGGCAGCGGCGGTCAGGGCGGCGTTGACGCGAGGCTGGAACAGGTCGCAGCGGGCGCCGGCGGCCAGCACAAAGCTGCGCTCATAGTAGGTTTGCGCCGGATCGGCCGAGGCCGGGACGGCCACGGCCAGCATGCCGCCCGCCACCACGGCGGTCAGGGCCGCGCGTGCTGGATGCCCGTCGCGCTTCGTCTTTTCGGCATTCTGCCCTATCGTCATGACGCGACCCTTAGACGCCCATGCGTTCCGGTCCGGTTTCCGAGCAGGGTGAACGAATTGCTTCTTTCCAGCGATCTGTGGGTGTCCGCCCTCATACGCCGCGCCGAGCTGGCCGGGTCGTTCGCTACCGTCGCGCGCAAGGGCGATGCCCGCGCCGGTACCGTCATCGTCAAGGCCTTCGACACCTCCACCCGCCGCGCCTGTCTTTATAGTGAAGCCTTCGGTCCCGATGGCGAGCGCCTGTGGATGCAGCCCGTCGAGAGCGAGTTCGAGAGCGAGCTGGACGCCTATATTCAGCGCCAGATCGGTTACGACCCCGACGTCTGGGTGGTCGAGATCGAGGACCGCGAGGGGCGGCACTTCATTACCGAGAAGGTGGCTGGCGAGCGTAGCTAACCAATCCTGAGCCGTGCGCTCGGTTGGTGCGAAATCCTTAACCCAGTTCGCAAACGGAACCGCAAGTGCATCGCGGTAGTGTCACTTCCAACGGGCCAGAAAGGTCCGGCCTGTGGTGGTGTGTTCCGATGCTGTTTCTTCTGAACGACGTGGTGTTCGACCTGGACGCGGCCTGCCCGGTCACGCCCGGCGACGCGCGCCGTTTCGAAACGCTGGGCCTGGACTATGTGCTGGAGCTGGGCTGCGAGCTGTTCGCCGAGGACCCCTTGCTGCATCTGAACGACCCGCAGCGCGCCCGTCGTCTGGCCTGGCTGATCCACGACCGCAGCCCGGAAGTGAATGCCGCCCTGTTCGCCGCGCCCGAGGCCGGTTGCGACCCCGACCTGGTCGAGCCACGCTTCTGCGCCCTGCCCGACGTCGTTCTGGGCCAGCTCCAGCGCAAGAATGCGCGCGGCAAGCTGGACGCCGTCGCCGCCGACCGCGCCGTCTGGAACCGTCTGGCCGCCTGATCAATCCTGCGACGAATGTGGCGATGAGGTGGGTTGAACCTTGATCGTTCAGGTGCCTATTCTGACGCAACTTAGGCGCGTCGGGGGACCATCACATTGTCTATCAAGTCTCTCGGGATCGGCATCCTGGCTGCTATAGCCGTCTTTCTTGGTTGGGCGAGCTCTGCGCATGCCGAATGGCTAAAAGCAGAGACGAAACACTTCATCATTTACGGCGACACCAGCGAAAGAGAGATGCGCGCTTACGCTGAGAAGGTCGAACGCTTCGATAGCTTCCTGCGAACCTACTATCCGGCCCAGTCAGAGTACGAGATCCCCAGGCTGGAGATTTATCTGGCAAACGGTCGCCGCGACATGCTTCGGGCTGAGCCTCGCATTGGTCCATCGGTCGGAGGGTTCTATTCGCCGAACTCAGGCAGGATCCACGCCGTTGTGAACACCGAGAGCAGCAGGGGCGACCTCACTCTGTTTCACGAATATGGCCACCATTTCATGTATCAGATGATGACCAACGCCTATCCCTCATGGTTCGTGGAAGGGTTTGCCGAATACTATTCGACAGCGGATGTCCGACCGGACCGGATCCAGTTCGGTCGACATGACGAAGGACGGATGACCTACTTCGTGCAGCTTCCAGCCAACAGCTGGGCCCCGATGGCTGATGTCTTGAAATGGAGAATCTCTGACTCGGGTCGTTACCGGGCCGGTGATTATTATGCCCAGGCTTGGGGGCTGACCCATTATTTCATGAGCACGCCCGAACGCACCCGCATGCTGGGCCTTTATCTGGCGGCTGTTACGCAAGGCGAGGACTCGGTTCAAGCGATGGAGCGTGTCACCGGTCGAAGCGCAGCGCAGCTACAGAATGACATGCGCCTTTACCTCTCTGGGGCCATTCAGGTCCACATTCCGCAAGTTCAGTTTCCTACTCCTGAAGTGAAAGTCTCACGTCTTTCTTCTGAACAAGCCGAGCTTCTGTGGCTTGACCTCAGGCTGGACCGTGAACCAGTCAAGGTGGAAGTGTCAGATCCGCCCGAGGATGAAACCGACCGGGCACGCCAGCGCCGGGAAACGCTGATCAGGGAAAACGCTGAGGATCGGGCCGAGCTTATCCGGGCTGCGCTCGCCGCACACAACGGGAACGGCAACGAGCTTTTGCGTCTTCGCGTCGTCGCAAGGGGGCACAGGCTTGCCGGTAACTCCCGCGCTGGATTCCAGGTTCTGGAACCACATCTGACGCGCGATCAAACGGATCCCGATCTCCTCCGCTTGGCGGCGGAACTGCTTATGGATGAAACGGGGCCGGACACGGAAGCATCCGAGGCCACAGGCAATCGACGTGAGGCGGTCGCTTACCTCGCGCGCTCTCTTGACGCAGACCCCCTGAATTTCCTCACCTACCGCGCGCTCAACGAAGCGCGTCGGGGGGAACCCAGCTACCCCAACGACAATGACCTCTCTACCCTGGACGTCGCCCTCAAGCTGGCTCCCCAATCCTTCGACATACGTATGAGGCTGGCGCGAGCCTATATGTCGCGCGACATGAACGCCGAAGCGATCGTGGTTCTGCGCCCGGTTGCGAACAGTCCCCACGGAGGATCCTGGTCGCGGCGAGCCAAGGCCCTCGTGGCTACGGCACAATCTGCCCTCGGCCAGTCCGTTGATCCCATCGTCCAGGCACCGGAAGATACGGCAGAGACAGAGGTTTCAGCAGACTGACGCTGCTGGACATCCGCTAGATCAACACGTGCAAAACGCACGTGTCCGGCGGCCAGGTCACATGATCATGTTGAAGACGACGTGCACAATCATCGCTGCAGCGATGATCACGCCGAACCCGGCCATCAGGCAGATCGCCGGATGGGGGCCGTCGCGGTGGGCTTGAGGGGGTTTGTGGTCATCGATCAGGGCCATGTCCGTTCCTTCGTTTCCAAAGGCGGTGCCCGATTGCGTGACCGGGACGTCTCGCCTGCGATCACAATGAACCCGATAACCCTGTCTTGCCAAGGGGTATTCGCTTTCACTGGCAGACCGGGCCTGCGTCCGCGCATCGGGTGACTTTTGAGGCGGTCCGCGCTAGGTCGCGCGGCTCAAGGAAACTCCATGTCGAAACTGACCATCGAACAGGAGGCCCTGCGTCGCAGGACCTTCGCCATCATTGCCCACCCGGACGCCGGCAAGACCACCCTGACCGAGCATATCCTGCTGGCGGGCGGAGCCATTCGTGCGGCCGGGGCCGTGCGGGCGCGCGGCGAGAACCGGCGCACCCAGTCCGACTGGATGAAGATCGAGAAGGAGCGCGGCATCTCGGTCAGCGCCTCGGTCATGACGTTCGAGCACACGACATCCGACGGCGTGGCCAAGATGTTCAACCTGCTGGACACGCCGGGGCACGAGGACTTTTCGGAGGACACCTATCGCACCCTCACGGCCGCCGACTGCGCCATCATGGTGCTGGACGCCGCCAAGGGGATCGAGCCGCAGACGCTGAAACTGTTCGAGGTGTGCCGCCTGCGCGACATCCCCATCATCACCTTCATCAACAAGCTGGACCGCGAGGCCCAGGACCCGATGGCCCTGCTGGACGAGATCGCGTCCAAGCTGCAGCTCGACCCTGCCCCGATCTGGTGGCCGGCCCAGAGCGGCAACCGCCTGCGCGGCATGGTCGAGATGGGCACAGGCACCTTCCAGCCCTATGCCCGCAAGATTCCCGGTGCGACCGAGGATGCCGGCCATCCCGAGGCCCTGCCCCTGGCCGAGGCCGAACGCTATTTCGAGCCGGGCGAGCATCAGGAGCTGATGGACGCGGCCGAACTGGTGACCGGCGGCTATCCGGCCTTCGACCGTCAGGCGTTTCTGGAAGGCCATATGACGCCCGTGCTTTGGGGCTCGGCCCTGCGCCATTTCGGCATCGACGAACTGCTGGCCGCCATCGGCGAATGGGCCCCGCCACCCAAGATCATGAAGGCCCAGAAGGCCGCCCCGCCCGAGACCCGCAACGCCCCCGAGCCCGTCGATCTGACGGTCGATCCGGGCAGCAACGAGGTCACCGGCTTCGTCTTCAAGGTCCAGGCCAATATGGACCCGAACCACCGCGACCGCATCGCCATGTTCCGCATGGCCAGTGGCTCCTTCAAGCGCGGCATGAAGCTGAAGGTCCAGAACACCGGCAAACAGCTGAGCGTGAACGCGCCCATCATGTTCTTCGCCAGCGACCGCGAACTGGCCGAGGACGCCTTTGCGGGCGACGTGATCGGCATCCCCAACCACGGCGTGCTGCGCGTCGGCGACAGCCTGTCCGAAAGTGGCATGATCCGGTTCGCGGGCCTGCCGAACTTCGCGCCCGAGATTCTGCAGCGCGTCCGGGTCAAGGATCCGCTGAAGGCCAAGCATCTGAAGAAGGCGCTGGACGGCCTGGCCGAAGAAGGCGTCACCCAGCTGTTCCGCCCCGAACTGGGCAGCGACTTCATCGTCGGTGCCGTCGGCCAGCTGCAGTTCGAGGTCATGGCCGACCGACTGGGCGAGGAATACGGGCTGGAAGTCATCTTCGAGCCGAGCCCTTATGCCGAAGCCCGCTGGGTGGGCGGCACCAAGGCTGATGTCGAAGACTTCGCCGGGAAATACCGCGGCCAGATGGCCACCGACATCGACAACGACCCCGTCTTTCTGGCCAAGTCCAGCTGGGAAACCGGCTATGTCGGCGAACGCTTCCCGAACGTGGCGTTCACGCGCACGAAGGAACGTGGCTAGGGCTCTCCGATTTCACCTTCACCACATCACCGTCCCGTGGTTCTTTACTCACATCGTGCGGCGCGCCTTGTGTCGTGGAGGTTTCAATGCTGATGGCGGCCCTCATGGCCCTGAGCGCAATGGCCGGCGGGGCCCAAACCCCCGCCCCCTCGCGCCCGCCTGCCCTCGGTTATACCGAGGCTCTGCGTTGTTCAGGTTTGGCCCAGGCGGCTTCGGAGCTTGAAGGGGGCGAAAGCGGCGAGGGCCGTGCCCTCTATGATGCCGCCCTGTACTGGTCGCTGACCACCATTCAGGCCGGCCAGGCCGCAGGACGTGCTACAGCCGCGGTGGAAGCGGACATGACCCGCGCCCGCATTCAGGCGGTGCGCCAGTTGACAGCCCGGGACGAAGCGGCGCGGACCGCCCTGCAGACCTGCCGCGCCCGCACGCCGAACCTGGGCTGAGACCGCTCAAGGCCCGCGCAGCCTGTGTCATTCCCACGGTCAAGCCGAACCGGTTCGGTGGCGCTGCGTTTGCGTAGGAAGCCACCGGGGCGCATCCTTCGTCCCGAAGCGGGATAACGGAGTCGCCACGGCCATGTTCGAGTTCGGTCGAGACCTGCGCAAGCTGTTCGAAAAGGCCCGCGAAAGCGATGATCTGGGCTGGCTGGAGCTGATCGGCGCGGACCTGCTGGAGGCCGAGGCGAAGCGCGAGACCACGGACGCCGGACGGGTGTCCTGTGCCCGGCCTTTCGAAGCCTGGATGCGGGCGTCCTTCATGTGGCGTGAACATGCGCGGCGGACGGGATCGGCAGCCTCCCTGGGACGCGCAGCGTCTTGCGCGAGTGACGCGGCCCGGCATGCGCGGACATCGGACCAGACGGTGGCGGCGGGCCTTGAAGCGGGCGAGATCCACCTGGCGCGGTTCGACCTGTTCGGCGGGCCTGAGCGTCTGAACGCGGCCCTGATGGATATTCAGGGTCTGAGCCCCGAGAAAGCATCGACGCGCGCCTGGGCCGGGGCCCTGGGCGCTCGCCTGACCACACGCCGGGCTGACCTGGTGCAGACAACCGAAGAGGCCGATCGCGCCCTGGCGCTGCTGGACACTGCGCGGCGCGACCACCGCCACCTGTCGACCACCGTCGCGGAAGACCTGACGCTGGATTGGGCCGGCCTGGCCCTGCGTCGGGGTGTCGAACGGCGGGACGTCGCCCTGCTGGACCGGGTCGGACAGGACTTGCGAGCGCTGGTAGAGACCGCGTCCCCGGAGTACCGGCCTGTGACGCGGGCCCGCGCCCTCTGCCTGGCCGCCGTCGGGCTGAAGGCGCTGGCGAACCTGGCTAACGATATCGAGGCAGAGGCTCAGGGGCAGGCCCTGTTCGACGCCGCCGCCGACCAGTTCACGCCGGACCACAGTCCGCTGGACTGGGTCGCGGTGCAGTTGGCGCAGGGTGCCACACAGACGCCCCTGATGGTTCTGGCCCAGGCCGAGACCATGACGCGTGAGCCGGGCTTGATCATGGGGGCCATGGCCCGCGAGCGACGCATGGCCGCCGAGGCCGCTCTGGCCGAGGCCATGGGCGACGTGAAGGCCATCCAGGGACTGGAGACGATCGTTCGCCGCCGTCTGGCCAAGCCCGTCAGTCGCCCCCCGCTGGATTGGGCCGCCGACCAGATGGGCATGGCGCATCTGATGCTGTCGCGGGCGCGTCTGACTGGATCTCGGCCCCACGCGGTCGGCATGATGCTGGCAGAGGCGGCGACAACCGCGCGCGAATGGGGAGCCCTGGCTCTGGCCGAACAGGCCGAGCGGATCGCCTTCAGGATGGCGCGGGCCTAGCCGCCCACAGCAACAAATCCGCCATTCAGGAAGCCCGGCTTTCCATAGCGGAAGGGCGTGCCGTCCTCGGCCATGACCCGGCCGCCTGCGGCCTCCAGAACCGCCTGCCCCGCCGCCGTGTCCCATTCCGAGGTCGGGCCGGTGCGCGGATAGGCGTCGAACCGCCCCTCGGCGATCAGACAGAACTTCAGCGATGAATCCGTGCCCTGCCATTCGGTGCAGCCGTGGCGCGAGGCCAGGCGTTTGGCCTCCACATCGGTCATGCTGTGGCTCATCACGGCCATGGGTGCGGCCGGACGGTCGCGCACCTTGATGACCTGCCAGCCCTCGCCGAAGCGACGCCGGAAAGCCCCGCCGTCCGGATGCGAGCCGCTGCGCCAGGTGGTCGAAGTCGCGGGCGCGGTGACGACGCCGGCCACGACCGTATCCTTGTGCACCAGCGCAATGTTGACGGTGAAGCTCTCTTTGCCCGCCACAAAGCCGCGCGTGCCGTCCAGCGGATCGATCAGCCAGAACCAGTCACCCGTGATCGCGGGCGCGCCGCCGTCGGCCACCGCCTCCTCGGCCACAGCCTGCACGTCCGGATACAGAGCCGCCAGTCGTGACAGGATCAGGGCTTCGGCCTGCTGGTCTGCCAGGGTGACTGGACTGTCGTCGGCCTTGGTCATCGCCACCGTTCCAGCGCGCCAGAAAGGCAGAATGACCTGCGCCGCGTCCTCGGCGATGTCGGCCAGGGCCTCGGTCAAGGCTCCCGATGCGAGGTCGGCTTTCAGGTTGGCAAACAGGCGATCAGTCATTCGCGCTGCGATAGAGCATCCGCACGGTTTCATGAACCGGCAAATCAGGTCAGCGTCGTCGCATCCTCATAAATGACTGTCTCTAGGCCCGATGACCGATACCGACACGCTCTCCACGACGCGCCTGCATGATGCCCCCGCCCCCCGGATGCCCGATGGCCAGGACCTGGCCGCTCTGATCGCGGGCAAGCTGTGCCACGACTTCATCAGTCCGGCGGGCGCGATCTCGTCCGGGCTGGATTTGCTGAAGGACCCCTCGGCCCAGGACATGCGTGACGATGCCATGGGCCTGATCGAGGCCAGCGCGGCCAAGATGATCGCCCTGGTGGCTTTCGCCCGTGTCGCCTTCGGGGCGGCTACGACGGCCGAGAAATTCTCGGGCGGCGAATTGGGCGGCATCGTCGATGCCCTGACCGGCGGAGGTCGGGCCAGCCTGGTGTGGAAGGTGGAGGATCAGTCGTGGTCGAAGGCGCAGTCGCGGGCGCTGGTCAACATGGCCTACCTGACCATGGCGGCCCTTCCGTCCGGTGGCATCGCCACGGTGTCCAGCCGGGTAGAGAACGACCTGATCGTGTTCGAAGGCCTGGCGGAAGGCACCCGCGCACGACTGAAGCCCGAAGCGGTGACAGGGCTGGCGGGTCAGCCCCTGGCCGAGGGGCTGCAAGGGCAATGGATCCAGCCCTACTGGCTCTGGTTGACGGCGAATGATGCGGGCGGCGACCTGTCCGTTCAGGCCGAAGAGGGCCGGGTTATCCTCACCGTTCGCATGCCACGGTGATATCTTAACGCGCCTTGCCAAGGTTCCGTTAACCGGCACAGCCGATGATCGGGATGTTCACACACGCGGACGTTGTGGACGCTTTGCGGATTGGAGTTCTCTTGACCCCCAGAACCTGTCTGATCGTCGACGACAGCCGCATCATCCGCAAGGTGGCGCGCCGTATCGTCGAAGGACTGGGCTTCGAGGTCGACGAGGCCGGCGACGGCGCTGAGGCCCTGATCTTCTGTTCCTCCTCCATGCCCGAGGTCATCCTGCTGGACTGGTCGATGCCGGTAATGGACGGCATGGCCTTCCTGCGGCGGTTGCGCGTCCTGCCGGGCGGGGCAGGCCCCAAGGTCCTGTTCTGCACCATCGAGACCCGCGCCGAACGGATCGCCGAGGCGCTGGCAGCGGGCGCAGACGACTATGTGATGAAGCCGTTCGACGGTGATATCCTGACGTCCAAATTCGCCGAAGTGGGAGCCGCCTGACCTGATGTCTCCGGACGATTTCGATCGCCTGCAAGCCCTGATGTCCTCGCGTGCGGGGATGCGGCTGACGCGCGACCGGATGAAGCTTGTCGAGCATCGGCTAGGGCCCGTGGCGCGGGCGCAGTCGTTCGAGAGCGTCGAGGTCATGCTGGCGGCCCTGTGGGCCAAGCCTGTCGCATCGCTGGGCTGGGCCGTCATCGAGGCTCTGCTGACGCCCGAGACCTGGTTCCGGCGCGATCGCTCGTCTTTCGACACCTTCGCCAGCGAGCTGTTGCCGGCTCTGTCAGCCGCGCGAGGCGGTGATCCGGTCACCGTCTGGTCCGCCGGCTGTTCAACGGGTCAGGAGGCCTGGTCCCTGGCCATGCCGGCACTCGAACAGGGACTGGCCATCGAGGTCACCGGCACCGACCTGTCGCGCCGCGCACTCGAAAAGGCGAAATCCGGCACCTATACCGGCTTTGAAATCCAGCGCGGCCTCAAGGCCCAGACCATGCTGCGCTGGTTCGACCAGGTCGAGGATACCTGGGTCGCCAAGCCTCAGCTGAAGGCGGCGGTCCAGTTTGCCCGCTCCAATCTGGTCGAGCCGCCCAAGGACGACTACCGTTTCGACGTCATCTTCTGCCGCCATGTTCTGAGCGATGCCGAGCCGTCGCGTCGCGGGGACATTCTGGACAATCTGGAGCGGAGGCTGGTGGACGACGGCTGCCTGTTCCTGGGCCCCGACGAACAGCTGGGCGGCGATACCGTGGCCTTCCGCCCGGTCGCGGGTCGCAAAGGCCTGTTCGTCAAGGCGCCGTCTGCATTGAGGCGGGCGGCTTAATCTGCCCCGACCGCTCGTTCCGGCGACCCAAAGGGTGACGCTGATCCCATAGCCCGCTAGCCTGCGCCCATCTCGGGGGGAGGAACAGCGCATGCGCTTGATCGCACTGATTGGATCACTGGCCGTGGCGCTGCTGCTTGCGGTGCTGGCGTTGCAGAGTCCGACACCACGAGGGGCCGATGCCCCTACCGACACCTTCTCCGCCACGCGCGCCATGGTGGACATCCGCGATATCGCCCAGCGACCACACCCGATCGGCTCGGCCGACCACGCGCGGGTTCAGGCCCTGCTGGTCCGGCGGATGCAGTCTCTCGGGCTCGAGGTCTCGGCCCAGCGCGGCCCCCTGTCGCCCCGGGCCGTTCAGCGGGTGGAGCGCTCCGGCCTGAACCTGCCGCCACAGGCCCTGACGGCCACCAATCTGATCGGCGTCCTGCCCGGCAGCCGCCCCGACCTGCCCGCCGTCGCCATGATGGCCCACTATGACACCGTGCCCGACAGCCCCGGCGCGGCGGACGACACCACGGGCGTGGCGGCCATTCTGGAATCCGTCCGCGCCATCCGTGCGCGCGGCCCGGCAGAGCGGACGCTGGTGGTCATCCTGACCGATGCGGAGGAGCTGAATCTCGACGGAGCCCGCATCTTCTGGGGCGGCCACCCCTTGCGCGACCGCATCGGTGCGGTGGTCAATCTGGAGGCGCGCGGCGGCGGTGGGCGCGCCATGATGTTCGAGACCGGGCGCGGCAATGCCGAAACGATCGCCCTGTTCGCCGACATCGCCGGGCGCGTCGATGGCGGCGTCACCTCCAACGCCCTGGCCGTCTTCGTCTACAGCGTCATGCCCAATGGCACCGACTTCACCGTGCCGCGCGAGCGGGGCGTGCAGGGCATCAACCTGGCCTTCATCGGCCGCCCCGACCAGTACCACGCCCAGGCCTCCACGCCCGACGCACTGGACCTGGGCAGTGTCCAGCATATCGGCAGCCAGGCGCTGGAGATGACCGACACCCTGCTACGGGCCGGGACCCTCCCCGTCTCGACCCATGACAGTGTGTATGCCGACCTCTTCGGCCGGGCGGTGATCGGCCACCATCCGGCCTGGGGCTGGAGCCTTCTGATCCTGGCGATTGGCGCGCTGGGCATTGCCGTCTGGCGGGCGCGATCGCATGCGGGCCTGACCCTGGCCGACAGCGGGCGCGGTGTGATCGAGGCGGTGTGGTTCGTCGCTACCGGCATCGTCCTGACCCAGGCCGTGCGCCTGCTGGCCGGGCCGCTGTCCGCGCGGGCCGAGAGCGCCGAGGCCTACTATACCTTGCTGGCGCGCCTGCCGTGGATCGAGGCTGGGGTCGCCCTGACGGTGCTTGCTCTTGGCTTGGCCGTGCTGGGCGGCCGGTCGCGGTCGGACCCGCGCGTGACGGCGGGAGCCATCGCCGTCGCCGCTCTTATGACCCTCGGTCTGGGCGGAGTGGACTATGTCGTGCTCGGGGCCGCCGCCGTCGCCATTGCCTTGTCGATGCTGCCCAGGCTGGCGGTCAAGACCGTCTGGGGCGGTTGGAGCGGGATCATGGGTCTGGTCGTCGCCCTGGCCGCCCTGGCTCAGGCACTCGCGCCCGAAACCGCCTTCCTGTTCCTGTGGCCCGCCCTGCTGGCCAGCGTCGTCGCCCTGGTCGTGGCCTTCATCGATCCCGGGCTCACAAGGCGCGCCAGCCTCATCCCTGTCGCGATCGGGGCTGTACTCGGCGTCGGCTGGCTGATGACCCTGGCCCACCCCGTCTTCCTGGGCATCGGCATGGATCTGCCCGCCGTGCTGATCCTGCTGGGTCTGCTGATGCTGATGTTCGTCAGGCCGCTGTCGCCCGAGAAGACGTGGCTACGTCCACTACTGGCAGCGGGCCTCGTCGCACTGCTGCTCGGCGGAGCCCTGTCGCTCACCAGCCGGATCGCCGAGCCTCAAGCTGTGCCTCAGCCCCCGTCGGTCCAGACCGTCTTGTAGAGGTCGAAGCGGCGGTCGCGCAGATTGCGCACCGTGCCCTGCGACTTGGCCCAGGCCAGGTCGGACAGGTCCAGGTCGGCCACGGTCACTGTCTCGACATTCTCTGACGCCTCGGCCGCCACCCCGTCCCGCGCGAACGGGAAGTCGCAGGGGGTCAGGATGCATGACTGGGCATACTGGATGTCCATGTTCTCGACATTGGGCAGATTGCCGACATTGCCGGACAGGGTGACGTAGCACTGGTTCTCGATGGCCCGCGCCTGGCTGCAATACCGAACCCGCAGATAGCCCTGACGGTTGTCGGTACAGAAGGGCACGAACAGCAGCCGTGCGCCCTCGTCTACCAGTCGCCGCGCCAGTTCCGGGAACTCCGAATCGTAGCAGATCAGCACGCCGATCGGCCCGCAGTCGGTGGGGATGGCATGCACCCGATCGCCGCCCTTGATGTTCCACCAGTGCCGCTCGTTCGGCGTCGGATGGATCTTCTCCTGCTCGTGCACCGAGCCGTCGCGCAGAAACACATAGGCGACGTTCTGGATGTCGCCGTCCTCGGTGCGGGTGGGGTGGGAGCCGCCGATGATGTTGATGTTGTACTCGACCGCCAGCTTGCGCAGGGCCTCGACGAAGCGCGGCGTATAGCGGGTCAGGGCCTCGATCGATTCCTGCGGCGTCAGCTTCTTCTTCTCCAGCGACAGCAGCTGGAGGGTGAACAGTTCCGGAAAGACCACGAAATCCGAGCGGTAGTCCGAGGTCACATCCACGAAATATTCGACGTTGGCGATGAACTCGTCAAAGCTGGCGACCTTGCGCGCCTGCAACTGGACCGTGGCGACGCGGACCGTTTCCTTGACCGCAAAGGCCGCCCCCTTGCCGTGCGTCTCGGCATAATAGGGATTGCGCCACACCATATGGGCCGCGTGGCCCATGGAGGCGGAATCAGACGTCATATAGTTCTGCAACACGCCGACCGGCTCGAACCCGGCCCGCAGGTGAAACCCGACGACGGGATCGTTCAACTTCCTGGCCGTGACCGCATCCAGATAGTCCTGAGCCAGGGGATAGGCCGCCTTCTTCCGCGCCAGTCCCGGCATACGCCCGCCGAAGACGATGCCGCGCAGGTTCTGGGCCTCGCACAGGTCGCGCCGGGCGTCGTACAGCCGTTGGCCGATGCGCAGGCGGCGACGGTCGGGATCGACGCAGACCTCCATGCCATAGAACCAGTCGCCGACCGGATCATGCCGCGCTGCATAACCGCCCCCCGTGATCTGGCTCCAGGTGTGAGGTGCCATGGCGGTCGCCTCGTCGATGCGGAAACCGGCCGCATAGCCGACGATCTCGCCCTCATATTCCACGACGAACTGGCCATCCGGATAGGCCGCGATCTGCCCCCGCAGCATGCCGGGCGTCAGCGACATCCCCTCCTTGTAGACCTTGGTCCCCAGGCGGGCGATCGCATCGACGTCGGCGAGCAGAGCATTGCGAATGCTCAGGACGGCAGGCTTGGCAGATTTTGTCATGGCCGCTTAACGCCCAGCTTGACTATTCGATCAACAGAAAACGACAAACCGATACGTCAGAAACGGTCGTGCCTCCCGCGCCCCGGAAAAGAACATATTGGCAACCGGAACAAACCGTGCACATAGTCCGTCTCACAAGGGAGTGGGTCACGATCACTGGATCGAAGGCGGGCCTCTCCCTCTACGGATACCGAACGGGAATCATGGCAAAGGAGGGTGGTAAAGTGGCTGCACAGGCGAATCTGAAATTGGTGGGCAAGGACGACGGCGACAAGCAGCGCGCCCTGGAGGCGGCGATCGCACAGATCGATCGCGCCTTCGGCAAGGGCTCGGTCATGAAGCTGGGCAAGAATGGTGTGACCGAGGCCATTCCCTCCGTCTCGACCGGGTCGCTGGGCCTGGACATGGCGCTGGGCATCGGCGGACTGCCGCGCGGACGGGTGATCGAGGTGTTCGGGCCGGAAAGCTCGGGCAAGACGACCCTGGCGCTGCACACGGTGGCCGAAATCCAGAAGGCCGGCGGCGTCGCCGCCTTCGTGGATGCCGAACACGCGCTCGACCCCGGCTATGCCCAGAAGCTGGGCGTCAATCTGGATGACCTGCTGGTGTCCCAGCCCGACACGGGCGAACAGGCGCTGGAGATCGTCGACACGCTCGTGCGCTCCGGGGCCGTGGACATCGTGGTGGTCGACTCCGTCGCCGCCCTGACGCCCCGTGCCGAGATCGAGGGCGAAATGGGCGACAGCCTGCCCGGTCTTCAGGCCCGCCTGATGAGCCAGGCCCTGCGCAAGCTGACCGCCTCGATCAACAAGTCGCAGTGCATCGTCCTGTTCATCAACCAGATCCGTCACAAGATCGGGGTCATGTACGGTTCGCCCGAGACGACGACGGGCGGCAATGCGCTGAAGTTCTACGCCTCGGTCCGCCTCGACATCCGCCGCACCGGCGCGATCAAGGACCGCGACGAGGTCGTGGGGAACACCACCCGCGTCAAGGTCGTCAAGAACAAGGTCGCCCCGCCGTTCCGCGAGGTCATCTTCGACATCATGTACGGCGAAGGCATCTCCAAGCTGGGCGAGATCATCGACCTGGGCGTCAAGGCGGGCATCGTTGAGAAGTCCGGCAGCTGGTTCTCCTATGACAGCCAGCGGATCGGCCAGGGCCGCGAGAATGTGCGCAACTTCCTGAAGGCCAATCCCGACGTCGCCGACTCGATCGAAAAGGCCGTGCGCGCCTCCACGACCAAGATCGCCGACGAACTGCTGGGCACGCCCGAGCCGGACGAAGGTCAGGACCTGGAGGGGTGATCAACCGCGCTCAAGCAGCGAGGCTCCGCGAGCCGAGCGGTAGCGCCCAACGAGATGTCAGCCTGACCTGACAAATGTGCACTATGTGCACTCGTTTTTTTCCGAGTGCACTTCTTCTTCTCCGGTCGGGTCCAGGTGACCCGCCATGACCCTGCCGGGCCAGACCGGACGAAGCGGCCGCTCGACCTCACGCGGGTCGGGCGGCCTTTTTTGTCGGAACTACCACTCGGGCGGCAGGTACGGACCATAGCTGCTGCAGACGTACATCGGAGTGGCTAGCTCGAACCCGCTGGGCAACTGCGGTGTCGAGATATAGATTTGACTACCGGACCCGACACAGTTGTCTGAGCCCTCGCCAATCAAATTCGTCAGTTCCGCATCCGAGAAAACCTGACGCGAATAGGCAATCGGCGCACATTCGTTGTATCCGAAACAATAGATGCCCGGACCCGGATAATACTGCTGTACCGCCGGTGCCGGTGCGGCGGCGGTGAGCGAAACCGACATCGTCAGACCGGCCAGAACAATCCCAAGAACTCCACTGCGCATCTTACCCTCCATCGAGACCGGAATGGCCCCGACCGGATTAGGAAGCGAAACAGAAACTACCAAAAGTCACATTGCCGTGTCGTTAAAACTCGTTAGGGTTGACGCTCGACCTCGGTGTTCTCTGCGATGACCGGCTGGCACTGCCGTACGGGCGTAGGACGGGCAAGTGGTGCGCCGTCGGGAAAAACCCTGTAAGAGGCGCGGCTTCCTACCCACTCCGCGCGTCAGACGAACACCATGTCCAGCCTGAAACAGATCCGTTCGACCTTCCTCGACTATTTCGCGGCCGACGGTCACGCCAAGGTGCATTCGTCGCCGCTGGTGCCGCAGAACGATCCGACGCTGATGTTCGTCAATGCGGGCATGGTGCCGTTCAAGGACTATTTCACGGGCGCAGCCACCCCGCCCTATCCGCGCGCCACCAGCAGCCAGAAATGCGTCCGCGCCGGCGGCAAGCACAACGACCTGGACAACGTCGGCTACACCGCCCGCCACCTCACCTTCTTCGAGATGCTGGGCAACTTCTCCTTCGGCGACTACTTCAAGGAACACGCGATCGACAGCGCGTGGAAGCTGGTCACGAAGGACTTCGGCCTCGACCCCAAACGCCTGCTGGTCACCGTCTACATCGACGACGACGAGGCCGCCGCGATCTGGAAGAAGGTCACGGGCTTCAGTGACGACAAGATCATCCGCATCGCCGGTGCCGACAACTTCTGGGCCATGGGCGACAGCGGCCCCTGCGGCCCCTGCACCGAGATTTTCTGGGACTATGGCGACCATGTCCCCGGCGGCCCTCCCGGTTCGCCGGACGAAGACGGCGACCGGTTCGTGGAGATTTGGAACAACGTCTTCATGCAGTTCGAGAAGGAGAACGACGAGATCGTTCGCAACCTTCCCAAGCCCTCGGTCGACACCGGCATGGGCCTGGAGCGCATGACCTCCGTGCTGCAGGGCAAGAACTCGGTCTTCGACACCGACCTGTTCCAGACCCTGATCGCCGCCTCCGAGGATGCGACCTCGACAAAGGCCGAGGGTGACCGCGCCGCCAGCCACCGCGTCATCGCCGACCATCTGCGCAGCTCGTCCTTCCTGATCGCCGACGGCGTGACCCCGTCGAACGAAGGCCGGGGCTATGTCCTGCGCCGCATCATGCGCCGGGCCATGCGCCACGCCCACCTGCTGGGGGCCGGGGACCCCCTGATGCACCGGCTGGTGCCGACGCTGGTCTCGGAGATGGGCGAGGCCTATCCCGAGCTGGCCCGCGCCCAGGCCTCTATCGAGGATACGCTGAAGCAGGAAGAGATCCGCTTCCGCACCACGCTGGGTCGCGGCATGGGCCTGCTGGAAGACGCCACGCAGGGCCTGTCCGAAGGCGGGGTTATCCCCGGCCAGACGGCCTTCACCCTGTACGACACCTATGGCTTCCCGCTGGACCTGACCCAGGACGAGGCGCGCCGTCGCGGTTTCACCGTCGACACCGCCGCCTTCGATGCCGCCATGGAAGAGCAGAAGACGCGCGGCAAGGCCAACTGGAAGGGCTCGGGCCAAACCGCCTCGACCGGCGAATGGCTGGCGCTGAAGGACCGTCTGGGGCCGACCGTCTTCACCGGCTACGACGCCGTCGACGGCTCGGGCGAGGTGCTGGCGATCCTCAAGGACGGCGCGCAAGCCGACAGCGTCGAGACCGGCCAGACCGCCGAGGTCCTGTTCGACCAGACCCCCTTCTATGGCGAAGGCGGCGGCCAGGCCGGCGACAAGGGCGAGATCGAGTGGGACGGCGGAACTGCCCGCGTCCTCGACGTTCAGAAGCCCGCTGGCGACCTTTACGCCCACACGATCGAGGTCATCTCCGGCACCCTGGCCATCGGCACCCGCGCCCAGCTTCGCGCCGCGCCGGACGCCCGCCTGACGACCCGCGCCAACCACTCCGCGGCCCACCTGGTGCATGCGGCGCTGAAGAATGTGCTCGGCCACCACGTCGCCCAGAAGGGCCAACTGGTCGATGCCGAACGCATGCGCTTCGACTTCAGCCACAACGCCCCCGTGACCGAGGCTCAGATCGAGGCCATCGAGGCCGAGGTCAACGCCGTCATCCGCCAGAACCTGCCCGCCGAGACCAAGCTGATGGGGCCTGAAGAAGCCATCGCCGCAGGGGCCGTCGCCCTGTTCGGCGAGAAGTACGGCGATGAGGTGCGCGTGCTGACGCTGGGCAAATCCCTGACGGACGACAAGCCCTATTCGGTCGAACTGTGCGGCGGCACCCACGTGGCCCGCACTGGCGACATCGGCCTGTTCAAGATCACCTCGGAAACCGGCATCGCCGCCGGCATCCGCCGCGTCGAAGCCCTGACCGGCGAGGCCGCGCGCCAGTATCTGGAAGGCCAGGCCGGGGTCGCCCGCAAGCTGGCCCAGACCTTCAAGATCCAGCCGCTGGATGTCCCCGCCCGCGTCGAAGTCCTGACCACCGAACGCAAGACGCTGGAGAAACAGGTCGCCGACCTGAAGAAGCAGTTGGCCCTCGGTGGTGGCGGTTCGGCCAGTGCCGCGCCGGAAGAGATCAACGGCATCAAGCTGATCGCCCGCGTCCTGGACGGCGTCGACGGCAAGGGCCTGCGCGGCGTGGCCGAGGACTTCCGCAAACAGGTCGGCTCCGGCGTCGTCGCCCTGATCGGCGTCACCGACGGCAAGGCCGCGATCACGGTGGCGGCGACCTCGGATGTGACGGATCGCGTCAATGCCGCCGACCTGGCCCGTGCCGCCGTTCTGGCGCTGGGTGGCCAGGGAGCCGGTGGCAAGCCGGACTTCGCCCAGGGCGGAGCGCCGGATGGGTCGCGGGCTGAAGAGGGTCTGGCGGCTGTGCGGGCGGCACTGGCGGGCTAAGCCTCTCCCTACTCCGCTCATCCCGGCGAAAGCCGGGACCCAGTGCTTTGGGTGAACGGTAGCCATGCCATGGCCCTAAGCCTCAGTCCTGAAACGCCAACGTCAAGCTGGACAGAACTGGGTCCCGGCTTTCGCCGGGATGAGCGGGCTCTAGGGGTTCAAGGTTCCGTCCGCAGATCCACCGCCGCCAGTTGCCATGTGAACCACCCGCGCCGCTCAAGCAGCAGGGCCAGACTGTTCTGCGGTCGGTCGCGGTCGGTCAGGGTGATGGCGAAGACGTCCAGGCTGCGGTAGCCCCAGGCCTTATGCAGATTGGGCTCCTTGCGATCCGCAGCGGAGTCCGGTGGGGGCGTGCCGTCAGCCTCCGGAGCCCGCGCCGTCGTCACCATGGCGGCCACGCCCTGCGGCGTGACCACCGTATCGACCGCGCCCGAGATGAACATAGGGGCCAGCATGGTGGTCAGCCCCCCTAGGCCGTTCTCGACCACACGCGGATCGTTGCGCATCTCGGCGACCAGCAGGTCGTTCAGCTCGCCCTTCATGCTCTCGCGCAGGGCGGGGAAGTCGACCAGCCGCTCCAGCGCCGCCTCGTCTCCGCGCTCGGCCGCGCGGATGATGGCCTTGCCCGCCAGCACGGGCGACGCAGCCCACAGGCCGGCCAACACGACGACTCCGGCAATGATGACGCCGGTTACTACCTTCTTGATCATGGGTCCCTCTGGCGTCGAAACGCCCCCTGACGGCTAGGGTTGCCAGAAGTCAGGGCGTCGCGCCAGCGGCAGAGCCAGTCGCGGCTGGCGGCAAGCCGATATGCACCAGTCGCCACTCGAACGGACCGGTCCGCGCGAAGGTGAAGATGGTCTGCACGCCTGCCTCGTTCCGTACCGCCAGCCGCGTGCGGTTCACGCCCCAATAGGCCAGGCGGGGCATGGGCTCGCGCGGCTCGGCCGCCACCGCCCCACGCGACGCGGCCCTGCCCTCGCCCCGGCTCAAGGCCGCGAGCGCTGCAGGGCTCAGATAGAGGTCCGGGTTCGGACGGGCCGCCACGGGCCGCACCTGCTCGAACTGGCGGCGCATGGATTCGATCGGGTTTTCCAGGAAGGACGGAGCGGGAGCCACGATCGCGGGGTTGCCGGCCATCTGCGGCCGCAGGCTGCGGCGCACCTCGGCGAAGTCGATCAGCCGGACCAGTCCCTGCTCGTCGCGCGCATCCGCCGCCGACCGAATGCCGTAGAAGGCCACAACCGGGGCGACGAAGAAGCTGATCCCCGCCACGATGACGGCCAGCAGCAGAAGATTGCGGATCAGTCGGCCCAAAGGCTTGCCCCCTTCGCCTCCAACGGCGGAAGCGTGACCACAACGCGCCGCTGACCGACCCGTTCAAACACAACCCCGCCGGACGCGAATCCGGCGGGGTTGAATGAAGTCCTGCGCTCAAGCAGCGAGCCACCGCGTGGTGAGCGGTAGCGCCCTAAATCAGGCCGCCATCGCCTTGGTCAGGTTTTCGGCGACCTTGTCGATGAAGCCTTCGGTGGTCAGCCAGCCTTGCTGATCGCCGACCAGCAGGGCCAGGTCCTTGGTCATGTGACCGGCCTCGACCGTCTCGACCACGACCCGCTCCAGGGTCTCGGCGAACCTGGCCAGTTCGGCGTTGTCGTCCAGCTTGGCCCGGTGCGCAAAGCCGCGCGTCCAGGCGTAGATGGAGGCGATGGAGTTGGTCGAGGTGGCCTCGCCTTTCTGATGCTGGCGATAGTGGCGGGTCACGGTGCCGTGGGCGGCTTCCGATTCCAGCACCTTGCCGTCCGGCGTCATCAGGACCGAGGTCATCAGGCCCAGCGAGCCGAAGCCTTGCGCCACGATGTCGGACTGGACGTCGCCGTCGTAGTTCTTGCACGCCCAGACGAAGCCACCCGACCACTTGATGGCCGCGGCCACCATGTCGTCGATCAGGCGGTGCTCATAGGTCAGCCCCTTGGCCTTGAAGTCGGCGGCGAACTCCTTGTCGAAGACGTCCTGGAAGATGTCCTTGAAGCGGCCGTCATAGGCTTTCAGGATCGTATTCTTGGTCGACAGATAGACCGGATAGTTGCGCTGCAGGCCGAACGAGAAGCTGGCGCGGGCGAACTCGGTGATCGAGTCATCCAGATTGTACATGCCCATGGCCACACCGGCCGAGGGGAAGTCGAAGACTTCGTAGTTCTGCTCTTCGCCATTGGCGCCGACCCACTTCATGGTCAGCTTGCCCGGGCCGGGCACCAGGAAGTCGGTGGCCTTGTACTGGTCACCGAAGGCATGACGGCCGACAACGATGGGCTGGGTCCAGCCGGGCACCAGGCGCGGCACGTTCGAGCAGATGATCGGCTCGCGGAAGACGACGCCGCCCAGGATGTTGCGGATCGTGCCGTTGGGCGACTTCCACATCTTCTTCAGGCCAAACTCCTGAACGCGAGCCTCGTCCGGGGTGATGGTGGCGCATTTGACGCCGACGCCGTGCTTCTGGATGGCCTTGGCCGCGTCAATCGTCACCTGATCGTCGGTGGCGTCGCGGTGCTCCATGCCCAGGTCGTAATAGTCCAGCTCGAGATCCAGGAACGGGAAGACCAGCTTGTCCTTGATCATCTGCCAGATGATGCGGGTCATTTCGTCGCCGTCGATGTCGACGATGGGGTTAGCGACCTTGATCTTGGCCATGCGTGGATGCCTCTGACTGATGATGGGGAGTTCAGGGCGGCGGTATAGCGGTCGGGGACGCGGGCGCAAACCCCGACCAAAAGCCATCAGGCCACCGCTGCGTTAACCACGTCTCGAAAAAACCTTCCACGGCCAAGGTGAACGCCCGGGGTACGGCATCGTTTTTGCCCCCATGAACGTGCGTGGGGGCCTTCCAATGGATGAAGAGATGAAGCGGCTGGTCGACCGTTGGGTCGCGGTCTTTCTCGAAATGCCGGTGCTGCTGGATGCAAACCTGATGCGCCCGATGCTGGCCGAGGCCGAGCGTCGGCTGGCCGAGGAGGCTGAAACCGTCGAGCCGAAGATGGCGGCGTCGGTCACCCGCTGAACGCTTTGACCACCACTGGCGTTGGTGGGTCACACCACCGCTCAGGGACCCGATCATGACCGAGAAAACCTTCAAGGCCGGCGACACCGTGAAATGGGACCACAGCCAGGGCACGACCCAGGGCAAAGTGGTCAAGAAGGTCACCAGCCCCACCCGGATCAAGGGCCACAAGGTCGCCGCCTCCAAGGACAATCCGGAATACGTCGTCCAGAGCGAGAAGACCGGGGCCAAGGCGGCCCACAAGCCTACAGAGCTTCGCAAGGCCTGAGCCTCACGGTCCATTCGTCTGCCAAACACCTATGAAAAGAAATCCGGGCGGGATCGGAGAGGGGGCATGACCCCGCCCGGGCCGATGACGGCGGGGCTTCCGGAAGAGAGGGCCCGGACGTCCTGCCCAACGACTTATCGATTTACGAGCCGACGCTCCATGCGGATGCGGTCCTCGGCATTTTGGTGCAGCCAGCGCAGGATGGCATTCATCCATCCCCAATTGGCTTCCTTATGAGTGCGATGCATTTCTTCCATGTCAGCCTCCTTGCTGGCGTTGCTTCGATGACCACGAGATGGGCTTGACAAGCGCGGCAGACAAATCAGAAGTCGGCAGGTCAACATAAGGTACCCTTATGGCCGATCCGCTCGCTGGAATTCCTCTGGCCTCCATCCGCGTGTTCGAGGCGGCGGCCCGTTTGCGCAGCTTCACCCGCGCGGCCGAAGAACTGGGCATGACCCAGGCGGCGGTCAGCTGGCAGATCAAGGCCCTGGAAACCAAGCTGGGCCAGAGCCTGTTTCGCCGCCTGCACCGAGAGGTGGCTCCCACAGAGGGCGGGGAGCGGCTGTCGCGTGCCGCCACCGAGGCAATGATCCTGCTGCGCCGGGCGGTGACCGATCTGACCGAGGCGGATGAGGGCATACTGTCGATCACCACCCTGGCCACCCTGGCGACCCAGTGGCTGGCCCCGCGCCTGGGTGCGTTCCAGCTGGCCAATCCGGGGCTGGCCGTGCGGCTGGATACGGCCCCGCATCTTGTCGATCTGACGCGCGAAGGTTTCGATGTAGCGCTGCGGACCGGCTCGGGCGACTGGCCGGGGCTGGAGAGCGTTCGGCTGCTGCCGGCCACCTTCACGCCGGTGTGCAGCCCGGCGATGGCCCATCGGCTGGACCTGAAGGCGCCGGCTGACCTGCTGGCGGCTCCGCGCATCGGCCTGGACAGCGAATGGGCCGCCTGGTTCGTCGCCGCCGGGGTCGAGGCCCCGACGCGTGCGGCCCTGACCTTGACGGCCGACCATCAGGCGCTGGAGGTGGCGGCGGCCATGGGCGGACAGGGCGTCGCCCTGGCCTCGCCCATCCTGTTCCGCCGAGAGATCGCGGCGGGCCTGCTGGTCAGGCCCTTCGCGCAGACCGTGCCCCTGACCGCCGGCTACTGGCTGTGCTGGCCGACGGATCGCAGGCGGTCGCGCAAGATCGTGCGCTTCCGCGACTGGCTGGTCGCGGAAGCGCGAGACGAGGCGGCACTGATGCTCGACTAGGCCCGCTGCGTCGCCGTCCACTGACCCACGACATCGGCCAGCACCTCCAGCGGCATGCCGCCGGACGCCAGGGCCGTGTCGTGGAAGCCCTTGATGTCGAACCGGTCACCGAGGGCAGCACGGGCCTGATCACGCAGGCGCAGCCATTCGGTATGGCCGATCTTGTAGCTGGAGGCCTGGCCCGGCCAGACGCAGTAGCGCTCGACCTCGGTGGTGACGCTGGATTCCTGGTCGCCCAGGGTGTCGACCATGTAGCGGATGGCCTGTTCGCGGCTCCAGCGCTTGTGGTGCAGGCCGGAATCGACCACCAGCCGCACGGCGCGGAACAGCAGGGACTGCAGATAGCCCAGCTGGCCCCAGGGATCGCCCTCATAGACGCCCATCTCGTCGGCCAGTTGCTCGGCATACAGACCCCAGCCCTCCGAATAGGCCGAAAAGCCCAGGATGCGGCGGACCATCGGGATACCCTGGGCCTCCGTCTGGATGGCGATCTGGAAATGGTGACCCGGCACGGCCTCGTGATAGGTCAGGGTCGGCAGGGTCCATTTGGGCCATTCCGCCGTGTCGCGCAGGTTGATGTAATAGGCCCCCGGTCGCGTCCCATCCAGCGACGGCCCCTGATAGTAGCCGCCTGGGGCACCGGCCTCGATAGCCGGCGGCACGCGGCGAATGTCGACCGTGGACTTGGGCAGGTTGTTGAACATCTCGGGCAGGCGGGCCTGCATGGCCTCGGTCTGGGCGTTCAGAGCTTCCAGAAGCTCGGCCTTGCCCGCATCGGTGTTGGGGTAGACAAACTGCGGCTCCTTGCCGAGTGCGGCCAGCCGCGCACCGACCGTGCCCTCGCTGCGTCCCTCGGCCTTCAGGATGGCGTCGGCACGGGCCGTGATCTCGGCCACCTGGGTCAGGCCCAGCTCATGAACCTGATCGCCGGTCAGGGAGGTGGTGGTGTAGTTGCGGATGCCGAAGGCGTAGTAGCCGTCGGCATTGGGCAGCCGCCAGACGCCTGCATCATGGGTGGCCGTCGGTCGCTGGGTTTCCAGCAGGGCGATCTGGCGATCGGTCGCCGGATAGATGCGGTCGGTGACGATGGCGGTGGCGCGCGCCGCCCAGTCTCCGGCCAGGCTCTTCTCGCCCGTCCGCCGCACCAGCGAGCCGACCAGACCGTTCTCGGCCGCGGCCGGCGCCTTGAAGGCCTGCAGCTGAACCAGGGTCTGATCCAGCACGAAATCAGGCGGGACCACCCCTTTGGCGATATCGGCGGTAACGAGCGCCGTCTCTTCGTCCATCAGGACAGCCATGGCCTCCAGACGCGACAGATAGGCCTCGGCATCCTCGGCGGTCTCGATGGTGTGCATCGTGTCCAGGAAGTCAGGCACGTCGCGATACGCCCCGCCCAGCTGATGCAGCCAGTAGGGATTGGCCCCGGCGCGATTGCCGAAATCATAGCGGTCGTAGCCCATGACCTGGGTGCCGCCCGCATACAGCAACGTCGCCAGATTGACGGCATCCATGCCGGTCAGTTTCGTCGCGTCGATGGCCTCCAGATCGGCCTGGGCCTTGCGCGTCATGGCCTCGTTGCGGGCCAGGGCCTCGGGGCTCAGGCTGTCCAGCTGGCTCTTGGCCGCGGCATTCTCGCCCTTGTCGACGCCCAGATAGGTGGCCAGCAGCGGCGAGGTCGCCAGACTTTCGGCGAAGATGCGGTCGAGCAGGGCGTTCAGCTTGGCCGCCTCGGCCGGGTCGAACGCGGTCTGCGCAAGCGGTGCGGCAGTAGCCACCCCCGATGCGGCCAGCGCGGCCCCCGCGGCGGCAAAGGCAAGAAGGTGGCGGCGGTTCAGCATGTCGATCTCCCGAAAATTCCCGAGCCGGAAGGAACGACGTTCGGGGCCGCGTGGCAAGGGATTGATATCCGCCTGCTCATATCGGCCAACAGCTCAGGTCAGCAGCAGGCTCAGGAAGTCCGGGTCAGACCAGGGCAACCCCTGCCCTCTGGCTTGGCGCAGGATGCCGTCGGCCTGGCGCACGATCAGCAGGTCCCGCTCGGGCACCAGGTACAGCCGCTGGTTCCCCGCACCCGCCGCCATTCGAACGTCGGGCAGACGCGCCAGTTTGTCCGGTGCGGCGTCAATCAGCGAGGTGGGAGCCGGCGGAACAAGACCCGGACGCAGCAGCCACCAGCTCATCCCATAGCCCGGATTGGCTCCCGAAGGCTGGAAGTTGGCGGCAAGCGCTGCGGCGTCCAGCGTCGCCTGCCCATCGACGACCCCTCCATCCAGAACGAACCGCCCGAACCGCGCCCAGTCCCGAGCGGTCAGTTGAGCGCCCGACGGCAAGGTCGGCTGGCCGTCACGCCGTCGCCAGTTTCCGACCTTCACACCGGCTGGATCGAGGATGCGCGCCTGCATCCAGGCCAGGACATCCTCACCCTGACCGGCGGCCACCAGTTTCCGGCGCACAATCTCGCCAAAGATCTGAAACGGCGCGGGTCCATAGCGGAAGGTTCCGGCTTCACCGGCGAAAGACGCGGCAACAGAGCCGGCATAGGTGTCGGGTCGGCCCAGCCGCCCCCCGCCCGCGCCGGACTCCAGCGACAGCAGGCTGCGGATGGTAGCCGTACGTTTCACTGGATCGGCGCGCCATTCGGTCAGCGTGTCGGCGCAACCCTCATCGAGCGTCAGAAGCCCATCCTGCACCAAGGCCGCTGCCATGACCCCACTGAAGCTCTTGGTGCCACTGGCCAATTCGTAAAAGCGTTCGGGGCCGCCGCGCGGATAATCCTCGAACAGGGTCTGACCCGCCTGCATGACCAGCAGCGAAACACCGCTGCGCTCTGCGGAGTAGCGGGCGGCCGCTGCATAGTCGGCTACCGCGTAAGCCGCACGGCTCAAGGCCGGGAGGGCGGTCGTCAGCAGCCCAGCCGCAGCCAGGCTGCCTGTCAGGAGGGTTCGGCGATCCAGGCGCATGGGGTGATCCTTCATCACAGCGACCTTCGTCCAACGCGCCAACGGCCAAGCTCCGTCGCTACTCGCCCCGCAACTCCTGTTTGACCCGCTCGGCCAGGGTCTTGATGTCCAGGGGCTTGGGCAGGAAGGAGACGCCGACCTCGTCCTGGAGCAGGTCGGAGAAGTCGCTCTCGGCATAGCCGGAGATGAACATGACCGGTGCATCGCCCAGGAAAGGCCGGGCCTTCTTCAGCAGGGAGGGTCCGTCAAGGCCCGGCATGATGACGTCGGAGATCATCATGTCGATGGTGCCCGCGTGCTCCTCGGCCAGCAGCAGGGCCTCTTCGCCATCCGAGGCCTCGATCACGTCATAGCCGCGCTGGCGCAGCAGTTTGGCGGCGATCAGGCGCACCGCCGCCTCGTCCTCAACGAACAGGATGCGGCCCGTGCCGGAGACGTCGCGCGGAGCCTTGGCCTTGACCTCGACCGGGGCGATCAGGGCCAGCTCAGCCTCTGCGGCTTCGGGCAGGAAGATGCGGAAGGCGGCTCCCGCTCCGTCCAGATTGGACACGGCGATATGGCCGCCTGCCTGTTCGACGATCCCGTAAACGGTGGCCAGGCCCATGCCCGTGCCTTCGTTGACGGCCTTAGTCGTGAAAAAGGGCTCGAAGATCTTGTCCAGCAGTTCGGGCGGTACACCCGGTCCGGTGTCGGACACCTCGATAAGCGCCACGGCCTCGGTGGTCGGCGCGGCCCAGCCAAGTGTGCGGGCCACATCGGCGGTCAGCCGCCGCGTCCTGATCGTGACCACGCCCGCCCCCGGCTCGACCACGCCGCGCATGGCATCGCGGGCGTTGACGGCAAGGTTCATCACCGCCGTCTCCAGCTGGCTCTTGTCCGCCAGCACCACCGGCAGGTCGCGGCCATAGTCGGTTTCCAGCCGCACATCCTCGCGCAGCAGGCGGCGCAGCAACACAGCGAATTCCCCGACCAGTTCGCCCAGGTCCAGGCGTTCGCGCCGCACCGTCGACTTGCGCGAGAAGGCCAGCAGTTTGCGCACCAGGTCGGCGGCGCGGATGCCCGTCTGGCGGATCTGGTTCAGCCCGTCGTACGACGGGTCGCCGACCGGGTGCCGCTCCAGAAGCTCTGACAGCTGAAGCTGGATGGCGGTCAGCAGGTTGTTGAAATCGTGCGCCACCCCGCCCGCCAGTTGCCCCACGGCCTGCATCTTCTGGGCCTGGGCCAACTGCAGTTCCATCGACTTCTGGGCCGAGACGTCAAACAGCCATATCCGGCGATTGACGCCTTCAGGCGCGACGTACAGGTGCAGCATTCGCTCGGGAAAGGCTCGAGCGACAAGTTCGATCGGACCTGAAGATCCATCGGCCAAACGCGTTCTGGCCTCGTTGACGCCCGCCGGATCGAACAGGTGGCCGAAGGCGGCGTCCCCCGCGCTGGCTGGGCCAGTCAACAAGGCCAGGGCGGCATTGGGTTCTTCCAGCTTGCCGGAAAACAGGTCATCGGAGCCGATCACCGCTGAGCCGAATGGCGCTCCCGCCGCCATGGCACGACTTTCGGCGGCATTGGACACGAAGGTGGCAGGGATCGTCGGCGCAGGCGTCTCCACAGCAAGGACCGCTTCGGGCGCTGCGCGGACGAGAAAGCGTCCCTCCCCTGCCTGGGCAATCAGCACCTCCTGTTCGCGTTCGCCGATGACGACGATCGCGCGTCCCTGCTGGCCGGCTCGCGCCTGGGCAAAGGCCATATAGAGGGCCGAAGCGGACTTGCCCTTGGGCAGGGCCGTCATGGTGCCGTTGGCCTGTGCCCAGGCCGAGTTGAACGCCAGAACCTGCCCCGTAGCCCACACCATGGCGGCAGGCTCACCCAGCGCGTCCAGCATATCGACTACGGTAGTGTCGGCTGCCGGCTTCCGATCCGCGCGTGCGAAAGCCAGCATGCCCAGCAGGGTGATGGTCCCTACCGCCGTGATCAGGATCAGGCCCGGAGCACTCATGGGGTCGGCACGGAACGCGGGATAGACAAGTGCCGCGATCGCCAGCACGAACCCTACCGCCATCAGCGGCAACAGGGGATCCAGGGTGCGGGCAGAAACGGTCCGGGCCATCATGACTCTAAGGATCTCGAGCCCGAATCAGACAGGCCGCCGACCATAGTGTGCCGTCTCAGGGCCCGGCGCGAATCTCTGTGTGTCAGGCGGCCCTCAACGCCTCGGCCTTGGCATCCGCCGCGGCCTGAATGCGGGCCTCGGCGATGGCGTCGGCGATCAGATGGGTCGAGCGGCCCTCGGCGGCAGACCGCTCCAGGATTTCCTCGAAAGTCTCGATCAGGCGGGCCAGCTTGGCTTCGACCCAGGCCGGATCATAGGCACCGCCCGACAGACGCGCGTTCATCTCGGCCGCCACATTGATGATGCCGCCGCCGTTGACGACGTAATCGGGCGCATACAGCACGCCGCGCTGGAACAGGATGTCGCCGATGTCCGGCGTGGCCAGCTGGTTGTTGGCGGCCCCGACCACCGCCTTGACCGTCAGCCGGTCCAGGGTCTCGGGGTTCAGCGTCGCGCCGAGGGCGCAGGGGGCATAGATGTCAGCCTTGACGTCATAGATGGCGTCGGGGGCCACGATCTCGGCATTGGTGCGGGCCGCGACCTCGGCCAGCAGGGCGGTGTTGACGTCGGTCATGACCAGCTTCGCGCCCGCCGCATGTAGCTTGTCGGCCAGATATCCGCCGACATGACCGATGCCTTGCAGGGCTACGGTCAGGCCGGTCAGATCGTCCTGCTTCCACAGGCGACGCGCCACGACCAGGGTGGAGCGGAACACGCCCTCGGCCGTCACCGGGCTGGGGTCGCCGGAGGCCTCGGGGCCATCGGACAGGCCCAGCACATAGGGGGTCACCTTGCGAGCCTCGGCGATGTCGGACACCGACACCCCGACGTCCTCCGCCGCATAATAGATGCCGCCCAGGGTATCGACCGCGCGACCGAAGGCATGGAACAGCTCGGGCGTCTTGTGGGTCCGGCTGTCGCCGATGATGACCGACTTGCCGCCGCCCATCTCCAGATCGGCGATGGCGTTCTTGTAGCTCATGCCCTTTGACAGACGCAGCACGTCCTCCAGCGCCTCCTCGGCCGAGGCATAGTTCCACATGCGCGTGCCGCCACAGGCCGGGCCGCGCGCAGTCGAGTGGACGGCGACGATAGCCTTGAGGCCTGTCTTCTCGTCGGTGAAGGCGTGGACGCCTTCATGGTTCGCAAACGACGGCGAATCGAACAGGGTCTTGCCCATAAGCGGATACTCCCGGGGTATTTTATTGTTGGCGGCGCTTTACGCCGGGGCGCTTAACACGGCAAGCATGGCGGTTGCGTGTCAGCGGCTGCTGGTCAACCGGACGCATTGCCAGAGATCCGACGGTCGCTGACGATGCCTTCTTCAGCGCTGCCGCTTGGAGCGACTCTCATGATGAAGCCGGTCATGCGCATCGAGGACACAGGTGCCAACCCCTGCGATGGCCAACCGGTCATCGACTGGCCCAAGGCCATCTGGAACGGGGGGCTGCTGGCGATCGCCGTAGTGGGCGGTCCGCTGGTCTTCACATGGTCGGCGTTCGGCCTGTTTGTGGTGCTGACCTATCTGACACTGCTGATTGGTCACAGCGTGGGCATGCACCGCATGCTGATCCATCGCGCCTTCCAGTGCGGCAAGCCGATGGAGCGGTTTCTGATCTATGTCGGCACCATCGTCGGGGTCGCCGGCCCCATGGGCATCATCAAGGTCCATGACATGCGCGACTGGGCGCAGCGGCAGACCCGATGCCACGATTTTTTTGCCCATCGACGTGGATTGCTGCGCGATCTGTCGTGGCAGCTATTCTATCGGTTTCGGTTCGACCGCCCGCCGATGCTGACCATCGAACCGCGGATCGCGAGCGATCCATTCTATCGCTTTCTAGAGGCGACATGGCGCTGGCAGCAGGTGCCGCTGGCGGTCTTCCTGTTCCTGATCGGCGGCTGGCCGTGGGTCGTCTGGGGCGTTGCCGTGCGGGTGATCGTCAGTACGGCGGGTCACTGGACGATCACCTACTTCTGCCACAACCCGGGCGCGGGGAGATGGACGGTGAAGGGAGCCTATGTACAGGCCTCTGACCTGCCCGGCCTCGGCCTGCTGACCTACGGCGAATGCTGGCACAACGACCACCATGCCTTCCCGGAATCCGCGCGCATCGGGTTGGAGCCGGGACAGATCGATCCGGGTTGGGTCGTCATTCGCGGACTGGAACGCGCCGGTCTGGTCTGGAACGTCGGCAGACCGCGCGACCCCGGCCTGAGAGAAGACTTGCAGGAACGGATCGCTCTCTAGCCGGGATCAGCGCCGCTACCCGGCCTCCAGCGCCGGCAGCACAGGCCCCGCTCCTGACGGCAGGGGCGCATCGGCGTCCCTCAGCCAGGCCTCGACGTCGCGGTACATGGTTTCGGCCTGCAGGTCGCGGTTCAGGATGTGCCAGCCGTCGGGATAGTAGCCAGTGCGGAAGCCCGGGCGCTCTCCGGCCTGTTCCAGGGCGCGGCGCATGGGGGCCTTTTCGATGACGGCGTCGGAGGCACCGTACAGCAGCAGGGTCGGGGCCCGGACGCGGCCCAGCTTCACCGACGCGCTCTGCATCAGATCGACCAGGCCATACAGGGTGTCGAAACGGGTGGAGAGGATGCTGTTCGGATCGCGGCCATTGCGGAACAGTTCCACGCGATTATCGGACGCAAAGCGGTCTCGGATGGCCCACTCCGGCGCTTCGACCGCACGGTGGCCGGCGACGCGGGCGGCGATCCACAGGGCGCTGGAGCTCAGCGGGCCTTGTGCTGTCCAGCCCCAGACTCCCGGAGCCAGCAGGATGACGCGGTCGGCCTGGGGCGGGCGGTCCGAGCCGAAGGCGGCGACGGCAACAGAGCCGCCCATGCTCTCGCCCACGACCGCGATGGTGGCGCGAGGATGCCGGGCACGCGCTATCATCACAGCGGTGCGCAAGTCCTCGGTCATGCGCGCTTCACCGGCCCAAATGCCGCGACCGGGGGCCTGGCCAAAGCCGCGCTGGTCTATGGCCCAGGTTTCGATGCCTCGCTCGGCCCACCATGGCCCGGCCAGGCGGAAGGAGGCGCGGCTGTCGTTCATACCGTGCAGGGCGATCAGCACGGCCCAGGGTTCGGACCCATCGGTCGGGGCCCATCGCGCCAGAGGCAGCCGAGTTCCATCGTCCATGACCAGGGTGCGGTCTTCAAGAGCGGGGCCGGCGAAGGTCGCGGGGGCCGTCAGCAGCGGCTGGATGGCGGGTGTGGCGCAGGCAGCCAAGGCCAAGGACAGCGCCAGGGTGCAGAGCAGAACGGCCAGCGAACGGATCATGACCCCAGAATGCCACGCACCCTCTGGCGAAGATACGGGATGACCTCGTCCTCAAACCACGGATTTCTCCTGAGCCAGGCCGTGTTGCGCCATGACGGGTGCGGCATGGGCAGTATGGTCGGCGCATAGTCGCGCCAAGCCCGCACGGTCTCGGTCATATTGGCCTTGGCCCGGTCGCCGAGCGCCCAGACCTGGGCATAACCCCCGACCAGCAAGGTCAGCTCGACCTGGGGCAGTTCGGCGAGAAGTTGCGGTCGCCAAAGTTCGGCGCAGCGTTTCGGCGGCGGATAGTCCCCACCTTTCGGCGCGGTCCCCGGATAGCAGAAGGCCTGGGCCGCGACGCCCAGACGGTGGTCTGCATAGAAGGTTTCATAGTCCACGCCCATCCAGTCGCGAAGGCGGTCGCCGGACGGATCGGTGAACGGCAGGCCGCTTTCGTGAACACGGCGGCCGGGGGCCTGACCGCAGATCAGCAGGCGGGTCTCGGGAAAGACCCGAACGACAGGACGCGGGGTGTGAGGAAGCTGGCCCAGACAGGCCCGGCAGGCGCGGATGTCGGAGAGGACCGCCTCGAGGGCGGTTTCGGCCCGATCAGACGAAGTCGTCATCATCCTCGGGCGCGGGGGGCAGGGCCGCCACGGCTGCCGCCGTCTCGGCCTCGGTCGGCAGGCGCAGGCGGATGACACCCTTGACCGCGTTCGGGTCGACCGGCTTGCCCTTCTTGGTGATGGTGAGTCTGCCCTGACGCATCAGGCCCAGCGCCACACCGCGCACCTTGGGCAGCATCCGCTGCCACTGTTCGGGCTGCAGTTCCTTGGCCACTTCGGCCGGTTCGATGCTCTTGCCGCCGACGCCCTTGGGGTCGGCCTTCGCCAGTTTTTCAAAGATGGCGGTTTCGATGGGGTCGCTCATTGCGCCTATATGCTGCATTGCGAGACAGATAAGAAGAGACCCGGCTAAACTAGCGCGACGCGCGATAGTCCAAGAGAACATCATGGTTGCGAAAATCACGGTCAGCGAGGGCGAGTTCGCCGGCTGGCAGACCTATGACCTGCACGGCACCTTCGACACGGTGGTGGGCCCCTTCTATTTCCGGCCCGATGCCGACGGACGGATGCGCTGTGCCTTCAGGGCCGAGGCCAAGCATATGAACGCCGGGCACCGCATGCATGGCGGCTGCCTAATGACCTTCGCCGACATCGCCCTGTTCCAGACGGCCTATCAGGAGATGGAGGGCGCGTCGGGCGTCACTGTGTCGCTGGACTCCACCTTCATCGACGGGGCTTATGAGGGCGAACTCGTCGAGGCGATGGGCGAGGTGGTGCGGGCCGGCAAGAGCCTGATCTTCGTGCGCGGCCAGATCAGCACGGGCGAGCGCATCCTGATGACCTATTCGGGCGTGATCCGGAAGTTCACCAAGCGCGGCTGATCTCAGCCGTCGACGATCTGTTGCAGGATGATTGCCATACGCTGGTGCATGTCGGCGCATTGTTCCGGGCTGAGGTCGTCGATGCACAGTTCGCTGCCAATCGAGACGCCCATCATGATGCCGGCGGCCAGGCGGGCACGCACGGCGGCGTCGGGGCCGCCCAGCCATTCCTCGAACGGTCCAAAGAAGCAGGTCTGGCCGTTACGCTGGACCAGTTCGGCGGCCTTGGTGGAGCCGATGGAGCGCAGCATGATCAGCATATGCTCCAGCTTGCCCTCTTCACGCTCCTTGTAGATGGCTTCGTGGGCCATCCGCGCGCCGAAGTCGGATCGGTCACCCTCGATGATCCGCGTCTTGTCGCCTGACGAATTCAGCACAGCGACGAACAGGTCTTCCTTGGAGCCGAAATAGCGGGAGATCAGGGCGGCATCCACGCCGACGTCGCCGGCGATGTCACGCATGCCGACGTCGTCATAGCTTTCACGCGAGAAACGGTTCGTCGCCGCCTTCAGGATCGCCGCCCTAGTGGCTTCTGCATTACGGGGTCGCGGCGCGACATTACAAAACAATATGTGATCTCCTGAATGGCCCCACCGCCTATATGGCTTTGTCATCGCCTGTTGACAAGCGCAAGCGGCTTCACCATTAAGTCACCGGGCGTTGACTAACGGCTTCCTCCCCGTTTGCCGTGGTCGACAATGACAGGGTTCGCTCCCTACTTCTGGAGACTATCGTTCATGCGCACGGTGAAGATCGTGGCCGCGTCCGCCCTTGTGGCGGCCGCGCTCTATGGCTGTTCCCCCCGGAGCGAAGCCCAGGCCCCGCCCGCCCCCGCGGTGACGGTGGCGACCCCGCTGGTCCAGACCATCCAGGACTGGGACGAGTTCACCGGCCGCTTCGAAGCGACGCAGGACGTGGACGTCCGCGCCCGCGTCGGTGGCTATGTCTCGGCAGTTCATTTCCGAGACGGTGACTTCGTGCGCCGTGGCCAGCTGCTGTTCACCCTGGACCCCCGCCCGGCCCAGGCGGCGCTGGCGTCGGCCCGTGCGACCCTGGCCCAGGCCAATGCCCAGCTGACCCTGGCGCGCAGCGAATATGAGCGGGCCCAGACCCTGCTGGAATCGCAGGCGGTGTCCCAGGCCGAGGCCGACACCCGCCGCGGTGCGGTCCTGACGGCCGAGGCCGCCGTCGCCGCCGC
The DNA here is from genome assembly GCF_041648055.1 of Brevundimonas sp. Lineage (GTDB taxonomy): Bacteria > Pseudomonadota > Alphaproteobacteria > Caulobacterales > Caulobacteraceae > Brevundimonas. The sequence goes on from NZ_JBAZPS010000006.1 coordinate 133,762, forward strand.
CAACGCCGGTATCCGGGCCCGCCAGCTGGACCTGGAGTTCACCCGCGTCGTCGCCCCAATCTCGGGCCGGGTTTCGGACCGCCGGGTCGACCCGGGCAATCTGATCGGCGGCGGCTCCTCCGCCGGCGACATCCTGACGACCATCGTCTCCAGCGCGCCAATCTACTTCACCTTCGACGGCTCCGAAGCGGTGATGCTGAAGTATCAGCGCCAAGCGCGTGATGGCGCAGCTCCCATCCAGGTCCGTCTGCAGGACGAGAGCACCTACAGCCGCTCCGGTTCGCTGGACTTCACCGACAACGCCATCGACACGGCCTCGGGCGTCATCCGCCTGCGGGCCGTGGTGCCCAATGCCGACGGCTTCCTGAAGCCAGGCATGTTCGGTCAGGCGCGTCTGGCCGGGTCCGGCAGCTATCAGGCCATGCTGGTGCCCGATGCCGCGGTCGCCACCGATCAGGCCCGCCGCATCGTCTATGTCGTCGCCGCCGACGGATCAGTCGCACCCAAGCCCGTCGTGCTGGGTCCGCTGGTCGACGGCCTGCGGGTCGTTCGCTCCGGGCTCGCCGCCACGGATCGCGTCATCATCAACGGCGTCCAGCGCATCCAGCAGCCGGGCATGAAGGTGCAGGCCACAAACGGTCGCATCCAGCCGGTCGCGCAGCAGAATGAGGCCCCGGTGACCACCGTGGCTCCGGCCTCCAGCGCCACCTTCGCCAACAGCGTCTCGGGCGACTGATCGCACCATGAACATCTCTCGCTTCTTCATTGATCGGCCGATCTTCGCGGCCGTGATCGCGGTGTTCATCACCCTGATCGGCATCTTCGCCTATCCGCTGCTGCCACTGTCGCAGTATCCGGAGATCGCGCCGCCGACGATCACCATCAACACCGCCTTCCCCGGCGCCTCCGCCGAGACGGTGGCCGAGACCGTCGCCGCCCCCATCGAGCAGGAGGTCAACGGCGTCGAGGGCATGCTGTATCTGTCGTCCTCGTCCACCTCGGACGGGACGGTGGCGATCACCGTGACCTTCAATCCGGGCACCGACCTGGATGCGGCCCAGGTGCTGGTCCAGAACCGCGTCGCCCTGGCCGAACCGCGTCTGCCTGCCTCCGTGCGCCAGATCGGCGTGACGGTGAACAAGCAGGAGAGCGGTTTCCTGATGATCCTGGGCCTGACGTCGCCGAACGGGTCCCTGGATAACGACTATGTCGGCAACTATGCCAACTCCACGCTGCGCGACCGCCTGCTGCGGGTCGAGGGCGTCGGGGCCGTGCAGATCTTCGGCGGTGGCAACTACGCCATGCGGGTGTGGATCGACCCGGCCAAGGCGGCCGAGCGCAATCTGACAGGTTCCGACATCGTCGCCGCCCTGGCCTCCCAGAACGTCCAGGCGGCCGCAGGGGCCATCGGCCAGCCGCCGTTCGCCACCAATGCCTCGGCCTTCCAGCTTCCGGTTCAGGTCCAGGGGCGTCTGAGCGACCCCGAAGAGTTTTCCAACATCGTCATCAAGACCGATGCCGAAGGGCGCGTGACCCGTGTCCGTGACGTGGCCCGTGTCGAACTGGGGGCCCAGGACTACGGCATCCGCGGTTTCTTCGACGGCGAGCGCGGCGTCGGCATGGCCATCATCCAGCAGCCCGGGGCCAATGCCCTGGGCACCGCCGAGCGCGTGCTGGCCGAGGTCGAGGCCTTCAAGGCCGAACTGCCCCAGGGCATGGCCATTTCGGTGCCCTACAACCCCACCGAATTCGTCGCCGCCTCGGTCGAGTCGGTTCAGCACACCCTGATCGAAGCCATCATCCTGGTGGTGCTGGTCGTGGTCGTCTTCCTGCAGACCTGGCGGGCGGCCCTGATTCCGATCGTGGCCATCCCGGTCGCGCTGGTCGCCACCTTCGCGGTGCAGCTGGCGCTGGGCTATTCAATCAACTCCCTGTCGCTGTTCGCCCTGGTTCTGGCCGTCGGTATCGTCGTCGATGACGCCATCGTCGTGGTCGAGAACGTGGAGCGCTACATCCGCGAAGGGCTGACGCCCAAGGAAGCGGCCTATCGCTCCATGAAGGAGGTGTCGGGCGCCTTGATCTCCATCGGTCTGGTGCTGGTCTCGGTGTTCGTGCCGACCATGTTCGTGCCGGGTATTCCTGGAATCTTCTATCGCGAGTTCGCCATCGTCATCACCACGGCTTCGGTCGTGTCGCTGCTGGTATCGCTGACGCTGTCGCCGGCCATGGCCGCGCTGCTGCTGAAGCCGCACAAGGAGCACGACACCCATCGCAAGCCGGGTGCCCTGGGCACTGCCACCTATTACGTCGGCTGGGCGGGTCGGAAGTTCAACGAGGGCTTTGACTGGCTGTCGGACAAATATGGCCGCACCACCGCCTGGCTGGTGCGCAAGGTGGCCATGGTCTTCGTGGTCTATGGCCTGCTGCTGGCCGCGACCGGCTTCACCCTGTTCACCACCCCGTCCGGCTTTATTCCCGAACAGGACCAGGGCTTCCTGATCGGTGTCGTCCAGCTGCCCCCCGGGGCCTCGCTGGAGCGGACCCAAGCGGTCATGAGTCGTGCTGCCCAGATCATCAAGGATACCGAGGGCGTCGACGGCACCGTGGCTTTCGCCGGCCTGGACGGGACCAGCTTCTCGTTCGGCTCCAATGCCGCCACCATCTTCGTGCGCCTGAACGAGTTCGACGATCGCAAGACCGCCGAACAGGGCGCGGCCGCCCTGGCCGGTGCCATCACGGGGGCCACCTTCGGGATCGAGGACGCCAACATCTTCGTCATCGCCCCGCCCGCAGTTCAGGGTCTGGGCAACGGCAACGGGTTCCAGATGATGGTGCAGGACCGCTCTGGCGCGGGCTACCGTCCGCTGGAAGGCGCGACCTTCGCCATGATGGGAGCCGCCGCTGGCGCACCCGACCAGGTCGAGCAGGTGTTTTCGACCTACAACACCGGCTCGCCGCGCATCGCCGCCGACGTCGATCGCGACAAGGCGCTGATGATGGGGGTCCAGCCGTCTTCGGTGTTCGACACCCTGGGCGTCTATCTGGGCTCGTCCTACGTCAACGACTTCAACTATCTGGGCCGTACCTTCAGGGTGACGGCACAGGCGGAGCCGTCGGCGCGTGACGACATCGCCGACATCGCCAATCTGAAGACCCGCGCGACATCGGGGGCGATGGTACCGATCGGCTCGGTGGCCACCCTGCGCGAGGATTCCGGTCCTGCCCGGATCGTCCGCTACAACCTGTTCCCGGCGGCCGAGCTGCAGGGCCAGGCAGCGGCGGGTGTGTCTTCCGGTCAGGCGATAGCCTCGATGGAAGCCCTGGCCGAGGCGACCCTGCCGCCTGGCTTCTCCTATGAGTGGACCGGCCTGGCCCTGCAGGAGAAGCAGTCGTCCGGCGGCGCGACCGTGGTCTTCATCATGGCCGTGGTCCTGGTCTTCCTGGTGCTGGCCGCTCAGTACGAGGCCTTCACCCTGCCGTTCGCGGTCGTGCTGATCGTGCCGATGTGCATCCTGGCCGCCATGATCGGGGTTAATCTGAGAGGGCTGGACAACAACATCCTGGTCCAGGTCGGACTGGTCGTGCTGATCGCCCTGGCGGCCAAGAACGCCATCCTGATCGTGGAGTTCGCCAAGCAGGCCGAAGATGAGGGCATGAACCGCTGGGATGCCGCGGTCAGCGCCGCTCGGACCCGTCTGCGTCCGATCCTGATGACATCCTTCGCCTTCATCTTCGGCGTCGTGCCGCTGATGCTGGCGACCGGGGCCGGGGCGGAAATGCGCCAGTCTCTGGGCACAGCGGTCTTCTCGGGCATGCTGGGTGTGACCTTCTTCGGCCTGATCTTCACGCCGGTCTTCTATGTCGTGATGCGGGCGGTGGCCTCCAAGCTGCCGGGCGCGCCGAAGAAGGAGACCGAGATTCCCACCACCGGCGGCCTGCCGCCCCATGACCGGACCCCCGGCTCGCCTGCCCCGGCCAGCCCGCGTCTGGGAGATGCGTGACATGACGACCCTACCCAACCCCCGGATCCTGACCGCCACCGCGTTCTCAGCCCTGCTGCTGGCGTCGTGCGCGGTCGGGCCGAAAGCGCCCGACGCCACCCTTCCCCCCCTCGCGTCGGGTGCTTTCGTGGGCTCCACCAGTGCGTCCGTGTCGGCGGCGACGCCCGCGCGCGACGACTGGTGGCGGCTGTACAACGACCCCGTTCTAGACGGCCTGGTCACCCAGGCGCTGACCGAGAACAACGAGCTGGAGGCCGCGGCCGCCAATCTGCGCCGCGTCCGCGCGGCCCTGGGCGAGGCCCGCACCGGTCGCCTGCCGACCACCACGACCTCGGCCAGCTATTCCAACACCCAGCCCTCGGCGGCCAGCATCCCGGCGGGCACCCTGCCACCCGGCACCGACGCGCCGGAGGTCGAGACCTATGACGCCGGTCTGGACGTCTCCTACGAGATCGACCTGTTCGGTCGCGTCGGCTCGACCATCCGCGCCGCCCGCGCCGATGCGGATGCCGCCGCCGCCGCCCTGGACGTCGTGCGGGTCACGGTCGCGGCCGAGACGGCGCGTGCCTATGCCGACGCCTGCTCGGCCAATGCCCAGATCGATGTGGCCCAGCGCACCATCGAACTGCAGTCCTCGACCGTCGACCTGACTCAACGCCTGCTGGATGCCGGATCCGGCAACGGTCTGGATACGGCCCGTGCCCGCTCGGCCCTGGAAAGCAGCCGCGCCACCCTGCCGCCCCTGAGGGCTCAGCGGGACGGGGCCCTATTCCGCCTGGCTACCCTGACCGGACGCACGCCCGCCGAGGTCAGCGAGGCCGCCCGCGTCTGTGGTCGCCCCCCGCAACTGGCGCAAGCCATCCCGGTCGGTGACGGTGCCGCCCTGCTGGCGCGTCGTCCCGACGTGCGTCAGGCCGAGCGCAATCTGGCCTCTGCCGCCGCCCGCGTGAACGTGGCGACGGCGGACCTGTATCCCCGCATCACCCTGGGCGGATCGCTGGGCGCGACGGCACTTGACGCCAGTGGCCTGGGCGACAGCGAGAATTTCCGCTTCTCGTTCGGCCCGCTGATCAGCTGGTCGTTCCCCAATGTCTTCGCCGCCCGCGCACGGATCGAACAGGCCGACGCCTCGTCGGATGCCGCCCTGGCCACCTTCGACCAGACGGTGCTGACCGCGCTTCAGGAGACCGAGACGGCCTTGGCCAACTATGCCAACGAACTGGACCGCCGCACGGCTCTGCAGGCCGCGCGCGACCAGGCCGCCACCGCCGCCCGCCTGTCACGCCTGCGTTTCGACGCGGGGGCCGACAGCTTCCTGACCGTGCTGGATGCGGAACGGACCCTCGCCGGAGCGGACGCACAGCTGGCGTCGTCGGATGCCTTGGTCACCACCTACCAGATCGCCCTGTTCAAGGCGCTGGCGGGAGGCTGGAGCGAGGGGTGATACGGCTGTTCCTTCTCCCCTTGCGGGAGAAGGGCGTTTAAGCCCGCTTCACCGCCGCCTGTGCCGCTTCTTCCCGCGGCAGCACATGCCGGAAGTGCGTGACCGCCACCGGCCAGGTCTCCAGCAGCCTCCGCGCCAGGGGTGAGCCCGTCTCCTTGGCATGACGACTGACCAGGGCATGCAGCCGCTGGGCCGCCTCGCCCATCACCACGCCCGGCACGACCGAGGCGGTGTTGAAGCGGACGTGGGCGGTGCCTTCAGGATCGTGGACGAAGGCCTCGCCGCCGCTCATGCCGGCACCGAAGTTCCAGCCCGTGGTGCCCAGGATAACGACCGCGCCGCCGGTCATATATTCGCAGCCGTGCGCCCCACAGCCTTCGACGACCGCCGTGACGCCGGAGTTGCGGACTGCGAACCTTTCGCCTGCCGCACCGGCGGCCAGCAGAGTGCCGCTGGTCGCACCATACAGGCAGGTGTTGCCGATCAGGGCCTGACCCGCGGCCCAGGCCGAGGGGCGCACGATGATCTCGGCCCCCGACAGGCCCTTGCCGACATAGTCATTGGCCTCTCCGTCCAGGACGATGCGCAGGCCCTTCATGCCGAAGGCCGCCAGCGACTGACCCGCCGCGCCGCGCAGGTTTAGCGTCAGATGGCTGTCGGGCAGGTCCGAGCCATAGCGGCGCACGATGTGGGAGGACATGCGCGTGCCGATGGCCCGCTGGGTATTGGCCACCGCATAGGTCAGCGACATCTTCTCACGCCGCTCCAGGAAGGGCGTGGCATCGCGCACGATCCGGGCATCCAGCGCATCGGGCACCGCGTTGAACGGAGCCTCCGCCGAGCGCACATCCCCCTCGCCCACCCGCACCAGCAGGGGGTTGAGATCCAGATCATCCAGTTGGGCCCCGCCGCGCGAGACCTGCCGCAGCAAGTCGGTCCGGCCCACGGCCTCGTCCAGCGAACGCAAGCCCAGAGAGGCCAGGATCTCGCGCGTCTCCTCGGCGATGAAGGTGAACAGATTGACCACCTTGTCCGCCGTGCCGGTGAACATGGCGCGCAGCCGTTCGTCCTGGACGCAGACCCCGACCGGACAGGTGTTGGAGTGACACTGACGCACCATCAGGCAGCCGACGGCGATCAGACTGGCGGTGCCGATGCCGTATTCCTCGGCCCCCAGCATGGCGGCGATGACGACGTCGCGGCCGGTCTTGATGCCGCCGTCGGTGCGCAGGCGGACGTGGCCGCGCAGGCCGTTCAGGCTGAGCACCTGATGGGCCTCCGACAGGCCCATCTCCCACGGCATTCCGGCGTGCTTGATCGACCCCAGGGCAGAGGCCCCCGTGCCGCCGTTGTGGCCCGCGACCAGGATGATGTCGGCCTTGGCCTTGGCGACGCCTGCCGCCACTGCCCCGATGCCGGACGAGGCGACCAGTTTGACCGTCACCCGGGCGTCCGGATTGATCTGCTTCAGATCGTAGATCAGCTGGGCCAGGTCCTCGATCGAATAGATGTCGTGGTGCGGCGGCGGGCTGATCAAGCCGATGCCGGGCGTGGCGTGGCGCATGCGGGCGATGAATTCGGTGACCTTGAATCCGGGCAGCTGACCGCCCTCGCCGGGCTTGGCTCCTTGCGCGACCTTGATCTCGATCTCGCGGCACTGGTTCAGATATTTGGCGGTGACGCCGAACCGGCCGGAGGCGATCTGCTTGACCGCCGAGTTGGGATTGTCGCCGTTCGGACGCGGCTGATACCGCTCCGGATCCTCGCCACCCTCGCCGGAGACGGAGCGGGCGCCGATGCGGTTCATGGCGATGTTCAGCGTCTCGTGCGCCTCGGGACTGAGGGCCCCCAGCGACATGCCGGGCGTGACGAACCGCTTGCGGATCTCGTTGACGCTTTCAATCTCGTCCAGCGGGATCGGCACGGCCTCGCGGAAATCCAGCAGGTCGCGCAGGGCCGTCGAAGGGATTTCCCGCTGACGGCGGGAATAGGCCTTGTAGCGTTTGTAGTCGTTGCGGGTCGTCGCGTCCTGCAGCCGGTGGATGGTTTCGGCGTCCCAGGCGTGGGTCTCTTCGCCCGCACGGATGCGGTGCGAACCGCCGATACGCAGACTCGGGCGCGCGACCGAAAACCCCTTGCCCGCGCGGTTGACGGCCCGGGTCTCGATCCCCGCCAGGCCCACGCCGGAGATGCGCGAGGTCATGCCGGGGAAGAACTCCGCGACCAGCGCCCGCGACAGTCCCAGGGCCTCGAACTCCAGCGCGCCGCGATAGGCGGAGATGACGGAGATGCCCTTCTTGGCCAGGATCTTCATCAGCCCGGCCTCGACCGCAGCCCGATGATTCAGGCAGGCGTCGCGCAGGGACAGCCCAGGATAGCGACAGCTCTCCAGCCGCTCCAGAAAACTCTCCTGCGCCAGCCAGGCGTTGACGGCCGTCGCCCCGCAACCGACCAGAACGGCAAAGGCATGGGCGTCAATCGCCTCGGCCGAGCGCACCACCAGGGAGGCGAAACTGCGCAGGCCCTCGTCCACCAGTCGGCCATGCACGGCCGAGGTGGCCAGGATCATGGGGATCAGCGGACGATCCTCACCCGCCCGCTCGTCGGTCAGGACGATCAGACCCGCCCCGCCCCGTGCGGCGGCAACGGCCTCGTCGCGGATGCGATCCAGCGCGGCCTTCAGCGCCTCGCCCCGGGTCGCGCCGACGTCGGGGGCCGGGAAGGTGCAGTCGATGACCGTGGTCGCACCCGCGCCCACGACGCCCAGCATCCGCTCGTACATGCCGGTCGTCAGGACGGGACTGTCCAGCACGAAGACCCGCGTCTGGGTTTCGTCCTGGGCCAGGATGTTGCCCAGGTTCTTGAACCGGGTCCGCAGGGACATGGCCCCGGCTTCACGCAGACTGTCGATCGGCGGATTGGTGACCTGGGCGAAGGCCTGGCGGAAATAGTGGGCGAAGGGCCGGTCCTGACGCGACAGCACTGCGGGTGGGGCGTCGTCGCCCATCGACGCCACCGCCTCCTTGCCCTCGGCGGCCATGGGGTCCAGCAGGGCGTCGATGTCCTCCTGGGTCCAGCCGACGGCGGCCTGGAATCGGGTCAGGTCTTCGCCGGACAGACGGCGCGGCTCCTCGCCGGGGCCGACCAGCGGCTCCAGCTGGACCATGTTGGACAGCCATTCGCGGTAGGGGTGCTCGGCCGCCAGCCGGTCGATGGTCTGGGTCTCGTCGTAGAGAACGCCCGCCTCCAGATCGACGCAGATCATCCGCCCGCCGCCGATGTGCAGGCGGCGCGCGATCCGGTCTTCGGCCACGCCCGTCATACCAGCCTCCGAGCCGCAGATCAGCAGGCCGTCGACGGTCTCGGCCACGCGCAGGGGGCGCAGGCCGTTGCGATCCTTGCCCGCCACGACCCAGCGGCCGTCGGTGGCGCAGATGGCAGCGGGTCCGTCCCACGGCTCCATGACGGCATTGCAATAGGCATAGAGGGCGCGGTGGTCGTCGGAGATGACACCGTCGATCGGAGCCTCCGGGATCAGCAGGGCCTTGACCATGGGCGCGGGCCGACCGGCACGGACCAGGACTTCGAAGACATTGTCCAGGGCGGCGGAGTCCGACCCACCGGCCTGGATCACGGGTTTGACGGCGGCGTCATCGGCCCCGAAGGCCTCGGCCGTCATGCGGATTTCGTGGCTGCGCATCCAGTTCGCATTGCCACGCAGGGTGTTGATCTCGCCATTGTGAGCCAACATCCGGAACGGCTGGGCCAGACGCCACTCAGGGAAGGTGTTGGTCGAGTATCGCTGATGGAACAGGGCGACATTGGCCTCGACCCGCGCATCGTTCAGGTCGGGATAGAAGTCGGCCAAGGCCTCGGCCAGCATCATCCCCTTGTAGATCACCGAGCGAGCGGACAGGGAGCAGATGTAGAAATGCTGCAGGTTGGCGGCGGTCGCCCGGGCCTCGATCCGACGGCGCAGCAGATACAGCGCCCGCTCAAGCGCCTCGCCCTCCAGCCCGTCGGGGGCGGACAGCATGATCTGCTCGATCTCGGGCCGGGTGGCGGCGGCGCGCTGGCCCAGCACCTCGACGCGGGTCGGCACCTGACGCCAGCCGTACAGCCAGAACCCGGCGGCCAGGACCTCGCGCTCGACGATGGTGCGGGCAACCTCCTGAGCGCCCTGATCCAGACGCGGCAGGAAGACCATGCCGACGGCCAGAGGGCCGGGACGCGGCTCATGGCCTGCATCGCGGACCTGGGCATCGAAGAAGGCGCGGGGCAGGCCGATCAGTATGCCCGCGCCGTCGCCCGATTTGCCGTCGGCATCGACCGCGCCCCGGTGCCAGATGGCCTTCAGCGACTTGAGGGCCAGGTCCACAACTTCCCGGCGGGGAGCCCCGTCGATGGCGGCCACCAGACCGACGCCGCAGGCGTCGCGCTCGGAGGCGGGGTCATAGGCATGGGCATCGATCAGCCGCTGTCGCTCGGCTTGATACCGGATGGGATCAAAGGTCATGCGGCCACCCTCTGGCGGCTGGTCAGCCAGGCGTCGATCTCGGCCGCCGCATCCTGACCGTCGCGCACGGCCCAGACGACCAGCGAGGCTCCGCGCACGATGTCGCCAGCGGCAAAGACACCCTCCAGCGTGGTCGCCTTGGTGTGGCCGGCCGTGCGGATGGTGTTCCAGTCGGTCAGGGCCAGATCAGGCTCTGCGAACAGGCCAGGGATGTCCTCTGGCTCGAAGCCCAGGGCCTCGATGACCAGATCGGCGGCGACGTCGAACTCGCCGCCCGGCACCGGCTCGACCGACCAGCGACCGTCCGCGGCCTGGGCCGCCAAAGCCATGCGCTGGACCCGCACGCCGGTCACGCCGGACGCTCCGCCCAGCACGGCGCGGGGCGAGGCCAGCCATTCGAAGACGACGCCTTCTTCCTCGGCATTGGCGACCTCGCGGGCGCTGCCCGGCATATTGTCCCGGTCGCGGCGGTACAGGCAGGTGACCGAGGTCGCGCCCTGACGCACTGCCGTGCGCACGCAGTCCATGGCGGTGTCGCCGCCGCCGATCACGACGACCTTGCGACTTGAGGCATTCAGCGTTCCGTCCTCGAACGCCGCGACCTGATCGCCCAGGCCCGTGCGGTTGGAGGTGATCAGATAGTCCAGAGCCGCCACCACGCCGTCGGAGCCACAGCCCGGCGCGGTCAGCCGCCGGGCCTGATAGACCCCCGTCGCGATCAGCACCGCATCATGCGCAGCCCGCAGTTCGGCAAAGGGCATGGCGTGCTCCCCCTCCCCGCCGACATCCACACCGAGCCGGATTTCGACCCCGCCGTCGACCAGCCGGTCCAGACGCCGCTGGACGACATCCTTTTCCAGCTTGAAGCCGGGGATGCCGTACATAAGCAGGCCTCCCGCCCGATCATGCCGATCGTAGAGCGTCACCGCATAGCCCGCCGAACGCAGTCGATCCGCCGCCGCCATGCCCGCAGGCCCCGCGCCCACGATCCCAACCGACAGGCCGTTTTCGGCGATCGGGCGGATGGGGGTGACCCAGCCATTCTGGAACGCCATGTCGCCCAGCCAGCGTTCGACCGAGCCGATGGTGACGGTCTCCCAACCCGACTGTTCCAGGGTGCAGGCCCCCTCGCACAGCCGGTCCTGGGGACAGATGCGGCCGCAGATCTCGGGCATGGTCGAGGTCGCCTCGGACTGACGCCAGGCCTCTTCGGCGCGGCCTTCGGCGGCCAGTTTCAGCCAGTCGGGGATGTTGTTCTCCAGCGGACAGCCGGACTGGCAGAAGGGCACGCCGCACTGGGCGCAGCGGCTGGATTGTTCGCCGCCGGCCGGCAGGCTGAAGTCCGCATAGATCTCATCGAAGCCGCGCACGCGATCGGACGCGGCCGCCTTGGCCGGGCCGATACGGGGGGTGATGACAAATCTCTGGTTCACGGACGCCAACGCACGCCTTCCTTTTCGCTGTTGCACACAGGTCTATGGGGCGAGTGCCGCGGTGGCAAGTTGTGCCTTTTGACTTCGGAATAAAGCCTGTGAGATAGACAAAAAAACCAGCACGGCGCTCAGGAGAGCAAAGCCGTGCCGGTTGCTATGCTGCGAGGCCGAACAGGCCTGCGCTCAGAAGCTGTACTTCAGCGACCCCACGATGCGGTCATCGGACAACGGGCCATCCACGTCGGTGTCGAAGTAGCGGACGTCCAGACCCAGGCCCTCGACCAGTGCGTAGGTCACCCCGGCATTCCAGGTCGTGTAGTCGTCATTGACGTCCAGCGCCTGATAACCGACCGCGCCCGACGCCGCCCATTTGTCGGCAAAGGCCCAGGCCAGGTTGCCCTCCACATAGGTGGCTTCCTCGTCCAGGCCAAAGAAGTCGGGCGAGTAGAAGACCGCGGCCCCCGCCGTCACCGGCCCGATGGCCCGCGACGCCGCCGCCTTGAACTCCACATAGTTGTAGTCTGCACCACTGGGTTCATTGACGTAGAAATAGCCGACAACGCCGAAGTCCAGCGCATAACCCGCTGCCTCCGTGCGGAAGCCGCCATAGACGTCGATCTCCGCATCGGTGTCGTCGCCGAAATCGACGTTCGACGCCCAGGCCCCGGCATAGAAGGAACCGGCGGTCAGGTCGACGCCACCCTGTAGGGCGGGGTCTTCATTGGTCTGACTGAAGCCGCGGAAGACGTAGTCGCTGAAGACACCGACGTTGAAGGCGACGTCCGCATCCTGGGCCGAGGCGGCCGAGGCGGTGAACATAGCGGCCATGGCGGCCGCACAGGCGAAGGCACGTTTCATCTTCTTATCCCCTTGTTTTCGATGATGTCAGTCGAACGCCTACTGTGTGCCGGGCGCGAGGGGAGAGCCCCGCGCCCGACCCGTCGTCTCGCTTCAGTGGGCCTCCAGCGCCTCGCCATGCAGATGGGTATCCAGCCCCTCCTCCTCCTGCGCTTCGGTGACGCGCAGGCCGGTGGTGAACTTGCAGATCAGCAGGATGACGAAGGTGCCCGCCGCGCTGTAGGCGATGGTCCACAGCAGGCCGACCAGCTGGGTCCAGACATTGGCCCCTTCCGACAGGCTGTTGATCGTGGTGGTCGCGAACACGCCGGTCAGCAGCGCCCCGACCAGACCGCCCGCGCCATGCAGGCCGAAGGCGTCCAGGCTGTCGTCGTACTTCAACAGCTTCTTGATCCAGATCGAGGCGGCGTAGCAGGCCGGACCCGCGATCAGGCCAATGATCACCGCGCCCTTGGGATCGACGAAACCGGCGGCGGGCGTGATGGCGACCAGACCGGCCACGACGCCAGACAGCATGCCGATCAGCGAGACCTTCTTCTTCTCGATGACCTCGATCAGCTTCCACGACAGGGCCGCGGCCGCGGCGGCCAGAATGGTGTTCAGAAGGGCGACGGCCATCAGACCATTGGCGGCCCCGGCGGAGCCCGCATTGAACCCGATCCAGCCGACCAGCAGCAGCGACGCCCCGATCATGGTCAGGACCGGATTGTGCGGATTGATCGGGTCGATACCGTAGCCCTTGCGACGCCCCAGGAAGAGGGCACAGACGAGGCCCGCGACGCCGGAGTTGACGTGGACGACCGCGCCGCCCGCGAAGTCCAGCACGCCCGCCGAGCCCAGGAAGCCCCCGCCCCAGACCCAGTGGGCGATCGGGGCATAGACGAACAGCGACCACAGGGCCGTGAACAGCAGCAGGGCGCTGTATTTGAACCGCTCCGCGAACGCCCCTGTGATCAGCGCCGGAGTGATGATGGCGAAGGTCAGCTGGAACGAGATGAACAGGAACTCCGGAATACCCGGCAGCAGGCTGTGCGCCGTCTCCAGCGTCACGCCATTCAGGAACAGCGATTCCAGGCCGCCGACGACGGTGTTCATTGACTCGGTCGGGGCAGTGCCAAAGGCGATCGAATAGCCCGCGATGAACCAGGCCAGGGTCACCACGGCGAAGACGCCGACCGACTGGGTGATGGTGGCGATGACGTTCTTGCGCCGCACCATGCCGCCGTAGAACAGCGCCAGACCAGGCAGGGTCATCAGCAGGACCAGCGCCGTGGACGTCCCCAGCCAGGCCGTGCCCGCCGCGTCCAGATCCAGAGCGGCCTGGTGCCCCAAAAGAACAGGGGCCGCCGCAGCAGGCGCTGCGGCGGCCCCACTGGCCAGTACGGTCGTCAGAAGGCCGAGCGCCCAGAGCGCCCCCTTGCCTGCGGTATCCCCTTGAAGTCGTGTCATCGTTCCTAACCCCCTTGGCTGCGACGGCATGCGATCTCGCATTTGCGAAATGTTTACCGCATCTGCGAAATACGCAAGTGGGCGGACGAAGGTTTGTGAAACTTTCTTGCGTTTCGTGGCTTTTCGTTAGGGCGCGAAGCAAATTCCGTCTTTGTTTTCAGACCAGCCTGACATGTTCTACCCCAAATTTCCTTTTGCGGCGCAACAGGATTCTGCCTGAAAATTCCGCCTTGACGGTCCCGCCCGTCACATGCAGCTTAAAGCCACTCATCAAGACCGGCGGAGGGATAGGCCCTTTGATGCCGGGGCAACCTTCCACGGTCCACCCGACCCTGGAGATGGTGCCAACTCCTGCGAGGCCCCTCGAAAGGCCGCGAGAGATGAGTGAAGGGAATGGCTCTCCGTTGGAGGACCGTCGTCTTCACGGGTCTGTCACCACAGGATTTGGCCGCCCCGCTCGTGCTCGATGATCGAGAACGGAGCGGACCTGTGTCGTCCCACGCCTGGCCCATCGACGAAGCCCCCGGAAGGGACGTCGCCGCGCCCATTCCGGCCGACTTCCGCCTGGCCTCGGGCGAGACGCTGGCGGCCACGCACGTCACGGGACGGCTGCATGGCCGTAAAGATGGCCCGCTGGTCGTGGTCGCCGGCGGCATCTCCAGCGGGCGGTTCGTTGGGAACTGGTGGTCCTGGGCTGTGCGTCCCGGCGGCCCCATCGACCTGAACCGCGTCCGCGTCCTGGCCATCGACCTGCTGCCGGGCCGCACCGATCCGGGCGTCACCATCACGACCCACGATCAGGCGCGGCTGCTGCTTCTTCTGCTGGACGCCATCGGCGAAGCGCGCGTGGAAGCCTTCGTTGGTGCGTCATACGGCGGCTGCGTGGGTCTGGCCCTGGCCGAAACGCAGCCTGACCGTATCGGCCACCTGGTGGTGATCTCGGCCACACATCGCGCCCATCCCGCCGCCACGGCCTGGCGCGGTGTCCAGCGCCGCCTGCTGGCCTTCGCCCGTGATGCAGGACGTGAAGCCGAGGGCATCGCCCTGGCCCGGGAACTGGCCATGACCACCTATCGCACGGCCGAGGAGTTCGACCTGCGCTTTGCCGCCACCCCGCCCGAGCAGGCCGGTGGACCGTACCCCGTCTGCGACTACCTGACGTCTCGCGGCGACGGCTATGACGCGGTGACCAGTGCTGCGCGCTGGATCAGCCTGTCGGATTCGCTGGACCGGCATGCGGTCGCGCCCGAGGCCATCCGACGCCCCCTGACCGTGGTCGGCTTCGCCTCCGACCGGCTGGTGCCGATCCAGGACAGCCGCGATCTGGCCGCCCGCGCACCCCATCTGATCCAGCTGGTCGAGGCCAACTCCATCTTCGGCCACGACGCCTTTCTGAAAGAGCGCGAGGTCGTGGGGCGCACCCTGCACGACGCCTTGGCTCCCCTCTACGCCTCCGCCCCCAACACCTTCACGCCTGCCAGAGAGTTTGCCGCATGACCGCCCCCATCGATGCCCGCCCCTGTACCACCGCCGCCTGTCATGGCGTGAACAGCGACCCGGCGCACGGTGCGGTGATGCCGCCTCTCTATCTGTCGTCCAACTACAGTTTCGACGGCTTGGACGGTAAGCGGAAGTACGACTATACGCGCTCGGGCAATCCCACGCGCGACGTGCTGGGCGAGACGCTAGCGAAGCTGGAAGGCGGCTGCGGCGCGGTGGTGACGGCGACCGGCATGGCGGCGGTCGACCTGGCGCTGTTCTCGCTGGAGCCCGGCGACCTGCTGATCGCACCGCACGACCTGTACGGCGGCACCCATCGTCTGCTGTGCGCCCGCGCCAAACGCGGCCATTTCGACGTGCAGTTCGTCGATCAGAACGACCGCGCGGCTCTGGACGCCGCCTTCGCCCTGCACCCCAAGCTCATCCTGATCGAGACGCCCTCCAACCCCCTGATGCGGATCGTGGACGTGGCCGACATCTGCGCCCGGGCCCGCGCCGTGGGCTGCAAGTCGGCGGTGGACAACACCTTCCTGTCGCCCGCCCTGCAACAGCCGCTGGCCTTGGGCGCGGACCTGGTGATCCATTCCACGACCAAATACATCAACGGCCATTCCGACGTGGTCGGCGGCTGCGTCGTGGCCAAGTCAGAGGACGACCTGCAGCAACTGACCTGGTGGGCCAACTGTCTGGGCGTTACGGGCTCTCCGTTCGACGCCTATCTAACCCTGCGCGGCGTCCGCACCCTGTTCGCCCGCATCGAGCGCCAACAGGCGACGGCGGGGGGCGTGGCGGAGTGGCTGGAGGCGCATCCGGCGGTGAAGGCCGTCCATTATCCGGGGCTGAAGAGCCATCCTGGACATGCCATTGCGGCGAAACAGCAGGCGGGGTTCGGGGCCATGCTCAGCTTCGAGCTGCACGATATCGACGCCGTGCGCACCCTGGTCGACGGGCTGGAGATATTCACCCTGGCCGAGTCGCTTGGAGGGGTCGAAAGTCTGATCGCCCACCCGGCCCTGATGACCCATGCGGCCATGACGCCGGAAGCGCGCAGGATTGCCGGCATCACGGACGGCTTGCTGCGGCTGTCCGTAGGGCTGGAGCACCCTGAGGATTTGCTAGTCGACCTGGAACGCGGTCTTGCGATTGTCCGGATATCTAACTCGCCCTACGCCGCACCTGCATCCGCTTAAGGCAAACGGCAATCCATCTACAACGACCATGCAATATACCCCGCCGCCAGATTGTTCTGACGGCGGGGTTTTGTCTGGATCACCCCCACAGGTCCGGGTCGGTGGTGGGGTTGTGGAAGATACGGGCTTCCAGATCGTTGAGGGGCAGGTTGTGGTCTGATCTGGTCAGGCCGGAGAGCAGTTCCAGCATGGACGATCCCTGTCC
>NZ_JBAZPS010000007.1:0-147590 GCF_041648055.1 Brevundimonas sp.
TACATCATCACCACGAGTCGGATCACCTCCGGCGAGCTGTCGAAGTAGCGGAACGGGTTGGTGCTCTTGGCCATAGCGACGACGCTAGGCGGACCGGATTACCGGCTGGCTAAGTTTGGGCTGACAAGCCCCGCACAAGTCCCTGATCCATCCCGGCAACCATCCGCCCATCGTGGACAGACAGGTGTTCGACCGCGTCCAGGCCATGCTGGCCCTTAAGACCCGCAGGATCATGATCAACCAAAGTCGGCCCGACCACAGCGCCCTGTTCAAGGGCCGTCTGTTCGACATGGACGGGGTGGCGATGACCCCGACCACGGCGCGAGGCAAGAGCGGCCAGGTGTTCCGCTACTATGTTTCTTCAAACGTGCAGCGCAACCGGCCAACACCGGGCAGTCCCGAAGCTATCCGCCGTGTGCCGGCCCTAAGCCTGGAGCGGATGATCCGGCAGATCGCTGCCCGGATGCTGCCGCTGGCCGAAGATCCCGTCCATGCCATCTCCAGGATCGAGATACACCCGCATGAGGTTCACATCGGCTTCAACCCCCGGACCCTCGCATCAGATGAGCGGGCTAAAGACCTGCTGTTCGATGCCATGGCCGCCCGCGTCGAGCAGGGGGAGCGCTTCGACCCGGATAGCAAGGTCTGGTGGCTGCGCATCGCACGGCGTCTGAAGTTCCGCGGTGGAAAATCCACCTTCACGGCGGGCGGCATCCAGCCAGCGACCCTCGATCCGGTTCTGGCCAGGGCCATCCATAAGGGTCATGCCCTGCTCAAGGACTGCACCGGGTCCAACGGACGACTGACCAAAGCCCCCAGCGATCCCCACGAGCGGATGCTGATCCGTCTGGCGTTCCTCGCCCCCGATATCCAGGCCGCAGTGTTCGCTGGCCAACAGCCGCAGAACCTTAGTCTGGAAGCCTTGCGCTTCGCGCCGATCCCGCTGGCCTGGGACGACCAGCGCGCGGCATTCTGCGACTAGCTCAATCGCATTGCCTGATCCGGTCAGCCGCTGCCTGTTATGGGCGGCGGCTTTCCCTGTTCCGGCGTTTGAATTTCCCTGCCTGAAACAGGCGAGGCATTCAGAGGGCGCATGCTCTGGTCAGTCAGGGCGGGCTTTGTCGGTCGCGGCATCGCGTTCGCTGATCAGTTCGATGCAACATTTTCCCAGTTAAAGTCCCTGTTCGCAGGGAAACCCAACCGGATCATGGTCTCGCAGAGACACGGCTCTGCGAAACAGAGGGAAATGGCCGCGTAAGCCCCGGAGATAATGAGGGAAAGCAGGGAATGGCCCGCGTTAGCAGGCAAGTTTCACTAGCTTGCGGAAGAGAAAAAGCTCAGTCTTTACAAGGGAGTAGCCGGTGGCGGACAGAGAGGGATTCGAACCCTCGGTAGGCTTTCACCTACACACGCTTTCCAAGCGTGCGCGATCGACCACTCCGCCACCTGTCCGTTTCCACGACGCGCGTGAACCCGCCGGACGGTCGATCCAGCGGAGGGCAGGCTGATAGAACAAGCAGACCCCCTCGGCAAGCGGGGTTGTTGCCCCCATATGGGTGCAAAGCCGATTTCGTGAGGATCATCGCCATGCTGTTTCAGAAAACCGAACTGCCGACCGCCGACACCGCCCTGCCGGGGCGCGATACGCCGCTGCGGACGGACGAGATGCATTTCGTCTCGGGTCGCCCGCTGAAGGGGCCGCATCCGGAGGGCTTCCAGACGGCCATCTTCGGCATGGGCTGTTTCTGGGGGGTGGAGCGCATCTTCTGGCAGTTGCCGGGGGTGTGGGTGACGTCCGTCGGTTATTCTGGCGGGATCACGCCCAATCCGACCTATGAGGAGACCTGCACCGGTCGCACCGGACACACCGAGGTGGTTCAGGTGGTCTTCAACCCGGCGGAAATCACCTATGCCGAGCTGCTGAAGGCCTTCTGGGAAAACCACGATCCGACGCAGGGCATGCGTCAGGGCAATGACGTCGGCAGCACCTATCGCTCGGCCATCTATTATCTGAACGACGAACAGAAGGCCGAGGCGGAGGCGTCGCGTGATGCCTATCAGGCGGCGCTGTCGAAGGCGGGTCGCGGCCAGATCACAACCGAGATCGCGCCGGCTGGGCCCTATTATTTCGCCGAGGACTACCACCAGGGCTATCTGGCCAAGAACCCTGCCGGCTATTGCGGGATCGGCGGGACGGGCGTGGTTTGCCCGATCGGCGTCGGCGTAGAGGCCTGATCGTGGACCGGCAGGGTGTAGGCAAGGTCTGCCTGGCCCTGACCGGGGTCACGCTGGATCATCCGTTCGGCGACGACCACGACTGCTACAAGGTCGGGGGCAAGATGTTCGCCATGGTCGGCGCGCACGGCGGGCTGTCGTTCAAGGTGTCGGACATCGCCTATGAGGTGCTGACCGAGGATGGCCGCGCCCGTCCGGCCCCCTATCTGGCGCGGGCGAAATGGGTGCATCTGGACGATATCAGCGCTTGGCCGGATGATGAATTGGCCGAACATCTGGCGATCGCGCACGGGATCATTGCGGCCAAGCTGACGAAGAAGGCGCGGGCGGCGTTGGGGCTCGACGCCTAGCGTCTTGCCAAATCCCGAAAACCGGCGTTCTCTGCGCCCGCTTTTCGGGGGAGGGCGGAATGCGGCTTGTGATGTGTGCGGCGGGTCTGGGTGCCATCGCCCTACTCGGGGCCTGCGAGAATGCTCAGGTCAGGGTCACGACGCCGCAAACGACGCGGGTGGTCGCGGCCACGGACATCGAGGCCGGGCGGTATCTGGTCCAGATCACCGGCTGCAACGATTGCCACTCACCGCGCGGAGCCCCGGGGTCGCCTCCGCTGGGTGAGGCCGACACGCTGAGGGGTAATGGCATGGGCTTCTATGGCCCGTGGGGAACGACCTATGCCGCCAATCTGAGGCTGACGACGGCGACGCTAACCGAGGAGGCCTGGGTCGATATGCTGTCGACGCGCGAAGGTCGCCCGATCATGCCTTGGGCCAGCGTGCGGGCCATGGACGACGCCGACAAGCGAGCCATCTATCGCTACATCCGGTCGCTGCCCGGCGAGCCGGGGGAGGCGGTGCCGGACGGGCTGCCGCCGGGCCAGGTGCCGTCCACGCCTTATGAGGACCTGAACATCAAGATGCCGGCGAGCGCGCCGCCTCCGCGCTGATCCAGCGGTCCATGCGGGCGTCCAGCAGTTCCAGCGGCAGGGGGCCATCCACCAGCAGGGCGTCGTGAAAGCGGCGGATGTCGAAACGGTCGCCCAGGGCGGCCTCGGCGCGGGTGCGGATGGCGCGCAGGCGGATTTCGCCAATCTTGTAGGCCGTGGCCTGGCCGGGCCAGCCGATGTAGCGCTGGAGCTCCGTCTCGATGTTCAGCGGGGCCAAGGCCGAGTTGTCGCGGAAGCAGGCTCTGGCCTGTTCGATGTCCCATCCCATCCAGTGCAGGCCGGTGTCGGCGACCAGACGGCAGGCGCGCCACATCTCGTAGGATAGCCGCCCGAAGCGCTCAAAGGGGGTGCGATAGAAGTCCATCTCCTCGCCCAGGAATTCGGCATACAGGCCCCAGCCCTCGACGAAGGCGGTGACGTCGGCTCCCCGTCGGAAATAGGGCTGGTCCTCGGCTTCCTGTTGCAGGGCGATCTGCAGGTGGTGGCCGGGCACGGCCTCGTGCAGCGTCAGGGCGGGCAGTTCGTAGAGTGGCCGCTGATCGAGGCTGGAGGTGTTGATCATGTAACCGCCGGCAACACCGGTCTTCATCGACCCGCCGAAGTAGCGGCCGGTGGTGTAGTTCGCCTCGATCTCGCGCGGGACCGGCCGGACGCCATAAGGCAGCCGGGGCAGGGTACCGAACAGGGCGGGCAGACCGTCGTCGGCCCGCTTGGCCATCTCCGATGCCTTCTCCAGCAGGCCCTCGCGGCTGGTGGCGTAGAATTGCGAATCGGTGCGCAGGAAGGTCAGGAAGCCCGCGAAATCGCCGGTCCAGCCTGCGGCCTGCATCTCCTCATCCATGCGGGCGCGGATGCGGGCGACCTCTTCCAGGCCGATGGCGTGAACCTGATCCGGCGTCAGGTCGGTGGTGGTGTAGCCACGCACGAAATAGGCATAGAGGTCGCGCCCGCCGGGACGCTGGCCGATGCCGGGCTGGGTCTGGGTGGCGGGCAGATAGTCGTCGGTCAGAAACCTCAGCCATTCGGCTCGGCGGGGCGTGATGCCCTCGGCGATCAGGGCGGCGGCGCGGGCCTTTAGCGCAGTCTGATCGGCGGCAGGGATGGTCGCGGGCAGGTTGGCCAGGGGAGCCATCAGGGGGTCGACGGCGGGCGTGATGGCGGCATCGGTCTGCGCCAGGGTCAGGGCGTTTTCGACGACCGACCGAGGCTGGATCAGGCGGGTTTCCAGACCGCGCCGGGCATGGGCGAGGGTGGCATCATACATGGCGGGCATGGCGGCGAGGCGCGACAGCCAGGCCTCGGCATCGCGCTTGTTCGCAATGCGGGTGACCGAGGCGATATAGGCCAGCGACTGACCGACTGCGCCTTCGGAGTTCAGGGCCAGCCGGCTGGTATCCAGCGCCATGCCTTCCAACTCGCGGTCGATCAGGAACAGCAGGAAGGTGCGGTTCTGGGCATCGTCGGCCGACAATCCGGCCATGGGGATGGCCTCCAGCCGCGCCTTGAAGGCCTGTAGCGGCGCGCGGCGAGCCAGTTCGGCCTCACGCGAGATGTCGGGCAAGCGCGACAGGGCGGCGACGTCGCCGTCGAGGCCCGCCGAGATCGGATCGTTGGCCTTCAGATAGGTCTCGTAGTCGGTCAGGATGGTGGCGAGGGCGGGGTTGGCTTGACCCGCCGCATCAGACGCGGGCTGGATCGTGGCTGGGGCACCGGTCGACTGAGCCAGAGCGGTGCCGGGCAGGGCAACCAGTAGCGCCAGAAGGCTGACGGCGGTGGTGGTGTTCATGGATCTGCCCCTCGTGCCCCGAGCGGGCGCGGTAACTGCACCGGACGCCAGGCGCGGCGTCAAGGGATCAGGTGCCGGAACCCCGCGTGCAGAGGGCGAAGAACTGCTCGATCCGTTCGGCGGACGCAGGCTGGGGTACGTAGGTTTCGCGGATGTCGCCATGCCAGGCGGCCATCCAGCCGACGCGGCGGAACCGCTGGAAGACGGGCGCGTCGGACCGGGCCTGGGCCGTCAGAACCAGGCCGGCGTGGACGACGGCAGGCTCGGCCTGGGCGAAATTGCGTTCGGTGTCGCCGCCGGATTCGAGATGGATTTCAGGCGCGGCACCGTCTTCGGCGCTGGCGGTCAGATCCAATAGCTCGCTGCCGGGTATGCATTCGAGGCTGAGCTTGAGATCGTCGCTGCGCTCAGCCCCATAGGCCAGTTTTGCCTGGCTGCCGTCGGTCGAGAGGAACCAGTCGTAGCCCGGGATCGGCTGGGGGGCACCTGATGGGGCAGCGTTCTCGGAAGTGGGTGCGGGCGTCGTGGAACAACCAGCAACAGTCAGGCTGACGACTGCAAGAGACAACAAAGACACGCGACGCATGGGCTACTCCGGAACTAGCCGGAACAAAGCTCGGCGAACCGGCGCAGCTTGGCAAGATGGGCCTGCGGGATTTCCAGCGTCCGGCGGGTTTCGCCAGCGCTCATCGACAGGCTGCCCTCGCGCGCGAAGGCGGCAAACACCGGATGGTCGGTGCGCAGGGCGACCTTGACCGATCCGGCGCGTCCGGCCTCACTCTGTGTCATGGCGGTTGACGTGCCCGCCGCGATCCGTGTCATGCCGGTCATGTCGCTGGTCTGATAGAGGGTCAGTCGGGCGACACTGGAGCCGGGCTCGCATTCCAGGGTCGAGCGCAGGCTGGGCGTGTCGGGGATTTCGTTGGCGAGGACGACCGGTGCGCTGTCGGCATACAGAGTCCAGGTCCACGCGGTTTCGGGCGCAGGGGTGGACTGCAGGGCCAAGGCCCAGGCGGCGATCAGGATAGACATGGTGCAGCCCCTCGCTGTCGTTCGGCCTCAGGACGCCGTCAGGCGGAGCGCGTTCCGCAGTCGTCCAAGAATGCCCTTATAGACTGGCGCTCGGTTTGTGTCGCGGGAAGGTCGAAGCGGCGCTCGGGTCCCTCGACACCCAGGCGTCCGGCGCGAGCAAGACGCGCCATGGCGGGGTCGTCGGCGGACAGGGCGCGCATTTCGATCAGGTCGCCGCTCAGGGGGTCGATGTCGGCCTCGAGACTGCCTGCGGATCGAGCCGCGACCGGATGGACCGCGCCCATGGTGACGATCTCTCCGTCACCGATGCGGCAGCTCATCATGACGGCCAGTTGGTCGGAGTTGGCGACGCCGTAGAACAGGCGTGCCTCTGGCCCGTCATGATTGATGTGCCAGCCCATGCCTTCAATGCCTTCGGGGACCACCTGAGTATCCGTAGCCATGGTCTGGGCCGCAAAGGCGGCCAGTCCGAGGGCGGCGACAGCAGGAAGGGCGATCTTGAGCAACGGGGGATACCTTGCGTTCGATCATTGAACGCGGGTGTCCCTCAACGGTTCACGGCACAGCTTTACAACCAGATCAGAACGGGCTGAACCGCTCCACCAGCGACTGGGCCGCAGGCGTAGCCTGGACCCGGCTGATGTCGCCGCGACCGCCATAGCTGATGCGGGCCTCTGCGATCTGGGTGTGGGCGATGGTGTTGGCCGAACTGATGTCCTCGGGCCGCACGATGCCGGCGACGGTCAGCTCGCGCACTTCGCGGTTGGTGCGGACCTCCTGGCGACCCTGGATCATCAGATTGCCGTTGGCCATGACGTCGGTGACGACGGCCGCGATGGTCAGGGACACCCGCTCCGAGCGGTTGACCGAGCCGGAGCCGTTGGCGTTGGACTCGCCCTCGATGCCCACCATGGTCGAAGGGTCGAAGCCACCGGGGAAGATGCGGCCCAGGCTGTTTTCCAGGCCGAAGAAGTTGGTCACGCCGCCCGAGGCATTGTTGGTCCGGCTGCGCTGGGTCGAGTTCTGGGTCTGGGCGCGGTCGTCGATGTCGATGTTGACCGTCAGGATGTCGCCGACACGGCGGGCGCGCTGGTCGCCGAAGAAGGTGCGTGATCCGACCCGCCACAGGCTGTTGGCGCTAGCGGCGCGATCCGCCCGCTGCTGCTCCGGCGTCGGCAGATAGACCTGGCTGGTCGGGACCAGGGCCGCCGGATAGCCGATGGGGGCCAGTTCCGGCCCGCGTATGGCCTCGACGGCCGTCGAGCAGGCCCCGAGCGCCAGGGTGGAGGCGAGGGCGGCGGTGGTGATCAGGGCGGTACGCATGAACTGTGATCCCTCTTAGCGAGCGGCGAACTGGTTGGAACGGGCGGACTGGGCGGCAGGGCCCGCGATGGCGCGGCCGGGGCCGGTGGCGACGGCGTCGATGGTGCGGCCGGACTGCAGGTTCAGTACGGCGACGGGCTCGCCCATGGCGGCATTGCGCTGGGCGCGGCCGGTGACGGTCAGGCGGATGCCGCCGGATTCGAAGGCCACCTCGACCAGGTCGTTGCGGCTGATGACGCGGTCGGCATAGGCGGCGCGGGCAGGGGCGTAGGTGGTTGCAGCGGGTGTCGTCGGCGAGACCGCGGGCCCTGCGCTGGCGGACGCAGCAGGAGCCTCTGCGACGTGGCGGACGACGACGCGGCGCAACCCGGTCGGATTTGCCCAGTCCAGGCCGGATTGTCGCGCCAGACTCTGGAGCTGAGCGGCTTCGAAAACGATGGAGGGGCCGACCCGGCGGCCGACGACGACGCCAGACGCGCCGCCGGCTCCATCGAACAGGTCGCCCAATGTGACCTGGCCGTCTGAATCGACGGGATTGCTCTTCAGCGTCACCGGGCCAGCGAAGGCGGAACCCGCGACGGCCAGGGCCAGTGCGGCCCCCAGGATCAGCGCCCTCATGACTTCACCTGCGAGGCGACGGACAGCATCTGGTCGGCGGTTGTGATGACCTTGGAGTTCATCTCATAGGCACGCTGGGCAATGATCAGCGAGCTGATCTCGGCCACGGCATCGACGTTCGAGGCCTCGGTAAACTTGTGCAGCAGCTGGCCGAAACCGACCTCGCCGGGTGTGCCGACATTGGCCGGGCCCGAGGCCGTGGTTTCCAGCAGCAGGTTGTCGCCAACGGCTTCCAGCCCTGCCTCGTTGAAGAAGGTGGCGATCTCGAGCTGGCCGACGATGGAGGGCTCGGTCTCACCCGCCGTGATGACCTGGACCTGCCCGGACTTGGAGATGGAGACGTCCACCGCATCCTGGGGGATGGAGATGTTGGGCTGGACCGCATAGCCGTCGTCGGTGACCAGCTGGCCCTCGCCGTTCAGGGCGAAGTTGCCGGCGCGGGTGAAGGCCGTCTCGCCGGAGGGCAGCAGGATCTGGAAGTAGCCGCGTCCGTCGATGGCCACATCGTAAAGCCCGCCGGTGTTGGTCGGCGTGCCCTGTTCGGTGACGCGGTAGACGGCACCGGCCTTGACGCCCGCACCGATCTGGATACCCGTCGGAACCACGGTGCCCTGGCTGGACGACTGTGCGCCCATCCGCTCGACGTTCTGGTACAGAAGATCCTGGAACTCGGCCCGCTGGCGCTTGTAGCCGACGGTGTTCATATTCGCGATGTTGTTGGAGATGACCTCCACGTTCAGCTGCTGGGCCGACATGCCCGAGGCGGCGGTGCGAAGTGCGCGCATGGTTCAGTCTCTCCTTACGACACCCGGCCCAGCCGCTCGACCGAGCGGCGGGACAGGTCGTTGGTGTTTTCGATCATCCGCGAGATGCTCTCGTAGGCTCGCTGGATCTCGATCAGATTGGTGATCTCCAGGATCGGATTGACGTTGGAGCCTTCCAGCATGCCCTGACGCACACGGGCGTCTGTCGCCTCGACGGGCGCAGCGTTGGAGGCGTTGCGGTACAGACCGTCGCCACCCTTTTCGAGCACAGACAGGGTGTCGAAGCGGACGACGGCGAGACGGCCGGTCAGCTCGCCGTTCTGGCTGATGGTACCGTCAGGACCGACGGCGGGCTCGCCCAGTGCACGGTCCAGGATGATGGGGCCACCGTCGCCCAGAACGGCAAAGCCGCCCTCGGTGGTCAGTTGACCCTCGGCGTTCAGGGTGAACGCTCCATCGCGGGTATAGGCCTCGCCAGCCCCGTCCTGCAGCTTGAAGAAGGCTCCTTCGCCCTCAATGGCGAAGTCCAGGCTGCGGCCCGTCTGTTCCAGCGCACCCTGGCCGAAGTCGCGGCCGACACCCTTGTCCAGGACGAAACTGGCGCTGGGCCGGATGAAGGCGTTGCGGGCGCGCTCGCCGACCTCGGTGCCGACCAGCAGCTGTTCGACCTTGAAGCCGGTGGTGTCGGCATTGGCGATGTTGTTGGCCACGATGTCGAGCTCGCGGCGGAGCGTCATCTGGCGCGATAGTCCGACGTAGGCGGCATTTTCCATGAGCGGCTCCTTTCGCAAAGAGGCCTCGCAACGGTCGTGCCAACAGGGTTAATCCAGTGGTGGCGGGCTTTGCCGCCGATTTCAGCCTTGCGGACCCGGCAGGATTTGCCGGTTCTTAGCGGCTCGTTAACCAAAAAACGGTCGAATGGCCTTCGAGATTCTCCGGGGCGCTGTGAATGCTGAAGTTCGGCAAGAAGAAGGACAAGAAGGGCGGCGGTGACGCCGATCTTCCGGCCGTGTCCGATGCGCCTTCGACCGAAGGCGAGGGCGGGGAGGGTGCAGATACCGCGCCCAAGAAGAAGAAAATCCCGCTGCTGTTCATCGTCATCCCGGCGGCAGTACTGGTGCTGGGTGGGGGTGGGGCCGCAGCCTTCTTCATGCTTCAGCCCAAGCCGGCTGCGGCGGAGGCCGAGGGCGGCGAGCATGGTGAGGCCAAGGCCGATGCAGGCCATGGCGAGGCCAAGAAGAAGGGTGGGGGCGACCACGGCGGCGGCGCCGAGGGCGAGGCCGATCCGTCCATGGGCGTGATCGCCGAGGGTCCTGACGGCATCACCTTCTTCACACTGCCGGACATGCTGGTGAACATTCAGGGGCCGGAGGGGCGACCGACCTATCTCAAGCTGAAGCTGACGCTGGAGACCAAGGATGCCCACGTCGCCGAGCAGCTGCAAAGCGAAATGCCGCGTCTTCAGGATATGTTTCAGGGTTTCCTGCGCGAACTGCGGCCCGAAGATCTGGCCGGATCGGCGGGCAGTTTTCAGTTGCGGGCCGAAATCCTGCGTCGGGTCAATCTGGTCGCGGCACCGGGCAAGGTGGATGCGGTCCTGATCGAAGAAATGCTGGTGCAGTAGGCATGACCGACGCTGCGTTCGCCGAACCGATCGACCCGTTGGGCGAAGAGGACGAGGATCGTCCCTCTGCCTTGTCCGAAAGGGTTCTGAACCAGGACGAGATTGACAGTCTGCTGGGCTTCGATCTGGGCGACGACGACGGGTCCGAGCGCTCAGGCATTCGAGCCATCATCAACTCGGCGCTGGTGTCCTACGAACGCCTGCCAATGCTGGAGATCGTGTTCGACCGTCTGGTGCGGTTGATGACGACCAGCCTTCGCAACTTCACCTCGGACAACGTCGAGGTTAGCCTCGACAACATCAGCTCGATCCGGTTCGGCGACTATCTGAACTCAATTCCTCTGCCGGCTATTCTGGCAGTGTTCCGGGCCGAGGAGTTGGACAACTACGGCCTGCTGACGGTCGATTCCAACTTGATCTATTCGATCGTTGACGTGCTGCTGGGAGGCCGACGCGGTACCGCGGCGTTGCGGATCGAGGGCCGACCTTATACGACTATCGAGCGCGTGCTGGTCCAGCGGATGGTCGAGGTCATCCTGAACGACGCTCGTGCCGCCTTCGAGCCTCTGACGCCGGTGCATTTCAACCTTGATCGGCTGGAGACCAATCCGCGCTTCGCCGCCATCGCGCGTCCGGCCAATGCCGCCATCCTGGTCAAGCTTCGGATCGACATGGAGGACCGTGGCGGCCGGGTCGAGCTGCTGCTGCCCTATTCGACGCTGGAGCCCATCCGCAAGATGCTGCTGCAGCAGTTCATGGGCGAGAAGTTCGGGCGCGACAATATCTGGGAAGGCCACCTGGCCACTGAGCTCTGGACGACCGAGACTGAGGTCCGCTGCGTGCTGGACGAGCAACAGGCCCCCCTGTCGCAGGTGCTGGCCCTGAAGGTCGGCGACACGATGATGTTCAACGCCACGCCCGATTCCGACATTTCGATCCGGGCCGGGACCATACCGCTGACTACCGGCAAGATGGGCCGCAAGGGCCAGCATATCGCCGTGCGTGTGGAGGCCCCGATCAATATCGACGCCGCCGCCCGACTGACTGGAGGAAAACGCTGATGACCGGTTTGATCCTGGATGGTGTCCTGATGGTGCTGCTGGTCGCGGCCCTGGGCTATGGCGTGCGGCTGGAGCGCAAGCTGTCGGCCCTGCGCGCGGGTCAGCAGGCGTTTGCATCGGCCGTGACGGAGCTGAACACGGCCGCAGGGCGGGCCGAGACGGCACTGGCGACCCTGCGGGCCTCGGGGCATGAGACCGATCTGCTGCACGACCGCATCGTCAAGGCCCGTGAGGTCAAGGCTCAGCTGGAAGGGTTGATCGCCCGTGCGCCTTCGGCGCCGGCTCGCGCCGTTGTGGAGGAAGCGCCGCTGGAACTGCGCGCTGTCGCGCCGCGTCCAGTGCCGGTAGCCGCGACGGCACCCGTTGCCACGACAGCCGACGACGAGCGGGCGCTGCGCATGGCGGCCCTGGCCGAGCGTATCCAGGGCATGGCGGCACCGGCCGTAGCGCGTGCCCAGGCCCCGGGTGGGTCGAATGTCTCGGCCATTCTGGGGGCGATGACCGCTAACCAAGCCGCGAAGCAAAGTCTCAATCAGGCGCGGCGTAATCTGGACGAAGACCTGTTCGCCGCCTGAAGATCATCCTTCTTGCCCTATGCCTGCACGCGCGGCGTGCAGGCGACTTGAGGGCTCTTGTGAGTAACCGACCATGAGCAAAATCCCGCGCCTGTTGCCCCTGATTGCCGTCGCCATCGGCGGGGTCGTGGTGGTCCGTGCCGTCGGCATTGCGCCGGGTCTGTTCGAGGGGGCTCAGGCCTGGGCCGAGGAGGCCGTGCCGGCCGCAGCCGCGGCTGCGGTCAAGCCGGCCGCGGCCGTCTGTGCCCTCACGCCCGAGCAACTGGCCCAGCAGGCTGGGATTTCGCCAG
Organism: Brevundimonas sp.; assembly: GCF_041648055.1. Lineage (GTDB taxonomy): Bacteria > Pseudomonadota > Alphaproteobacteria > Caulobacterales > Caulobacteraceae > Brevundimonas. Next base: position 12,252 of record NZ_JBAZPS010000007.1, read on the forward strand.
CAGAGTTGCGTATCCTGCAATCGCTGCAATCGCGTCGGACGCAACTGGATGCGCGGGATACCGACCTGGCGTCCATGCTGCCGCTGATGGCGACGGCCGAGCAGAAGCTTGATGCCCGCGTGCAGGCGCTGGAGGCCGTCAAAGCTGAGGTACAGCAACTGCTGGGACAGGTCAGCGAGCAGGAGAAGGCCGAGAATGATCGCTTGGTCGCCGTTTATACAGCCATGCGTCCTAAAGAGGCGGCGCGGGTGTTTGCGACCCTGAGCGACGATGTACGCCTGCCCGTAGCCGCCGCAATGCGGCCTCGGTCACTGGCGGCCGTCATGGCCCAGATGGAGCCTGCTGCAGCCCGAGAACTGACCGAGAAACTGGCCCGGCGTTTCGCCGCCCGCCAGCAGCTAGCCGCGCGAGCCGCGACGGCGGCGACGGCGGCGACGGCCAATGCACCCGCCCCGGGGCCGGTGGCTGTGCCGACCGCGAATGCTGTGCCGTCGGCAGCGACGGCGACGCCGCCAGCCCCGACCCCGGCAGTAGCTCCAGCGCCGGCCACGCCGACGCCTCGTCCTGCCGTGCGCCGGGCACCGTCCAGGCCCACGCCCCGTCCCGCCACCCCGACCCCGACTCCGGCTGCAGCGGCTCCGTCAGGACCGCAGCCCTATCAGGCAGGTGAGGCGGCACCGGCGGCTCCGCGGCAGTCCGTTCAGTAAGGAGCGGTTGCCGCTTCGAAGTCGGCAGCAGCTGACCTGTCGATAAGAAAAAAGCCGCGTCCCGAAGGGCGCGGCTTTCTTTCATCGGAATGACAGGAAGGTCTATTCGATGTCTTCGTTTAGCAGGCCGACCTTGTAGAAGCCTTTGTCCTGAAGCTCGTTCATGACTTCCATGAACTGGCGGTACTCGACCTCGGACTGGGCACGAACGAAGACGCGCTCCTCGCGGCAGTCGGTCGTAACCTGCTGGGCCGCGCACACGTCTGCGGTCAGGCCGGCCAGGGTTGTCTGGTTCTCGGAGATATAGAGGTCGCCACCGTTCTGGATGGAAATGTAGACCGGCTCTTTCGGATTGGGATCGTTCGGGTTCGGGATCGCCGGCGGCAGGTCCAGCTTGATCGACACGGTCGCCAGCGGCGCGGCCACCATGAAGATGATCAGCAGCACCAGCATGATGTCGACGAACGGCGTGACGTTGATGTCCGAGTTCTGCTCGATCGTCTTGCCCTTGCCACCGGGGCCGGAAAGTTTAGCGCCCATACGCTGGTTCTCCCTCAAGCCCGGCGCAACACGCGGCAGGCGACAACATTAGGTCGGGTCGTTTCTTGGCGTCCCGGTCCGCGCTTGTAAAGCACGTTCGGCACCCATTGCGTTCCCTGATCGCTTCAAGCGCAGTTATTCACGCCTTGCGGGCGCAAAAAAGGCCGCCTCAACCCTTGGCCAGCTTCAGGAAGCGATCCTTCAGGGCCTCGTCGGTCTTGAATACGCCGGTGAAGCGGGTGGTGATGGTCGAGACGTGGCGGTGATGCACGCCGCGCGTTGTCATGCACTGGTGCTCTGCATCGATCATGATGGCCACGCCTGCCGGCTGCAGGTTCGATTCGATGGCCTCGGCGATCAGCTGGGTCAGGGTTTCCTGGGTCTGCAGGCGACGCGAGAAGATTTCGACCACACGGGCCAGTTTGGAGATTCCGACGACCTTTTCCGTGGGGATGTAGGCGACATAGGCCTTGCCCAGGAACGGGGCCATATGGTGCTCGCAGTGGCTCTCCACCTCGATGTCGCGCAGCAGGACCATGTCGTCATAGCCTTGGACGTCTTCGAAGGTGCGGCTCAGCTCCTTGGCCGGATCGGCGTCATAGCCGTCGAACCATTCGGCATAGGCGTCGACGACGCGCTTGGGCGTGTCCTTCAGGCCTTCACGATCGGGGTTGTCACCGGCCCACGCCAGCAGGGTGCGGACGGCCTTCAGGGCCTCGTCGCGGCTGGGGCGGGTCACGACGGTGTCGCGGGCATCGTTGACGCTCACCAGAGCGGGTGTGGACGGGGTGGTCATCGGTCCTGTATCCGCGGCGAAGTAGCGCCGAAGCGAAGGCTTCGGATGGACGCGCGCCGCGCTCCCTTGAAAACGTCCGCGCCGCTGTTCGCAGCAGGGACGAAACGGCTATATGGGCGACCCCGGCTTAGCCGCAAGCACTTCCAAGGCCCCGCAGCATTATGACGCTGACGCTTCACGACACCCTGCACCGCGAAAAGCGTGTGTTCACACCGCGCGACCCGAACCGGGTGACGCTCTACGTCTGCGGGCCCACCGTCTATGACTATGCCCATATCGGCAATGCGCGCCCCCCCGTCGTATTCGACGTGCTGGTGCGCTTGCTGCGCCGGACCTATGGAGCTGACAGCGTCGTCTATGCCCGCAACGTCACGGACGTGGACGACAAGATCAATCAGAAGGCCGCGAAGGAAGGCGTACCCATTGGCGAGGTGACCGCGCGTTACGAGGCGGCCTATCTGGCCGACATGGCACAGCTGAACGTGTCGCCGCCGGACATCGCGCCGCATGTCACCGACCACATGGACGCCATCGTGGACCAGATCCAGGCTATAATCGACCACGGCTGCGCCTATGAGGCCGAAGGCCATGTGCTGTTCGACGTCTCGTCCTACGAAACCTATGGGCGGCTGTCGGGACGCAATCTGGACGACATGATCATGGGGGCCCGCGTCGAGGTCGCGCCCTACAAGAAGAACCCGCACGACTTCGTCCTGTGGAAACCGTCGAAGGTCGACGAGCCTTCGTGGCCGTCGCCGTGGGGGGCGGGGCGTCCCGGCTGGCATATCGAATGCTCGGCCATGATCGAACAGACCCTGGGGCTGCCCATCGACATCCACGGCGGCGGCATCGACCTGGTCTTTCCGCACCACGAGAACGAGATCGCGCAAGGGGTCTGTGCCCACGGCCATGCCCATTCGGCGGACGCGCATCAGGAATACGCCCGCTACTGGATGCACAACGGCTTTCTGACAGTGGACGCTGAGAAGATGTCCAAGTCGATCGGCAATGTGCTGCTGCTGCACGATTTGGTGCAGTCGATGCCGGGCGAAGTTGTCCGCTGGGCCCTGCTGAGCGCGCACTATCGCCAGCCGCTGGACTGGAACCAAGCATTGCTGGACCAGTCGCGCAAGAATCTGGACCGGCTGTATGGCGTGCTGCGGGACGCCGATGCGGCCTTGATGGATTTCGATATCTCGACGCTGGAAGAAGCCGAGATGGAGCTGGCGGAGAATGCGCTCGATCCTGTGCTCGACGCGCTCGAGGACGACCTGAACACGCCCGCGGCCGTGGCCCAGTTGTTCGCTCTGGGCAATGCGCTGCGCGAGCTGTTGAATGATGCAGAGGCCGACATCAACGATGTGGCCATGGCGCGCTGGAGCCTGATCGAGGCCGCTGGTCTGCTGGGCGTCTTGGCCCTGACGGCGGACGCCTGGTTCGAGGGCGGCGATGCGACGCTGAAGACCGAGGTCGAGGCCCTGCTGGAGGAACGCGCCACCGCACGCGCCGCAAAGGACTGGCCCGAGGCCGACCGCATCCGTGACCGGCTGAACACCCTGAATGTCGTGGTCATGGACGGGCCGGAAGGCGCGACCTGGCGGGTGAAGGGGTAGCGCGAACACTGGACCGGCATTTTAGCGTTTCCGACAGCGAGAAGCGCCAACTTGCAGCGTGCTGTCAGGTAATCCGCTTGGCGGTGGCAGGATCGCTGGCGGGAAATGTCTCCTCCAGACTTTCGTCGATGAGGGCTTGCTGGCGATCTTCGGCCATGCGGTCTTCGGGCTTCAACTGATCGGGCTTGCCGTGTTCGCGCTCAGCCTTGCGGGCGTGGGGCGTGTCGGTGTCGCAGTCTTCCTGGGCGCGGGTCTTGGATGGGGTGTCGGACACGGTCATGAATTCGCTCCTCAGTGCGTGGTGTTATCGTTGTCGCCAGCGGCGGCATCAGGGCCGTAGCCCAGGCTTTCGATATCGTCATCTGACAGGCGTTTGGCCTCCCAGTGGGCGGCGCTGGCCTGCGCCCCGCGAGCGTTGCGCATGAGGCCCGAATAAACGAGCTCGACCTCGTCTTCGCCGCCCTGGCTGTCGCTTTCGCTGTCGATCTGATTGATGCGTTCGCCATCAAGGCCCAGCAGGGCGTCGGCTTCGGCCTCTATGCCGGAGGCCCCCTGGGTTTCGTCCAGATCATCGGGCTGATCTTCGTCGAAGTCTTCCTCGTCGGCGTCACCCTCGACCTGGGTCACATCCAGGACGGGGTCGGCCTCGTCGGGCAGGAAGTCGCCGTCGCCGTCGTCGTCCAGATGGGTTTCGTCGTAGGCTTCGGCCTGAGCCTGATCGTCGTCGATATCCGGCATGATGAGTCTCCCTGTACCCAAAGACAACGTCGCGGGTCAGGCGGTGTTCCAGTCTCCGGATACGGCGCGAGCCAGGGCGTCGCGGATGTCCTGAATGACCTGAGGCCAGCCGTCGACAGCGGCACGGCTGAAGATGCGGACATCCGGGTAGAAGACGTACCGGTCGGTCTGCATCAGGTGCCAATCGTCGGGGGCGGCCACCATCCAGGTACGAGCGCCGGCAGCGGCGGCGATATTGGTGCCCGCGATGCCTGGGCCGATGACCAGATCGCAGGCGGCGGACAAGGCGGCAACGTCCTCCAGATCGTCCCTGAGATTGATCGGCGGCGTCCAGATATGCACGCCCGCCGCCTCGGCCGCCGCAAGGTCGTCGGAGACGTCGCCGCACTGGAGGTTGATCATGACGCAGCCAGGAGCGGTCAGGATCGGCTGCCACAGCTGAAAACCCGTGGCGAAGAAGGCGGCGCGAGCCCCCGTCATGACCAGGCTCTTCCAGTGAAGCCCGACCTTTAGACCGGGGCCGAGCGCCTGAAGTTCGGATGTCCAGTGCGCGATGCGCTCAGGGTCCGGCACGATGATCTGCTGGGCCGGGGGGAACGCGGCGATCGACGGGCGATAGACGGCCATCAGGGAGGCGATCGGGGTCCAGGCGTCCATGCGAACGCCGGCTTCTGACAACGCCTCGACGAAGGGCATGTAGCGGGTCAGGCGGCCTTCCAGCCGCACGGCTCGGTGCCCGCCGACGATGGCGCGGGGATGCGCGCGCTGGAACAAGGGCACCATGCGCGTTTCGACCGCCAGATAGACCTGACCGTCCGGGCCAACGGCGTCGATGACGTCGGCGAGGGCATTGGCGAACACCAGTTCGTCTGCGATTCCCTGTTCGCCCACCACCAGCAGGCGCTTGCCGGCAATGTCCAGCGTCGCCGGGTCCCAGCGCGGAGCATCGACCGCCACCCGCATGGCATCTGGCAGGGCGGGGTCCAGCCGTGCCTCATAGGCCTCGAACCCTTCGGGTATCCTTGCCAGACCCATCATGGTGATGGCGCGGGCCATGCGCATCATGGCCTGTTCATAAGGCGTTTCGGCACCGGGCAGAGCCGCGTCGATGTCATCGAGCGCACCGACCATGTCACCCAGAGGAGAGCGGGCATTGGCGCGGTTGTACCGGGCCTTGGCGAAGTCGGGATCAAGACGCAGGGCCTCCTCGAAAAAGATCAGGGCCTGATCGACCTGACCCTGATCGTTCAGGACGGAGCCGAGCGTGTTCCACAGAACAGCGTTGGCGGGTTCGATCTCAAGCAGGGGCGTGAGCAAGCCGATGGCGTCAGCATAGCGGTTCTGATCACGCAGGACGCAGGCCAGATTGTTGGTCGCTTCGGCATGGCCTGGATGGGCGGCGAGGTAGCGCAGCAATAGCTTTTCGGCGATGGGCAGATAGCCCAGCTGATGCGCCAGCCGGCCCAGGTCATGGGCGATGTCTGTACCTTCGGGCAGGCGCTGCAAGGCCGCCTGATAGGCCTCCAGGGCCGCGACGACCTCGCCCGACTTTTCATGGCAAATGGCCAGGACATGCCAGGCAACACCACTTTCAGGATCGGCCTTTAGCGCGCCCTGAGCCTGACGGATACCAAGAGCGAAGTTGCCGCTACGCACAGCCGCCAGGGCTGCGCGTAGTTTTTCAACCACAAGCCGTTGGGCCTTGGCCGAAGACGGTCTGGATCCACCCAGTGCGTGCGACAGCCTGCGGATGGCTGCAGGGGAGGCGGCATTGCCGACCGTCGCCTGAAGCACGGCGCGCGGGGCATGCGCCTGCTCTTGCGGGGCGGCATCCAGCAGGGGGTTGGTGGTCATGAGCAGGCCTGGTTCGGGATAAGGGGCATGGTGCCTCGAACGTCACAAGGGATGGTTAACCACGACTGTTTAGCCTGCATTTGCTCGCCTGATTCCATTCTGGGTTCTCGGGCCAGTCGGAGTGCGTCCTCTCATGCCGCTGAAGCTGTCGCTCAAGCCGGGCGAGAAATTCGTTTTGAACGGGGCCGTCGTCCAGAACGGGGACCGCCGGGGCGTATTGATCCTGCAGAACAAGGCCAGTGTACTGCGCGAAAAGGACATCATGCAGCTGGAGGACGTGAACACGCCCGCCCGGCGCGTCTATTTCCCGGTCATGATGATGTATCTGGACGAGACCTCGGCACCCAAGGTCTATGACGAGTTCGTGCTGCGCCTGACAGAGTTCATGGGGGCCACGCGCAACCCTGAAATCCAGGCCGAATGCGTCTCAGCCTCGCGCCATGTGATGGCCAAGGAATACTACAAGGCGCTGATGTCGGCCCGCAAACTGGTAGATTACGAGGAGGGTCTGGCCGATGTCGCTTCAGGCGTACGCGTCCGCAGCCAAGCGGACTGAAAACCCGCGCGAAATGGAATACCGGCTGTTCGGCCAGGTCACCCGCGCGCTGATGCATGCGGCGACGGTCGACAAGTCGGACATCGCCACGCGCATCGACGCCCTGGACTGGAACCGGCGCCTGTGGTCGGTGCTGGCCACCGACTGCTCGGACCCTGACAACCGGATGGACAAGGCGCTGAGAGCCCAGATCATCTCGATCAGCCTGTTCGTCAGCCGCCATTCGTCCGTGGTGATGCGCGGCGATGACGACTTCGAGGCGCTGATCGACATCAACAAGATGATTATGCAGGGGCTGGCCGGACCGGGGACAGCTCAGGCGGCCTAGGGCCAGACTAGAAGAGGCCGGTGGCCCACTCCCAGGTGGCCAGTACGACCCGGCTGATCAGTTCCCAGGCCAGCCAGACGAAGACGCCGAAGCCGGCGGTGGCGATCCAGCCGATGACAATGATGGCCCCGTCGCGCTGCATCAGGCCGAAGCCGAAGGCAGCCACGATCAGGGACGGGAACAGGTTTCCCCCCGTGATCGGCAGCATCAGGATCAGGCACAGGACGACGCAGGCGATACCGATCAGGACTTCTGAAACCTCGCTGGTCATGATCGACAGACGAGGACGCGACAGCCGCTCAACCTTGCGCAGAGGCTTCATGATCTTGCCGATGGCGGTACGATAGGTCGCGCGGTCGATGCTGCGCTTCAGGATCCAGCTCGGCATCCACAGCTGATCGCCCCTGAAGACAAGTTGCAGCGCGATCAGGAGGATGGGGGCACCCAGAACGGTCGTCGTGCCCGGGACGGCACCGATGACCACACTGATCAGGCCAAAGAACAGGAGCATGGCCCCGAAGCCGCGCTCTCCGAAACCGTTGATCAGTTCGCCGAGATAGAGTTTTGGCTCCCCTCGCGCGCCGATGTCCTCAATCACCTGGGAGAAGGTGCGGGTGTCAGCCTGATAGTGGTAGTCTGGCATCAGGAGGCGGCATCCGGGGGCGGCGTTGACGCCCGATCTAGGCACGACAGGCCCTTCGCGCCACTTAACAAAAATCCATGACGATTCGAGCGGGGCCGTGACGGCTCAGTCGTTCACGTGTTCGGGCTTGCCGCTGCGTTTGGTGTGGGCCAGATCCTCGAGCTGTGTCTCGCTCATGGAGTTGACCATGGATTTCGACGCGCCCTTCAGATCGGATTTGGGCGTATCGCCGCGCTTGGCGCTGAGGGCAGCGCCGGCGGCCTTCTGTTGGGCGGCGGATTTGGCGGGCATAGGGGGAACTCCTTCCGATAGGAGAAGTCACCGCCCGCCCGAGGGTTCCGCCGTCAGCCGCCCAGCAACTCCCGCCCGATCAGGAAACGCCGGATTTCATTCGTTCCGGCCCCGATGTCGTACAGCTTGGCGTCGCGGACCAGGCGTTCGACGGGCCATTCCTTCGTGTAACCGGCACCGCCCAGGGCCTGAACGGCCTCCAGGCTGACCTTCACGGCATTCTCGGAAGCAAGGAGGATGGCCCCGGCGGCATCGTAGCGGGTGGTCTTGCCCTGGTCGCAGGCGCGGGCGACGGCATAGACATAGGCGCGGGCGCTGTTCAGGGCGACGTACATGTCGGCGACCTTGGCCTGCATCAGCTGGAAGCTGCCGATAGCCTTGCCGAACTGTTTGCGGTCTCTGACGTAAGGCAGGACGACGTCCAGCGCGGCCTGCATGATGCCGAGCGGACCGGCGGCCAGGACCGCGCGCTCATAGTCCAGGCCGCTCATCAGCACGGCCGCGCCGCGCCCTTCGCCGCCCATGATGTTTTCGGCGGGGACCTCGCAGTCCTCGAAGACCAGTTCGGCGGTGTCGGAGCCGCGCATGCCCATCTTGTCGAGTTTCTTCGAAACGCTGAAACCCTTCATGCCCTTTTCGATCAGGAAGGCGGTGACGCCGCCGTTGCCTTCGCCGGTGCGGGCATAGACGACCAGGGTCTCGGCGTGGGGGGCGTTGGTGATCCAGAATTTGGTGCCGTTCAGGATGTAGCGGTCGCCCTCCTTGCGGGCCTGGGTGCGCATGGACATGACGTCGGAGCCGGAGCCGGCCTCGGACATGGCCAGGGAGCCGACGTGTTCGCCGGAGATCAGACCGGGCAGGTATTTGCGCTTCTGCTCTTCGGTGCCCCAGCGGCGGATCTGGTTGACGCAAAGGTTGGAGTGGGCCCCGTAGGCCAGGCCGATGGAGGCCGAGGCGCGGGACACTTCTTCCATGGCCACGACGTGTTCGAGGTAGCCGAGGCCGAGGCCGCCGTACTCTTCCTCCACCGTGATTCCGTGTAGGCCCAGATCGCCCATTTCGGGCCAGAGCTCGCGCTTGAAGGCGTTGGTCTCGTCGATCTCGGCCGCCAGGGGGGCCAGACGGTCGGCGGCCCAGCGGGCGGTGGTGTCGCGGATGGCGTCAGCCGTCTCACCGAGGCCGAATTCCATGGATTGGGGGGCGAAGGGAATGCTCATGACGCGGGGTTAGCATCATTCATCCCTGCGAGTGAAGCGAGAGAGAAGGCAGCCCCCCCACCATGCTTCGCATGGTTCCCCTCCCCCGAGGGGGGAGGAATGATCAGTCCGGTTTGCTCCAGCGGACGTAGAGGTTCCAAGCGGCGGCGGCGACGCAGACCGCGCCGATCAGGCCCAGAACGCCGGCGATGACCAGGGTCTCGTTCGAGGGCGAGGGCCGGCTGGAGGCCAGGCGGAAGGCCGCAGCGGCGGCCCCGCAGGCGGTGAAGCCGATGGCCCCCATGATCAGGAAGGCCCCGGTATAGCCCCAGTCGAAGCCCTTGGCCTTCGCAGGCGTGGCCTCGTGTCGCATGACCGATGCGGTCGGCGTTTCATCCTCGACGACGGCCGGGGTCTGATCCGAGGCCGTGTCCGTTGTTGGGGCCGAGGTCGAGCCTGCGTCCCACTGCGGGGCAGGGTCGGCGGCGACATCGTCGGTGGCTGGTGCGGTGGCGGGTGTCCCATCTGTCGTGGTGACGGGGGTCGAGGTGACAGGCGCGCTTTCGCCCAGCAGGCTGGCCACAGCGGCGGCGCGGGCGTCCGAGGCCGGGCTGGCGGGTTGGGGATCGGTGGCCTCAGCGTTGGCGGGCAGGGGGGCAGGCTTTTCCGACAGGTCGCCTGCGACCGGCAGGGGCGCGATCATCAGGTCGGCGACGGTGACGGAGGCGTCGGGTCCGGCATTGAACAGGGCCCGCTCTGCGGAGCGGCGGCGCGGCGCGGCGTCGGGCGATTCGGGTTCGGGCCAGCCGATCAGGGCGTCGGCGGCCTCCTTCGCCTGACCGGCGTTGAAGCGACGCAGGACATCGGAGGCCAGGAAGGCCTTCAGTCCGACCGAGATGGCAAAACTGGCCAGGGCGTCGAACTGATGCTGGTTGATGGGGCCGTCGATGCGGTCGTTCAGCGCGGCGGTAATGGGCAGCAGGTCGTATTGCAGCAGCAGTTCGGCGTCGGCCTCATCGACTGTGGCCCCTTCGCGGGTCGAGGCGGTGTGGCCATAGCCGACGATCCAGCGGCCGTCCTCGGCCTGGACCGCGCGCGGCCGGAAGCCCTCGAAGCTCTTGATGAGCATCAGGCCCGGACGGGAGATTTTCAGACGTGGCTTGGCGGCGTCGGACACGGATTGACCCAGAACGATACAGGCTTACTCGCCCTACCGGGGAAGCAGCAAGGCCCGCGCCGTTACAGCAGCACCATCGTGGCCAAACCGAGGAAGATCAGGAAGCCGAAGAAATCCGTGGTCGCGGTCACGAAGACGGCGGAGGAGACGGCCGGGTCGAACTTCAGCTTGGACAGGGTCAGAGGCGTCAGCACGCCCACGCTGGCGGCAACCAGCAGGTTCAGAACCATGGCGGCGGCGATGACCACGCCGATCAGCCAGCCTTCGTCCCGGAACCAGAAGGCGGTGGCCAGGCCGATCAGGGGGGCCAGCACCAGGCCATTGGCCAGGCCTACGACCAGTTCGCGCCAGAAGGTGCGCGGGGCGTTGGAGCTGTTCAGCTCACGCGTGGCCAGGGCGCGGACGGTCACGGTCAGGGCCTGGGTCCCCGCATTGCCCCCGATGGCCGAGACGATGGGCATCAGGACGGCCAGGGCCACGATCTGCTGGATCGTGCCCTCGAACCAGCCGATGACGCTGGCCCCCAAGGTGGCGGTGGCCAGGTTGATGGTCAGCCAGGGCACCCGGCTGCGCACGATCTCGGGGATGGAGGAGCCGCGGTCCTCGTCCTGAACACCGGCCAGGCGCAGGATGTCCTCGCGGTTCTCTTCCTGAATGATGTTGACGATGTCATCGACGGTGATCTGGCCGACCAGACGGCCCGCCGCATCGACCACCGGGGCCGAGATCAGGTGGTATTTCTCGAAGATATAGGCGACCTCTTCCTGGTCCTGATCGACAGCGATCGCGTTGATCGGCTCCATGATGTCGGTCAGGGCGACGGTGCGCGGTGCCCTCAGCAGGCCGCTGACCGCTACTCCGCCGATCGGCTTGTTGGCCGGGTCGACGATGTAGATGTCGAAGAACAGCTCGGGCAGGTCCTCGCCCTGTTTGCGGATGTGATCGATGGTATCGCCGACGTTCCAGAACTGGGGCGCTGCCATGACCTCGCGCTGCATCAGGCGACCGGCCGTGTCCTCGGCATAGCCCAGCGAGCTTTCGATCGCGGCGCGATCCTCGTCCGGCATGGCGGCCAGGACCTTTTCGCGCTGATCGTCTTCCAGGTCCTCGACCACGGCGGCGGCGTCGTCGGAATCCAGCTCCTGCAGCGCCTCGGCCAGGATCAGGTGGGGGACGCGTTCCAGCACCTCCTCGCGGATACTGTCGTCCAGCTCGGGCAGGGTCTCGGCCAGCAGGTCGGCGGGCAGCCAGATCACGACCACGCCGCGATGCTGTTCCGTCAGAAAGCCCATCAGGTCGGCGACGTCGGCGGGGTGGAGGTCTTCCAGCAGGGCCGTCAGGCGCGCGCCGTCACCGTCGTCGGCGGCATCGACGACCTTTTCCACGAAGGCGGGCGTCAGGACGTAGTCCTCGTCCAGGGCGACGTGATCTTCGGTTTCGGCTTCGGGCGGCAAGGGGGCGTCTGCGGTGGTGATCACGCTTCAAGCCTCCCTCGAAAAATGAATCAGCTATTCGCCGATGCGTCGCCCCATGAACCGCCAGCGGTTCGCCTGAATGAAGGAAGCCTGCCCGGACGGTGGACCGAAGTCCAGCCGCCTCACAGGTTTCGAAATCCGATGGTGCGGTCGAGAAGACTCGAACTTCCACTCCGGTTAAGGAACAGCGACCTCAACGCTGCGCGTCTACCAATTCCGCCACGGCCGCTCACATCGGAGCGGGGCTGATAGCGGAGGTCGGGGGGAAAGGGAAGAGGGCTAAGCCGCTCCCGCCATGAAGTCGTATACATCCGCCGCCCGCGTCACCGTGATGGCGATGCGGTCGTCGCGGATCTCGATCTCACCACGGGCCACAGGGTGGTTGTTGGCCAGGATCCAGACTTCGTCGCTTTCGGAGGCGTCGAGCGGGATCACCGCGCCACGGCCCATCTTGAGCAGTTGCGACATCGGCAGGACCGAACGGCCCAGCACGACGGAAATCTCGACATCGACGGCGTCAATCTGGCTCAAGGCGCATCCGGTTCAAGCGAAGGTGCGCAAGCGACAGCCCTTGCGCGATGCCTTCGGGGGACACATTGAGTCTTCATGCTTGCTGACCCGTTAAGCCCTGCGGAAAATCGCCTGATCCCGAGCGACGGGGTGGCCGTGGAATGGGCGGTGTCGTCCAGGCTGGTACCCTATGACGAGGCGGTGGCCTTCATGGAGGCGCGGGTGGCGGCGATCGCGGCGGGCGAGGCGTCCGAGATGGTCTGGCTGCTGGAACACCCGCCGCTTTATACCGCCGGGGTGTCGTCGAAGGACGATGACCTGCTGGATGCGGGGCGGTTTCCGGTGCACCGCTCGGGGCGCGGCGGGCAGTTTACCTATCACGGGCCGGGACAGCGCGTGGCCTATGTCATGCTGGACCTGAACCGGCGGGGGCGCGATGTGCGCGCCTTCGTGCGCGGGTTGGAGCGCTGGATCATCGATGCGCTGGACCGGTTCGGCGTCGAGGCCGGGGTGCGCGAGGGTCGGGTCGGGGTCTGGGTCGAGCGCAAGGGCGCGGGCTGGTCACGGGAAGACAAGATCGCCGCCATCGGCGTCAAGGTCCGCAGATGGGTCAGCTTCCACGGCATCAGCCTGAACGTCGAGCCGGACCTAGAACATTTCGGCGGCATCGTGCCGTGCGGCATCGCCGAGCATGGGGTGACCAGCCTGGTCGACCTGGGCGTGCTGGCCACGATGGACGAGGCGGATGCGGCCTTGAGAAGCGCGTTCGAGGCCGTGTTCGGGCCGGTTCAAACGGCTGATGCGCCCGATATCTGAGCGGCAAAAAAGAACGGCGGCGTGGAGTGCTCCACGCCGCCGTCCGATAGTCAGTATTGATTGACGATCAGGCTTCGGAGCCGAGACCGTCCTGCTGACCGGCGCCGCCGGCGACCATGTCGCGGGCCTGCTCGAGAGCGGCTTCACGATCTTCGTCGTAGGCCGCCTTGATGACGTCCTCGCCCTTGGCCTGACGTTCGGCTTCTTCGGCCGAGCGTGCGATGTTGATCTTGATCGTGGCCGTGACCTCGGCGTGCAGGCGAACCAGCACTTCGTGGACGCCCAGGCTCTTGATCGGCACGTTCAGGACGACCTGGCTGCGCTCGATCTTGCCGCCTTCGGCCGTGACGGCCTCGACGATGTCGCGCGCGGCGACCGAACCGTACAGCTGACCGGTCTCACCCGCCTGGCGGATCATGACGTAGGTCTGGCCGTCGATCTTGGAACCGATCGAGCCGGCGTCGGCCTTGTTCTTCTCGTTGCGGGCCTCGATGGCGGCGCGGTCGAGTTCGAAAGCCTTCAGATTTGCGGACGTGGCCCGACGGGCCTTGTCGCGCGGCAGAAGGAAGTTACGGGCGAAGCCGTCCTTGACGGACACGACGTCGCCGATGGCGCCGAGGTTCTCGACGCGCTCAAGCAGAACGACCTTCATATCACTTCACCACGTAGGGCAGGAGGGCCAGATAGCGGGCGCGCTTGATGGCCTTGGCCAGTTCGCGCTGCTTCTTCTGAGAGACGGCTGTGATGCGCGAGGGCACGATCTTGCCGCGTTCGGAGATGTAACGCTGCAGCAGCTTCACATCCTTGTAGTCGATCTTCGGCGCGCCTTCACCCGTGAACGGGCAAACCTTGCGGCGACGCGAGAAGGGACGGCGAGCAGGGCCGGAGCCGGCCGGCGCGCCCGGCGAGGGAGCAGTCGTATCGGTCATGTTCCGGAATCCTATTCTGCGGCTTCGGCGACGGGGGCGTCTTCACGCGGCGTGCGCTCACGCTCACGTTCACGCTCGCGCTCACGGCGGGCCAGGAGGGGCGACAGTTCCAGGTCGAGTTCCTCGACGCGGACGGTCAGCCAGCGCAGCACGTCTTCGTTGATCGACAGCTGACGTTCCACTTCGGCGATGGCAGCCGGCGGGCAGTCGATGGCGAGCAGGGAATAGTGTGCCTTGCGGTTCTTTTTGACCCGATAGGTCAGGTTGCGCAGACCCCAGTATTCGATCTTGGCGACCGAGCCGCCACCGGCGACGATCAGATCCTTGATGGTGTCATTCAGCGCTTCGGCCTGTTGCGCGCTGATATCCTGGCGCGACATGACCGTGTGCTCGTAAAGAGCCATGCGGTAGTCTCCCTTGTAGGGCGTCGGCGCGAGGGGACCGGGTTAAAGTCCTCTCCCACGATGGATCCAGGCGTGGCGGCCGGAATGACTTCCCGAACCCTTTGGAACTCCACGCCAGGACCGAAGCCCTGGAAAGGCGGCGCGTATACGGGAAAAGGTGGCTCTGGTAAAGCCGCGTCTACGCTAGCCCTGCGGGCGAACCACCATGCAGGTCACGCTACGGGCGGCGAGGGCCTCGCAGGCGGCCTGAGCGGTCTGTTCGGTCATGCCTGTGAAGCGCGAGCGGAACCAGCCTTCGGCGTCGACCACGGTGCGTTCGGCGGATGAGAACTGGCTGCGGAAGCGGCGCTGAACCTCGGTCAACCAGTTGCTGGCCACGGTCTCGTCGCGGAAGGCCCCGACCTGAACGGCCCAGCCGTCTGAAGCGCGGGCAGGGGAGGAGGTGCGTGTCGAGGCGCTGGCACTGGCACTGGCTGTGGCGGGCGACCGACCGCCGTTCAGGATGGCGGTGACGTCTGCGGGCAGGTCGGCGGGAAGCTGGCCATTGCGCGACGCGGGGCGAGCGGGTGTGCGAGGTTCGCTACGGACTTCTGCACGCGGTGCAGGCGCAGGAGTGGGCGTTCGGGCGAGCGCGGCATAGGCCGTGCCTTCGTCGCCATTGGCCTCGTTCAGGGCAGCCGCACCGCTGGATGTGATGGAGGCAAACTGGACGTCGTCGGCAGGCTGGGCGCTGATGCCAAAGCCGCGCTGTTCGAAGAAGGCCTGGGCGACCTGGATGGTCTGGCCACGGCCACGGGCCCGTTCCAGTTCGAAGCCGGTGTCCATCAGGGCGGCGACATGGGCATTGCGGCTGGCCGTCGAACGACCGCCCAGGACGATGGTGATCAGCCGCTTGTTGCCGCGCACCGCCGAGGCCGCGAGGTTGAAGCCGGAGGCGTTGGTATAGCCCGTCTTCATGCCGTCGTAGCCGTTGCCGGAGTGCAGCAGGCCATTGGTGTTGCGGTATTCACGACCATTATAGGCCCAGTCGTGCTGGCCCAGGTAGGTATAGTACTGCGGATAGTCGCGCATGATGGCGCGGGCCAGGATGGACAGGTCGCGGGCTGTCGTAACCTGTCGGCTGTCGGGCAGGCCATTGGGATTGTAGTAGCGGGTCTGGGTCATGCCCAGTTCCTGGGCCTTCTGCGTCATCCGGGCCGCGAAGCGGTCGTTGGACCCACCCACATGTTCGGCGATCACCATGGCCATGTCGTTGGCGCTGCGTACCGCCGTGGCGCGCATGGCGTTGTCCAGGGTGATGGTCTGGCCAGCGGCGAGGCCAAGCTTGGACGGCGGCTCCCTGGCGGCGCGGGGTGAGACGGTCAGCACGTCCGTGAGTTTGACCTCGCCTTTCGAAATCGCCTCGAAGGTCACATACAGGGTCATCATCTTGGTGATGGAGGCCGGGAATCGCCTGGCGTCGGCATGGCGGGCGAACAGGACCTCGCCTGTTTCGGCGTCGACGACGATGGCGGCATAGCGGGCGTTGTCGCCGGACTGTGCGACCGGTGGAGTGGCCGCAGGCGTCAGACTCAGACCCACGATCAGGGCCAGTGACAGAAGTCCGCGACGGATCAGGGCGATGGTCTGCAACGGAAGGCCTCACTCTTTGACTAGCGCGACGGCGGCCCCACCACACGACGCTGACGATAGGACTAACATGCGCTCCGTCCGTTTCGAGAGGGTAAACAAGGCGTCAACAGGATTGTGAAGTCCGACTGACAGTTTTGTGCAGCGCACAATACGCCTTGACGTTTGTTCGCACATGCACCATATCACCCTCGTCGCGGCGGAATCGCCTGCTGCGAGAAAATTCAGTCGCGGGATCACTGCGACACCTCAGTTCAGGAGATTGTACCATGGCTGACACCGGTGAAACCGTGAAGAAGACCGTCGACGCTGCCAAGGCCTCGACCGAAAAGGCCCAGGCCACGTTCCAGGCCAATGCCGAGCAAGCCCAGGCTGCCGGTGCCAAGGTGTTCCGTGAAGCTGCCGACAAGTCGGCCGCCAGCCTCGCCGAGCTGAACGCGCACGGCAAGCAGAACCTGGAAGCCATGGTCGCCTCGGCTACCGCCGCCCAGAAGGGCGTCGAGACCCTGTCGGCCCAATCGGTCGCCTTCACCAAGAAATCCTGGGAAGACGGCGTCGCCGCCGCTCAGTCGATGACCCAGGCCCGTTCGATCCAGGAACTGCTGGAACTGCAAACCAGCTGGGCCAAGTCGGCCACCGAGGCCTATCTGGCCGAAGTGACCAAGGCGACGGACATCATGACCGCCTCGGTCAAGGACAGCTTCAAGCCCATCAACGAGCGCGTCACCGCCTCGGTCGAAAAATTCCAGGCCGCTCGCTAAGCGCCTGACCAAGTTAGTAGCGTAACAGGAAGGCCCCCGGAGCGATCCGGTGGCCTTTTTACTGTTGAGGGCATGCACGGCGTTGTCCCTCCCACCTGGGGGGAGGGTGGCTGAGCGCAGCGAAGCCGGGTGGGAGGGCGCGGCGCCTCGAGCGGGAGGGACAGGCGTCTGCGCCTGCGCAAACAAAGAGGTGACTTGTCGCATCTTCAATTCAGGGCATCATTGCCTATCTGATCCATCGACCTTCCCAACTGGATTACGAATGCCGCCGTCACGCAAGACCGGTGATCAGGACCAGGGCTCCGGCTCTGCCACGATCACCGAGACCAGGCCGAAACTTCAGAAGCCCTCGCTCTATCGGGTGCTGATCCTGAACGACGACTACACCCCGATGGAATTCGTCATCTATGTGCTGGAACGGTTCTTCCAGAAGAGCCGCGAGGACGCGACCCGCATCATGCTGCATGTGCATCAGCATGGCGTCGGGGTCTGCGGCGTGTTCACCTATGAAGTCGCCGAGACCAAGGTGGCCCAGGTGATCGAAACCGCCAGACGTCACCAGCACCCGCTGCAATGCACGATGGAAAAAGACTGAGAGGATAAGCTCCCATGCCCTCATTTTCACGTCCTCTCGAAGAGACCCTGCACCGCGCGGTGCACTATGCGAACGAGCGCAAGCACGAATACGCCACGCTGGAACACCTGCTGCTGGCGCTGATCGATGACCCCGATGCGGCTGGCGTGATGACCGCCTGCAATGTCGAGCTGGTCAATCTGAAGACAGCGCTGACGCTGTATGTCGATACCGACCTGGCGGCCCTGGCCACCAGCGATGGTGAGGACGCCAAGCCGACGGCGGGGTTCCAGCGCGTGATCCAGCGCGCGGTGATCCACGTCCAGAGCTCGGGCCGCGAGGAGGTCACGGGCGCTAACGTGCTGGTCGCCATCTTCAGCGAGCGCGAGAGCCACGCCGCCTATTTCCTGCAGGAGCAGGACATGACCCGCTACGATGCGGTGAACTATATCGCGCACGGTATTGCCAAGAAGGGCGGGGGCGAGACCCGTCCGGCCAAGGCCGGTGCCGCCAGCCCCGAGGATGCCGAGGATGCCGCCGCCGCCAAGACGGGCGGAGAGGCGCTGGAGGCCTATTGCGTCGACCTCAACGAGAAGTCGCGCAAGGGCAAGATCGACCCCCTGATCGGCCGTCATGGCGAGGTCGAGCGGGCCATCCAGATCCTGTGCCGCCGGACCAAGAACAACCCCCTTCTGGTCGGTGAGCCGGGCGTGGGCAAGACCGCGATCGCCGAAGGTCTGGCGCGCAAGATCGTCAACCATGAGGTTCCGGACGTGCTGGAAGGCGCGACCATCTATAGCCTCGACATGGGCGCGCTGTTGGCCGGCACCCGCTACCGCGGCGACTTCGAGGAGCGGCTGAAACAGGTCGTCAAGGAGCTGGAGAACCACGAGAACGCGATCCTGTTCATCGACGAAATCCACACGGTGATTGGCGCGGGCGCGACCTCGGGTGGGGCAATGGATGCGTCCAACCTGCTGAAGCCCGCCCTGGCGTCGGGCACCCTGCGCTGCATGGGATCGACGACCTACAAGGAATATCGCCAGCATTTCGAGAAGGACCGCGCCCTGGTGCGGCGCTTCCAGAAGATCGACGTCAACGAGCCGACGGTCGAGGACACGGTGAAGATCCTCAAGGGACTGAAGAGCTCCTACGAGGGGCACCACAAGCTGCGCTATACGGACGCCGCCATTCGCACGGCGGTGGAACTGTCTGCCCGCTACATGACCGACCGCAAACTGCCGGACAAGGCGATCGACGTGATCGACGAGGCGGGGGCGTCGCAGATGCTGTTGCCCGAATCCAAGCGCAAGAAGGTCATCGGCCAGAAGGAGGTCGAGGCCGTCATCGCCAAGATGGCCCGCATCCCCGCCAAGTCGGTCAGCAAGTCCGATACCGAGGGCCTGCGCCAGCTGGAGACCGATCTGAACCGCGTGGTCTTCGGCCAGTCGGCGGCGATCGAACAGGTCTCTGCGGCCATGAAGCTGGCTCGCGCCGGTCTGCGCGATCCGCAGAAGCCGATCGGGGCCTTCCTGTTCAGCGGCCCCACGGGCGTGGGCAAGACCGAGGTGGCCAAGCAGTTGGCGTCCACCCTGGGCATCGAGATGCAGCGCTTCGACATGTCCGAATACATGGAGCGCCATACCGTCAGCCGCCTGATCGGGGCCCCTCCGGGCTATGTCGGGCATGACCAGGGCGGCCTGCTGACCGATGCGGTGGATCAGCATCCGCATTCGGTGGTCCTGCTGGACGAGATCGAGAAGGCCCACCCGGACGTCTACAATATCCTGCTGCAGGTGATGGACAACGGCATGCTGACCGATGCGGTCGGCAAGAAGGTCGATTTCAGGAACACCATCCTGATCATGACCACCAATGCCGGGGCCGCCGACAATGCCAGGGCCTCCATCGGCTTTGGCCGGGGCAAGGTCGAGGGCGAGGACGACAAGGCCATCCAGCGGCTGTTCGCGCCGGAGTTCCGCAACCGCCTGGACGCCATAGTGGCCTTCAAGGCGCTGGACGCCGAGACGATCAAGTCGGTGGTGACCAAGTTCATGATCCAGCTGGAGGTCCAGCTGGCGGATCGCAACATCACCATCGAACTGTCGGACGAAGCCAACGACTGGCTGGCCAAGAACGGCTTCGACGAACTGTATGGCGCACGTCCCCTGGCGCGGGTCATTCAGGAACACATCAAGAAGCCGCTGGCCGACGACATCCTGTTCGGACGCCTGACGCGCGGCGGCCATGTGAAGGTGGAGCTGAAGGACGGCAAGATCGCCTTCGACATCACCCCGACCAAAGGCGCGCCGGAAAAGGTGGCCGAGGACGCTGACGTCGTGGCGGACTGACGGTAATCTTCCCCTAACAGGGGAGGAATAATCCAAAGAAAAGGATGCCAAGGCGTGAGGAGGCGTGAGCCGTCGACAATGCGCAAGGTCATTCGGGCGCTTCTTGTCCTGTCGGCCTTCCTGCTAGCCGGACTGCTCATATATGGGGGCTGGCTAGCGTGGATCGTGTGGGATCAGTGCCTCAACGCACCTAGCTGCTAGCTAGTTTTGTCAAATATGCATATGCTAAAGAAAAAGGCCCGGGCATCGCTGCCCGGGCCTTTTGTCTGTGTGGACAGGCCTCGCCTTAGCGGCGGCGACCCAGGCCGCCCAGCAGCACGGCCAGACCGGCGACGATGCCGGTGGTCAGCAGGGGCTTGCGGCGGGCGAAGTCCAGACCCTGGCGGGCCTTGTCCTGATACTGGACCGGGGCCTTCTCGACCAAGCCGTCCAGGCCGTCGATGACGCGGCCATAAGCGTCCAGGGCCTTGCCCTTGACCTGGTCCAGCTTGCCTTCGGCCTGCAGACGATCGTTGCCGGTCAGGCCGCCGACGCCATCCTTGATACGGCCGCCGACAGTGTTGGCGGCGCCTTCGATACGTTGGTCGGTCATGGAGAAATCCTCTCGAATGAATGGGTGCCGGGGAGGCGTGCCGTCATAGCGCAGAGAGGGGCGGGGGGTTCCGTTTCGACCATGAAACCTTGGTAACGCCTTGGCCTAACCCACCTTCACCCGCGTCGCCGCCTCGGGCAGGTCTTCCCCGAAAGCCCGCTGGTAGAACTCCGCGATGGTCGGCCGTTCCAGTTCGTCGCACTTGTTCAGGAACGTCAGGCGGAAGCTGAGACCGACGTCGCCGTTGAAGATGATGGCGTTCTGGGCCCAGGTGATGACGGTGCGGGGGCTCATGACGGTGGAGATGTCGCCGTTCATGAAGGCGTTGCGGGTCATGTCGGCGACGCGGACCATGGCGGCAATCTTGCGCTTGCCCTCGGCGTCGGCCCATTCGGGGACCTTGGCGGCCACGATCTCGGCCTCCACGTCGTGGTCGAGGTAGTTCAGGGTGGTGACGATGTTCCAGCGGTCCATCTGGCCCTGATTGATCTGCTGGGTGCCGTGATAGAGGCCGGATGTGTCGCCCAGGCCGATGGTGTTGGTCGTGGCGAACAGGCGGAAGAAGGGGTTGGGCCGGATCACGCGGTTCTGGTCCAGCAGGGTCAGACGGCCCTGCGCCTCCAGCACGCGCTGGATCACGAACATCACATCGGGACGGCCGGCGTCGTATTCGTCGAACACCAGGGCGATCGGGCGCTGGATAGCCCAGGGGAGCATGCCCTCGCGGAACTCGGTGATCTGTTTGCCGTCCTTCAGGACGATGGCGTCCTTGCCGACCAGGTCGATCCGGCTGACGTGGCTGTCCAAATTCACGCGCACCAGTGGCCAGTTCAGGCGGGCCGCGACCTGTTCGATATGGGTCGACTTGCCGGTGCCGTGATAGCCCTGGACCATGACGCGGCGGTCGAAGCTGAAGCCCGCGCAGATGGCCAGGGTGGTCTGGGGGTCGAAGCGATAGCTGTCGTCGATTTCCGGCACATGGCTGTCGCGTTCGGCGAAGACCGGCACGGTCATGTCGCTGTCGACGCCGAAAATCTCGCGCACGGTGGCGCGGCGATGCGGCTCTAGGGTCAGGAGGGGGTCGGGCGTGGCGTCGAACAGGGTGGTCATGCGCCACCCTTAGAAAACCGGACGGGCCCGGTCCAGCGCCGCGTGTGCGCTACGGGCCAGGGTGACGTTGCGACGCGGTCGTTTCAGATAGAGGTGTGGCGGACGGCGCGCTTGCCTCGGGCCATGCGCACCAGCGCGGCGATATGCTTGACGAAGGCCGAGCCGCTGAAGACCTGCAGGTCGACGCCTGACAGGTCGCCGCCGCCCGAGTAATAGGGGCTCGATTTGCGGTTGGTTTTAGTTTCCAGCGTTTTCATGATTTCAGCGCTCCCCGCGCTTCGAACAATGATAACGGTGTGGTTCAGTTTTTGTTCCGTGACACAAAATAAAAGGCGCGAAGGACAACAATCCTTCGCGCCATCGAAAACTATTTATCCGAAGTAATGGATGCCAGTTTTATTCGGCGCTCAACGCCACATCCACATTGCCGCGCGTGGCATTGGAGTAGGGGCAGACCTGGTGGGCCTTCTGGATCAGGTCGTCGATGACCGCCTGATCCAGGCCATGGTCGGTGACCTTCAGGGCGATATCCAGGTTGAAGCCCTCGCCGCGCGTATTCTTGCCGAAACCGACGGTGGAGTGGATCTTCGTGTCCGCACCGACAGGGGTGCCCGCCTTGCCGCTGACCAGATGCAGGGCACCCAGGTAGCAGGCGGCATAGCCTGTGGCGAACAGCTGCTCCGGATTGGTGCCGTCGCCGCCCTTGCCGCCCATTTCGGTCGGGGTGGACAGTTTGACATCGATCTTGCCGTCGTCAGTGGCCGAGCGACCGTCTTCGCGTCCGCCGCCCGAGGCGGTGGCGTGGGCCTTGTAGAGAACGTCCATGGGAGAGCTCCTGTGTTGGGGCTCCTTAGCTAGGCACGACCCGGCCCAATGCTAGGCCGCCAGCCCGGCCTTCTTCAGCGTCTTGTAGGCCTTGATGACGTTCTGGAGCTTGATCTCGGCACCACGGTCGCCCTGGTTCAGGTCGGGATGGAAGCGTTTGAGCAGCTCGTGGTAGCGGGCCTTGACCCCGGCCTTGTCGGTGCGGGCGTCCAGATCGAGGTCGGCCAAGGCGGCGCGTTCCAGCTTGCCGAGGCGCAGGGTATCCTCACCGGCGGGCGAGGCCTGTTCCTGGGTTCGGCGACCGAACAGGCCGAAGCTGTCGCGCCAGGTGCCCGGATCGACCTTGGACTTGCCCCGCTTGGCGGCATCGGCGGCGGCCTCGCGCGTATTGGCCCCGGCCTTCATCTCCCAGGTCGGGCGACCGCCGGTCATGGCCTCGTTTTCCTTGGCGGCGCGAATCTCGGCCTCGGACATGCCGGCGTAGAAGTTCCAGCTCTTGTTATATTCGCCCGCGTGCTTCTGACAGAAATCGTAGAAGTCATTCAGCCGCTCGCGCGACTTGGGCGCACGGGCGGTTGCGGCCTGACGGCAGTCGGGCCAGTTGCAAGGTTTCTGGCCCGGCTTCAGATGCAGGACATCGGCCTTGGCCGCCTCCTCTTCGGGGCGGGGCGGCTTGATCCGCATGTCGGTGAAGCGGGGCTTGTATTGAAAGTCGTTCGGCATCGCACGAAGTGTAAGGCTGATTTGGACTTCAACAAGGACAAGACCATGCCAGATGGCCCGATTGCGACGATTATCCGCGAAAAACTGACCGCAGCCCTGTCGCCGACCCGTCTGGAGCTGGAAGACGACAGCGCGCGACACGCCGGACACCATCATGAAGGGGGGATGGACGCCCAGCCGGGCGGGGAGAGCCACTTCAATCTGACGGTGGTGTCGAGCGCCTTCGAGGGTCAGGCGCGGGTACAACGTCAGCGGACGATCAACACCCTGCTGCGGGAT
Organism: Brevundimonas sp.; assembly: GCF_041648055.1. GTDB lineage: Bacteria > Pseudomonadota > Alphaproteobacteria > Caulobacterales > Caulobacteraceae > Brevundimonas. Next base: position 35,669 of record NZ_JBAZPS010000007.1, read on the forward strand.
CAGTTGGCGGGGCCGGTCCATGCCCTTTCCATAAAGGCATTGACGCCCGCTGAAGAGGCCGACACCGGCCGATAGAGGATTTGCGCAGGCAGCGAACAGTCATATCACGCCGTTCACCCCGTCTTAGAAGGTTGTCCGTAGCCTGACATCTGGGGTTGAGCGGCTGCGGGACGGGTGATGGTTGAATCGGACGGGATCGGCAAGGCGCTGGCGGGTGAACAGCGCCCGGGCGAAGCTGCCCAGGCCCTGCGCGCGATCCTGCAAACTCAGTATCTGCGCTATCTGATCATTGCCAGCTGGGCCGTGGGCCTTCTGGCGACCGTGGGACCGGTAAATGCGTCGATATGGTTCGTCGGGACCGTTGCGGCAGGGGCTTTGCGTGGTCAGGTCGAGAAGGGCGTCAGTGCCCGTGTCGGCTCTGGCTGGGGCATGGTATTCCCGATCGTGGCCACCGCGACAACGGCGGCCTGGGCCGTCGCGCCTTTGCTGGCATGGTTCTCTGGCCATCCGTTCGGACACCCGCTGGCGATGGCGTTGCTGATATCCGGCTATGTCCTGGTTTTTGCGCAGCTGCGCAGTTCGCCGCGCCAGGCGGTTGTGATCTCCTCGCCCTATGGTGCCGCAGCCTTGATCATTCTGGTGTCTCTGTGGGGGACGCCGCTATTCTGGTCATTCCTGGCGGTAGTGCCCTTTATCGCTGCGGGCCTTTTCGTGCTGGTGACCATGACGATGCTACGCGAAGACCGGATCACGGCCTTTCAGGAGCATCAGGCTCATCTTATCGCGGAATTGGAGGCTGCACGCGACAGGGCCAATGCGGCCAGCGATGCCAAGTCCAACTTCCTTGGGGTCATTTCGCATGAGCTGCGTACCCCCATGAATGGCGTGCTTGGGGCCGCACAACTGCTGGCATCGACGCGGCTGGAAGCCAGTCAGCGCGAGTATCTGTCGATCATCCGAAATTCCGGAGACAATCTTCTAAGCCTGCTGAACGACATCTTGGACATGACCAAGATCGAGGCGGGTCGAATGACCTTCGAGGTCGTCGACATCGTCAGCGACGATTTGCACAAGCGCGCAGCAGGTCCTTTCCAGGCCCAGGCTGAAGCCAAGGGGCTGACCTTCGTGTCGCGCTTCGAGGGCGAAGTGCCGTCCATAGTGCGCGGGGACCCGCTTCGTGTGTGTCAGGTTCTGCACAATCTTCTGTCCAACGCCGTCAAATTCACCGACGCGGGCGAGATTCGCTATGTCGTTAAAGGAACACGTCTGGCGGATGACCGGGTCCGGTTCGACTTCGCCGTCACGGATTCAGGGGCGGGGATTGCTCCCGACGATCTGGAGCGGCTGTTCCAGCCGTTTACCCAGGTCGATGCCTCTTCGACGCGCCGATTTGGCGGAACAGGCCTGGGCCTGACCATCGCGCGGCGCATGGCCAACATCATGCACGGCGATATCCTTGTGGAATCTACCGTGGGCCAAGGCTCGACCTTCACATTTTCGGTCGAGGCCGAGGTGGTGGAATGGACAAGCCAGGCCGCAGCCGAACCCATCCACGCCGACATCGATGACGGGCGGGCGCTGCACGTCCTGATCGTCGAGGACCATCCCGTCAACCGCATGATTCTGGAAGCGTGGATGGGGTCGGCGGGGCATGCGTCCTCGACCGCCGAAAACGGCCAGGTCGCGGTGGATGTCGCGTCTGGACAGCGCTTTGACCTGATCGTCATGGACGTCAACATGCCGGTGATGGACGGATTGGCGGCGACACGCGCGATTCGCGCCGTTGCAGGTCTGAACGCGGAAACCCCCATTGTAGTGCTGTCTGCTTCTGCCCGGCGCGAGGACCACGAGGCGGGACTGGAGGCCGGGGCTGACGCCTATCTGAACAAGCCGATCGATTTTGCAGCACTGGCGCGGGTCATGAACCGCGTTGGAGGTGGCCGTGCAGGCGTTCGAAGCCTTGTGGACAGCGGAGAGACCTCGGCCGCTGCATGAATGGGAGCTGAGCAAAGCTGTTCAGACCTGCCTCAGGGGCGCTCCGGCATTGTGGGGTCAAGTCGAAATGGTTCGACCGCCTAAGGAGCCCACCATGAACAAGATCCTCACCGCTACGCTGGCTGCCGTGATCGCCGGCTCGACCATGGGCGTCGCCACCGCCGCCGACGCACAGTCCCGCAACGATCGTCAGGATCGCCGCGAACAGCGCGACGACCGCCGCGACTACCGCGAAGACCGTCGTGAATTCCGTCAGGACCAACGCGAGGACCGGCGCGAATATCGTCAGGATCAGCGCCAGTATGCCCGCTGGCAGCAGTCGCAGCGCCGCTACAATGCGTCTCGCTATGTCGCTCCGCGCGGCTATGCGGTTCGTCAGTGGTCCTATGGCCAGCGCATGCCGGTCCAGTATCGCGACAGCCGCTACGTCGTCAGCGACTACGGCCGCTATGGCCTGCGTCAGCCGCCCCGTGGCTACCACTATGTCCGCAGCGGCAATGACGTCGTTCTGACCGCCGTTGCGACGGGTCTGATCACGGCCGTGATCGCGGGGCTGTTCAACTAAGCCAGGTCCAAAACCGAGACTGCGCCCCGGAAGGAGACTTCCGGGGCGTTTTCGCGTTTGGTGCTCATCTGCCGCCGAACGGAACCGCATGCGCGCCTTTGCCGAACTTCTGGACCGTCTGTCGTTGACGGCGTCGCGCAATGCCAAGCTGGTGCTGGTGCGCGACTATCTGAGGGTCACGCCCGATCCCGACCGGGGCTGGGCGCTGGCGGCGCTGACGGGCGACCTGACGTTCGATGCGGCCAAGCCGGCGATGATCAGGAAGGCGACGGAAGCGCGGGTCGATCCGGTGCTGTTCGGCTGGTCCTATGACTATGTCGGCGACCTGGCCGAGACAGTGGCGCTGATCTGGCCGGTCGATCCCGCACACCGGCCCAATCGCGAGCCGGAACTGTCGGAGGTGGTGGAGGCGTTGCGTCAGGCGTCGCGGGCCGAGGTCCGGCCCCTGCTGGAGGGCTGGCTGGACGCGCTGGAGCCCAAGGCGCGGTGGGCGCTGCTGAAGCTGATGACCGGCGCTTTGAGGGTGGGACTGTCGGCACGGCTGGCCAAGACGGCGGCGGCAATGGTGCGACCGGCCGCGGTGGCCGAACCGCCCGATCCGGAGGGCGGGGAAGGGACTGTGTCGCTGGAGCCGGTCACGGCCTCTGACATCGAGGAAATCTGGCATGCGCTGACGCCGCCCTATGAGGACCTGTTCGCCTGGCTGGAGGGGCGCAGCGAGCGGCCCAGCGGCGATGCGCCGGGGCGGTTCCGGCCCGTGATGCTGTCGGTCGCGATCGACGAGGCGGTGGATTTCGCACGGCTGGATCCCGCCGACTATGTTGCCGAATGGAAATGGGACGGCATCCGCGTTCAGGCCGTGCGCGAACAAGGAGTGCAGAAGCTGTATTCCCGGACGGGCGACGAGATATCGGCGGCCTTTCCCGATGTCATGGCCGGGTTGTCCTTCGAGGGGGCGATCGACGGCGAGCTGGTCGTCTGGCGTGACGGCCAGGTTGCGGCGTTTGGCGACCTGCAGCAGCGGCTCAACCGCAAGACGGCGGATGCGGCCATGCTCGAGAAGTATCCCGCCGCCATCGTGGCCTATGACCTGCTGGCCGAGGAGGGGGAGGACCTACGAGGCCTGACGCTGGCCGCGCGGCGACCCCGGCTGGAAGCCTTGGTGGCGCGCAACGGGGCGGGGACGCTGCACCTGTCTCCGCTGGTGGAGTTCGACGACTGGGAGGAGCTGGTGCCGCTGCGGCTCGATCCGCCGGTCGGGGCGGCGGCTGAGGGGCTGATGCTCAAACGCAAGGATAGCGTCTATGTCGGCGGAAGACCCAAGGGGCCGTGGTTCAAATGGAAGCGCGATCCGCATGTGATCGACGCAGTGCTGATGTACGCCCAGCGCGGGCACGGCAAGCGCTCCAGCTTCTATTCCGACTATACCTTCGGCGTCTGGACCGAGGAGGGGACGCTGACCCCGGTCGGCAAGGCTTACTTCGGCTTTACGGACGAAGAGTTGAAGCAGATCGACAAGTTCGTGCGCGACAACACGGTCGATCGGTTCGGCCCGGTCCGGTCTGTGAAGGCCGAGCCGGATTTCGGTCTGGTGCTGGAGATTGCCTTTGAGGGGCTGAACCGGTCGACGCGGCACAAGTCGGGCGTGGCCATGCGGTTTCCCCGCGTCAGCCGCATCCGCTGGGACAAGCCGGCGCGCGAGGCGAACACGCAAGGCGATGTGATGCACCTGCTGGAATCGCTGGAACGTAGCGGTGGAAGACTGGTCCGGTAACCAACTTGCTTAGTGTGGTTGCAATGGGAGGTGGTATATCGACGATCAGGGTTGGAGCGGTGACTGCAGGTGTTGAGAGTGCCCGATCTGTCGTTTCTGGCCAAACCGCCGCCGCTGAAGGTCGGCGTGGACATGCCGGATCGCTATCGCATCACTTTGGCGACCATGATCACGGAGCCGTGGCTGCTGTTCGGGGCTTGGGCGGCGGGCGGGCTGGTTCTGGCGCTGTTGGGGTTCTGGCAGATCGCCCTGATAACCAGCGGTATCGGTACATTGGTGGATATGGGGTTCCAGCGCCACCTGCGGCGTCTATGGACCGCTGAACCCATCGATCCCCGGGTGGGTGTGCGTGGGTTGGTGCCGATCGTGGCGTCTCGGTTCAGCCTTGGCGTGGCAGGATCCATCGCGGCAGTGGTGACGACCCACAGCCCGGCGATCATGGCGGTCGTCATGATGCTGCAGGCGTGGTCGATCTGTGTGGCCATGGCGCAGTTCAACGCGGTGCCTCGTCTGTTCGTGACCGCCATTTCACCACCACTGTTCGCCGTCGTCGTTTCCATGTGGCCTTACGTGCTGACTCCGGCGGGGCCAGCGCTGGCGGGATCGATGGCTCTGCTGGTCGCCATTCTGGTCGTGATCGGACGACAGGCGGGCGAGGTCTGGCGTGCCTGGAGCGAATCCTGTGCCGAGAATGCAAAGCTGATCGCGGATCTGCAGGCGGCGCGTATGGCCGCCGATGCGGCGTCGCAGGCCAAATCGACGTTCCTGGCGACCATGAGTCATGAGGTCCGCACGCCGCTGAACGGTATCCTGGGCATGACGCAACTGATGGCCATGAATCCGCTGGACAAGATGCAGCGGGAACGGGTCGAGGTGATCAGGCGATCGGGCGAAACGCTTCTGGGGACGCTGAATGCGGTGCTGGACCTGTCACGGATCGAGGCCGGGCGGCTGGAACTTACGGACGGCATCGTCCACCCCGCCCAGATCGCATCGGACAGTGTCAGCACCTTTGCCGCCTCGGCGGGGTTGAAGGGGCTGTCCCTGACATCGTCGGCGGGGCCCGAGGTGGCGGGAGCCTTCCGCGGTGATCCGGTCAGGCTGCGCCAGGTGGTCGATAATCTGGTCGGTAACGCGATCAAGTTCACGTACGACGGGGGCGTTCATGTCTCGGTCGCCGTGCTGGGTGGGCAACTGGTGTTCGAGGTGCGCGACACCGGGCCGGGCATTGCGGCTGAAGATCTGGCGCGGGTTTTCAGGCCTTTCGAACAGGCCGACGGATCGCATCGACGCGCGCACGAGGGGTCCGGTCTGGGTCTCGCCATCTGTCTGCAACTGGCGGAACTGATGAAGGGTCGGCTCGAGGCCGAAAGTGACGTGGGGCACGGCAGTGTGTTTCGGTTGGTTGTCCCCGCCGAAGTGGCGGAGATGACTGACGACGCAACCGCGCAGCCTGTTGCCGACACGCTGGACAGCTTCTCGGTGCTGGTGGCCGAGGACAATGCGACGAACCGTACAGTCATCCGCAGCCTTCTGGAGCATCTGGGAGCGCGACCGCATATGGTCGAGAATGGTCAGGAGGCAATCGATGCCCTGCGTATGCGCCCGTTCCAGGTGATACTGATGGATGTCCAGATGCCCGTGCTGGACGGGCTGGCGGCGACCCGCGCGATACGAAGAGGTGAGGGCGGAATGGTCGGTACCCATGTGCCGATCATCGGTCTGACCGGCAACGCTATGGATCATCAGGTGGCGGAATGTCTGGCGGCGGGGATGACCTCGGTCGTTCCCAAGCCCATACAGTTGCCGATCCTTGTTCGGGCCATCAATGCGGCAATGGTCGATATAGAAACCGAGCCGCGCCGGGCAGGTTCGGGGTTCTAATCCGCGAGACAGGCGTTAAACCCGCCGCATGCTTTCAAACTCCCTGACCGAAACCGTGACCCAGGCCGTGGCCGCCGGCGAGAAGGCCGTGGCCGTCGATACTGCCATGATCGCCAAGCTGACCGACATGGCCGGCGACTTTGCGATCAATCTGTCGATCGCCATGTTGATCCTCGTCGCGACGGTGTTCGCGGCGAAATGGGCGTCGAGGGCTACGCGGACCGCCTTGGGCCGGGTCAGAGGCTTTCGCCATGATCCGACGGTGCTCAGCTTTGCCGTACAGGTGGTGCGGGTGCTGGTCTATGTGATCGGCTTCATCGCCGTGTTGCAGCGACTGGGCGTGCAAACGACCTCGATCATCGCGGTGCTGGGGGCAGCCTCGCTGGCGGTGGGCCTGGCCTTGCAGGGCACGCTGTCAAACGTGGCGGCCGGGGTGCTGCTGCTGATCCTGAGGCCCTACAAGGTGGGAGATGTGATCGATATCGGTGGCGTCAGTGGCTCCGTGCAGCGGCTGGACCTGTTCGTCACGCAGATGTCGAATGCCAATAATCACAAGATTGTCGTGCCGAACTCGAAAGTTCTGGGCGATGTCATCCTGAACCTGTCGGGTCAGACGACGCGACGGGTCGAAATCAACTTCACTGTCGGCTACGGCGAAGACTTGGCCCGGACACGACAGGTGCTTTGCGATGTGGCAGCCGGGCATGACAAGGTGTTGGGTGATCCCCTGCCCTGGTCCGGCGTAACCGGGCTGCTGGACAGTGCGGTCCAGGTCACCTTGCATGCCTGGGTCAACTCTGGCGACTGGTGGCAGACGCAAGCCGATCTTATGCAGGCCGGCAAGGAAGCTCTGGACGCGGCGGGGATCGAAATCCCGTTCCCGCACCAGGTCGCCGTTCCCTATGGCGACGAAGGCGATACCCTGCCGACTGTGGTGACAGTACAGCGTCCCAAGGAACCATAGGCCCATGCGCTACGACTTCGGCTCGGACAACACGGCGGGCATGGCCCCATCGGCGCTGAAGGCGCTGGGCGAGGCCAATGCAGGCTATGCCCGGGCTTACGGCGCGGATGAGATCACTCAGCGGGCGGCGGACCAGATACGCCAACGGCTGGATGCAGATGCCGAGGTGCGGTTCGTGTTTTCCGGCACGGCGGCCAATGCCATCGCTCTTTCGATGCTGGCCCAGCCACACGAAGCGGTGCTGGCGCACCACGCGGCGCACATCTGCACGGACGAGACGGGGGCACCGGGATTCTTCGGGCACGGCGTGGGCTTGATCGGCCTGCCCGGCTTTTCGGGTAAGATCGAACCGTTGGCCCTGACGGCGGCGCTGGAAGAACCGGTGGTCGGCCATCGCCAGCCTGCGGCGGCACTGAGCGTGACCCAGTGTACCGAATATGGCGCTGTCTATTCCGAGGAGGAGTTGCGGCATCTGATCGAGCCCGTGAAGCTACGCGGTTTCGGCGTGCATATGGACGGCGCACGACTGGCCAATGCGGCAGCGGCGGGGTTCGATCTGACCCAGATCGCGCGGCTAGGTGTCGATATTCTGGTGTTCGGCGGAGCCAAGGCGGGGGCGCACTGTACCGAGGCCATCGTGATGTTTGACAAGGCCCTGGCCCGGCGCATCGACAACAGGTTGAAACAGGCCGGGCAGACGGCGTCCAAGGCGCGGTTCCTGGCAGCGCCGTTTCTGGGTTTGCTGGAGAGCGGCGACTGGGAGGGCGGGGCGGCGCATGCCAATTTGATGGCGCGGCGGCTGGCAGAGGGGATCGCAAGTCGTTCGGCCTTCGTGCTGGCGCACCCGGTGGAGGCGAATGCGGTCTTCGTGAGGATGCCGCAGGAGGCGCATGCGCGGCTGAATGCGCTGGGCTGGGCCTGCTACATGTTCGACGATGGCTCGGTGCGGTTTGTCTGTTCCTGGGCCACGGAACCGGACGTCGTGGATGAACTGGTTGAAGCCATCGCCACGCTGTGACGGGCTTGCCTGCGGCAAAAGGCTGACTATCTGGCAGGAACGAAGGGTGGCCATCCTCGTTCACCGATTGACTGCCGCAACTTTCGGCAGCCCAAGGGGCAAGCGCGTATGACATCAGCGGCCTATGCGACCACGCCGACGTCGGGGTGGGTGGACCGCTACAAGGCGGTACGCGCGGCCATGCCAGCGCTGGCCGAGGGGCTGTCCGCAGAGGATCTGGCGGCCCAGTCCATGGCGGATTGCAGCCCCGGAAAATGGCATCTGGCGCATACGAGCTGGTTCTTCGAGGCGATGCTGCTGAGCCAGGAACCGGGCTATGTGCCGGTGGATGCTCGCCTGCAGGCCCTGTTCAACAGCTATTACGAGGCGCTGGGCGAGCGGGTGAACCGTTTCGAACGCGGCCTGACGACCCGACCGTCGCTGGCTGAGGTGCTGGCCTACCGGGCCGAGATCGACCGTCGGATGATCGACTGGCTGGAGCGGACCGATCTGGATGCCTGTCAGGTCTATCTGCTGACCCTGGGCTTTCATCATGATCAGCAGCATCAGGAGCTGTTCCTGATGGATATCCTGAACCTGATGTCGCGCTCGCCGCTGGAGCCGGCGGCCTATGCCGTGGAGCCGCGAGGGCGAGTGCTGGAGGCGGCGCGGGGCGGCAAGGTCGCATTCGAAGGCGGGCTTTGCCGGATCGGGCATGACGCCGAGGGTTTTGCCTTCGACAATGAAGGTCCGTCGCATCGACAGTGGCTGGAGCCGTATCGTCTGGCGGCGGATCTGGTGACCAATGGTGACTGGCTGCGGTTCATCGAGGACGGTGGGTATCGGCGGGCCGAGCTGTGGTTGTCCGACGGCTGGGCAGCAGTGAAGGCCGAGGGCTGGGAAGCCCCACTGTACTGGCACCGCGAGGATGAAGGTTGGTCGGTCATGACCCTGGCAGGGCGCGTCCCCGTCGATCCGGCGGCTCCGGTACGGCACATCAGCCTCTACGAGGCCGACGCCTATGCGCGCTGGGCCGGGAAGCGTCTGCCGACCGAGGGTGAATGGGAACACGCCGTGCGCTCGCGGCCCGAGGCCTTTTCGAATGCCTTCGGCGAGATTTGGCAATGGACGTCCAGCGCCTACGGACCTTATCCGGGTTTTCAGCCGACCGAAGGCACGGCCTCGGAATACAACGGCAAGTTCATGGCCAACCAGATGGTATTGCGGGGCTCCAGCTTTGCGACGCCGGAGGAACATGGGCGGGTCAGCTATCGCAACTTCTTCTATCCGCAACAAAGGTGGGCCTTCATGGGACTTCGACTGGCCGAGGACGCGCCCAGACAGGCAGAGGCAAAGACGCGCGATGGAGAGGTGGCCCGGTTCCGGCGCGACCTGACCGCGGGCCTGTCGCAGTCGCCCAAGGTCGCCTCGCCCAAATGGTTCTATGACGCGCGCGGCTCGGACCTGTTCGAGGACATCACCCGCCTGCCGGAATACTATCCGACCCGGCAGGAGGCGGCGCTGTTGCGCACGGTGGCGCCGAAATGGGCCGACCTGTTCGGGCCTGATGCGGTTCTGGTCGAGTTCGGCTCGGGGGCCAGCGAGAAGACGCGGATCGTCCTGGATGCCGCGCCGGGACTGGCCGCCTATGTGCCAATCGATATCAGCGCCGATGCGTTGAACGGCGCGGTCGCACGCATCAGTGAGGGCTATCCCGATCTGAAGGTCGTGCCGCTGGTCGGCGACTTCCTGCACATGCCGCCCCTGCCTGAGGGCATCGGTTCGGGACGACGAATCGGCTTCTTCCCAGGGTCGACGATCGGCAATCTGGAGCGGGACGAGGCGATCGCCTTCTTGAAGTCTGCACGCAGCCTGCTGGACAAGGATGCGCTGTTCATCCTGGGCGTGGATCTGGTGAAGGAGCCAGAGGCCCTGATCGCCGCCTATGACGATGCGGCTGGGGTGACAGCGGCGTTCAACCGCAATCTGCTGGTGCGGGCCAATTCCGAACTCGAAGCCGATTTCGATGTGGACGCCTTCGCACATGAGGCGCGCTGGAATGCGGAGGCGCAGCGGATGGAGATGCATCTGGTCGCCACCCGTGACATGGAGGTGACCATCGGCGGCACGCGCGTGTCCTTCGTCGAGGGCGAGACGATCCACACCGAAAGTTCGCGCAAGTTCACCGAGGACACGGTCCGCGAACTGGCCACGGCGGCCGGCTGGACGGTCACGGCGTTCGAAACCGGCGAAGCGCCGTCTGTGGCCCTGGCCCTGCTGGGCGCCTGACGGCGGGCATGAAAAAGGCGGCTCCGAAACCGGAAGCCGCCTGATTCTTTTCTGCCTTCAGCCTGCTACTCGGCGGGCGGCGCATCCTTGGGGTTGCGCGTTCCATGCGAAGCCTCACCACCCTTGCGGCCCGCCTGGGCAGCCAGACTGCGGTCTTGAGAGAAGCTGCGCTTTTCGCTGGGCACGCTGGCCCCGCCCTTGCGAGCGATTTCGCGTTGACGCTCCGGGTCCATGGAGGCGAATCCGCGTTTGGAAACGCCGGAGGCTCTTGTCGGCTGTCCTTGAGCCATCGGTTCATCCTTTCGAGAAACTGTAACGGTCCGTGAAAGAACCCTCTGCCTACGGTCCGGTTCCGGGGTGGGACCTCACGGATTTGAGAGAGTTACGGAGCGCGAACGGGGCCGGACGTTACCCTGCGTCATGCGGTCGCGAGTCGCCTTCTCCGCCGCCACCGGGTTCCAGAGGCGGAACCTCGTCAGGCGTGCTGGCAGGGTCGATGTCTGGTCCCGGTGTGTCAGGAGGCAGGATATCGGGTTGGGGTGTTCCGGGTGGGGTGGGTTCAATAAAGGTCATGGCGATCTCCTCTGGAAAGAAGAACGGGCAGGGACGTCGGTTGTTCACCCTGATCGACACGAGGGGCGGAACTGGTCCGTGGCGGGTGGATTGATCCAGTCCCATCCCGCTCTGACCCAGGACGATCCGATGACAGACACGACCGCAAATCCTTATGGCACCGACATCGCAGACGATGATCTGAACACGCCTTCAGCCACTCTGGAGCGGCAGGCCGATGCCCTGCTGCGATCGGGCGAGGACAAGACATTCGGGTCCCCCCAGCCGCTGCGCCGCGCGGTGCAGGAGGATGCGCAAGCCGCTGCCGACTGGAGCCGCACGCGGGTCGTGCGGGTCCGTAGCGCCATCGAGGGCGAGCCGGTAAAGTCCAGCGTGATCGCGCTGGGCGTCGGCGTGATTATCGGGCTGCTGCTGTCCCGATAAGCCGCTCGCTCAGGATGGACCGGATGCAGGGCGCGCGATCGGCGCGCGCTGCATCGCGGCGTCCGACACGAAGGGGTTGGTCCTCCGCTCGGCCCCGAAGGTCGAGGCCGGGCCGTGCCCTGGAACGAACTGAACATCGTCGCCCAGGGGCCATAGCTTGGTGACGATGGACTGAAGCAGGGCTTCGGGGTCGCTGCGCGGAAAGTCGGTACGCCCGACCGATCCGGAAAACAGCACGTCGCCGACCTGGGCGAACCGGGCCTCGCGGTTGAAGAAGATCACATGGCCGGGGGTGTGACCCGGGCAGTGATAGACATCCCACGCTGTCTCGCCCAGCGTGACCGTGTCGCCGTCGGCCAGCCAGCGGGTCGGCGTGAAGGGGCGCGCCTCGGGTACGCCATAGGCCAGGCCATGCTGAGCCAGGTCGTCGATCCAGAACTGGTCGTCCGGATGGGGGCCGATGACGTCCAGCCCCGTCTTCTCCTGCATGTCGGCCACGCCGCCGCAGTGATCCAGATGGCCATGAGTGACCCAGATGGCGTCCAGCTTCAGGCCCTGTTTCTGGACGGCAGCCAAGAGGGCATCGACCGAGGCACCCGGATCGATCAAGGCCGCCTTCATCGTCTTGCGGCACCACACCAGGGTGCAATTCTGTTGCAGCGGAGTGACGGGAAAGACGGCGACGCCGATGGGGGCAGGGGACTGAGTCATGCGCAGGAGATAGCGGTACGGGCCGAAGGTGGCCAGTCCGGGCGGCTGGCGCGTTGACCTTTGCGCCTGGCATCGACATAAGGGCGGGCTTCGAGGTGCCGCTCTGCAAGGGGCGGCCCTTCTTGCTTTATCCCCATCGCGCGCGCCCGCCCCAGTGGCGCCGCCACAGAGCGTTAGAAGTCCGACCATGCAAGTCGTCGAAAAGTCCACCGAAGGTCTGAGCCGCGTCATCGCGGTGACCGTCCCCGTCGCCGAGCTGAACAGCAAGCTGGATGCAAAGCTGAAGGAAGTCGCGCCGCAGATGAAGCTGAAGGGCTTTCGTCCTGGCAAGGTGCCGGTCGCGCACGTCAAGAAGACCTTCGGCCGCGACTTCATGGGCGAGATCATCAACGACACCCTGAACCAGACCAGCCAGAAGGCCCTGGACGACGCCAAGCTGCGTCCCGCTGCGCCCGCCGAGATGAAGCTGATCTCGGACATGGACAAGGTCGTCGCCGGTCAGGAGGACCTGTCCTACGAGATGGCGCTGGAAGTCATGCCCGACTTCACGCCGGTCGATCCCAAGACGCTGAAGCTGAAGCGCCCGACCTATGAGGCGACCGACGCCGATCTGGACGAGGCGCTGACCGAACTGGCCGGCCAGGCCAAGTCGTACGAAGACAAGAAGGGCAAGGCCGTGAAGGCCGCCGAGGGCGACGAGGTCACCATCGACTTCCTGGGCAAGCTGGACGGCGAACCCTTCGAAGGCGGTGCCGCTGAAGATACCCAGCTGGTGATCGGGTCCAACCGCTTCATCCCCGGCTTCGAAGAGCAGCTGAAGGGTGCCAAGGTCGGCGAGGAGAAGGTCCTGAACGTGACCTTCCCCGAGGACTATCAGGCCAAGCATCTGGCCGGTAAGGCCGTGACGTTCGACGTCAAGGTCAAGGCCATCAAGGCCGAGGCCCCCGCCGTGGTCGACGAGGACTTCGCCAAGCGGATCGGCATCGAATCGCTGGACAAGCTGAAGGAGCTGCTGAAGACCAATCTGGACCAGCAGTATGTCGGAGCCGCCCGCTTCAAGCTGAAGCGCGCCCTGCTGGACGAGCTGGACAAGGCCCACAGCTTCCCGCTGCCGCCCAAGATGGTCGAGGCCGAGTTCGAGGGTATCTGGCAACAGGTGCAGGCCGACAAGGACGCCGGTCGCCTGCCCGAGGAGGACGCCAAGAAGTCCGAGAAGAAGCTGAAGGAAGAGTACCAGAAGATCGCCGAGCGCCGCGTGCGCCTGGGTCTGGTCCTTGCCGAGATCGGCCGCGCCAACAACGTGCAGGTCACCGACCAGGAGCTGAACAACGCCATCATGAACGAGGCCCGCAACTATCCGGGCCAGGAGCGTCAGGTGCTGGACTTCTATCGCCAGAACCCCAACGCCGCCGCCCAGATGCGCGCCCCCATCTATGAGGAGAAGGTCTGCGACCTGATCTTCGGCCAGGCCGAGGTGACCGACACGCCGATCACCAAGGACGAGCTGCTGAAGGAAGACGACGACATCTGATCGTCGTCGCACCTGTGACTGCATGATCCCCGTTCCGGTCGCCGGAGCGGGGATTTGCTTTTCGGGCGTGACTTGCATCCCGGCCCCGGCGACGCGATATCCTGATCCCGAGGGAGGCCGACGGCGAGTCGGCTCCGTATCCATCCAGAAAGCCTGACATGCGCGATCCGATCGAACTGATGAACATGAACCTGGTCCCGATGGTGGTGGAGCAGTCCAGCCGGGGGGAGCGGTCGTTCGACATCTTCTCGCGCCTGCTGCGCGAGCGGATCATCTTCCTGACGGGGCCGTTCGAGGACACGATGGCGTCGCTGATCTGCGCCCAGCTGCTGTTCCTGGAATCGGAGAACCCGAAGAAGGAAATCAGCATGTATATCAACAGCCCGGGCGGACAGGTGTCCTCGGCGCTCGCGATCTATGACACCATGCAATACATCAAGAGCCCGGTCTCGACCGTGGTCATGGGCATGGCGGCCTCGGCTGGTTCGCTGATCCTGACGGCCGGTGCGGCTGGTCAACGAGTCGCTTTGCCGAACGCGCGGATCATGGTGCACCAGCCGTCGGGCGGGTTCCGGGGGCAGGCCTCGGACATCGAACTGCACGCCGCCGACATCCGCTACACCAAGCGTCGCCTGAACGAGATCTATGTCCATCACACAGGCCGGACCTATGAGGAGGTCGAGAAGACCCTGGACCGCGACCACTTCATGAGCGCCGAGGAAGCCAAGGAATGGGGCATCGTCGACCACGTCTATGACCGCCGCGAACAGGCTGACAGCGATGGTGTGAAGACGGTCTAGGGGGCGGCCAGATAGCGGCGGTCTTGCTGGATCGCCGCTATCGGAGCAAGCTTCGGGTGGTGGCGTAGCTGAAACCTCGTTCTGGAGGCCCGAATGCGTGTGCTGGTTGGTCTTGCGGTCGTTCTGCTGACGGCAATATGTGCACCTGCGAGCGTGGCACAGGTTCCGCCCACACCGGATCAAGCCGAGGAACCAGCGACGGTTCTGGACGACATTCTGGTCAGCGGTGTGCCGCTGGAAGAACAGCTCAGACGCTTTACCGAAGAAGCCGCGCGCCCGGTGCCGGGTCGGGGCCTGGCGCGGTGGCAGGGCCCCGTCTGCATCGGTGTCGTGAACTTTCGGCCTGCTGTCGCTCTGCAACTGGCGGATGGGCTGGCGCAGTTGGGGGGACGACTGGGCGTTCCCATTGATGACGACACGTGTGATCCGAACATCATCATTGTCGGTGCGGTCGATGCCCAGGCGGTGACCCAGGGCTGGGTCGCGCGTCGCCCCCGCGACTTTCGGCCCAACCTCTCCGACGCATCGTTGTCCCGTGAGCAGTTGAACCACTTCGCAACGACGGATGCGCCCGTGCGCTGGTGGGCCATTAGCCGTCCGTCCTACTATGACGTCCTGCTGGGGCAGGCGGTCCCGACCGACAGCTTCACCGGCAGGCCGACGATCAATGTCCACACTTTCTCGCTGAAACGAGGCCGTACCAGGGACGATCTACAGCGCCTTGTCGTTGTCGTGGACATTGGACAGATGGAGGGCCGCAGCATCGATAACCTGACGGACTACCTCGCCATGGTCACCTTTGCGCAAATGGATATGCAGTCTGACATGAGCCAGTTCGATACGGTCCTGAACATGTTCCGACCAGAGTTCGCGGGTGGTGGCCTGACAGCATGGGACGAAGCCTATCTCCAAGGGCTGTACAGTGTCCGGGAAGACATGCGCATCAACCTCCATACCCAGTCTCGAGCAGCGGCAAGGGTTCTTGAACAGGATATTCCCAAGCCCTGAGCAGCCGTTACAACAGTCGCCCGTTTCAGGCGGTTTCAATTTTGCCGACGATGACGGATCGCCTGATCGTGTTATCAGGCCGCCATGCAGCACACACGCGATACCCACGGCACGGTCGAGGTCGACGGCGAAACCTACGACTGGGAGGTCCGGCGTCAGCCACAGCCTACGGCGGCCGGGGGGTGGGACGGGATTGCCTTGTCCCTTCATTTGCAAGGGTTCAAGCGCGAGGCCGTGGTGCAATTCCCCATGCCGTTGCGTCCCAATGGACGGCCGATCTTCGAGAGCCAGCGGATAAACGTCGAAAGCGTCCGCAACGCTGTGAAGTCGGCCATGGCCGCAGGGTGGGATCCCACCTCGCGCGGCAAGGCCGTGGTGTTCGACGTGGATGCCGACGGGAACTAGGGCCGCTCTGTAAAGACCCGAAAGCCGGGCTCCCGTGCCATTGCCAGCATTTCCGTATCGCCCGAGGTGTCGCCATAGGCGGCGGTAAGGGTCATTGCGTCACCGTAGGCGGTGCGCAGCCGCAGCACCTTCTCCTCACCCCGGCAGTTCGGACTGGTGAATTTGCCGGTCAGGCGATCAAGGGCATCGAAATCCAGATGGGTGCCGAGAAGGCCCTCAGCACCGAGGCGTCGGGCGAACGGGGCGACGGTCAGGCCGGGGGAGGCGGTCACGATTACGCGATGAGCGCCTTTGTTGCCCCAGTCCTTCCAGCAGGCCAGGGCGTCGGGGCGGATGAATTTGGACCAGACTTCGTCGGCGAATTCGTCCGCGTCAGCCTCCAGTTCGGAGCGGGTGACGCCTTTCAGGAACTGCTTGACCGAGGCGGCCTTGATGCGTCCCCGGTCGCGGTCCTTGGCATAGGTCGCGACCGCGGGAGCCAGCTTCATCAGGCCCATGGCCCAGCCACGTCGGCCCGCCCGCCAGCGCAGGAAGGCAGTAAAGCTGTCGCGCACGGTCAGGGTGCCGTCGAAGTCGAAGGCGACGATGGCCTGATCCTTGCGGGGTTGCTGGCGAAACCCGTCCGCTATCCCCATGTCAGACATTCGCCGCGATCCTCATGAACAGTGTTCCGTCCGCTATCCGCGTCTGCCACGCTTGGGCGGGCTTGTGGCGAGCGTCCGTAT
This sequence comes from Brevundimonas sp., assembly GCF_041648055.1. GTDB lineage: Bacteria > Pseudomonadota > Alphaproteobacteria > Caulobacterales > Caulobacteraceae > Brevundimonas. Next base: position 52,313 of record NZ_JBAZPS010000007.1, read on the forward strand.
GAGTGATTGTCATTTTTTGAAGACCTTCGCGCCCATTGTTGGGGAATCAACGCGAGGTAAGCGCGTTTCGCCTCATATCGGGGTGAACCGCGGGAGTGAGAAGGCCCGATGACCAAAGCCGCCGGCACAGATGCCAAAAGCACCCTCTACTGCTCCTTCTGCGGGAAGAGCCAGCACGAGGTGCGCAAGCTCATCGCCGGGCCGACCGTGTTCATCTGCGATGAATGCGTCGAACTGTGCATGGATATCATCCGTGAAGAGCACAAGATTTCCTTCTCCAAGACCAAGGACGGCGTACCGACGCCCAAGGAAATCCGCGACGTCCTGGACGACTATGTGATCGGCCAGAGCCACGCCAAGAAGGTGCTGAGCGTCGCGGTCCACAACCACTACAAGCGTCTGAACCACGCGGCCAAGAACAACGACGTCGAACTGGCCAAGTCGAACATCATGCTGATCGGGCCGACCGGCTCGGGCAAGACGTTGCTGGCCCAGACGCTGGCACGCATCATCGACGTGCCCTTCACCATGGCCGACGCAACGACACTGACCGAAGCCGGTTATGTGGGCGAGGATGTCGAGAACATCATTCTGAAGCTGCTTCAGGCTTCGGATTACAACGTCGAGCGGGCCCAGCGCGGCATCGTCTACATCGACGAGATCGACAAGATTTCGCGCAAGTCCGACAATCCCTCGATCACGCGCGACGTGTCAGGCGAGGGTGTGCAGCAGGCTCTGCTGAAGATCATGGAAGGCACGGTCGCTTCCGTGCCGCCGCAGGGTGGACGCAAGCATCCTCAACAGGAATTTTTGCAGGTCGACACCGCCAACATCCTGTTCATCGTCGGCGGTGCCTTTGCGGGCCTGGAGAAGGTCATCTCCGCGCGTGGCGAGGGGGCCTCGATCGGCTTCGGCGCCAAGGTCAAGGAAGTCGACGAGCGCCGCATGGGCGACGTGCTGAAACAGGTCGAGCCTGACGACCTGATGCGGTTCGGTCTGATCCCGGAGTTCATCGGTCGTCTGCCCGTGCTGGCGACGCTGGAAGACCTGGACGAGGCGGCGCTGGTCACCATCCTGACCGAGCCGAAGAACGCCCTGGTCAAGCAGTACAAGCGTCTGTTCGAGATGGAGAATGTCGATCTGACCTTCACAGACGACGCCCTGATTGCCGTGGCCAAGAAGGCCATCACTCGCAAGACCGGCGCGCGCGGCCTGCGCTCCATTCTGGAGGGCATCTTGCTGGAGACTATGTTCGAACTGCCGACCTTCGAAGGCGTCGAAGAGGTCGTGGTCAATGCCGAGGTGATCGAGGGCAAGGCCCAGCCGCTGCTGATCTATGCCGAGACCAAGTCCAAGAAGACCGCGACGCCCGACAGCGCGGCGTAGGTTCAGTTCAATATAATAACGACAAGGGCGGGTCCGGCAGCGGATCCGCCCTTTTCAGTCGTAGATCAGCTGGGGCGTAGGTTGGTGGCTTCAGCCTCTTCCTTGGCTGCCTCGCGGACCGCCGGGCTTGGGCCAGCCATCGTGCCCTCTGTGGAGGCCTCTGCAGGCATGCCGACCTCTTCCTCTGCTGCAACAGACGGTGCCGGTGCCGCCCGCGCCGGGCGCGGGGCCTGAACGACGGGGGCAAGTGGCAGGGCATTCTTGTCGATGGCCACGGCGTCGATGGCATTGTCATCCGCAGCCGGAGCAGGGGGGCTTTCGGTCGGTTGATTGCAAGCAGCCAAGGCCAGGGCGGACATGGTGGCAGTGGTCAGGATCAGCATACGCATGGTGGTCTTCTCCCTGTCTATGGCACCGCTAACGGCCAAGCTGCCGTGCGGGTTGCGTGCAATGGTCCACCGCTATCGCGCGGCGACGCTTGAACCGGGGCGTGCACGAACCACATACTGATCCGAAGGCCACGGAATGTGGGCCGAGTCGAAACGCCGGGGCCCCTTGTTCCGGACGCCCCCTCGGCGGGTCAGAGATCAACGACGACCCCGGAAAGTACGAGAATGACTGATACGAAGACACTGCCCGTTCTGCCGCTGCGTGATATCGTCGTGTTCCCGCACATGGTCGTGCCGCTGTTCGTCGGGCGCGAGAAGTCCGTGAAGGCGCTGGACGAGATCATGAAGGGCGAAAAGCAGATTCTGCTGGCGACCCAGAAGAACAGCGTCGACGACGACCCTGCGGCCGATGCCATCTATCCGATCGGTGTGCTGGCGACCGTGCTGCAACTGCTGAAACTGCCCGACGGCACGGTGAAGGTGCTGGTCGAGGGCAAGAGTCGTGCGCGTCTGACCCGCTTCACCGACCGCACGGATTACTTCGAGGCCGAGGCCGTCGAGATCGAGGAGGATGCCGGCGAACCGGCTCAGTCCGAGGCCCTGCTGCGCGCGGTGATCGAGCAGTTCGAAAACTATGTGAAGCTGAACAAGAAGGTGCCGCCCGAGGCCCTGAGTTCCATCCCCCAGATCACCGATCCGTCCAAGCTGGCCGACAGCGTGGCCGCCCATCTGTCGGTGAAGATCACCGACAAGCAGGGCCTGCTGGAAACCTTCGCCGTGCCCGAGCGGCTGGAGAAGGTGTATGGCCTGATGGAGGGCGAGATTTCGGTCCTGCAGGTCGAGAAGAAGATCCGCTCGCGCGTGAAGCGCCAGATGGAGAAGACCCAGCGCGAATATTATCTGAACGAGCAGATGAAGGCGATCCAGCGCGAGCTGGGCGAGACCGACGACAGCCGTGACGAGATCATGGAGCTGGAGAAGCGCATACGTAAGACGCGCCTGTCAAAGGAGGCTCGCACCAAGGCCGAGGCCGAGGTCAAGAAGCTGCGCAACATGAGCCCGATGTCGGCGGAATCCACGGTGGTGCGCAACTATCTGGACTGGCTGCTGTCGATCCCGTGGGGCAAGACCAAGCAAAAGCCGATCGACCTGGCCAAGGCCGAGGACATCCTCGAGGAGGATCACTACGGCCTGGAGAAGGTCAAGGAACGGATCATCGAATATCTGGCGGTACAGGCGCGCACCAACAGCCTGAAAGGGCCTATCCTGTGCCTGGTGGGCCCTCCCGGCGTCGGCAAGACCTCGCTGGCCAAGTCAATCGCCAAGGCGACGGGCCGTGAATACGTCCGGATGTCGCTGGGTGGCATGCGTGACGAGGCCGAAATCCGCGGCCACCGCCGGACCTACATCGGCTCCATGCCCGGCAAGATCATCCAGTCGATGAAGAAGGTGAAGACGACCAACGCCTTCATCTTGCTGGACGAGATCGACAAGCTGGGCGCGGACTGGCGCGGGGATCCGTCTTCGGCCCTGCTGGAGGTGCTGGACCCTGCGCAGAACAATGCGTTCGGCGACCACTATCTGGAGGTCGACTACGACCTGTCGAACATCATGTTCGTGACCACGGCCAACAGCCTGAACATGCCGCAACCGCTGATGGACCGGATGGAGATCATCCGGGTCAGTGGCTACACCGAGGACGAGAAGGTCGAGATTGCCAAGCGGCACGTCCTGCCCAAGGTGACCAAGGACAACGGTCTGACGCCTGCCGAGTTCGTGGTGCCGGATGAGACCATCCGCGACCTGATCCGGTACTACACCCGCGAAGCCGGGGTGCGGTCGCTGGAGCGGGCCCTGGGCGGCCTTGCCCGCAAGGCCGTGCGCGAGATGTCCAAGGAAAAGACGCTGTCGATCACGGTCGATGCGGCCAAGCTGGCCGACTATGCGGGCGTGAAGAAGTTCCGCTATGGCGAGACGGACGAGGAGGATCAGGTCGGCATCGTCACGGGCCTGGCCTGGACCGAGTTCGGCGGCGACATCCTGACCATCGAGGCGATCAAGATGCCCGGGCGCGGCCGCATGACCGTCACCGGCAACCTGAAAGAGGTGATGAAGGAGAGTGTGTCAGCTGCGGCCTCCTACACGCGGGCGCGCGCTCTGAGCTTCGGCGTCAAGCCGCCTGTGTTCGAGAAGACCGACATCCACGTGCACGTGCCGGACGGCGCGACGCCCAAGGACGGTCCCTCGGCGGGCGTGGCCATGACCGTCGCCATGGTCTCGGTCCTGACGGGCATACCGATCCGCAAGGATATCGCCATGACCGGCGAGATCACCCTGCGCGGGCGGGTCACGGCTATCGGTGGCCTGAAAGAGAAGCTGCTGGCCGCGCTTCGGTCCGGCATCAAGACGGTGCTGATTCCCGAGGAGAACGAGAAGGACCTCGCCGATGTGCCCGACAATGTGAAGTCGGCGCTGGAGATCGTCCCGATCAAGACAGCGGACGAGGCCCTGAAATGGGCCCTGACCGGGTCGCTGACGCCGGTGGAATGGGACGAGGTGGCCGAGCCCCTGCCGGCCCCGCAGCCGGTGCAGGACCCGGGAACCGTGGTCGCCACGCACTGATCGAAAAGAACCCCGCCCGGAGCGATCCGGGCGGGGTTTTTCGTGATGGATAACGTTGGATAATCCGGCAGGACAGGATGGATAATTCCTGACCCTCTGGAGACCGCTCAGAGGCTATCGACCATCACCAGTTCGGCGTCGGCCTTGGCGGTGATCGTGATCGTCGGCTCGTCCGCGATGGCAGCGCCGTCACGGGCGTTCAGCTTCACCCCGTTGACCTCGACCTCGCCGACCGCAGGTACCAGATAGGCGCGGCGGCCCTCCGCCAGGCTGTAGGTCAGGCTTTCGACCGCATTCAGCGTGGCCCCCAGCACCTTGGCATCGGCATTGATGGTCAGGGCGTCATCGGTGGTGTCGCCGGAGGCGAGCACCGAGAACTGGCCGGTGCGGTCGCTCTTGGGGAAGACCTTGGCCCCCCAGCTGGGCTGGGCACCGCGCTTGTCGGCCTCGATCCAGATCTGGAACAGGGTGGTGGGCTCGTTCTCGAGGTTGAACTCGGAGTGGCGCACGCCGGTGCCGGCGCTCATGACCTGGACGTCGCCAGCGCCGGTGCGGCCCCTGTTGCCCATGGAGTCCTCATGGGTGATGGCTCCGGTGCGGACATAGGTGATGATTTCCATGTCCGAGTGGGGGTGGGGCGGAAAGCCTGATTTGGCGGCGATGGTGTCGTCGTTCCATACTCTCAACCGGCCCCAGCTCATGCGGTTGGGGTCATAGTAGTTGGCGAAGGAAAAGTGGTGTTTGGCGTCCAGCCAACCGTGGTTGGCTCCGCCCAGGCTGTTGAAGGGTCTGACGTCGATCATGGGGATGCTCCCGGGAATCCGAGGGTTAGAAACCTCGCTGACGCCTATATAGGTAACAGTGCCAGTGGCGAAAAGGGGGCGGCGCGACGGTTACGTATTGCGTTCTACCAGCCGTTGATGGGCGAGGCGGAGGTAATCAAACATTGAAAGGAACCACTCGTCGAACCCGGTAAATGTGTCGATCAGACCCCCGGCGAACCAAAAGACTTTTCCTGGGTCTGATGTATGCGGGCGCGTCATCAGCATGAGATCGATATCATTCGACGAGGCCGCGATCGGGATCAGGTCGTTCTTTCCAAAACCACATAATGGCTCGAGTGGCTCTAGTGTTTCTGTAAGCTCAATGGCTCGTGCTGATCGAGCGCTCCCTACAAGATCGTCCACGCCGAAGATGTCGATGAACTGGCTAAACGACCGCCATCCGTTCGCGTGGATCAGGAAGGCGCGGTACTGGGGATCCACCGAATATCCGAGTTTGGATTCAAGAAACTGCACCTGCTCTTCAGAGGCCCGAACTTCAGGCAGTGTGTTTTCCCAGAGACCGTCAAAATCGATCTTGGCAATCTCCTGTTTCACCAGATGAGCGATCACCAGTTCTCGCTTCCAATCCACAGGCGGTAGTCCTTCTTCGATGCGGGCGGTCAGATTATCTAACTTACCTGCGCGCGGTGCCTCAGCATGGCGTCGGCCAGCACGCAGGCCGCCATGGCCTCGACCACCGGCACGCCGCGCAGGGCGACGCAGGGGTCGTGGCGGCCCTTGGTGCGCAAGCTCGTCTCGGTACCGTCGCGGGTGACGGTCTGGCGCGGGGTCAGGATGGAGGAGGTGGGCTTGAAGGCGACGCGCGCCGTCAGGGGCTGGCCCGTCGATATGCCGCCCAGGACGCCGCCCGCATGGTTGGACAGGAAGACCGGCTGGCCGTCCTCGCCGATGCGCATCTGGTCGGCGTTCTCCTCGCCCGAGAGCTCGGCGGAGGCGAAACCGGCACCGATCTCCACGCCCTTGACGGCATTGATCGACATCAGGGCGGCGGCCAGTTCGGCATCCAGCTTGCCATAGAGGGGACTGCCCCAGCCGGCAGGGACGCCCGTGACCTCCAGCGCCACGACGGCCCCGATGGAGGAGCCTGCCTTGCGCACGCCGTCCAGATAGGCCTCCCACTCTGTGCCCACCGTACCGGAGGCTGCGAACAGGGGGTTGTCATAGACGGCGTCGAAGTCGATCTGATCGTCGGTCAGCCGGTGCGGACCCAGTTGGACCACGCCGGCGCGGATGCGGAGGTCTGGACCCAGAACCTTGCGCGCCACGGCCCCTGCAGCCACACGCATGGCCGTCTCCCGCGCCGAGGAGCGGCCGCCGCCCCGATGGTCGCGCACGCCGTATTTGGTTTGATAGGTCAGGTCGGCATGGCCGGGGCGATAGGCGCGGGCGATCTCGCCATAGTCCTTTGAGCGGGCGTCCTCGTTCTGGATCTCGATGGCGATGGGTGTGCCAGTGGTGACGGGTCCGTTTCCGTCGTCGAAGACGCCGGACAGGATGCGGGCGGTGTCGCTCTCGCTGCGCTGGGTGACGAAGCGACTGCCGCCTGGCTTGCGCCGGTCCAGCCAGGGTTGGAGGTCGGCCTCGGTCAGCGGAATCAGGGGCGGGCACCCGTCGATGACGCAGCCGATGGCCGGCCCGTGGCTCTCGCCCCAGGTCGTCACGCGAAACAGATGGCCGAAGGTGTTGTGGGACATGGTCCCTGACGCTTAAGCCGCCAGCCGGTCCGGCGTCCAGACCCGCGTGAAGCGCGCCAGCAGGTCGTCGGCGGAGGAGGGGGCGTCGGCGCTGGGTTCCAGCGTCACGAACAGGTGGCCCTGGGGGCGTCGCCCGCGAGCCGGCAGGCCCAGGCCCTTGAGGCGGAGCTGGGTCGTGGTGGCCGACAATCCTGCGACGACCCAGGCCGAGCGCGGGCCGGCATGGGTCTCGATCTCGATGCGGCCGCCGTCGTCCAGCAGGCGCTGAGAGACGGACCAACGCATGTAGACGTCGTCGCCCATGATCCGCAGGCTGGCCGTCGGGCGGATCAGGACGGGCAGATACAGGTCGTTGCCGTCAGGGGCTGCCCCGGTCAGGCGGACGTGGTCCCCGGTCCGCAGGCCGGCTGGGACCCGCACGCGCAGGGTGCGCTTGCCGATCCGGACCTCGACGGTGCCGCCTTCCAGCGCCTGGGTCGGCGAAAGGGCCACGACCGTCAGACCTGCCGGTCGTGCCTTGGGCGCGGGCAGGGCGAGGTGTCCCGCGCCTTGCATTCGGATCAGACCCCAGGCCGCGATCACGCGCCGGAAATGGTCTTCATTGCCGCCGATTAGGTCGGGCCGGGCCGCCTTGATCGCGCGGCGGAAGGCGGCCTTCAGCGCCTCGCCGTCGGCAGGGCCATCGAGGCCGAGCAGGGCGTGGGCCTCTGCGATCGAGGCGATTTCGGATGTGGCGCGCGACGACATGACCCCAATGGGCGCAGAACAGGGTCAACGCGCGGTTAACCGTGACAGCATGCCTCTCCCAAAAGCGTCGGTCAGGGTCTATCTGGAACCCATGACCGCACCCGTGATCCCGCCCAGCCCGACCCGCGAAGAGTATGATCGGGACTATGCTGCCGCGCTGGCCGCCAATGGCGACGAGACGATCTTTGACCGGGATGAGCCGATCAGCCTGATCGTCGAATGGCTGGCGCAGGCGCGGGCGCACGAGATCAATGATTCCAACGCCATGTGTCTGTCGACCGTGGACAGCGACGGCCTGCCCGACAGCCGAATGGTGCTGCTGAAGGACGTCGATGATCGCGGCCTGACCTTCTATTCCAATCGCGAAAGCGCCAAGGGCCGGCAGGTCACGGCGACGCCCGCTGCGGCCCTGCTGTTTCACTGGAAGAGCCTGAGGCGTCAGGTGCGGGTGCGCGGGCGGCTGGAGCCGGTCAGTGCTGCCGAGGCCGACGCCTATTTCGCCAGCCGGGCGCGCGAGAGCCGGATCGGGGCGTGGGCCTCGGATCAATCGCGGGTGTTGGACAGTCGTGCGGCGTTAGAAAGCGCGGTGGCCGAGCAGACGGCACGGTTCGAGGGGAAGGACGTGCCGCGGCCCGAGCACTGGACCGGCTGGCGCTTGATCCCCGACAGCGTGGAGTTCTGGCGCGACCGGCCGTTCCGCCTGCACGACCGGTTGCGGTTCGACCGGCACGGGCAGGGGTGGACGAAGACTCGGCTCTGGCCCTGAGATCTAGGCGGACTTGAGCCCTGCCAGCAGCGGGTGGGCCAGGACGGGTGCGGCCAGGCGTACGACGGCCTGGGTGTCTTCCAGACGCACGGCGGCGGTCGCATCGGCGATGATGAAGTCGGCCCGGACCCGCGACGGCTCGGTCAGGCGTTCGTGGCCGGGGCGGACGGTAGCCAGATACTGGGCGACGACGGAGTCGGCGGTGCGCCCCCGCTCGCTCTGATCGCGTAGCAGGCGGCGGATGAAGCGGATGTCGGCAGGCGTGTCCACGAAGATGCGGATGTCGAATAGATCGACCAAATCCGGCGTGCACAGCACATGGGTGCCCTCGACGATCACGACCTCGGCGGCCCGAACGGGCTCGCCGCCGGGCTCGCGGCCGTGGTGGATGAAGGAATAGACCGGGGCTACAATGTCCTTGCCTGACTTGAGCGTGCGCAGGTCGCGGACCATCAGCTCGTGGTCGCGGGCGGTGACGTCGTCGAAATCGAAGGTAGCGGCGTCGAAGCCGGGCAGGCTGGCCGCATCGCGATAGTAGCTGTCCTCGCGCATGAGGACGGCTGTGCCTTCGGGCAGGGAGGCGACGAGCGCCTCGGCCAAAGTGCTCTTGCCCGAGCCCGAGCCGCCGGTGATTGCGATGAGGATGGTCATGGCGTGGTTGTAACGCCGGACCGCCTCTAACGGAAGAAGCAGGTTTGGCCGGCGTACAGGCTGACGACCTTCGCGTCCGCTCCGTCGCCATCGAAAAAGCCGCCCAGGTCTCCGGATGAGAACTCGACGCCGAGGGTGGAGTCCGGCACCATTTCAACCGTCCGGCTGTTCTCGACCGTCGATCTGGCGGAGCCGACGCCGACGCCATCAGTTGTGGTCAGGCCAGGCTGGTCCAGGGTCCAGCCGACGAAGCGCTGAGCCTGGAAATCAAGCTGAAGACCATTGCGGAAACGCGCAAACTGCGTGGGTCCGGCCCCGCACTCGGCATTGGTCCGGATCGCCGGGGCGTTGCCACCGAGGCTGGTCGCCACAGCGGTGAGAACAGCATCCTGAGCAGTCCCGAACGGGATAGGCGTTGCGGCTCCCTCTGGCGAGAAATGGCGCAGGCCCTCGCCATCGATCGTCAGGCCGCCTTGCGTGGCCGGGCGCTGTGGTACTTCGACGGAGGGTGTCTCTGCTGGCGCGGGGGTACCGGTGGTGGGTTCGGGGGCCTGACTGGCCTGATCGCACGCCGCCAGGGCGACCAGTGCGACGGCAACGAGGGTGTGGGTCCTGATGATCATCGACGCGCTCCTGCAAACGGATCAATCATAACGCATGGTCTTGGTGAAAAGCCCATAAGCTGACCCAGCGTCACGTTGCTAATCGACGCTCACCTCGGTTACCGTATTTCCAAGTGCCTCAGGTCGTAGGCGCAGAGCGAGGGACGCAGATGCTTGGATTGATGCAGGACTGGCCGCTGACGGTCGACAAGATACTGGACCACGCCAAGAACTGGCACGGCGCACGTGAAGTCGTGACCCGGTCGGTCGAAGGCCCCATCGTCCGCACCACCTATGCCGACATTCATGCGCGAGCCAAGCGGGTGTCCAGCGTCCTGCAGGGATGGGGCGTCCAGGTCGGTGACCGCATCGGCACCCTGGCCTGGAACACCGGCAACCATATCGAGACCTGGTATGGCATCATGGGGATCGGGGCGGTGTGCCACACCCTAAACCCGCGCCTGTTCCCGGAGCAGCTCGTCTACATCATCAACCACGGCGGCGACCGGGTCATTTTCGTCGATCTGACGTTCGTGCCGCTGTTGCAGGCGGTGCTGCCGCACTGTCCCAAGGTCGAACGTGTCGTGGTCATGACCGACCGGGCGCATATGCCCGCCGTCGAGCTGCCCGGCCTAGAATGCTATGAGGACCTGCTGGAAGGCGCGTCCGAGGATGTGGTCTGGGGCGACTTCGACGAGCAGACGGCCTGCGGCCTCTGCTACACCTCGGGCACGACCGGCAACCCCAAGGGGGTGCTGTATTCGCACCGCTCCAACTTCATTCACACGCTGCTGGGTCTGCAGACCACGGTGCTGGGCGCGACGCCCAGCGAGGTGATCCTGCCGGTCGTGCCGATGTTCCACGCCAATGCCTGGGGCATCGCCTTCGGGGCGCCGGGGGCGGGGTCCAAACTGGTCATGCCGGGTGCGCGCATGGATGGCGCGGCCATCTATGAGCTGATCGAGAGCGAGGGCGTGACCTTCTCGGCCGCTGTGCCGACGGTCTGGCAGGGGCTGCTGGCCCACCTGCGCGAGCACAAGCTGAAGATCCCGACGGTCAAACGCGTGCTGATCGGCGGCTCGGCGGTGCCCGAAAGCCTGATCCGCGCCTTCCACGACGAGTTCGGCATCGAGGTGCTGCAGGGCTGGGGCATGACCGAAACTTCGCCGATCGGGACCCTGTCCAACATGACGCCGGAGCTGCGCGCCCTGCCGTACGACGAGCAGATGAAGTGGCGGGTCAAGCAGGGCACGCCGCCACTGGGTGTCGAGCTGAAGCTGAAGAACTATGCCGGTCAGGAGATGCCGCACGACGGGCACACCTACGGGCGGCTGATGATCAAGGGCCCGACCATCGCCGGGGCCTATTTCAACGACGAGACGCCGATCCTGGACACCGAGGGCTTCTTCGACACCGGCGATGTCTCGACCATCGACGAGCATGGTTTCATGCAGATCACCGACCGCGCCAAGGATGTGATCAAGTCCGGTGGGGAGTGGATCAGCTCGATCGAGATTGAGAACATCGCCGTGGGCCACCCCAAGGTCGAACTCGCTGCCGTCATCGGCGCGGCGCACCCGAAATGGGACGAGCGGCCGGTGCTGATCATCAAGCTGAAGCCCGGCCAGACCGAGGACAAGCAGGAGCATCTGGACTTCCTGGTCGGCAAGATCGCCAAATGGTGGATGCCTGATGACGTGGTCTTCGTGGATGACATCCCGCTGGGGGCGACCGGCAAGGTCGACAAGAAGCTGATCCGCGAGCGGATGAAGGACTATCGCATCCCGACGGCGGCCTGAGCGCATGGCCCGAACACGGCCAAGGCATGAGGGGCTGGTTCAGGGCCTGACGCTGGTCACCCTGGCCGCGCCGTTCCTGCTTCTGATCGCGGCGTTCGGGACCTCGCTGGGGTTTTGGGGGGCGTCGGTGGGGTATGACCTGCTGGCGCTTCAGGTGGCCTGGGGGCTGGCGTTCGTCGGTGTCGTAGCGGCGGTGGCGGCGGCGGTCGTGGCGCGCGGCGAGCTGAAGCGTCTGGGGCTCTATGTGGTCGCAGGCCTCGTCATCTCTGTGGCAACGCTCGGGGCCTTTGCCTGGCAGAAGGCGCGGCTGGCCGAGGGGCTGCCGGAGGATGTCAGCACCAATCCGGACGACAGACCGGGCTTTGCTGACAGTGTTCAGGCGGCTCGCGGTACCGGCGGCCCGGCATCGGCCATTGGCCCGGAGGCCTGTCCGGCAGCCCAGCCTGTTATGCGCCAGGTCGCGCCCCAGAGGGCCTATGAGGCCTTGCAGGCAGCAGGATTTACGGCGCGCGGGGCGTTCGTGGCCCGGGCAGACGGTGATCGGACCGGCTTCTGGTTCGGCTTCCCCCATGACGCGGTGGTGCGAATCCGGCCGGGCCGCACGGACGTCCGCGTCGCGGCGCGGGATGGGCGTTCGCACGGGAGCGAAGCCTGTCGTCTGGCCGGTGAGATCAGCCGGGCGTTGCAGACGGCGGAATAGACCTCAAACTGGCGTCCATTGCGCGTCGATGGCCGGGGCGGGCGTGGCACGGACCCGTCCGGCCTTCTCAAGAGCGATCAGATGGGCCCAGACCGACAGGCTGGCGGCGGGCCACAGGCGCGGGTCCACGGCGGCGTAGAGGACTGGCACCACGTCGGCAATTCGGGCGTGTCCGGCGCGGAGTTGGGCCAGCACCTGGGCTTCGCGATCCAGCCGGTGAGCGCGATAGGCCTGAAGGAAAGGCGCGGCGTCAGTGATCGGCGCGCCGTGGGTCGGCCAGAGTGTGGCGAAGTCGCGCCCGATCACCGCGTCCAGACTGGCCATATAGTCGGCCATGTCGCCATCGGGTGGGGCGATCACGGTCGTCGACCAGCCCATCACGTGATCGCCGCAGAACAGGGCATTCTCGTCCTCCAGCACAAAGGCCATGTGGTTGGAGGCGTGGCCGGGCGTGCACAGCGCCTCGATCGTCCAGCCGTCACCTTCCAGTCGCTCGCCCCCCTTCAGCACGAGGTCGGGCAAGAAGGCGTCGTCCTCCTCCTCGTCCAGCGTGGCCGACGCGTGGATGGTCCTCAGCGGCGGGCGGGCCGCCATAATCGGCGCTCCGACGGCCTCGGCGAACGGGCGCGCCAGGGGGGCGTGGTCGCGGTGGGTGTGGGTGACCAACACATGGCTCACCGTCTGGCCCTTCACCGCATCCAGCAGAGCACCCAGATGGGCGTCATCCAGTGGACCTGGATCGATCACCGCCACGCCCGCACCGGGTTCGTCACGACCTACGATGTAGGTGCCGGTCCCCGTGAAGGTGAAGGGGCCGGGATTGTTGGCTACGACCCGTCGGATCAGCGGCGAGACCTGGTCGCAACGGCCGTAGGCGAAATCGAAGTCGCGAACGAAGGGGATCATGCGGCGCTCCGGGCTGTCCGATCAAAGCGGCATCGCGTTTGCGTTAGGGTTTTGTAAACCCTTAGCGGAGCGCCTGATATGGCCCTGTCCATAGCCCTTACTGTTTCAAAACGGCTCCAGATCGTCACCATGACGCTCCTTTGTATCATGGCGAGCCAACTGGTCGTGGCTTCGTGCACGCCCGAACCTGCGTCGTATGCGGCGCGAGGAATACTGATCCGATGATCACAACGGCAGGCGACTGAGATCGTAGCCTGCGGCAGCGGCGGCGGCGCGCAGATGGTCGGCGTCAGCACCCGCAAACCGTTGTGCCATGGCCCAGCACGCCGCCGAACGCATACCGGAACGGCAGAACATGATGGTGCGCCCATTGTTCGCCGCGTCGGACTTCAACACCTCGCCTACTGCGCTGACGGCCTCGGCGTGAGGCAGACCTCTGATCGGGATATGGTGAAAGTCCAGCCCCGCCGCTCGGGCCGCCATTTCGAGGTCGGTCGAGGAAATCTGACCGGGCTCCTCGTCATCCGGCCGATTGTTGATGACGGACGTGAAGCCTTGAGCCCCCAGGGCCACCAGATCATCCATCGAAAGTTGAGGCCCGACACTGACGGTGTTTGACAGGGCGCTGGGATTTGTCATGGCTGCTGTCTCCGTACGCGAACGGCACCGCTGCGACCGACCACCAGCAAGAAACTACCCAGCGCACCGCGGCGGACCCGCACGGTCTCGCCGGCTCTGTTGTTGATGCGGACGCGATCTGTATCGACCTGATTCCAGGTGCTGCCGTCAGCCAGGACGAACGTCCAGCGGCCATCGCCAGCCTGGCTGGCCCGCGTCAAGGTCGTCTCGATGGAGTCGATGCGATCTGCCGGCCGGGCCGGTTGAAGAATGTCGGCCGGGGCGGAGGAGGTGCCAAAGGCCTGTCGGCGCGCTTGGGTCGCCTGCTGCCTATCGACGACCAGAAGGTCGCCGCTACGCAGGGCGGAATCGATCGCGCGCGCTGCGGTGTCCAGACACTGGAGCCGCTGTGTATCGGCAGTGATGGTCAGGCATTCGGACAGGGACGCCACGATACGGGGGGTATCGCCATGACCAGCGTCCTGGGCGTTAGCATCGAATACCGAGAGGCCGAAAAGAGCGGCTGCGGGAAGTATTAACAGTCTGGAAATCATGAAATCCTCGGCCATCAGGCAATAACGGGTTCGTGGGTCTGTGAGGCGACACATCGTGACGCTATCACGCCTCCGAAGGCACCCGTGTCAAGAATGCGACAGGTTAGCGGCGACTGCATTACGACGGTGTAATTTTCTAGCACAAGAGGCGAGTCCGGGCCTACCTCTGGCAGGTTGCGGTGCTTCGGTATGCCGCAAATGCAATATTCACGCAGCCGAGACGCCGCACATAAGACAGTTTTACTGTTGGCTGGCGTCAAGAGGGGAGACTACCTTTGAAGTTCCAACATAGCCGCCGCAGCCTGCTGGCGTCGACAATCATTGCAGGTGCCTCTGCGCTCGCATTCGCCGCGCCGGCCGTGGCGCAGGATGCGGAGCCTGCCACCATCGATGATGTCGTCGTCACCGGCTCGCGCATCGTCCGTCAGGACTATGTCGCCAACAGCCCGATCTCGACCGTCACGTCCGAGCAGATTCAGGCGCGCGGCGACGTCAACGTCGAGCAGATCTTGAACCAGCTGCCGCAGGTCGTGCCTGGCCTGTCTGCCAACTCAAACAACCCCTCGAACGGTTCGGCCACGGTGGACCTTCGCGGCCTGGGTGCAAGCCGGACGCTGGTGCTGGTCAACGGTCACCGCTTCATCCCCTACGACAAGAGCAATGCCGTCGACCTGAACAGCATTCCGGCCTCGCTGATCGAGCGCGTGGAAGTGGTGACCGGTGGTGCCTCTGCCGTGTACGGCTCCGATGCCCTGGCTGGCGTCGTCAACTTCATCTTCAAGCGCAACTACGAAGGTTTCGGCTTCGACACCCAGTATGGCATCTCGGGCTTTGGTGATGGCGAGCAGTTCAATGCCTCGCTGACCTTCGGTTCGAACTTCGCCGACGACCGCGGTAACGTGACGGGCTTTGTCGGCTATTCTGACCGTGATGGCTTCTTCCCGAACGAGGATCGTCCGTGGTCCGTGTCCAGCGCCGCTGGCGGTTCGGGCACCGGTGAGTTTGGTGGCCTGAACAACCTGGGGACCAACCCCTACACTGCGGCTGGCTGCCCGACGGCCAACCCCTGCCGCCGCTCGTTCCGCACGCCGGGTGTTCCTGGCCCGTTCAACAACGACTTCGGCCTCGGCCCGACCAGCGATCGCTATGACTTCGCGCCGGTCAACCTGCTGCAGTCGCCGTCGGAGCGTTTCAACGTCGCCCTGATGGGTCACTATGACGTCACCAGCAACATCGAAGCCTTTGCCGAAGTCTTCTATACGGACAGCCGCAACACCTCGCAGCTGGCCCCGACCCCGGCGACCGGCATCCAGATTCCGGTCGACAACTTCTTCGTGCAGAACTCGCCGGCCCTGCTGGCCTATGTCAACACCCGTACGAACCCGCTGCTGCCGCTCAACTTTGACCGCCGCATGTCGGAAGTCGGTGCGCGTATCCAGGGCAACAACACTGACGTCTATCAGATCAACACCGGCCTGCGTGCCGATCTGGGCGGCGACTGGGAACTGGAGGGCTACTACAGCTACGGCCGCACCGAACTGACCACCTCCATCCAGAACGACGTCTCGCGCTCGCGCCTGAACGCCGCCCTGGCCGGTGGCGGCACGGCCACGACCTGCGCCCCCTCGGCGCTGGCCCTGTTCCCGACCTGCGTGCCGATCAACCTGTTCGGACGCGGCACCATTACGCCTCAGGCTGCTGCCTTCGTTCGCCTGAACTTCACCGACCGCAGCATCTTCGAGCGCAACAACGCCCAGCTGAACCTGACGGGTACGCTGACCGAACTGCCGGCTGGTCCTCTGGGCATCGCCGCCGGTGTCGAATACCGCGAGGACAGCCTGGCCTACACGCCGGATGACGCCAAGAATGCCGGCGACATCTTCGGCTTCAACGCCGAGCGTGCCGTTTCGGGTCGCAGCTCTTCGAAGGAAGCGTATTTCGAAGCCGCCGTGCCGATCCTGCGCGACATGCCGTTCGCCCAGTCGCTGGAACTGGAATTCGGTCTGCGCTACTCGAACTACAGCACCGTCGGCGACGTCTGGTCCTACAAGTTCGGCGGTTCGTGGGAGCCGGTCGACAGCCTGCGACTGCGTGCCCTGTATCAGCGCGCCAGCCGTGCGCCGAACGTGTTCGAACTGTTCCAAGCCAACGACCAGGGCTTCCCGGCCGTTCTGGATCCCTGCACCACCGTCAACCCGACCACGGGTGCACCGCGCACCCTGACGCCGGGCGTGCAGAACTTCTGTACGGCACAACTTGGCTTTGATCCGGTCGTGACCGGCTTCGTCGCCCAGAACACCCAGACGGAAACCTTCTTCTTCGGTAACCCGAACCTGTCGGAAGAAAAGTCTGATACCGTCACCGTCGGTGCCGTCTGGCAGCCGACCTTCGCCCAGGGCCTGTCGTTCTCGCTCGACTACTACAAGATTGAAGTCGAGGACTACATCGGCACCATCTTCGGCGGCGCCTCCGGCATCGTCGGACAGTGCTTCGCCGCAGGTGCAGCCGCCTCGGCCACGACTCCGACGCCTGTGTCGTCTGTCGCAGCCTGTAATGATCCGGGCATCGGCCTGCCGCTGATCTTCCGCGACCCGGCCGGCAACCTGAAGGCGCGTGCGCCTCTGGGCAACGTCTCGCAGCTAACCACCAGCGGCGTCGACTTCTCGACCCGTTACGGCTGGGCTGTGCCGTGGGCTGGCGGCATGTGGGGCGACAAGCTCGATATCGCTGTCAACGTGACCTATCTGGACAGCTACGAGCTGGACGGCATCGAGTACAAGGGCACGGCCGGCGCCTACAACATCAGCGCCACCCTGCCGGAGTGGAAGGCCAACATCTCGCTGGGCTACGACATCGGTCCGGTGCGTCTGGCCTACTCGGGCACGATCATCGACGAGCTGGACAACCAGGGTAACATCCCTGACTTCGGCGATCCGTCGGGTTACTCGGGTGTCGACTCCTACTGGTACCACGACCTCAGCGGCACGTTCCAGGCCACTGAAAACATGGAACTGTTCGCCGGCGTTCGTAACCTGCTGGACGAAGAGCCTCCCGTGTTCGACAACGCCAACGACGGTAACACCGACCCCAACGCCTATGATGTGGTCGGACGCTACTTCTTCGTCGGCGCGCGTCTGAAGTACTAGAACGCGACCTGACTAATCAGGATCAGGCGGCGGGGCTTCGGCTCCGCCGCCTTTTTCTTTGCGCGCCGCTTGCCGCAGAAAAACCATCGGGGCACTTCAGGCGTTGCCGCAATCCCGACCTCCGTGGTCGCCATTCGATGAGTGCCTGCCCCATGATCGCCAGTGTCGTCGCTGCCCTGCTTCTGATCCAGTCCGCGCCCTTGCCGCAGGACGGCCCGGTGACCACCGCACCTCGCGCGGTTCCATCAACCGATGGGCCGGTGTCGACCGCTGCGCCCGAAGGCGGCGAGACTAGCGAGTCCCTGCTCTTCCGCGAGGCGGTGGCCTATGGCAACGATCTGCCGCGTGGGGCTCCGCAGGGCGACTATCCTTTGGTGGCGTGGTGCGAGGCGCTAGTGAACGGCCATGTGGCGCTGGGCGAGACGCTGAGCGACCGCGATCCGCTGGATCAGGACATCATCCGCCTGGGTCGTCTTGAGGCCGCCGATTTCCGCTCGGCGCTGGTTGCGGCCGAGCCTCGTCAGACGGCGGCGACACGCGAGGCGGCGCGCGCAGCGGCGGCCGAGGCCACGGGTAAGTGGACACCTCTGGTGGGTCAGGCGGAGGCGGTGCGCAGCCAGGCGTTCGGCCTGTTCTTCGGCTTGCCGGGACGGTGTGAGCATGCGGCACGCCGCATCCGCGACAATATCACGACGCCGCCCGTCACCCCGGCGGAAGTGGGGCTGGAGTAGCCGTCAAGCCGCAGCGTTTCTCTGCGGTACCTCTGGATCGTAGTTCAGTATGGGAGCCAGCCAGCGTTCCGCAGTGGCGATGCCCCACCCTTTGCGTCGGGCGTAGTCCTGGACCTGGTCCAGATCGATCTTTCCGATGCCGAAATAGTGGCTGTCGGGATGGCCGAAATACAGCCCACTGACGGATGCGGGTGGAGTCATGGCGAAGCTCTCGGTCAGGGCCATGCCCGCGTTGATCTCGGCCTGCAGCAGCCGGAACAGGGTCGCCTTCTCCGTGTGATCGGGCTGGGCCGGGTAGCCGGGGGCCGGGCGGATGCCTTGGTATTTCTCTGCGATCAGGTCCTCGACCGTAGTCTCCTCGCCGACTGCATGGCCCCACAGTTCGGTGCGGACCTTCTTGTGGAGCGCCTCGGCGAAGGCCTCGGCCAGACGGTCGGCCAGGGCCGTCGCCATGATGGCCGAGTAGTCGTCGCCGGCGTCCTTGAACCGTTTGGCGATCTCCAGCTCGCCATGGCCGGCGGTGACGGCGAAGGCGCCGATATAGTCGCGGCCATCCTCGGCGACGAAGTCCGACAGGGCCAGGTTGGGCTTGCCGTTCGACTTCTTGATCTGCTGGCGCAGGGTGTGGAAGCGGGCGACCTCTTCCGTGCGGCTCTCGTCCGCGTAGACGGCGATATCGTCGCCGACGGCGTTGGCGGGCCAGAAGCCGACCACGCCCTTCGCTGTGAACCATTTCTCCTCGACGATCCGCTTCAGCATTCCTTGCGCGTCCTTGAACAGGTCGCGCGCGGCCTCGCCGACGACCTCGTCCTCGAGGATCTGCGGATAGCGGCCAATCAGCTCCCAACTGGCGAAGAAGGGCGTCCAGTCGATGTGTTCGGCCAGATCGCCCAGATCCCAGCTGTCGAAGGCGCGCACGCCGAGGAAGGACGGGACGCAGGGCAGGGGCGTCGCCGCGTCCGGTTTGAACCGGTTCTCGCGCGCCGCCGGCAGGGATGCCCGCGCCTTGACCTCCTGACCGCGCGCATACTGCTCGCGGATGCGGACGTATTCGTCACGCGTCAGGGCCTCGTTCTTCGCCCGCTCGGTTTTGGACAGCAGGCCCGAGACCACGCCCACGGCGCGGCTGGCGTCGATGACATAGGTGGTCGAGCCCTTGCGATATCCGGGCTCGATCTTGACGGCCGTATGGGTCCGACTGGTGGTCGCCCCACCGATCAGCAGGGGAACGTCGAAGCCCCGCCGCTCCATCTCGCGCGCCACGAACACCATCTCGTCCAGCGACGGCGTGATCAGGCCGGACAGGCCGATGATGTCGACCTTGTGCTCGACCGCAGCGTCCAGAATCCGGTCCGCCGGCACCATGACGCCCAGATCGATGACCTCGTAGTTGTTACACTGCAGCACGACGCCGACGATGTTCTTGCCGATGTCGTGGACGTCGCCCTTGACCGTGGCCATCAGGATGCGGCCCGCCTGCTCCCTCGGCTTGCCGGCTTTTTCGGCCTCCATGAAGGGCTCCAGCCAGGCCACGGCCTGTTTCATGACCCGCGCAGACTTCACCACCTGCGGCAGGAACATCTTGCCCGATCCGAACAGGTCGCCGACCACGTTCATCCCGTCCATCAGCGGGCCTTCGATGACGTGCAGCGGCCGCTCGACCGACAGGCGCGCCTCCTCGGTGTCGGCGTCGATGTATTCGGTGATCCCGTTGACCAGGGCGTGCTCGATCCGCTTGCCGACCGGCTGGTCGCGCCATTTCAGATCGACGACCCGGGCCACGCCCTTGTCGCCTTTATAGTTGGGCGCGATGTCGACCAGCCGCTCGGTGTTGGAGACATTGGTCCGTTGCGGCCGGTTCAGGATCACGTCCTCGACGGCTTCGCGCAGGACCGGGTCGAGCGTGTCATAGACGGGCAGGTCGCCGGCGTTGACGATGCCCATGTCCATGCCCGCCTGGATGGCGTGGTACAGGAAGACGCTGTGGATCGCCCGGCGCACCGGCTCATTGCCGCGGAAGCTGAACGAGACGTTCGACACCCCGCCCGACACGCGGGCGTAGGGCAGGGTCGCCTTGATGACCCGGGTCGCCTCGATGAAGTCGACGGCGTAGTTGTCGTGCTCCTCGATCCCCGTCGCCACGGCGAAGATGTTGGGGTCGAAGATGATGTCCTCGGGCGGGAAGCCGACCTCGTCGACGAGGATCCGGTAAGCCCGGGTGCAGATCTCGATCTTGCGCGCGGCGGTGTCGGCCTGACCGACCTCGTCGAAGGCCATGACCACCACGGCGGCCCCGTAGCGCAGGCATTTTACCGCCTGTTCGCGGAATTCGGCCTCGCCCGCCTTCATCGAGATCGAATTGACGATCGGCTTGCCCTGGACGCATTTCAGGCCCGCCTCGATCACCTCCCATTTGGAGCTGTCGATCATCACCGGCACCCGGGCGATGTCGGGCTCGGCCGCGATCAGGTTGAGGAAGGTGATCATCGCCTGCTGCGAATCCAGCAGGCCCTCGTCCATGTTGATGTCGATCACCGAGGCCCCGGCCTCGACCTGCTGACGCGCCACCGACAGGGCGGCGGCATAGTCGCCGTCAATGATCAGCTTCTTGAATTTGGCCGAACCGGTGACGTTGGTTCGTTCGCCGACGTTGATGAAGGTGGGACGCATCAGACTCGTGTCAGGGTTTTGATCGCGAGCAGGAGGGCCCCCGTTCCCGTCGGCGCGCTGTAGGCACCGATCGCGTCAGATAGGCGAACGACGGCTGCCGTCAGGCGCCAGCCTACCGGCTCCAGGTCGGCCGCGGTGACAGAAGCCTGCGAGAGCTCCTCAATCCCATGCTCGTCACCGAAGGCCTTGGCCAACGCGCTATCCTGAACAAACGCGGCGGGCAGGCCCTTGTTTGCCCAAGCCCACAGCCAGTCCTTGGAGCCGCGCGAACCGACAATCTGTACCTCGCCGACGACGCGGACGCCGCTCTCGTCGGAAAAGAAAATCTTCCCGGCTGCGAGGTCTGCGTTCCAAGACGTCCACTGGCCTAGGTTGAACGCGTCCGTTAGCGCGGCCTGCTTGGTTGCGAGCTCAATCTCTGCGGCCGTGATCCATTGGTCGTAGTCGAACCCGCCGGGCCCCTTCTTCTCGAAAATCTTCAGAAATTTCATGCCACCACCTCAAACGGTTCCAGCCCCGACAGCCGCATGGCCACAGGCCGCTCCGGGATCACCCGCGTCAGCAGTTTCGACACCGCCTCCGCCGTGTGCCGGATGTGCTCCGGCGTCGTGCCGCAGCAGCCGCCGACGATGTTAACCAGGCCCGACGCTGCCCATTCTTCGATGAAGTGGGCAGTTTCGTGCGGCTGTTCGTCATACTGGCCCATGGCGTTGGGCAGGCCGGCGTTGGGATAGGCGGCAACCAGGGTGTCGGCCACGCGGCTCAGTTCGGCTATGAACGGCCGCATCAGATCGGCGCCGAGCGCGCAGTTGAAGCCGATGGCGAACGGTTTGGCGTGGCGCACGCTGTTCCAGAAAGCTTCCGCCGTCTGGCCCGACAGGGTCCGGCCGGAACGGTCGGTGATGGTGCCCGAAATCCAGATCGGCAGGGCCTCCATGCCCTCGTCCTCGAGGTCCTTGATGGCCTTGATCGCGGCCTTGCAGTTCAGCGTGTCGGTGATGGTCTCGATAAGATACAGGTGCACGCCGCCTTCGTTCAGTGCCTTCACCTGGTGGCGATAGGCGTCATAGACCTGGTCGAAGGTCACCAGCCGGGCGCCGGGGTCGTTCACGTCCGACGACATCGACAGCATCTTGTTCAGCGGCCCGATCGAGCCGGCGGCAAAGCGCGGCTTGTGCGGCTCCTTGGCGGTCCAGCGGTCGGCCGCGGCGCGGGCCAGTTTCGCCCCCTCCAGATTGATGTCCCACACCGACTGTTCGTCGAGTTTGTAGTCGTCCTGGGCGATCACCGTGGCCGAGAAGGTGTTGGTCTCGGAGATGTCGGCGCCCGCCGCGAAATACTGGTCGTGCAGGCCGGCGATGACATCCGGCCGGGTCAGGCACAGGATGTCGTTATTGCCCTTCATCTGGCCGTTGTGGCTGGTGAAGCGGTCACCGCGGAAATCCTCTTCCGACAGCTCGCTGCGCTGGATCATCACGCCCCAGCTGCCGTCTAGGACGAGGATACGCTCGCGTGCGGCGGCATGGAGGGCGGCGATGCGGGTAGCGCGGGTCATGCGGCCACCGCCTGTTCCCTGACGCCCAGCACCCTGCAGATCGCATAGACCAGCTCGGCGCGGTTGAGGGTGTAGAAGTGGAAATCGGAGAAGCCCTCTTCCTGCAGCCGCGCACAGGTCTCGGCCGCGACGGAGGCGGCGATCAGCTTGCGGGTCTCCGGGTCGTCGTCCAGCCCCTCGAAATGGGCGGCCAGCCAGTCGGGCACGGCGGCGCCACAGGCCGCGCTCATCCGCTTCAGGCCGTTGAAATTGGTTACGGGCATGATGCCGGGGATGATGGGAATGGTGATGCCCGCTGCCCTCACGCGGTCGCGGAAGCGCAGGAAGGCGTCGATGTCGAAGAAGAACTGGCTGATCGCGCGCGTCGCGCCCGCATCCACCTTGGCCTTCAGCACGGCGATGTCGTGGTCGATCGACCCGCTCTCGGGATGGCCCTCGGGGTAGCAGCCGACGGTGATCTCGAACCCGCCCTTGGCCGCGAGGGCGGCGGTCAGTTCGGTGGCGTTGGCGTAACCGTCCGTATGCGGAACATAGGCCCCGCCGATGCCCTCGGTGCCCGGCGGATCGCCGCGCAGAGCCACGATGTGACGCACGCCAGAGGCCTTGTAGCCGTCGATCACGGTATCGACCTCGGCCCGGCTGGCCTCGACGCAGGTCAGGTGGGCGGCGGGGGTCAGGTCGGTCTCGGCCAGGATGCGCTGGACCGTGCGGTGCGTCCGCTCGCGCGTCGAGCCGCCCGCGCCATAGGTGACCGAGACGAAGTCGGGCTTCAGAGGGGCCAGACGGGTCACAGCCTTCCACAGGGTCGCCTCGGCCTCGTCGGACTTGGGCGGAAAGAATTCGAAGGACACGCGGGGTCGCGACCGGTCCTGACCGGCGCGGGCGACTGGCCCCAGCGGCGACAGCAGCAGGGCGCGAGCCTCGGCCAGATTGAGGGAGGCGGCGGTCATGCGGCCCTCGTTTCGACGGCGGCCTGGCGCTCGGCGGTCCAGATGCAGACGGTCAGGCCGTCGGTGTCGGGGGGCAGGATGATCGGGGCGGCGGGCGTGAGGCCGGCCTCGGCCAGCCAGCGCCGCATTTCCTCGTCGGCGAAGCCCAGGCGGCGGTGCTGATGCTCCTCGCGCAGCTGTTCGATCTGGTGCGGGGCGAAGTCGACGATCAGCAGGCGGCCGCCGGGTGCCACCAGGCGCGCCGCCTCGGCCACGGCGGCGGCGGGATCGGCCAGATAATGCAACACCTGATGGACCAGGACGCGGTCGGCACTCTGGGCGGGCAGGCGGGTGGCGAAGATGTCGCCGTGGCGCAGCTCAACCTTGTCCAGGCCCGCCCGGGTCACATTGGCGCGGGCGATATTCAGCATGTTGTGGCTGAGGTCCAGGCCCACCGACATCCGCGCCTGTTTGCCCAGCAGGGTCAGCATCCGGCCCGAGCCGGTGCCCAGATCGACGACACGCTCAAACGGACCGTCGCCCGCCGCCTTCAGGATCGCGGCCTCGACGTCGGTTTCGCAGACATAGAGCGAGCGGATGCGGTCCCATTGGGGGGCCACGCGCTCGAAATAGGCCCCGGCGGCGACCTCGCGGTCGCGGCGGACGTCTTCCAGACGACGGTCGTCGGCGGCCCCGGCCTCGTCGTCCAGAAGATCGAGGATGGTGTCGATCAGGCGACGGGCGAGAGAGTCCGATGACAGGCGGTAGAACACCCGTGCCCCGTCCGGAAACCGCTCGATCAGTCCGGCATCGGTCATGAGCTTGAGATGCCGCGATACGCGCGGCTGGCTCTGATCCAGAATGCCGGACAGCTCCATGACCGACAGCTCCTCGCCCGCGAGCAGCGACAGCACCCGCAGGCGCGTCGGCTCGCCCGCAGCACGCAGGGCCTCGATTGTCTGATCGGCGGTCAGGGTCATATAATCATATAAGGATATCCTTATATGATTTGGCAAGCCGTTTTTGCGGTCACGACGGAGGCTTGGGCAGGCGCGAGACAGCGATCATGACGGCGATGGTCCATGTGGCGAAGGCCGCTTCCAGCACGCGCTGGGCCGCGCCGTGCCATGGAAACTCCGGACCGATGATCGGGATCATGAGCGCGGCGGCCATGCCGCAGACCAGACCCAGCGGGAACAGCCTGGGCCCACCGGGCCAGCCCCGGGACGCGATCGCCAGCACGAAGACACCGGCGACACCCAGCAGATAGCCCAGGCCACCGAGCAGTTCGTGCAGCATGCCGGAGGCGCTGGCTCCCTCGACCGCGCATTCGAAATCGCAGGGGAAGACGCCGCCGAAGAAGAGTCCTGCGCCGTTCAGGGCGCACAGGATGAAGCCGATGACGGCCAGCGGGCTGCGCGGGAAGACGGCGGCGCACAATAGCCAGAAAACGGCCAGCAGCAGGCCGGACATGATGAACGCCGTGCTGACCCACGTCCCCGTCGCCGTGCCGCCGGCTCCCATTTCGCTGACGTACTGGCTGAGGGGATCGTAGCCCGGATAGCCGAAGGGGGCCGCGAAGATGACGACGGCCAGGATCAGCAGGCTGGCCGTGCCACACAGGATTGTCAGTTTACGCAGCATCTGGGGCCCTCCCTTGCCGTCAGGCTAGACGACCGTGGAGCCTATGGCCAAGCGCTCAGATTCGCTGGAACGGATAGAAGTCGTTGCCCAGATCCAGAATGCCGGTCAGTTCGTCCAGTGCCCGGCGGCTTTCGTCCAGCAGGGCGGGGTCGGTCAGGTCGGCGGGGGTCAGGGTGTCGCGGTAGTGGGTACTGCCCCACTGGCTGAGCCGCGCATGCAGGGCGTCGGTCATGCGCATGGCGGGGTTGGTCGCGGCCTGCTCCGCCTCGGTCAGGACGACGCGCAGGCGCAGGCAGGCCGGGCCGCCGCCGTTGCGCATCGACTGGCGGACATCGACATATTCGACCCGGCCGATGGGGCCGTTGGACGTGACCAGACCCTGAGCCACCGCATGGCTGCGGGCGTTGTCGCGGGTCTCGGTCGGGCAGATCAGGGTCAGGCGGTCCTCGCCCGGCAGCGACACCAGCATGGAGTTGAAAAGATAACTGGAAATGGCGTCGGCCAGCGGCAGGTCGGCGGACGAGACCTCCACGAAGATGGGGTCGAAGCCTGTGGCGGCCGCGCGGATCGCGGCATGGGTGCCCGCGGAGTCCTCGAAGGCCAGGTCGTGGTGGAACAGGGTGTCCAGAGCCCCGACGCATACCACGTCGTTGTGGAAGGTCCCGCCCGCGATCGCGGCTCGGGATTGACGGGCCAGGACGGGGCCGGAGGCCCCGTGGCGGCGGGCGATGGCTTCCGACGCCTCGCGCGTCTGACGGGCGGGGTAGGGGCCGGACCAGGGCTCATAGGCCTCTCGTCCCCAGACCAGCAGGTTGACGCCAGCCTGACCGTGGTCGGCGCACAGGCGGACGTGGTTGGCGGCGCCCTCGTCAGCCAGATGGGCGACGGAGGGCAGGGCGTCGTGCACGGCGAACCGGTCCTGATCGGGAAAGAGGGCGTCGAGTGCGCGCGTCGTTTGCCGGTGCTCCAGCGAGCGGTGCAGGTTGGTGACCAGGTTGGCGGGGGTGAAGTGGACGCGGCCGTCTGCGCTGTCGGCGCTCGGCGTCACCGTCGCGGCATTGGCGGCCCACATGGGACTGGCCGAACAGGCGGCGGCGGCGAAGCTGGGCGCGTCCTTCCAGGCCTGTTCGAGCACGCGGGCGTCGGAGCCGGTGAAGCCCAGGCTGCGCAGGAAGGGGATGTTGGGCCGATCGTGCGGCGGCAGGACGTACTGCGGCAGGCCGAGGTCGGCCAGCCGCTTCATCTTGTCGAGGCCCTGCAGGACGGCAGCGCGCGGGTTGGACGCCTCGCCCTTGTTGAGGCTGGAGGCGAGGTTGCCGGGCGAGAGGCCCGCATACGAGTGGGTCGGCCCGATCAGGCCGTCGGCATTGGCTTCGACCGCGGGGGCATTCATGCCTGCAAGCCCTTGATCTCGCTCTCGATGTTCCTGACCGCCTCTGCCTCGAAACTGGCGACGGGATAGGCGCAGTAGTCGGCGGCATAGTAGGCGCTGGGACGGTGGTTGCCGCTGGCCCCCAGACCACCGAAGGGCATGTCCCCGGCGGCCCCGGTGGTCGGGCGGTTGAAGTTGACGACGCCCGCGCGGATGCGGCGGATGAAGGTCTGCCAGTTTTTCGGGTCGTCGCTGACCAGACCGGCGGACAGGCCATAGCGCGTCGCATTGGCCTGTTGCACCGCTTCGTCGAAGCTGGCGACGCGGGTCACCGACAGGAAGGGCGCGAACATCTCCTCGTCGGGCACATCGACCCCGGTCACGTCGATGATCGCCGGTTTGACGAAGGCACCGGGCAGGTTGCCGACAGGTCCGGAGGCACGAATGACCCTGGCGCCCGCATCGATCCGCTCCTGCAGGGCGGCCAGCGCGGCGGCGGCGGCCTTTTCGGAGATCAGCGGCCCGGCATAGGGTTCGGGGCTGCTGTTCCAGGGGGCAAACAGCAGGCGGTCGCTGAGGGCGGCGACGGCTTCGATGATGGCGTCGCCCTGGGGCCCTTGGGGCACGATCAGGCGGCGCGCGCAGGAGCAGCGCTGGCCGGTGGTGATGAAGGCGGACTGGACGACGATGCCCGCCACGGCTTGCGCATCCGCCGTGTCCCAGACGACCAGCGGATTGTTGCCGCCCAGCTCCAGCGCGAGGATGACGTGCGGATCGTCCGCGAACTTGCGGCGGAAGTGAGCACCCGCTGCGCCCGAGCCGGTGAACATCAGGGCGTCGATGCCGCTGTCCAGCAGGGCGGCACCCGTGTCGCGCCCACCCTGGACGACATTGACCACGCCGGTCGGCAGGTCGGCGGCCTGGAACGCCTCGGCCATCAGCTGGCCGGTCAGGGGGGTTTCCTCCGATGGCTTGAAGACGACCGTGTCGCCGGCCAGCAGGGCCGGGACGATGTGGCCGTTGGGCAGGTGGCCGGGGAAGTTGAAGGGGCCGAGCACCGCCGCCACGCCGTGCGGGCGGTGGCGCAGGGTGGCGTGACCAAAGGCCGTGTCGGCCGTGCGCTCGCCGGTCCGCTCGTCATAGGCGCGGATGGAGATGTCGACCTTGCCCTGCATGGCCGTCAACTCGGTCTGGGTTTCCCACAGGGCCTTGCCGGTCTCGCGGCTGATGGCCTGGGCGATCTGGGGCGCGCGCTCCTTGAGCACGGCCTGATAGCGTTTGACCGCGTCGATCCGGTCCTGACGCGAGCGATCGGCCCAGTCGGGGAAGGCGGCGCGGGCGCGGTCGGTCGCGGCCTGAACTTCGGTGGCGGAGGCCGCTGGGCCTTCCCAGACGGTGTCACCGGTGGCGGGGTCGATGGATTGGAAGCGGGTCATTTGGTCACTCAGGATTTGACGCGAACCGTGTCTCCCGCACGCACTTTCAGCGCGTCTGCGGTTTCGCGGGTCAGGGTGGCGATGTCACCGTCGATATGGGTGCGCTGGCGAACGGCGCGGAAACCGCCCACGCTGTCGGTCGAGATCAGGGCAGGCAGTTCGGCCTCGACCTCTTCGGCGATGGCCACGGTCAGTCGCCGGGCGTCTCGGACCGTGCGGATGTTGTCGCGGCCGCAGGCGACTGTGGGCCCTGCGTCGAAGATGTCGACCAGGCCGTTCGGGCGGAACCCCTCGCTTTCCAGCAGGGCCATGGCGGGCACGCCCTGGGGGTGCACCTTGCCGATCACGGCCCGAGCGGCTTCGGGCAGCAGCTCGATGTAGATCGGGTGGCGCGGGGCCAGGTCCAGGATGAACTGCTTGTCGGTCGAGCCGGTCATGCGATCGGCCTCGTCGAACTCCATCGGAAAAAACTTGTGTGCGACATGGTCCCAGAAGGGGCAGGCCCCGTCGGGTGTGAAGACGCCGCGCAGCTCGGCCAGGACATTCTCGCTGAACAGCTCCGGCTCGGCCCCGATCAGCATATAGCGTGACTGGCTGAGCAGGCGGCCTGCGCCGCCCTTGCGCCGGTCGGCCTTCAGGAACAGCGAGCCGACCTCTGTCCAGCCGGTGCATTCATTGACCAGCACCAGGGTCTTCTGTTCCAGCTTGATGCCCAGCGAGGGGGATGACTGGGCGTTGTTGACGACGCGGAAGCTGAAAAAGGGGCGGTTCAGCCCGACCGCCGCCTTGACCGAGCCGATGCCGTCGACGTCGCCGGTGTCGGATTCCTCCAGCATCAATGTGTACCAGCGCTGCTGGACATCGATCCGGCCCGCGAAGCTGTCCCGGCTGAGGTCCAGCCGCTCGATTAGCTGGTCCGGGTCTTCGGGCAGGCTGGTGAAGCCGGGACCGGACAGGATGGCCAGTTCCAGCAGAAAATCGAGATCGGCAGGCCCGGCGGGGCGAACGACGAGCATGGTTACATCGTCTCCAGACGCAGGGATTTCAGTTTCAGCGCATCGATTTCGCCCGAGGCGATCCTGCACAGGATCAGCGCCGACAGCTGGGCGCGTTCGACGAAGCTGGCGGGCCAGGCGAACTCCTGATCCGAATGGATGTCGCCGCCCAGGACACCGAGGGTGTCGATATTGGGCAGGCCTGCGGCATGCAGGTTGTTGCCCTCGCACACCCCTCCCGACGGCTTCCAGGCGATGGTCTGACCCAGCAGGGTGCCCGTGTCGCGCACGGCCTCGAACAGGGCGGTCTGGCTGGCGTCCATCGGCTTGGGCGCACGGGTCATGCCGCCGTGGAGATCCAGGGTCAGGCCGCGGAAGGGGGGCTCGGTCGCGATCTGCTGTACCGTCTCGGATATCCAGGCCGAGGCCTGGGCGTCTGGCACGCGCACATTGAAGCGTACGACGGCATTGTCGGCCACGACATTGAGCGCGCCACCCCCGGAAATCTTGGCCACATTGACGGTGACGCCCTCGCGCTGGCCGTTCAGGGCGTGCAGGCGGGCTGCGATGATGGCGGCCCCGGCCACGGCATTCGACCCTTCGTGGAAGGCGCGACCCGCGTGGGCGGCCTTGCCGGTGACGATCAGATGGTAGTTGCCGCTGCCCTTGCGCGCTCCGGCCAGGGTGCCGTCGGCCAGCGCTGGCTCATAGGTCATGCCGACATGGCCGCGTGCGCCCAGTTCGGCCAGCAGGGGGGCGGAGGCGGGCGAGCCGATCTCTTCGTCCGGGCTCAGCAGCACGGTCCAGCCGATATTTGCCTTGTCCGGATGGGTCTCGAACGCCTCAAGCGCGGCAAGCATCACGGAAATGCCACCCTTCATGTCGGCGATGCCAGGGCCGTTCAGGGCTCCATCGGGGCGGGTGGTCACGGTCTGGAACGCGCTCTCGACCGGGAAGACGGTGTCGTAGTGGCCCGTCAGAACGACCTGGATGGGGGCGTCAGGGCGCTGGGTGATCTTGAGGGCATCGGCGTGGGCCTCGTGACGGACCGCGCCATCATCGCCGACGCTGGTCGAGGAGGCTGTGCCGATGCGTTCACAGGCGGCATCAAGGCTGATGGCTTCGGTCTCCAGACGCGCCAGCACGGCTTGCAGTCCAGCGGCATTTCGGCTGCCAGAGTTCAAATCTGACCACTCGACGGCACGCTGGATAATAAGCGCCTCGCGCGCTGCGACATGGTCGAGCACGTTCTGATCTGTCGGCAGAATCCGCATACGGCAGACCCTAGCGACATGGATTGCAAAGGTGAAGGCGGGCGACGGTTTCTCTCGTTGCCAGCAAGGGCTAGGCTACGATTCATGGGGGACAACTTATGGCGCACGGCTGGATCAGATATTTCAACCCGGCGGCGATGCTGGAAACTCAGGATCATGCCCTCGCGGCGACGCGTGCCAGCTCGATCGGCATGATCATCGGTGCGGCGCGGGACTCCATCCTCGCCTGGTACACTGCCAATGCCGGTGCGGAGGCGACACGGCTGGCCGTTGACCAGATGACGCAGCGACCTGAAACCGCCGAACAGATGCAGGCGGCAACGCAGATCGGACTGGCAGGTGCGATTAGTATGGTGGCCTTGCAGCTTGTCCTGGCCGTGGTGCACTGGCGCAAGCCGAGTAGCCTGTTGCCTCTGGTTTTCCTGATGCTGGTCGTGTGGGCCCTGGGGACCGGAGCCCTGGCATTCGTCTATGCGGTGGGCGGTCAGGGGATGGCCAGTCAGCCAATGGGTCTGATCGTCATGACCCTTGTGACTATGTCCGCAGCAGCTCTTCTGCATGCAACGGCCATCAAAGGGGCGGGCAGGTTGGCGGAGTTTCGCAAGCTGGCTTCAGACTGAGGATCAAGACGCCTTTCGTACATCACCGTGGTCGGGTTAGGCTCCGCGCCTCATAACCGGGAGGCGAGAATGAGTCTGATATCTGCAATGAACCCCACGGCCCCGATCACGGACCGTACCCAGGCGATCGCTGCGGCGCGATCCAGCGCCGTCGCCATCTTCATCGGCGTAGCCTGGGGCATCGTCACCACCATCTATCTGGCGACGGCGGCGCCGGCTCTGATGGAGTCGGCCTTTGCCGAAGCCGCTCAAACCGATCCGAATGTGGCCGGGATGGAAGGCATGGCTGGTGCCATGACCGGTTTTGTCGTGATTTGGGCCGGGCTAATGGTCGTGATCCAGATCGTTCTGGGTCTGGTGCAATGGTTCAAACCTAACATCGTGATCCCGATCTTGTTCACAGTCCTGGTCGTGTTCGGTCTGGGAAGCGCTCTTCTGGGCCTTATGGGACCTTCAGCTCAGTCAGCGGCGGCGGGTCCGATGTGGTTCACGGTTCTGGGCCTTGTCGTTCTGGTCGTGGAGCTCGTGCTTCACATCGCAGGCATTCGCGGTGCCAATGCGATGAACAAGATGCGTGCCGTCGATCAGGACGTGTTCTGATTTTGACATCAAGCCGGAACGAAGCGTGAGCGGTGCTGGGCTAGGTTCTGCCAACCCGGCTCCGCTTTAACGCCCCTGACGGTTCTGGCGCCGGTCCTCTGGACCGGTGCCGGGCTGTCGGGTCTGGCGACGCCAGCGGATCGACAGGCTGGCCCCTTCGCCACCGAACTTGGTGCTGACCGTCAGGTTGCGGCGCACCTGCCACTCCAGATTTACCGCCGCGCCATTGTCGCCGCCGCCGATGACTTCCAGATACAGGTCGTCGGTCAGATAGCGGCCACCCGCAATCGTCAGGCCTGACGCCTCGCCGCCGAATGACAGACGGTCCAGACCGGCCAGTTCGCGCAGGTTACCGATCACATCGAAGCCACCTCCTCCGGCCAGCGACGCGACGCCTGCCGCCAGCTGGGCCGCCTCGAAGCCCGACAGTTGTGATGCCGAGCGTCCGAAAAGGACCTGCGACAGGATTTCGTCCTGGGGCAGGGCGGGATTGGAGGTCAAGGCGATCTCGGGCCGCGCGGCGGTGCCGGTAACGCGGATCGTTGCTGTGATGGCCGGGTCTTCGCGAGTTGCTGACAGGTTGAGCCTGATCTGCTCAGGATTGGTCGACAGGCTGACCGTGCCGCGCGGGTCGAAGATGAAACGCTTGCCGGCAAAGTCGTAGTCGCCGCGCACGACGCGGGCCGTGCCGCTGAGCTGCGGCTCGGCGATGGTGCCACGCACGCGGGCATTGACGTTCATCTCGACATTCAGGCCTCGTCCAACGACGCGCACGTCGCCGCCCGGCGAGCGTATGGCGATGTCCAGTCCGATCTGGGGGCCTTGGGGCCGGTCGGCGGTATCGATCTCCTCGGCATTGCCGCCGGGCTTGTTGATCTCGACCACATCCATACGGACGATGCCGGTGGAGCCGGGCGGATTGGCCTCGATCCTGGCCTCGTCGATATCGATCTGCCCTGTCAGCTGGATGTTGCCGTCGGCACCGCGCACGACGGTCAGGGGCCCGGAGGCGCGGGCCTCGGCGATGTCGTTGTCGATGATGCGGAAGCGGGTCAGGGCCAGTTCGAAGTTGGACCCGGAGCCTTGGCGCAGGCCGATGCGTCCGCTGCCGGACACCGTGCCCCCCGATCCGTCATTTGCTGTGAAGGTCTCGACCAGGGCGGTGGTGTCGTCAAAGCGGCTGGCCAGTGTCAGACCGGCCAGACGCAGGCCCGTGCCATTGTCTCGGAACGCCCCCTGCTGCACGTCCAGTCGACCATTGATGCGCGGAGCATTCAAGGTGCCGGCCAGCGTCGCATTGGCGTCGATCTGGCCAGACAGGGAGCGTTCACCACCCAGGAACAGGTCCCAGATGGGCTGGACCTGGCCCTGAATCGCAACCGTGCCGCTCATCGGGCGGGTGCGGGCGATGGCCAGGCGCAGTGGCGCGGCGGAGGCCTCGACCGGCAGGGTGACGTCGGCGGTGGCGGAGACGGCTCCGTTGTCGCGGGCATCGGCCTGGATGCGCAGGGTGTTGTTGACCAGCATGGCATTGACCGTGCCGTCGACGGCCAGACCGCGCGGCGCGTCAATGCTTCGGATATTCTCCAAAGCGACATTGGCCGAGCCGGACAGGTCGTCGCCTGCGCCGCGCAGGGACAGACGGCCCGTGACCCGACCGCGCAGATCAGGCGACAAGGAGCCTAGCTCCACGCTGGTCAGATTGGCCTCGATAACGGCGGCGCGGGAATCCCGACGCATCTCGCCGGTCAGGACACCGCCACCGACGTTCAGGTCGACACGGGCCACCTGGCCGTCGCCGGACAGGGCGAAGACGGCGGGGTTGCGCGTGGTGAAGTCGATCTCTCTCGCGCTGCCCGAGCCGTTCAGCACGATGGTCTGAGCCGAGCCCTGGCGCGAATAGACACCACTGCCATTGAAGGCGGCGGGGGTGCCGCCCCCGACGTCGGCGACGATGGTGAAGGGCAGGCGATCTAGGGTGCCGCGTCCATTCAGATCGATGCGACGCACCACCCATGACTGACCGGCCAGCCTCACATTCGCCCCGGTGACGTCGACGATGGCGGTGTCTCTGCCGGCACCCTCGGTCAGGCGGACGCGACCCTCCGCCGTTCCGGACGCGAGGAACGCTCCGGGCCGGGCGGTAAAGGCCAGGTCGGCACTGGAGGGCAGGTTGTTGGACAGGGCGACCGAGCCTTGGGCCGTCACACCGCCCGCATCCAGATCGACATTGGTCAGACGGATTTGCGGACCGCCCAGGTAGAAGTTGCCGCTGGCGCGGGCGGGGCCATAGTTGGACTGGGCCGTGATCGCGATACTGCCGTCAGAGGCGTCGGCCCCTTTGCGGAACGTCAGGGCCAGATTGGCCTGGGTCAGGTCCAGCGGCCCGGCGGCGATGCGGTCAAACCGGGCGTTCAGGTCCGCGCGTGGCTCGGCCAGGGTGCCGGTGAGAGCTCCGTCACCGGTCATGGCTCCATCGATGGCGACCGGGCCGACGCCGAACGGACCGCGGGCGTTCCAGTCCAGGGCCAGCCTCAGCTGGCCATTACCCTCAATGATGCCGCGCGCATTGGCGTTGGCCTGGTCCCCCGTCAGGGCCGCGCGCTGGATGGAGATGCGCCCGCCGTCCAGGCCGCCGGTCAGTTGCAGGCGCGGCGTACGTCCCAGCAGGCGATCCAGTTCGTCCTGGCCGGTGAACAGACCTCGCCCGCGTCCGTCGAAGGTCAGGCTCCACGGTGCACCCGTGCGGCGCATCGCAGCGGTGATCGGCCCGCCGAACGATCCGCGCGCGCCGGGTTGCACGAGAGAGGCATCGGTGATGGTCGCATTGCCCCGGAAGCTGAGCCCGCCCAGCAGATTGCGTCCGCCCGACCCCGTGACTTCCAGCCCCTGCCCGTCCGCCTGAAGGCGTTGCAGTAGGATGGCACCATCAGGCTGGCGGGTCGCCTCGAATTGCACACGGGGCTGGGTTCCCAGCAGCCCACCGACGATGCCGGCTGTGGACCCGCCACGGGCACGGATGTCGCCCTGCAGGTCGAAGCGACCCGCCCTGGAACTCAAGTTGAGAGGCCCCGAAATCCGCTGGGCCTGGTAGCTGGACAGGTTGGCGTTAAGCAGATCGACCGAGCCGTCCAGCGCCCAGGCCGCGCCATCGCCCTTGAACAAGGCGGAATAGGCTGCGGGACCAGCCAGCGGCGTGCCGGCCAGTCGGGTGAGGGACGGCGTCGAAATCTCAAGCTGAATGCCATCCGGCGTACTGCGGTCGTTCTTGCGCATCATGCCGGATGCGGTGGAGTTCAGATTCTCGGACACCAGGCTCCAGCCCACACCCTGCAAGCCATCATTGTCGTGATCTGGCCGCACGACCAGACCGAACCGCGCCGTCTGACCGATCCGGTCCACGAAGGGTTGCAACAGTTCCGAGCCAGAGAAGTCGGCGTAGCCGGCGATCCGCGTCTGGTCCTTGCCATAGGTGCCGCGGATGGTCAGGGGCGTGAAAGTGCCGGTGCGCACCGCTACATTGACGACCTGGCCATTGACCACGGCGACGGCATTGAACGGCTGATCTGGCGAATAGCCCAGGGCTCCGGCCAGCGGTCCGCCTTGGGATTCATTCGCCTGAACGTTCAGGCGAATGTCGGCCAGTTCGTCGCCCATGGTTCCAGCCAAGCGCAGGAAATCGCCGGGGCGGGTGTTGCTGAAGGCGTTGATCGTGGCGGTTTTGTCGCCGACGCGGGGCAGTTCGACTGCCCCATCCAGCTTCCAGCGGCCATATTCCTGGCTGAAGCCCTCCAGCAGTTCGATGTTGGCGGCAAACCGGTCGATATCGACGGAAATCGGTTGCTGTCCCGGTGGATTGGTCGAGGCTTCGACCTCGGGGCGGCGGATCAGGCGAA
Organism: Brevundimonas sp.; assembly: GCF_041648055.1. Classification (GTDB taxonomy): domain Bacteria; phylum Pseudomonadota; class Alphaproteobacteria; order Caulobacterales; family Caulobacteraceae; genus Brevundimonas. Next base: position 87,460 of record NZ_JBAZPS010000007.1, read on the forward strand.
CGACCTCGGCCTCGATGTTGGTGGCGTGAAACCGGCGCGCAACCAAGGGCCAGAAACTCCAGTCGACGCGGACCTTGCGCGCCTCCAGCCAGACGCCCTGGGCATCCGTGACCGTGACCCGTTGGATAGTGAAGTCGTCGAACAGGTCACCCTCGACGCCTTCGACGCGGATTTCACCATAGTTGCCGATGCGTTTGCCCTCGACGAAGCTGGTCACCAGCTCCCGGCCGGGCCCCGACAGCAGATACATCCGCCCGCCGACCAGACCCACGATCAGCAGGCCGATCAGGATGGCGACCGCGATGCCGCCGAAGAAGGCCAGAGCCTGAAGGCGGGTGCGCTTGCGCTTTTCCTCGGCGGCGGGCGTCTCCGCCTTGTCTTCTGGCGCATCGGTCGGGGGCGGAGCGTCGGTCAAAACGCCTGGCCCAGACTGACATAGACCTGGAAGCTTGGATCGCCCTCACGCTTGTCCAGCGGAATGGCGATATCCGCCCTGATCGGGCCGAAGGGCAGAAGGTAGCGAACGCCCACACCGGCAGCATAGCGCAGGTTGCCGAAGTCCGGCGTTTCGTCGAAGCCCACGGCACCGGCATCCACAAAGGCCACGCCCTGGAAGCTGCCGAAGACCTTGCGGCGCACCTCAAGAGAGGTCTCGAACAGGCTCAGACCTCCGCGAGGCGTGTTGTCGGGCAGGCGAGGGCCCACACTCTGGTATTCATAGCCGCGTACAGAGCCGCCGCCGCCGGAATAGAACAGTCGGTCAGCAGGAACGGTCAGCTCTTCGCCGCCGACGATCGAGCCCAGCTTGACACGACCCGCAAGCACGGTCCTGTCCTCCTGGAAAGACAGGTAGCCTGTGGCCTCGGCTTCGGTCCGAAGGAACAGCACCGTGTCCTCGCCCGCCACGGCCGTTGGCTGGGCCGAAGCGCTCAGTCGCCAGCCGCTCGTGGGGTCCAGCGCATCGTTCGAGCGGTCCCAGTAGAAGTTGCCGCGCCCCGTCAGAATCACCAGGTCACGGGTCAGGCGTATGGGAGCCTGCGTCAGCGGGTCGAACCGGTTTTCGTCGTACTGACCGCCGTCCAGGCCCAGTCCATAGCTGTAGAATGAGGTCTTGCCGACCCGCTGGCGGATGTCGGCAGCCAGGACGAGGGCGGTCCTGCGATAGGCATCGGTGTTCTCATAAACAGCCGCGGTTTCAAGACGCAGTGTCTGGCTGGGCCTGCGCCAGTGCGGCAGGCTGAGCACGCCTCCGATACGGCTGTCGATCTCAGCCAGACGGGCCTGCCAGATCAGGGTGTCTGCGCGACCGAAGCGGTTGGACCAGGTCCAGGTCCCCTCGATCGCCGACCCGCCGGTGTTGGAGGGTGACGCGCCGGTTCTGCCTGCCGTGACGATCGCCTCGGCCGTTGACAGCGTGATGGCGGCTTCCAGGGTACGAGCCGGGCGATCCCGCAGGGTGACGATGACCGGGCGAGTGCCATTGGGCAGGTTTTGGTCCGCAGGCGACAGAGCTACGCCGATGCCGTCATAAACGCCGGTTTCGGTCAGCCGCCGTTCCAGTTCCGCGACCTGTTCCGGATCATAGACATCGCCCTGGACCCAAGGGGCCAAGCCGGCAACCCAGTCAGGATTGGTGGGGCCGCGCGTCCGCAGCAGAATGCCATCCAGCCGGACCAGAGGCCCGCTATCGATGTTGTAGTTTGGGGTGACGGTATAGTCGGTGTGGTTGACCACGACGCGACGCGCCCTGGCTTCGGCATCGGCATAGCCTCGACGGGTCAGGCCCGCGACAATGCGGCCCTCTGCCGCCAGTACATCGACCGCGCGGCCCGGGTCGCCAGTGGTCAGATCGACCTCTTCGCGAACGGCCAGATCGGTCGTTTGATCGGGGGGCGGCAAGGTCCAGTTCAGCCCATAGTCGGCCAGCAGGAACCGCGGTCCTGGGGTCACTTCGACGATAGCGACGGGTGTCTCTTCGCCTTCGACGTCATCGATGAGGGTTGGTTGATAATAGCCCTCGGATCTCAGAAGGGCTTCTGCCGATTCCATGGCGGCACGGGCTCGCCGGCGTGCTTCGAAGCGGTTGGACGGAGGATCGTCGACATCGCCGACAGCCCTCTGCAACTGAGCGCGCAGTTCGCTGTCCAGTTCACCGCGAATTAGAGCACGAGGCTCGGATTGAACCGCCGTCGCCAGTGCCATGAAGCCCGCCGTGCTGATCAGAAACAGGGCATGGCGGCTCGTCAAATGGAAACTCTGGGCTGTGCGAAGGAAGGCGGGTCCCTATCATGCGGCTTCATGGCGTCGATAGGGCGCGATTCAGTAGAAGAGCGTCTCACTCTCGGGCTGGACGGATTCTTCGGACGACCGTTTTTCGGGTGGCAAGGTGTCGACGGGCGGGGCCGAAGGAAGGGCAGCGGGTTCGACGACCGGTGCTGCGACTTCTTCAGCCGCAGGCGCTTCCACAACGTCTTGGACGATGACTTCAGGCTGTTCATCGTAGCTGTCGGGATCATCACAGGCCGCGATGGCACCGACACAAAGCAGCGCAAATGTCACAAACAGGCGTTTCACGAGTGTCGTCTCCCCACGGCTCATCCAGCGAACGTGCTGATCTGCCTCAGGTTCCATAGACGTGATTATCACCTTGGTCACCACTGACGGAAACCAATCCTTTCACCTTTGGTGAGACAGTGTTCTCTCGGAGGGGCAGATGACGACCACAGCCTATGCCAAGGTCGCGCAGGTGCGTTACCGAGAGCTCAAGACCCGGATCGGCCTGGCTGCCTTCATCGGCCTGACCGCCTGGGTCGTCACGCCGACGATATGGCCCATCGTCTGGTTTGCGGCGATGCTGCTGACGCAGGCGCTGGACTGGAAAGTCTTCAGCCGCTTCCGTCATCGCCCCGAATGGCTGCCGGATAAGGGTTATTTGGTTCTGTCCTGCGCCACGACGGTTCTGAGCGTCACCGTCTATGCCGGATTGACCGCCTATATGTGGTTCTATGGCGGGGAAACCGGGCGGATCTTCGCCATGATCCAGTGTGCGGGTGGTCTGCTGCATGTCAGCCTGCACATGCACCACGCCCGACCGATCCTGATTTCGGCCGTTGTGCCGCATGCCATATACTTTTTGGGGCTTCCCCTATTTCAAGCGACCCAGAGCGGGCGCTGGCAGGATCTTCTCGTGCCGATCGGTGGTCTGCTGTACATGAGCCACCTCGTGGTCGCGGTGAAGCAGAGCTCCAGTACAACGCGGGAAATGCAGGAGGCGCGCGACGCCGCCCTGGAGGCGCGGGGCAAGGCCGAAGTCGCCAACGCGGCGAAGTCCGACTTCCTGGCCGTGGTCAGTCATGAAATCCGCACGCCCATGAATGCCGTGATTTCGGCGGCCAACCTTCTGAAAGACACCAAGCTGGACGCCCGCCAGACCGAACACGTCGACATGCTTATCGACGCCGGTGACGTCCTGATGGGCCTGTTGAACGATGTGCTGGACGTCTCCAAGATCGAAGCTGGCAAGATGGAACTGGAGACGGCCGACATGGTCGTGCGCGACCGTCTGACGGCGCTGGGGCGGCTTTGGGAACCACGCGCAGAGGCCAACAACATCCGCTTGGCGTGGCAGATCGCACCGGAGGTACCGCAGGCGGTGCGGACCGACCCGCTGCGGTTCCAGCAGATCCTGTTCAACCTGATGTCCAATGCGGTGAAGTTCACCCGCGACGGCGACATTCTGGTCAAGGTGGACTGGGCCGGTGGTCTGCTGTCGGTGGCCGTTACCGACAGCGGCTGCGGCATTCCTGCAGACAGGCTGGAGCATGTGTTCAACAGCTTCGAACAGGCTGATGCCGGCACCACGCGCCGCTATGGCGGCACAGGCCTGGGCCTGTCGATCAGCCGCAAGCTGGCCGAGGTCATGGGCGGGTCACTGATTGTGGCCAGCGTCGAGGGCGAGGGTTCGACCTTCACGCTTCAACTGCCCATGACGGTCGTAGCGAGCCAGCAGGATGATGTGGTGCAGGTCGCGGTCGATTTATCTGTTCTGGCCAATCGCTCGATTCTGGCCGCTGACGACCATCCGGTGAACCGCCGCATCCTGGCCCTGCTGCTGGAGCCGTACGGTTGTCGCCTGACGCTGGTCGAGGACGGTGCCCAGGCGGTAGAGCGGGCGACGCACGAACCGTTTGACGTTATTCTGATGGACATGCAGATGCCGGTCATGGACGGGCTGGAGGCCAGCCGCCTTATCCGACTGGCCGGCCCGAACCGGGGCACGCCGGTCATCGCCCTGACCGCCAATGCCATGGACACTCACCGTGCCGCCTGGGACGGGATAGGGGTCCACGCCTTCCTGACCAAGCCGATCAATCCGGCGCTCCTGGCCGTGACGCTGGCCGAGGCCTGTCGTCAGCCGCAACCTATTGAGATCGTCGAAGCGGCCTGAAATCAGGACCAGGCGCGGACGGCGTCGTCTAGCGACAAGGTCGGAGGCTGTCGCCCCACATCGGGCGCGTCTATGCCAAACCGAGGGGCGGGCGCAGGCTGGAGGGGATGACCCGCATAAGTGCCTCGCGTCTGGTTGTGCGGGTATTGGGCCGCCTCGGACATCGACAGCACGGGCGTGACACAGGCCTCTGTGCCGTCGAAATGCGCGGCCCAGTCGTCGCGATCGCAGGTTGCGAACAGGGCTTCGAACCGGGCATGCAGGGTTGGCCAATTCGCCATGTCGAATTGCGGGGCCTCCTCTGCCGTCAAACCTAGGCCAGAGATCAGGGCGGCGTAGAATCGCGGTTCCAGGGCGCCGACCGCCACATGGCCACCGTCCCGGCATGCATAGCAGCGATAGAAGGGTGCCCCGCCATCCAGCAGATTTGTGCCCCGCGCCTCTTTCCAGAGGCCACGGGCCGAGAATGCCGAGAACAGGCTCATCAGCAGGGCTGAACCGTCGGTCATGGCCGCATCCACGACGCGCCCGGTGCCCGTGCGCTTTGCCTCCAGCAGACCAGCCAGCACGCCGGTGACCAGCATCATCGCCCCGCCGCCGTAATCCCCGACCATGTTCAGGGGCGCGCGAGGAGGGCGATCCGGCTCGCCCAGCGCATGCAGGGCTCCGGACAGGGCGATGTAGTTGATGTCGTGCCCGACCTGATCGGCCATCGGCCCCGTCTGGCCCCAGCCGGTGACGCGTCCGAACACCAGCCGGGCGTTGCGGGCCGCGCAGACGTCCGGCCCCAGCCTAAGCCGCTCCATAACGCCGGGTCGGAATCCCTCGATCAGGGCATCGGCCGTTCCAATGAGCTCCAACACACTGGCGTGGTCCGCAGGGTCTTTCAGATTGACCTCGACCGCCGCCCGGCCGCGATGCAGCACCTCACCCCCGACATCGGCAAAGACCGGCGTACCCGCAGCCGCGCTGCGGCTCAGGCGCAGGACCTCGGCTCCCATGTCGGCCAGGACCATGCCCGCAAAAGTCACGGGCCCCAGGCCGTCGAACTCGATGATACGTAGGCCAGACAGAGGTTTCATGATGTTTGAGTAGCCTTCCGCTCCCGGAACGTCGAGCCAGCCCTTGACCCGGCGCGGCCAATGCACCAGAAGGCGCGTCGCCGGTGACGCAAGCGCGTCGCGGCTGCGATGTGCGTCCTTAGCTCAGTTGGTTAGAGCATCTGACTTTTAATCAGAGGGTCCTCGGTTCGAGCCCGAGAGGACGTACCATCTTTTCAATAACTTAGTTGATTCAGAAACCCGTGTTATCCATTTGGGGGCACACAGGGGACACAGTTCGCAACGTTTCAGGCGGTTTCACACGTCACATTTTCTGCAGCGTCTCGGGATGCCGCATGCCCGAACATTTGGCTAGCAAGTCGATTTGGACATCGACTCGGTCGCAGCCAGTTCGTTGTTGGATGCGATTCGTCTCCGACGTGCATTGATTGCTCGGACAGATCGACCGGACACGCCCCGACGCAATCCATGCTGAGCAGCGGATACGCAAGTCCCCTGTCACGGCTCGATGGTAGACGCATTGGCGACGATAGCATTGCCTACTCTGGCGGTATTGCTGACCTGTGCTTGTCAGCTGTCAGCGGGCACCTTCGCCGACATAGACCGCACAAGCTCGAGAACCAGCCTTTGCTGCGGAAGCTCCAGACGCGGAACGAGGCTGTTTATTTCCATGGATTGCCGGGTGGGTGGGGATGCTGCCCCGTCCGGTTCTTCAGCGCCCGTATTGCTTCCGTCGCCCGAAAGACCGTCGAAGAAATAGGCCAGGTCGACCTTGAAGAACCGGGAGATCAGCCAGAGCTTAGAGGCCGACACGCGGTTGGTACCCTTCTCGTACTTCTGGATTTGCTGGAAGGTCAGGTTTAGGGCGCGGCCCAGGTCGCTTTGATTGTAGCCAAGTGCCAGTCGCTTCTCAGCGATACGCCGACCTACATGCACATCGACGGCGTGTGGTGAAGAGGTTGCAGTTCCGCGCGGCATAGTTGGACGCTCCTTGACGGTTGCAGGGTTGCAAGCTTGGCGGTGCGAGGCAAGAGGGCAGGCACACATTAGCCGTCGACGGGGAAGCCACGCATTGGAGAAGCCTCAGGTAACCCTGTTCGGTTGGATAGTTTCAACCTGGAGTTCTTATCTGGCGGCGGGTACGCAATAGAGGTCGCACCTTGTCAGCAGCTCTCCGAAACCGGTCAGTCGATCTTGCCCCGCTCGTCAGTCGCGTTGTCATCCTGGATGCTCATTTGCACGGGGCCCGTTTGCTGGGCGATGTCGTCAAACAGCTCGGATCTAGAGAAGTCGTGATCGAGACGGATAGGGACCTAGCGATGGAGACCGTCCGTTCCATCGAGCCGACCCTCATCTTCACTGAAATGACCGCGGGACTGGATGGCTTGGCCTTCGTCAGAACCTTGCGCCGTTCGACGCTGGGCTGCAGGCAGGCTCCGGTGATCATGCTCGCAGCCGAGCCGACCGCGTCCCGCATTCGCCAAGCCCGTGACGCCGGCGTGCACGAGTTTGTGCGCAAACCCTATACCAGTGCGGAGATCATCCGCAGGATCGAGGGATTCATCCTGCGACCGCGCGGATGGCTGGAGAACCGTCACTATGTCGGTCCAGACCGCCGGCGGTTCAGTGCGGAGAGCTTCCACACCCCCAAGAGGCGCAGATCCGATCAATCAGGTGGCGTCGCCCGGCTTCAGATAGCCATCTAGGGGGGGGGCGAGCCCCAGGGACGTGCCGACTGTGACGACCCACAGCACTGTCGCAAACGATGCGGCGCAGACGCCCGATCCCCTTATCGAGGAGGCGATCGACGCGTTGATGGTGGGATCCGGGCAGTCAGACCGCTGGACTTTCGAGCCGGGCGAACCAGTCTGCGTAGGGGGTATTGCCCACCAGCCTGCGGTTCAGATCGGGCGAGCCGTCCGTCCACCAGGGCGGGCCGCGTTCGCCCAGTGCAATCTTTGCACCGTTGACCTCGGCCCGGGCGGAGGCAAGGGCAGGGCCACCCTCTGGCAAAGCCTGTTTGACTGCCCGCCGGGCCGTCATGAGACGGTTAACGAGGCGCTTGCGGGTCTCGGGCGGTAGCGACGGGTTGCTGGTGCGCCAGAGCCGCCCGCGAACGACGAAGTAGCGACCGTCGGGCGTTACGGGATAGGGAGGGGGCCGATCGGTCATAAGCTTGCAACTTGCGACGGGCTGATCGGTTCGCTCTGACCTTGAGTCGGTATGCGCTTACACGAGCGACAGGATATTCAAACGGCATGGCGAAGGCCGCCCCGAAACTCCGCAAGACCCTGTCCCAGGCCAATCTGGTCCATCTGGGCACCGAGCGGCTGGCCGGCCTGTTGATGGACGCAGCCTCCGCTGATCCGGCGTTCAAGCGGAGCCTTCGGCTGGAGATTGCGGCCGAGCTTGGCTCGGTGGAACTGGCCGATGCCCTCAACAAGAGGATGGATGAGTTGGCGTCGAGCAGGGCGCGGATATCCTGGCGCAAGCGGCCGGAGCTGTTGCGGGAACTGTCCCGGCTGAGGGTCCTGATTGTGGATCGCCTGGCCGAGGCAAACCCAACCCTTGGGTTCGCGAGCCTGGTGGCATGGGTTGACCTCCTGGAGCCTCTTCAGGACCGGACCAAGGATCCGCGCGGCGAGCTGCCGGCGCTGTTCGCAGCGGGGGCCGATGATGTGGCGCGTGTGGCCGGGGTGCTGGGTCCGGAGGCCGCGGTACCCGTTCTCGTTGATGCCGTCGCGACGCGGGCTTCGGTCTGGGCGGGCGTGATCGGTGCGGCGGCTGTGGATCTGGACCTCGAGATCGCAAGGGGGCTTCTGGCAGGCCTGACCCGCAAGGGTGTGCCGACGTCGGGACGTCTTGCACCGGTCATCCGCCGACTGGCCGACCGGGTGGGCGCGGTCGATCCCTGGCTCGCAAGTTTCGACGATCGCATGCGTCGGGACCCAGCCATCCTGGTTGAGGCGGCCACGCGACTGGCGAGGGCCGGCAGGGCAGCTGAGGCGCGCGAGGCTCTGCAGGCCGCTCTGGAACGCACGCCCCGGAAGGGGATGGGGTGGCGCGCCCCGGAGCCTCCGCCCCAGAGGGACGAGGTCTGGTATTCGGCAGAGATCGCGGTCCTGGACGCCGAGGGTCGCGACGACGAGGCCATGCTCTCGCGCTGGGCCCGGTTCGAACGGCTGCTCACCCCGGAGTCCCTGCGCGACATCCTGGACCGTCTCGAAGATTTCGAGGATGTCGAAGCCACCGACCGCGCCATAGCCTTTGCGACCCAGGCCTTCGACCTCGACCGTGCCCTTGGTTTCCTCATGGCCTGGGGCGCGCTGCGCGAGGCTGCCGGGGCGATCTCCAGTCGTCGAAACGAGCTGGGAGGGCGGGCAGACGCCATACCCCTATGGGCTTCGCGTCTGTCCAGCCGTTACCCGCTGGCTGCCGTGCTCCTGTTGCGCGCCCGCGCCAGGGCGCTGGTGTCCCTGTCCGGCAGCCTTCACGCCGAAGGCGTGCAGGAGGCTCTGGACGAGGCTGAGGCGCTGGCGGCATCGCTGCCCGACGACCTGGAGCCCCACACCCGGTTCGTCGACGCCCTGTCAAAGACCAGGGGGGAGCGCTCCAGGCCCGGGCGGCGATAGGGCTCGGCCTTTGTCCCGACCGTCAGGCTGCGGCATAGGCCTTGATGGCGGCCTCGCAGAAGGCCGGGATGTCATCGGGGTTGCGGGAGGTGACCAGGCCGCCGTCGGTCACTGACGCCTCATCCACCCACTCGGCTCCGGCATTGGTTAGATCCGTCTTCAGTGACGGCCATGAGGTCATGCGCCGACCCTTTACCAGTCCGGCGTCGATGAGCGTCCAGGGACCATGGCAGATCGCCGCGATCGGCTTGCCGACCTCGCCGAAGGCCTTGACGAAGGCGACGGCGGCGTCGTCCAGGCGCAGGGCGTCGGGGCTGATCACACCGCCGGGAAGCAGCAGGCCGTCGTAGTCCTCGACGTCTGCGTCGCCGACCTTGATGTCGACGGGCGTCATGTCGCCCTTGTCGTGGTGGTTGAAGCCCTGGATTTCGCCGGCTTCGAGCGACACGACGACGACCTTGGCACCGGCCGCCTTCAAGGCCTTCACCGGTTTGGTCAGCTCGATCTGCTCGAAGCCGTCGGTGGCGAGAACGGCGATGGTCTTGTTGGTCAGGGTTTGCTCGGTCATCGGTGATCCTCGATTCTGGGGAGGTGGCAGAACATCCGGGGAAGCGGGATTGTTCCTGTGTTTCTCCCAATCCCCGCGGTCGGTCCTTTCAGCCACAGCGAAGCCTTGGGCTCGATGTCTTCGGTGGGCGTCCTGTTTGCCGGCGCGGTATTGTCCAGGGCGAGATCGGATCCAGCGACCACGCGCAATGTTGAGAAGACGACTTAGGAACGCGAGCCAGGCTAGGGATTTGTCGAAAAATCATTGATCTTTTTCAGAGCGTCCGTGTGATCCGCATCGCCTATCGCAGTAAAGCCACCCGCCCCGAACTAGCCGTTGCGGCTCTTGCCGATATCATCGCCGTCTCTGACCAGCTCAACCGGCGGGACGGACTGAGTGGAGGTCTCCTGGTGAGCCGAGGCCGGTTCTTCCAGGTCCTGGAGGGTGAAGCGGTCGATGTGGATCGCGCTCTGAGCCGCATCGGCAAGGACCCCCGTCATAAGGATGTGGACGTCGTGTTTCGCTCGGCAGTGACGCGGCGGCTGTTCAGAGACTGGGCCGTGGTGGCGGCCCAGGTTACCCCGGACGTCGCCCCTGAGATCGATGCGGCTATCGACGCCTGCGACCACGCGCCGGTAATGGCCGTCGAGCGTCTGAGGCTCCTCATCGAGCGCCAGCGCTGCTGACGCTCGGCCGGGTCACGCTAGGGGGGGCTGGGCCGGCGGGGGCAATCCCTTCACTGCAGCCGCGCCTGCGCGGTCTCAGGGTTCCAGTGAACTGATCTTTTTCTGAAAGACCCGACGCCTGAGTACAGCCTCGACGACACCGGCAAACTGGGCGGCGAGGAAGGCAAAATACAGAATGTACAGTCCGCCGATGTAGCCCCGGGGGAAGAGGGTGGCATCCACCAGCTTGCCGAGGTGGGCCAGGAGGCTGAGCGCCGCGATCCCCCAGATCACGATCAGCCAGCGTCGGTCATATCGGAGGACGAGAGCGGTGATCGCCGCCAGGACGGCGGCGTCGACGGCGGCCACGCCCCACTGCGGGGAGATGAAGTCGCTCCAGTTCTGGAGCAGCGGCGAGAGAACAAAGGCGGCCACGGATACAAGGGCAAGAATGCGGACCGGGCGATCGCCCTTCCAGAGGGCCAGGACGGTGACGAGGACGGTGAGCACCGCGCCGATCTGCTGGATGAGGCTGCTGAACATGTTCCGCCACAGTAGGGGTGGGCAGGCCATGTTCAAGCCGTTCAGGTCAGGCTGAGGCCTCGACGAGGTGCAGGGCGGGCATCAGACCGGTCGGTTTGGTGTCTTCGTCCGGCTTGCCGACGCCGGTGCCGTGAAGCGTGGAAGGCTGGACGCCGATCATGGGGGCGGAGGCGGCGAAGGCCGCATGGGCCACCATGGCATGACCCCGGGCCTGGCCGACGGCATCGATCATCCGGGCCAGGGCGCTGACGCCTTCATGACCGAGGACGGCGGAGAGTCCGTGTTCACGGCGTAGCGAGGCGGTCTGGGCGATCAGCAGCCCGGCCCTTTCCATGGCCGCATCTATCGCGGCCTCGGTTTCGAACAGGGAGGTGGCGAGGGTCTGGGCGAGTTCGCGACGGCGCATGGGAATACCTTCCTCCGCCTCGAGGCGGGATGAGAGTCTGGTTGTTTGGGATTTCGGGGGGGGGGAGGGTCGGCCTAGGGGCGGCTGAAGCTGCGGTCGAAGGTCTGGGCGAGATGACCGATCTGCAGGGCGCTGGCGAGCCCGCCGATGATCAGTATGCCCGTCACAACGGCCATCAGCATGGCCTGGACGAGACGTCGGAGCCCGGTGGAGCGGGGCCTCGGGTCAGCCAGTCCCAGTTCTCGGGAGGCAGATCGTTCTCGGGCAGAAGCACGAGCGCTATGCAGATAATCTCGCGCAGCAGATCGAGCCTCGAGAGATAGGGGCTCAGGGAGCGGGTCACGTCGAGAAGGTGATGGACCGACTCCTTCTGGGCCTCGCTCTCGGCCAGGCTGTCGAAGATCGCTTCCAGATCCTCCCACGAGGTCTCCGGCAGGGGTGTGATGGCGTAGGGCACGGGGGCCTCCTCTCGAGGCCCCATCGAGCACGTCCTGGAGGGTTTCGGGCAGGGGGAGCGGCTCCCCTTCGTAATCACTACGAAGTCCGAGCCCCAGCAGGCGGACCGCCTCGCGTCGGGACGTCACCCCAAGCTTGCGGGTCGCGTTCTCGATATGTTTGTCGACGGCACGCGGGCCGATGCCGAGATCCCGGGCGATTTCCTTGGACTGTTTATGGGCCGCGACGCCCGTCAGGCAGGCCCGTTCGCGGGCGGTGAGGTTGTGGACGGCGGTCTCCGTCACGGGTTCGCCCCCCGGGTGATCAGAGATTGGGCAGGGCGGGGACGAGCGCCGTCCGTGCCGGTGGGCACGACCGGGCTGCCGCCAGGAGATGGTCCCAGGGCGGTGTGTCTCTCGCAGGGTTTCGAGGTGGTCTTAGCGAGGGCCATGGCAGACGCAGCCTAGATCGAGGGGGACCCGCGCGTCCAGCGGCTCCGGTTGCGGGCCGGGCGCAGGGTCTTCTGCAGAGCCACACGTCGATGGACAGCGCTGACCGTGGCCAGCCACCGATGCCGAGGTTCAGGCGGGTGAGACTCTGGAGGTCGAAAGGGTGATCGGGGCGTGCGGCCAGCTCAACCGCGCCGCCGTACCAGGATCTGCATCACGCAGGGTCCAGTCGCCGCCGAGCTGGCGGGCCAGGGCGGCGATGATGCGCAGGCCCAGGCTCGTCGGTGCCCCCTTGGCAAGGCCCGACAGCCCCTTTCCGTTGTCGCTGATCTCCAGGGTCCGGCGGGGTCCGTCGTCGTCCAGGCGGATATCGATGTGGCCGGGTCTGTCGGGGAAGGCGTGCTCCAGGGCGTTGTTGACACACTCCAGCATGATCAGGATCACGGGGGTTCCCTCATCGGCCGAGAGCACGGTGCCATTGCCATCGATGGACACGGTCACGTCATCCCGGGCGGCGGCCTGCATGGCGTCGTCGACGACGGATCGTGCCAGGTCCTCGAACGTCGCTGTACGGCCGTCCACTTCCGCGAGACTGCGCTGGATGCTCGCGATGAGCGCCGTGCGCGCCGAGGCGTCCGACAGGGCCTTGCGGGCCCCCGGATCGCTTGTGCTTCGGGCCTCGAGGCTCAGGATGGCACTGACCACCTGGATGTTGTTGGAGACGCGGTGCTGGACCTCCTTCATCAGGATGTCCCGGCTTTGCGCGAGAGCCTCACTGCGCTCCACCTCCACGGCCAGACGCCGGGTCGCTCCGTCCATGCCGACGATGAAGAAGACATCGACCGCGACCACGAAGACGTAGAAGCCCAGGGCCACGGCCGTCGCCACGCCCAGATCGAAACCTGTCGGACCGATCCAGAACCACCAGGCGACCAGGGCCGAGAGTAGCGCCGTCAGGATCGCGGGACGCAGCCCCGCGTAGTAGGCGACCAGCACTACCGCCGGGAAGAAGGTGAGGTAGGGGAAGCCGGGCGGGAACCAGGGCGCAAGGCCATATCGCAGACCGAAGGCCATACCCCAGGCCAGGATGGCCAGCAGATAGCCGCGCCAGACAGGGCTGCGAAAGTAGTCCTTGTGCACGCCTGTTCCCCCAGCCGCATGACGGCCCAGCGGTTCAACCATCGTCGTGGTCGCGACGGTTGTCCAGTTGATCCCTGAGCCGTGAGGCGTCTTTGTTGGCCCCCGACGGGTCACGTTCGCATCAGGCGGCCATGTCCTGCGCACGCCTGCCCGGCAGGACGGATCCTGCAGCGTCCCGGCCGGGGTCTGGGCAAGCCTCGGGTCGCCCGGCGAAGGAATGAGGTGGCCGGCTTCAGGACGAGGCACCCCGGCCGGACGGATGCCCTTCGCCTCCAGTCGGGTCTGCGTCAGCATCGGGATTGCGGCCCTGGCTCCGGTCGAACCAGCGCATCACCGGGGTGACCGTGATGCCGTGCAGCAGGATGGACATCAGGCAGATCAGGCCGACGAGGGCCCAGAGCCGGTCGCCGCCCTCGAAGGGCGCGGCGTTCAGCCCATAGGCGAGATAGTAGAAGGACCCCACGCCGCGGATGCCGAAGAAGGCCAGGATCAGCTTTTCACGCAGGGGACGCTTCAGACCGATGAAGCCGACCATCCCGGCCAGGGGGCGCACGACCAGCACGATCACAACGGCGGCCATCACATCGACAGGGCGCAGCGGAGCCAGCAGGCCGCTGACCAGGGCCCCACCGAACAGGACCAGGACGACCATCATGGCCATGCGCTCGATCTGTTCGATGAAGTCGTGCATCTCGACGTGAAACTGGTGATCACGATCCGCATGCCTGAAGGCGAGCGCGGTGATGAACACCGCCAGGAAGCCGTAGCAGTGCAGCATCTCCGTCACGGAATAGGAGAGGAAGGTGGCCGCCAGGACGATGAACCCGTCGCGCGTCGCCGCCAGTTTGGTGCTGGCGGGAATGGTGAAGGTCAGCCAGCCGAAGACCCAGCCTATGAGCCAGCCTACGGCCAGGCCGGCGCCTATTTCCCAGAGGACGCTGTAGGTCAGCCATTCGACAAGCCAGTCGGTCTTCTGGCCTGCCGCCACGAGCGCCAGGGCAATGGCCAGGTTTACAAACGGGAAGGCCAGGCCATCATTGAGGCCGGCCTCCGACGTCAGGCCGAACCGCACCTCGTCCTCCCGCCCTTCCTGGGGCGCACCGACCTGGATATCGGAAGCCAGTACGGGGTCGGTCGGTGCCAGGGTTCCGGCAAGCAGAATCGCTCCCGCAAGCCCCAGACCCAGAACCGTCCAGCCCAGCACCACGATCGCCACGATCGATAGCATCATGGTGATACCCAGCAGGCGCCAGGTCACGCCCCAGCGCTTCAGGTTGAAGATCCGGTCGATCTTCAGCCCCGCGCCCATCAGGGCGATGATCACCACGAACTCGGTGAGCCGTTCGGTGATGTCCGGATAGGCCTGCGGCAGCGGATCGAACCCCACCTGCGGCAGGCTGAACAGGCCGGCCCCCAGCACCACGCAGATGATCGGCAGCGATAGCGGGGCGCGCCGGAACACCAGCGGCAGCCAGGCGACCAGAGCAATCAGGGCCCCGACCACGAACAGCATGAGGATGTAGGGATCGGGCATTGGGGTGCGCTCTTGAAGCCGTCTCGCTTAATGCGGCAAAACCCATGTGGTTACGAGAGGCAGGGACATTAAACGGACCCTGTGCGCGTATGGGCTGTGTCGGGTTCCGGTTCAGGCCGTTGCTCCGGGATTGACCTGGCCGTCGCGGCGGGCGGGCCTGCCGTCCTTCGTGTGGGTACAGGCAGTGTGCTCGTCCACCGGGCGAAAGTCAGTCCGGTCCTGACCCAGTCCTGACAGAGTCCCGTGGCTGTCGAAGCCGATCCTGACCCTGGCCTTGCTGGTGTGTTAGGGTTTAATCCGTCAGGTCAATCCAGACCGGGGCGTGGTCGCTGGCACCGGCCGGGTCACGGACATGGCGATCGACGCCGGCATCCACGAGCCGGTGCGCTACGGCAGGGCTCAGGAGCAGGTGATCTATGCGCCAGCCTGAATCCCGGTCCCAGGCCTTCCGCAGATACGACCAGAAGGTCCACTGGGGATCGTGCGGATAGCGCTCAGCCAGCGCATCGGACCAGCCCTGGCCGAGAAGATCGGCGAACGACTGCCGGGGTTCAGGCTGCAGCAGGGCGTTCTCGCGCCAGGACGCAGGATTGTAGATGTCCCGGTCGGTGGGGACGATATTGTAGTCCCCGCACAGGACAGCCGGCACGCCCGCCTCCACCAGGCTGCCGGCATGGGCCACCAGCCGGTCGCTCCAGCGCATCTTGTAGTCGAACTTCGGCCCGGGCCGCGGATTGCCATTGGGCAGGTAGAGGCAGCCGACCAGTATGCCGGCGACGGCCGCCTCGATGTACCGGCTTTGCTGGTCCTGCCCCGCTCCGGGGAGGGATCGGCGCGTGACGATCGGCTCGCCAATCCGGGACAGGATCGCCACGCCGTTCCAGCGCGCCTCCCCGAGCCAGACGGACTGATAGCCCAGCGCTGCCAGCGCCGCGTCGGGGAATGTACGCTGCGGGGTCTTGAGCTCCTGCAGGCAGACGATGTCAGGGCCGGTCTCGGTCAGCCAGTCTGTCAGCCGTTCAAGACGACTATTGATCCCGTTGATGTTGAAGGTCGCAATCCGCACGGCCCCTACCGACCAATCCGCGATGGGCTCAGCAGGTGTGTCGGGGCATCAAGGGGCCGGTCGCAGCCTGGGGCTGGAAGGCGGGACGGCCCGGTGGGGCAGGGGGGCGGGAGGCGCGCCAGCCGGGCCGGACAGGCTTTCACGGTTCGATCCAGCTGCGGGTTCGCATGTCCAGCCGTCCCTCGGGATTCTCCGAGAAGCCGAGGATGACCGTGCGTCTGCCGGACGCCGGCAGGTAGTCGACGAGCGCCGAAGCCGTCTCGTCTCCGAGCCGGCCCTCGATTTCGACTTCGGCGGCCGTCTCGCCGCCCAGGTTCCTGGCCTCGATCTCGGCCAGCCACTGACCCTGGGAGGGGCGTGTCCCGATCAGCCGCAGCTGGACGTCCGGGTCCTCGACTTCGGACATGGCGCGCCAGAGGATGACGCCCAGGCATCCCAGAACGAGCACGATGCCCAGACCGCCCATGGCCCAGGCGAGCCAGGGAGGATCGGGTGCCTTGCTTGTGCTGGTCGGTTTCGAGGCAGGGGGTCTGGAAGGCTTTCGGGTCATCAGATCAGCAGACGTGCAGAGGCGGCACCAATGGCACCAGGAAAGCCCAGGACGATCAGGGCGTCGACCGTGGCAGGGAGGCTATGCCCGTCAAGCGCGCCAAAGACCCACAGGACGAAGGCACAGGTCAGCAGAACCAGTCCGTACCCTGCTAGGGTGAAGTGGATGAAGGCGGACACGGGATGGCCCTGTTCCTCCTGGCCTGCGAAGCCCGCCATATAGACGATCGCATGCATCAGCCCCAGGGACAGGACCATGAGCGCGATCGCCTGCCATGGCCCCATCATATAGCTGATCAGCCGGGCCTCCTCGGTGGGCGCGATGTTGAGGGCCAGGAAGAGCGCACCGGCCACCATCAGGAAGAGCTCGCCGGGATAACGCGCCTCACCTTCCTCCTCGCTGGTGCGATCGGTCCCGAACTGGCGGCGTGCGAGAAGGGCTCCCATGGCTGCGGGGACGACCTGCAGGGCGACCTGACCCGCCGTGACGCCCGGGGAGGCGACGTCCTGAAACACGCCGAGAAGCGCCAGCAGGATGCAGACGCTGACAAAGCCGACCGCCAGGGCGGCGAAGACCTCGAGAGCCGCCAGGCTGACGCTGCGGGCAGGTGTGAAACCGGCGAAATGGGCCAGTCCGAACAGCAGGGGAAGGGAGGTCAGCAGGAAGATGGCCAACCGCGTCCCGTCGAGCGTGAGACCATAGTTCCACATCTCCATGGTCATCAGCAGCGGCAGGCCGAACAGCAGGGCCCCGCCGAAGGCCCGGCCCAGGTCACGGGCGTAGGCGAGACTGGCCCGGTCCTGCAGCAGCGCTTGTGTCATGTCACCCGAACGCGTCCTGATCCAGGTGGCTCCCTCAAACGTTGCCGACAGCGAGGGTTTCGTCCTGCCATCCTTCAATCGGGGCTGGCGGCGCTTCGCCGAACCTCGGAGAGGCGTTGACGGGCCCTTGCCATGCCTCGGTCCACCCGCGCGCGACAGAAGCCCGGTGCAGCGTCCCCGTCAGTGCGGCAGCAGCACCACCTTTGTCCATTCGTTCTGGTTTTCCTTGAAGTTCCTGTAGCCCTCGGCGGCCTGCTCAAGCGGCAGGCGATGGCTGATCAGGTCCGTGGTGTCGATCCGGCCTTCCAGGATCATCTGCAGCAGCTGGGGCAGGTAGTTCTGGACGTGGGTCTGGCCGGTCTTGAGCGTCAGCCCCTTTTCCATGAAGGCTCCGACCGGCCATTTGTCCGCCATGCCGCCGTAGACGCCCGGCACAGACACCGTGCCGCCCTTCCGGACGGCCATGATGGTCTCTCGAAGGACGTGAGTCCGGTCCGTCCCCAGTCGGGTGGTGGTCTTGATGGCGTCGATGATATTGTCGGGAGAGAACCCATGGCTTTCCATGCCGACGGCGTCGATGCAGCTGTCGGGGCCTATGCCCGCCGTCATCTCGGCCAGGGCCTCGCGCACCTTGACCTCATGGTAGTTGAGGACCTCGGCACCGTTGGCCCTGGCCAGTTCGAGGCGACGCGGATGGTGGTCGATGGCGATGACCCGTCCCGCGCCCTGTAGAATGGCGCTCTTGATCGCGAACAGTCCCACAGGTCCGCAGCCCCAGACGGCGACCGTATCACCCGGCTGGATCTGGCAGTTCTCCGCCGCCATCCATCCGGTCGGAAAGATGTCGGAGAGGAAGAGGACGCGTTCGTCCTCGATCCCGTCCGGAATCTTGATCGGCCCATAGTCTGAATAGGGGACGCGGGCGTATTCAGCCTGCCCTCCGGCATAACCACCCGTCAGGTGGGAATAGCCAAAGGCTCCTGTCATGGCATAGCCATAGGCGATCTCGGAGGCGTCGGCCTTCTCAGCCGGATTGGAGTTGTCGCAGGCCGCCGGCATCCTGTGCTCGCAGAAGAAGCACTGGCCGCAGGCGATCACGAAGGGCACCACCACCCGGTCGCCGACCTTCAGTGTCGTATTCTCTTTCCCGACCTCCTCGACGATGCCCATGAACTCATGGCCGAGGATGTCCCCGTTGGACATGCCGGGAATATAGCTGTCGTAGAGGTGAAGGTCCGAGCCGCAGATGGCGGTCGCGGTGATCTTGATGATGGCATCCCGGGGATTGACGATCTGGGGATCGGGGACAGTGTCCACCTTGACGTTGTGCTTGCCGTGCCAGGTCAGTGCGCGCATGGCGGGATCCTTGTTATGCGATAGGCTGAGAGTGAAAGTCAGAGGTGGCGGGGACCGCGGGGTGCCGCATCCGGGGCCCTGGAGGTCGAGACCTCACCGGTCTCCATCAGCTGTTTGAACCGTCGCAGCTCGCGCCGCGCCTGGACCCGCGGTTCACGCTGAAGGACCTTGGCCACCACCTTGCCGACCACGCCGGCGGGCGGGTCGTAGCTGATGAAGAGCCGCACTTCCGTGCCGCGTCTGAAGGCATTGTCCTTGAAGCTGACCCAGCCCTCATGGTCGATGTCCGTCCCAACGGCCGAAGTCCAGGCGATACGCTCGCCGGGTATGTCCTCGGTGATCAGACTGTCGAGCTCGATGTCCTTCCCGGCCGGTCCGGCGATCACCCACGTCGAGCGGGTGTCGTCGATCACGCGGACCGACTTCACATTCTCCATGAAACGCGGCAGGCGCTCGAGGTCGCGCCAGGCCGCATAGAGCTCGTCCCGCGGACGGTTGATCATGGCGGCCCGCAGGCTCGGGGACGCATGGTCCCCCTCGATCCGGTCGTGGTCGAGGAAGGCGGTGGAGCCGACGTCGGCATCCGTGGATTGGGGCCCTTGGGACATGGGTCCTCCGTGTGTCGGACTGTTCCAATCCCTGCCTCGAGCCCCGGTTCCAGCGGGACAATATGGAACTGTCGAGAGGCTGAACCGGTTCGGCAGGGCTTACGTCTTGAGGAGAATTCTGTGTCGGATAATGGACCTAACGCGAACGGGTTGGGGAAACTGGCCGTTGTGACGGGGGCCTCCTCCGGCATCGGCCTGGAGCTCGCACGACTGTTTGCCGGAGACGGCCATGACCTGATGCTCTGTGCGGACAGGTCCCTGGGTGACGCGCGTACGATGCTGGAGGCCACCGGCGTGCAGGTCGACACGCTGGAGGTGGACCTGGCGACCGAGGCGGGTGTCCTCGCACTTTACGACCGCCTTGGAGGTCGTCCGGTCGATGCCCTGGCCGCCAATGCCGGCCATGGCCTGGGCGAGGGCTTTCTGGACCAGGCCTTTGAGGACATCGCCCACGTGATCGGGACCAATGTCACCGGAACAACGAAGCTTCTCCATCTCGTTGGCCGGGACATGCGTGCACGCGGCAGCGGCCGCATCCTGCTGACGGGCTCGATCGCCGGACTGATGCCGGGCAGCTTCCAGGCCGTCTACAACGCCTCCAAGGCCTATGTGGACAGCCTGTCCTTCGCCCTGCGCAACGAGCTGAAGGACACGGGCGTCAGCGTGACCGTCCTGATGCCGGGTCCGACCGAAACGGATTTCTTCGAGCGGGCGGGGATGCAGGATACGGTCGTCGGCAAGGCCGCCAAGATGCAGGCCGACAAGGTTGCCGAGATCGGCTACCGCGCCATGCTGCGCGGTCAGGGCGATGTCGTGGCCGGCATGATGAACAAGGTCCAGGCGGCTACGGCGGCTGTGCTGCCCCAGACCGCCCTGGCCGAAATGCATCGCAAACAGGCGGAGCCGGGTGGCGGTGCCTGAGGCCGAAGCGGCTGATTCCGAGGCTGAACGGAATCCCGATCGGCCGGTCGTGACGCTTTTGGGGGATTCCATCAGCGCCGGCTTCGGCCTGCCCGCAGCGTCCGCACTGCCGGTAAAGCTGCAGGCAGGGATCAGCACCCTTGGTCTGCGCGTGCGGGTGGTCGGCGCGGGCGTCTCCGGCGATACGACGGCGGACGGACTGCGCCGGCTGGCCCGTGACGTACCGGCCGAGACCCGGCTGTGTGTGGTGGCGCTCGGAGCCAATGATCTGATGCAGATGGTGCATCCTGCGGACATGGCCCGGACGCTGGACGAGATCATCGCGCGACTGAAGGCCCGCAATATCGACACCCTGTTGTGCGGCATGCGAGCCCCGCCGTGGGCTGGAGCCTTTGGCCAGGCCTTCGAGGCCGTGTTCGGCCAGGTCGCCCAGCGGCATGGCGTTGCCTTCTACCCCTTCCTGCTGGAAGGCATGGCGCTGGATCCGGCCTTCACCCTGCCGGACCGACTGCACCCCAATGCGGCCGGAATCGACGTCATCGCGCGGGGTCTCGCGCCGGTGGTGGTCGCGGCCCTGCGGGACCCAGCGAGACCCACGAGCGGAATTCCGTCCTGATGCCGCTGAATCGTGGCCGCTTCATGCGACCATTCCGGCAGGTCCGCATTCTGCCGTCATGAGATCCACCATAGCCTTTGTCGGTGCGGGGCCGACGACCCTCTACACGCTGGCCGCCTTCCTGGAGACGGGCGGCCGGGACGTCGACATAACCGTGTTCGAATCCGAGCCCATCGCCGGTCCTGGCTCGCCCTATCGGTCCGGCTGGAACGATCCCGTGCTGCTCGCCAACATCGCGAGTATCGAGATCCCGCCCGTGACCGAAACCCTGTCGGCCTGGCTGCGCCGGCAGGACGTCGAGACCCTGGTGACCTTCGGCCTGCGGGCCGACACCATCGACGACCGGGGCATCTATCCGCGCGTGGTCCTGGGCCGGTTCCTTGCGGACCAGCTTGTCGCCCTCGTCGGGAAGGCGGCAGGGCAGGGCGTCGGCATCACGGTGCGATCGCGCTGCCGGGTCGCGGATGTCAGCGCCGACCCCGCCGGGATGCGGCTCTCCATCGTCGATGACGGCCGGCCGGCGGTCGATCTCGTCTTCGACCAGGTCGTGCTGGCCACGGGACACCAGTGGCCCGCCGGCATCAGGCCGCGCGACGGCTATCATCTCACCCCCTGGCCATCCTCGACCCTGGCCCGCATCCCGGCGGTCCCGGTCGGCATCCTGGGATCATCGCTGACGGCCATAGACGCGGCCGTCGCCCTGGCGATGGCGCACGGGGACTTCATCGAGCCGGACGCCTCGGGCGATGACGGGGGGATGCAGTACCGGGTGCGGCCCGGGTCCGAGGGCCTGAGCCTGACCATGATGTCACGACGCGGGCTTCTTCCCGAGGCGGACGTCTTCTCCCCCCTGCCGCCAGAGCCCCCGGTCGTAATGACCCCGGAGGCCCTGGCGGAGGTGGCCGCTGGCCCAGTGGAAGGTCGGCTGGACCGCGCCTTTGCCCTCTTCAGGCGCGAGATGGCCCTGAGCGATCCGGAGTATACCCGGGAGGTCGGGCTGGAGACGGCGACCCCGGAGACGTTCGCTGCCGCCTATTTCGCGCGCCGGGCCGATGTCGATCCGTTCGACTGGGCGGCCGAAAACCTTGCCGAAGCGCGCCGGAACATGGCGGCGGGAATTACCATCGGCTGGCGCTATGCCCTGCTGCGGCTGCACGAGGTCTTTGCCCTGATCGTCCCCCACCTGGACGCTGCCCAGTTTGACCGGTTCAACCGGTCGCTCAAGCCGGTCTTCGTGGACAGCTACGGAGCCGTGCCCCATCGCTCCATCTCGCGCCTCCTTGCCCTGCACCGGGCCGGACGTCTTCAGGTGAAAGCCCTGGGCGAGACCTACACCATCGATCGGGAGACACCGCTGTCCGGAGCGATCGTCCAGACCGGCGGGGAAAGGCTGCACTACCCGGTCTTCGTCGAGGCAACCGGACAGCGGGCGCTCTCCGGCCTGCAGTTTCCCTTCCTGTCGCTGCTGTCCCAGGGCCTGATCCGCGACGAGGTCGAGGAAGGTTCGGGCGACAGCGTGCGCGGGATCGCGATCGACGACACCTTCCGGCCGGTGTCGGACCATCCCGCCGCGCACAGGCTCTTCTGCCTCGGTCTGCCCTTCATCATGGGCCGGCATCCCTTCATCCAGGGCATCACCAGCTCCTACAGGATGGGGCAGGTGGTCGGTCGCGAACTCGTTCTGGCGTCGCAGCAGCCCCTCAATCCCGTCACCCGCCACACACCGGAGCCCGCATGACCCCCAAACTCTTCGCGATCTACGTCGGGGGTGAGCATCCGCGCGCCAATATCGAGGTGCATGACATACGCTTCGTCGTCGCCCCGACGATCGAAGCCACCCATGACAGTCTGAGGACGCAGTGGTGGGGACGGCCGGGCAGCCTGCATATCGACGGCTGGGCCGAGATCGACCAGGCGGATGGCTATCGGATCAGCCTTCGACCGGAGCCGTTCGAGGGTCCGGCCCGGCTCTACTATGTGAACCTGGGTGGCTATGACGACGAGGATTTCGTCGAGCGGCATCGCAATGTCTTCGTGGTCGCCGACACCCTGGCTGGAGCCAAGTCGAGGGCCCTGAAACGCGCCCGCGGCTGGACGGCCCCCCACCGGGACGATCTTTACGAAGCCGAACAGGCCTTTGCCCTCGATGAGGCAGCGGGCGAGGCGCGCCTGCACATCCACCTCGAACCGGACATCGGGGCGACTGATCCCGCCTTCAGCTGCGCCTATACGCCAATCCGCGCGCGTACCCGCCTCTAGGCGCAGAGAAAGCGGGGCCGGCGATGTCAGGCCCTGGCTGGCCAGCTGTGGGCGCGATTGGAGATCGGCCTAGCCCGCGCGCCCTCGATCTCGTGGGTGGGCGGGATGAACCGGATCGCTGGCTGCGTATTCTAACGCCATGAAATACCCCGACCTGCTTCCCTCCCTGCTGATCGGTGCCGTGGCCAGCGCACGCTCGATGTCTCCCATGGGCGCACTGGCGGCCGCGCACCTTGCCGGTCGTGCCACGCCCGGAAGGCTGATGCTTCTGAAGCAGCCTCTCTTCACGGCCGGGGCCTTGATGATGGGCGTCGGCGAACTGTTTGGCGACAAGATGAAGACCGCGCCAGAACGGACGGTGGCCCTGGGCCTGATCGCGAGGATCATGAGTGCAGGGATCGCCGGTGCCGCCCTTGTGCCCCGCGGACGCGAGCGGATGGGCGGAGCGGTGGCCGTGGCGACCGCAGTGCCTCTGGCCTACCTGACCCTCGCAGCCCGCAAGAAGGCCATGCGACAGATCGGCCAGACGCGGAGCGGACTGGGCGAGGACCTGCTGGTCGTCTGCAGCGCGCTGGGCGTTGTGATCTGGGCCACACGCCGGAGGTAGCTCAGCGACGGTCCCGGCATGCAACGACCGTTGTGGGTGCGAACCGGCGTGGCATCAGCTCTCCCTGTGCGGCTGTAGGCCGTCGGTGTGTCTACCCCTGTATCAGGACGCCGGTGTTTCGGCAGACTGCTGGTGCTGGATCACATGCCAGTCGTCATGGGCATGCCGCAGATAGGTGGTCGAGCACCGGGCCCGGTAAACTTCGTGATCCAGACAGGCCTCGACGGCATAGGCGATCACGATCAGCCCTTCGTGCGGGCGGCTGACCTGCTGATCGCTGAACGCGATCGTCGACCACCGCGGCGTCGCACTGACGGCATGGATGGCGTCGGCCCCTACCAGCACACTGGCATGGCCAGGCAGGATCACCAGGGCGTCATCGGCGATGATCTCGCGGTAATGCTCGGGGTCGGCGGTCCACAATCCGGTTTCAGAACCCCAGAGGCGGGCATCATCCATGGGTTTCGCCCCTGACCGCAGGATCGGTGTCTACCGCTGCCGCGCCCGGGGTGACGGGCGCGAGCTCTTCGGCCTGGGTCTTCGGCGAGCCGCCGTCCAGATCACGGGTATCGCCCTCGGGCAGTTCGGTGATTGCGAGAATGGCTTCTCCCTCGGCCATCAGGGCGCGCGCGGCGTCCCCGGCCTGCACGCCGGTCGGCGAGGGGACGGTGACCGTGCGGGTGTCGCCGGCGTCGGTCTGTAGAGTGACTTCGTAGGTCTTCTGACTCATGTCGTTCTCCTTGGAGGGTGAACCGGGTGGCTGCCGTTCCGTTCCGGCGGCCCGCGGGGGCGCGACGCATCACCGCAACTGGCTGTCCTTGCTGCCGCGGCGATTGATGGCGGAGTGGCTGACGCGCGTGTCGCGCCCGGCTTGGCAATGGACACAGGTTGTGGCCCCGGGAAGGGCGCGTCGGCGCGCCAGGGGGATGTCGTCGCCGCACTCGACACAGTCGGGGCGTCCAGGACCGGTCGGAAGCCGGGATCGTGCCGACAGCACGCCATCGACGACCGTGTCCTCGATCTGGTCGAGCACCGCGCCATCTCGCGTCCAGCCTCCAGCCATGTTTTGCTTCCTCTGAAACTCCCGCCTGCAATCCCAACTCGGAGAAGACTCGTGCGTTCCGTCGGCTTGGACAGGATGTGATATTGCCAATGCGTGCTGGCGACACATACGGCAGACGGGTTGAGGCTGATCGTCGACAGGGCAGCCGTGCGGGCCAAACTATCTTTGTTGCAGCGCTTGAACGGCTTTCGGCCTCGGGGGTTTGGTCCGCATGCCAGAGTTTCCGCCTGACCCCCTTCCGGACCCGGATATCGAGACCCGGCCCATGACAGCAGTCGGTCACCACGGCTCGGTGGTGGTGTCTTCTGTCGGGGGCAAGGGGGTCTGCATGACGGCCGACGCGGCAGAACAGTCCGGATTGCTGATGATCGATGCGGCCATGAAGGCGCGTGAGCATCCCTTCAGCTAGACTGACCCGGGGCTGCCTCCAATACAGTGGAGCCGGTATGGCTGTATGGCGATCAGGCCGGGGGGTGGCTGGAGACGTGCCCGAGAGCCAAACAGGCTCAGGGCGGGAGACCCTCTCATGCGTCAGTTGACCGTCGATGCCTTTGCCGACCGGGTCTTCCCCGAAAATCCGCCCTGTGTGGCGGGTCTTCACACTGATTCTGGCCACTGCAACGCGGGCACGTTGTTCATGGAGACGCCCGGACGTCTGCCCCGTCTTTCCGCCTAGCGAAAGTCCCGGGTCCTGGGCTGGATGACAGTGGCCTCCAGATCAGGAATGAAGATGTCCCGCGCGCGCGGATTGCGCGGCGGACCGCCCCGGGGATCGGGCAGGCTGCCATGGTGGACCTCATCGCCGCGCCCGTGAGGCAGGGGAAAGGCTTCGCCGCCTTCGCCCACGCTGGCCAGGAGGTCCGAGCCGTCATGCAGCCGGGTGGCCACGATGTGGATGACCTCCCCCTCGCGCTGGACCCGGCCATCGACGATGAGCATGCTGGCCGCCAGGACGACCCGCCGCTGTTCCTCATAGAGACGGGGCCAGATCACCAGATTGGCGACGCCCGTCTCGTCCTCGATGGTGATGAACATCACGCCCTTGGCGCTGCCGGGCTTCTGGCGCACCAGCACCAGGCCCGCGACGCGGGTCAGCCGGCGGTCCCGCATGCCGGTGGCCTCGGCGCAGGTCATGACGTGCCGGTTCTGCAGTTCATCGCGCAGGAAGGTCAGGGGATGGTCGCGCAGGGTCAGCCCCGTATGGGTATAGTCCTCCACGACCTGACGACCCGGAGCCATGGCTCTCAGGCTCGGGGCCGGTTCGGAGACCTCGGACACAGGCTCGCCGTCATCGGTGGCCGCCGCGGCGAACAGGGGCAGGGGCTCATCCCGCAGGGCCCTGATCGCCCAGAGCGCCTCTCGCCGCTCCAGTCCCAGGGCGGGGCGGAAGGCGTCGGCCTCGGCCAGCCGCACCAGGTCCTGCACCGGCACCCTGGCCCTGCGCCAGGCCTCGTCGACGGAGCCGAAGGGACGCTCCGAGCGGGCCGCGACCAGACGGGCGGCGGCGGCATTGGCCAGCCCCCTGACCATGCGAAAGCCGAGACGGATGGCGAGGCGGTCGCCCCGGGTGTCTGCCTCCAGGGTGCAGTCCCAGCGGCTGAAGTTGATGCAGACCGGCCGGACCTCGACTCCATGGTCCTGTGCATCGCGTACGATCTGGGCCGGCGCATAGAAGCCCATGGGCTGGGCATTGAGCAGGGCGGCGCAGAAGACGTCCGGGTGGTGGCATTTGAGCCAGGAGGAGGCATAGGCAATCAGGGCGAAGGAGGCCGCATGGCTCTCCGGAAACCCATAGGAGCCGAAGCCCTCCAGCTGGCTGAAGGTCCTCTCGGCGAAGTCGGCCGCATAGCCCCGCGCGACCATGCCGTCGATCAGCTTGTCCCTGAAATGGCTGACGCCGCCCGTGACCTTGAAGGTCGCCATGGCGCGCCGCAGCTGGTCGGCCTCCGAGGCGGTGAAGCCGGCACATTCGATGGCCACCCGCATGGCCTGTTCCTGGAACAGCGGCACCCCCAGGGTCTTGCCCAGCACCTTCTCCAGCTCGGGTGTGGGATAGACGACCGGCTCGCGGCCCTCGCGCCGGCGCAGATAGGGATGAACCATGTCGCCCTGGATCGGTCCGGGCCGGACGATGGCGACCTCGATCACCAGGTCATAGAAGGTCCGGGGCCTGATGCGGGGGAGCATGGCCATCTGGGCCCGGCTCTCGATCTGGAAGGTTCCCAGGGTGTCGGCCCTGCGGATCATGGCATAGGTCTTCGGGTCCTCGGCCGGGATGGTGGCCAGGTCGAGGGTGATGTCCTTGTGCTCGGCCAGCAGGTCCAGGCCCCGCTTCATGCAGCTGAGCATGCCCAAGGCCAGGACATCGACCTTCATGAATTTCAGGGCGTCGATATCGTCCTTGTCCCATTCGATGACCTGGCGATCGTTCATGGCCGCCGGCTCTATGGGAACGAGGTCGTCCAGCCGGTCACGGGTCAGGACGAAGCCGCCCGGATGCTGGCTGAGGTGGCGGGGAAAGCCGATCAATTGTCTTGAAAGATCAAGCGCCAGGCGCAGGCGTCTGTCCTCGAGGTTGAGGTTTAGCTCTTCGACATGACTGTCCTGTACGCCCTCGCTGGAATAGCTCCAGACCTGGGACGAGAGGGTCTTGATCAGGTCTTCGGACAGGCCGAGGGCCTTGCCGACATCGCGCAGGGCACCCCGGGACCGATAGCGGATGACGGTGGCGCACAGGGCGGCATGGTTGCGGCCGTAGGTCTCGAAGATCCACTGGATGACCACCTCGCGCCGCTCGTGCTCGAAGTCGACGTCGATGTCCGGCGGCTCCCGGCGCTCCTGGCTGACGAAGCGTTCGAACAGCAGGTCGTTGCGTTCCGGATCAATGGCGGTAATGCCCAGCACATAGCAGACGGCCGAGTTGGCCGCCGACCCCCGCCCCTGGCAGAGAATGTCCTGGCTGCGGGCGAAGCGCACGATGGAATGCACGGTCAGGAAATAGGGGGCATAGCCGAGCTCCCCGATCAGGCGCAGCTCATGCTCCAGGCTCCTGCGCACCTTGTCCGGCAGACCGTCGGGATAGCGCGCTGCAGCGCCCTCCCAGGTCAGCCGGGCCAACGTCTGCTGCGGGGACAGGCCCGGCTCACTGACTTCGTCGGGATACTGGTAGGACAGTTCGTCCAGGGAGAAGCGGCAGCGGTCCGCGATCTCGAGTGTGCGGGCCAGGGCGTCCGGATAGGCTGCGAACAGCCGGTGCATTTCGGCGGCGCGTTTCAGGTGCCGGTCGGCCGAGCGTTCCCGCCTGAAGCCAAGGGCATCGAGGGTGCAGCCCTCGCGGATACAGGTGACGACGTCCTGCAGGATCCGCCGGTCCGGGTGGTGGTAGAGGACGTCATGGGTGACCACGGTGGAGACGCCGGTCTCCTCGGCCAGGCGGCTGAGGTCATGGAGCCGCATCTGGTCGCGCGGACGCCGGCGCAGGGTGAGGCCGAGATGGGCTTGCGGCCCGAAGATTTCCGCCGTCCGCTCCAGCGCCCGGCGGGTGGTGCCGTCGGCCCGGTCCGGCACCAGTATGGCCATCTGGCCCTCGGCATGGCCGGCCACATCCTCCCAGTCGAGGCGGCAGCGGCCCTTGCCGCCGCGGCGCTTGCCGATCGAGAGCAGACGGCAGAGGCGGGAATAGGCTGGGCGATCCGTGGGATAGACGAGCAGGTTCGTGTCGTCCGTCAGCTGCAGATGGCAGCCGACGACCAGGCGCACCCCGTTGGCACGGGCCGCCTCATGGGCCCGCACGATCCCGGCCAGGCTGTTGCGGTCGGTGATGGCCAGGGCCTCGATCCCGCAGGCGGCCGCCTGGCCGAACAGCTCCTCGCAGCTGCTGGCCCCGCGCAGGAAGGAGAAGTGGGAGGCGCACTGGAGCTCGGCATATCTCATCCGAACTTGCCATGGATGAACCAGGTCTGGGGGCCGGTGCGGGCATCCTCGCCGTCTCCGGCCCGGAAGAGCCAGAACCGCTCTCCCGCCTCGTCCTCGACCTGGAAATAGTCGCGCACGGCCCAGAGCTCGGCATCGCTGCGTGCCCATTCGCCGTGGATCCGTTCGGGTCCGTCCGCCCGGCGGATGCGCCGCCGCACACCGCGCCAGGTAAAGTGGGTGGGCGGATTGTCGGGCAGCAACGCCAGGGTCTGGACCGGCTCGGGCGGCCGGAACAGGCGGGCGGGTCGGGGCCAGTCCGAGGCCCAGGTCGCCGTGGAGCCCGGGGCGGTCGCGCTATCGGGGGCCAGTGGCGCAGTCCTGCGGACCGAGCGTTCGGGGACATCGCTCTCGACGGCGGTCAACCGATAGAGACGATCCCTGCCGATGCGGTTGGCCAGGACATCGATCAGGCCGGAGACGTCCGGCGCTTCCGCCTCCCCGAGCCCGGATGGGGCGGCCCGCCAGTCCAGCGGGTCCACGATGGAGGCAATCAGTGTCATCCGTTCGATCCCGAAGCCCGGCGCGATGGTCTCGATCCGGTCGCAGAGGAGACGGGTCAGCCGACGACGATCCCGAAGGGGCCGCGCCGTGGCGACCCGGACGGTCTCCAGCCGGTGGTCGACGCGCTGGCAGTGCAGGTCCAGCCGGCGGGCTCCCAGGCCGTCGCGCTCAAGGGCCAGGCACAGGTCGGTCACGAGCTCGGCCACATAACGGGCCAGGGTCTCGGGCGCGCCGATGGGGTCGGCGAACAGCCGCTCGGCCCGGGGGAGGGTCTGGTCGATCACCGCGGTGATGGGCTCGAAGCTGCGCCCATAGGCCTGGTCGAGACGCCGGCCGATCTCGGGACCGAACCTCAGGGTGAGCGGGCCGCGGGGCTGGCGTTCGAGATCGAGGATGGTCTGGAACCCGAGCCGTGATAGCGCCGGCAGGAGGGCGTCCGGCAGGCGCAGGGCCGCCAGGGGAAGGTCGCCGATCGTCCGTCCGATCCCGCCTTCGGCGACGATGGAGAGGTCCGGTGCAAACCGGGCGACGGCATGGGCGGTGCCATAGGTCGGGGCCATGACCGCGCGGGCACGGATGCCGGCCGCGGCCAGCCGGGCCTCGAGGTCCGCGAGGAAACCGGCCTCCCCACCCTTGAGATGGGCCGCACCCGTGGCGTCGATCGCCAGGCCGTCGGGTCCGTCGGCGGCGCAGACCGGCGCATAGTGGCGCTGTGCCCAGTGGGCGAGGCGGTCGAGCGCGGCCGCGTCGCCCGCCGCATCGGCGTCATGGACCTGCAGGCCGGGCACGAGGGCCTGGGCCTGGCTGGCGGCCATGCCGGCGCGCAGGCCCTGGGAGCGGGCAAGCGGATTGCAGGCGGTGAGGATACGGCGTGCCCGTTCCCGGCCGACCAGGACGACCGGGGTGTCAGGCGGCGGCGCGGCGGCGTCGAGGCGCCGATACAGCCGGTCGATCGGCCAGTTCGGCAGGTAGAGCGAGACGGCCCTTCTCATCACAGGCTTCCAGGGTGAAATCGGCACAGTCGCCCGCGCGGCAGCGGATCAGTTCGACGAACCATCGCGGGCGTCCGACGCCGGGCGCGGGCAGGGGAGAGGAGGGCTGCGGGCTGACCCGCCAGCGGGTGGTGGCGGCCGTGGGCTGACCGAAATCCGCCGCATCCGTGGCCCGCCGCCACCGTCTGACGGCAAGCCCCATGACGCCGGAGGTCTCGGCCGCGAGCTGGAGGCGCCGGGAGGCGGTCATCGACAGCCTGGCGACTTCGCCGACCACGGCCCCGATGCCGCCGTGCCGGAGCCCCTCCTCGAAACAGGCCAGCAAACTCTTCTCGTCCCCGGCCTCCACATAGAGGACGCGCCCGGGATCGAGCCCGGCCTGCTGCAGGGCCGGGGCGAAAAGGTCCGGGCGGGTGACGCACCACAGGATCTGGCCGGGCAGGCGCGCGGCGATGCCGGCCACAAAGAGGGCCGCCACCGCCCCGTCCACGGCCCCGTCACCCCCTCCGGCCACCTCATGCAGGGCTCCCCGGGCCAGTCCCCCCTGGGGCAGTGCCGCATCCAGCGGGCCGACGCCGAACGGCAGGATGCCGCAGTCGGGACGACCGGTCTGCTCCAGCCGCTCGATACGGGCGCGAAGATCGGCAAGCCCGGGGGCAGGTCGACTGTTCATGGGGACCTCCTTTCCGGGGCATCAGTGTTCCTGATCTGTTCTGGTTCTCATTTCGGTCCGGAGTCAATGCGGCGTCGTCCTTATCCCCGATGAATCGGGTGAAGGATGCTGCAAGAACCAGGATGGAGGAGGCGCGATGTCGGGCGCGGGGGGCGTGGGGCGATGCGAGCGCTGTGGTTTGCCTTAGCGGGTGTCGAACGGGCGGCCGAGGTCGCCCAGGAAATTCCATCCTCCCGGGCCGGGCGATCGCCCAAATCCGCCGATGACGCCAAGAAGACCAGGACCCGGGCGAAGGCCCGGGCCAGGCTGGAGGCGCTCGAGGCGAAGCTGGCGTCACTCGACACCACCCATGCCGAGACGGTGTCCGGGCTGGAGGCGGCCATGGCGAAGATCGAGGCGGATCGGGCCAAGGCCGGGGCTTCGTACGAGACACAGCGCAAGGCGATCGTGGCGGATCTCAGGTCGGCACGACGGGAAGCTTGAGCCCGACAGGCACTCCGAACATGAGGTTTGAAACCTCTGGTCGGCGGCCGTCCCTGCATGCTTTAAAATGGAAATGAATACCTTGTCGCGCTCCGCCCTGGCCGTTGGCCTGTCCCTCGCCCTGTCGGGCTGTCTGGGGGCGACGTCGGTGCCTTTGCTGGAGCAGGCACCCCTCAGGCTGGCGGCCTGGAACATGGAACATCTGGCCGAGGCCAATGGCACGGGGTGTCGCCCGCGGACCGATGCGGACTATGCGGCGCTGCGCGCCTATGCCGAGACTCTGGAGGCCGATGTGGTCGCGGTGCAGGAAGTGGAGTCCAGGGCGGCCGTGGAGCGGATCTTCGATCCGTCGCGCTATGTGGTGGTGGTCGAGGAGCGTGTGGGGTCGGGGCGCGGCGGGGCCTGCCGGGGCGAGGACGGCCTGACCATCCGCGACCAGCGGACAGGCTTTGCGATCCGCAGGGGCCTGGCGTTCGACCGGCAGGCGGACCTTGTGGCCCTGCAGCTCGGCAATGCCGATCTGCGCTCGGGCGTCGATATCGTGGTGCGACCGCAGGGCGGCGAGCCGGTGCGCCTGCTGTCCGTCCATCTGAAGTCGGGCTGCAGCTCGGGCGACCGCAACGCAGCCTGTCCCGTTCTCATGCAGCAGGTGCCGGTCATGGAGGACTGGATCGACCGCCGGGCGGGCGAGGACGTGCGCTTTGCCGTGCTCGGGGATTTCAACCGCCGTCTGGCTCTGGCGGACGACACCGTCTGGGCCGACTGGGACGACGCCCAGCCCGCAGGTGCGGATCTGAGCCTGGCGGCCGGCACGACCGGGGCGCGCTGCAATCCGCGCTATCCGGACTTCATCGATCACATCGTCCTGGATCGGCGGGCGGCCGCGGACCAGCTTGGGTTCGAGGAGCGGACGTATGGGGGGGAGGCCCTCAGCGATCACTGCGCCATCATCGTCACGCTCGACCGTCGGTGATCCTGGACTAGGGGCGGGGGACAGGCTTGGGCGGACGGGATGGTAAGGAGAGGGTCATGATCGCCGCCTTGGTGGTGCTGCTGCTCGTGCAGGTTCTTTTCGTCGTCCGAATGTTCATCGGCGGATAGGGCAGTGGTTTCGCGACAGGGCATGGATATTGGCGTTGATACGCGGCAAACCTATCAAGCCTGGGTTTTCTGGAGGGGTCAGGCCGCGCTACCCACCGCGAAGTCTTGGCAAGGTTCTAGCCAAATAGAATACGATACAGGATCATACCCGCGGCTACACCGATCGCCATGCCGATAGTGAACTTTGTCTTGCCCTGCACCGGTAACGCCCCTCTGAACCTTTGTGACTTCATCGCTGTTACCCAGTCAGATCAGGACTGGCAACGGCCGGGTCTACCCAGTGCGCTTCCCCCCAGGCCTGCCGCACGGCTCGGCCTCGTCCGATTTTTGACGGAGGTCGGACTTCAGTCCGGTGCCGAAAGGGGTCACCGCTTCGTAGGTTTTGTCGGTCAGACTTGTCCCGGTGCAGATCACGACAAACACACTGACCCGATTGACGCGCGCGCTCGCAGCGATGGGGAGCGTGCTGTGTCTCGCGAGCGTCGCTGCGTGCGATCAGCTGGCGACGGGGTTGGGGCAGGGGGGCTCGTCATCGCAGTCGGAAACCGCGGTTTCGTTCAGAGCCACGGTGGTCGGTGTGAGCGATGGTGACACCCTCACCGTGCTCGATGCGACCGACCAGCAGCACACGATCAGATTGGCCGAGATCGACGCACCGGAACGCGGGCAGCCGTGGGGGGATCGCTCCAGGCAGGCGCTGTCTGCATTGGTGTTCGGACAGAGGGTGTCGGTGCAGCAGACCGATACCGATCGCTATGGTCGTGTCGTGGCGCGCGTGTTTGGCGATGGCCTGGACGTCAATCGTGCGATGGTCAAAGACGGGCATGCCTGGGCGTATCGTCAGTATCTGACCGATCAGACGCTGCTCGCGACCGAGGCGCGTGCGCGTAGTGAGCGCAGGGGTCTGTGGTCGATGAGCGATGCCCAGACGGTACCGCCCTGGGACTGGCGACAGGGGGTACGGCTTGGGCAGGCTCGGTTGAATGAAGGGGGGACGCGGCGGGAACTTCGCAACCGGGCACCGGCACAGCCGGTTCAGTCGCTGCTGTCGCACCGAGCCGAGCCTGCGGATGGGCTGTCGTCATCAGGCGGGTCGTTCACATGCTCGGGCAAACGCTACTGTCGTCAGATGAGCTCATGCGAGGAGGCGCACTATTATCTGCAGGTGTGCGGGGTCTCGTCTCTCGACGGCAACAGCGATGGTGAACCCTGTGAGATGCTCTGCGGCACGGCGGGCTGACCGGCCTGTTCTCGCTCGCTGACTTACTGGTGTGAAGTTCGGCCCCAGTGCGGGATCGGACCGGCGGGGATGATGGCTGACGGGTTCAGATCGAGGTGGCTGGTGTAGTAGTGCTGCTTGATCTGGTCGAAATGCACGGTATCGGCGATCTCGGGGATGGCCATCATGCGCTCGAGAAAACGCGACAGGCCATCATAGTCGACGATGCGTCTGACGTTGCACTTGAAGTGTGTGTGATAGACAGCGTCGAAGCGAATCAGGGTGGTGAAGAGGCGGATATCCGCTTCGGTCATGCGATCGCCGACGAGCCAGTCCGAGGCGCCCAGTCTCTTGTTGAGCGCATCGAGCTGCTCGAACAGCGGAATGACGGCCTGCTCATACGCCTGCTGCGTGGTCGCGAAGCCCGCGCGGTAGACACCATTGTTGACCGCCTCATAGACCTGGTCGTTGACGTGATCGATCTGCGTGGCGAGCGCGCCCGGACAGAGATCAAGCGAGGCAGCCCCCACGCCATCGAACGCGCGATTGAAGATGCGCATGATCTCAGACGACTCATTGTTGACGATGCGCTGTTCGACGCAGTCCCAGAGCACCGGCACGGTGACCTTGCCAGTGTAGTCAGCGCGGCCTTTCGCATAGAGCTGCCAGAGGTGGTCGAGACCGTTTACGAGATCCCCGGTCGCGCCGTCTTCGGCCTTGAAGGTCCAGCCGTTGTCTCGCATCAGCGGGTGAACGACCGAGACGGGGATCAGCGGCTCGATCTTCTTGAGTGCGCGTACGATCAGCGTGCGATGCGCCCAGGGGCAGGCATGGCTGACATAGAGATGATACCGGTCAGGCTGTGCCGGCACGGCGTCCTGGCCGTCAGGACCAGGCTTGCCGTCGGGCGTGATCCAGTCCCGAAACCCGCTGTCCTGGCGCTTGAAGTCGCCATCCTTGCTGGCCTCGGTCGCTTCTCCCGAATGCCACTGCCCGTCGATCATCTGGCCCATGTCGCGTCTCTCTTTGCTGCGCACTGTCCAACGTCTTGGCGACATAGATGATCCACCACGCTTCACCTGACGTCATGCAGCATGCTTCCAGTTGCAGGGTCGGTTAAGGAGACGATCAGTCTTTGCGAGCCAGAATGGCCGCAGGATGGAGTTCAACGATGTCGTGTGTCGCGTGTAGGGATGGGACAGGGTTCGAGCAGCCGGTCTCTATGGCGTTCCAGCCGATCGTGGACATCAGGAACCGCACGGTTTTTGCCTATGAGGCCCTGGTACGTGGGCCTGGGGGACAGGGAGCGGCTGCAGTCCTGGCTCAGGTGTCTCCGGACAACCGATATGCTTTCGATCAGCTGTGCCGCACCACGGCAATTGAGCAGGCCTCAAAGCTGGACGCCACGGCGGCTGGGGCGGGCCTCTCCATCAACTTTCTGCCCAATGCGGTCTATGAACCCAAGGCCTGTATTCGCGTGACGCTGGCTGCTGCGATGCGCACGGGGTTCCCGCTGAACAAGATCATCTTCGAGTTCACGGAAGACGAGGCGATCGACACAAGCCACATTCTCAATATCCTGCGCTCGTATCGCGCGATGGGGTTCAGAACGGCCATCGACGATTTCGGCGCGGGCTATGCCGGGCTTGGCCTCCTGACCCAGTTCCAGCCTGACATTGTCAAGCTGGACATGGCTCTGATCCGGGATGTCGACACGGATCGCGTCAAGCGAGCGATCGTCAGAAACACACTGTGCATGCTGCGCGACCTCGGGATCGAGCCGGTATGCGAGGGCATCGAGACCAGGGCCGAATATGATGCGCTCAGTGATCTCGGGGTTGGGCTGATGCAGGGCTATCTGCTCGCCAAGCCCGGGTTCGAAACCTTGCCCGACGTCTCATGGCCCCATGCCGAACGGCTCGCTTTGAGCGCGTAGGTAGAGCCGAGAACGAGGCTCGGGCAGGGCATGGCCTGACCCTTTATCATGACGGCTTGCCCGCCACACGCAGACTGGAACGCCTCTCGACCAGGCCTGTCCGCAGTGGCGCAATCGCATTGCATGACAGAGCGCTTTGATTGCGTCGGTGCGGGTTGCATTCCCACGCTCGACAGACATTGGGCGCGTCCGCCAATCAGCGGGCTGCCTTCCAAGATTCTCCAAGCGCGAGCACTAGCGATGCATAATTACCGCGCCAACGAGACAAGGCCCCCCGGCGCTGGAGGCACCGAGGGGCCAGGGCTCAATCACGAGAGAAGCGGAGCGGCCCATGCTGGCAGGGGAAGGGCACCGTTAAGGCCCGCTCCGCATAGACAGTGCGCCAGACCGGCCTGAGGTTCCGGCAGATTCGACAATGGAACGACCGTGTGATGATCTTTCACCTGAGGAGGTGGGGTCATGGCATCAACCCGGAAGCTGCTGCGTGAAGAGGCAGGAGTGAAGCTCTTTGAGATCAGCGAGCCGAAGGCTTACGGGCGATCCAGCGGCTCCCACTATCGTATCTCGACCCTGCGTCAGAACCAGCCGAGGGTCCTGGCAGACCTGACAGAGGCACAGGACGCATTCGACCTCGAAGTCATCGCCTCGCTCATGGACCCGGTTGTCCAGCAGGTGATCAGTGGGACGGAACACTGAGGCGTGTGCAATCTCTACCGCCAGCGGTCCGGTCCTCAGGCGATCATGGATCTGGCCCGTGCCATGCATTCCGAAGTCGGCAACCTCGCGCCCGGCGACGTCTATCCTGACTATCCCGCCCCGATCGTCCGCCATGGCCTTGATGGGCAGCGGGAACTGGCGCTTGCACGCTGGGGCATGCCGTCGTCGAAGAAGGCGCTGTTCGATGCGGCGACAAAGCGCGCCGACAAGATGAGGGCAAAGGGCAAGGAGGTCGACTTCCCCCGCCTGCTGGAGATGGAGCCCGATGGCGGCACCACCAATGTACGCAACACCACGTCCTCGCATTGGAAGCCGTGGCTGGATCCGGCCAACCGCTGCCTGGTCCCGTTTACGGCCTTCAGTGAGCCGGGCCGCGACGCCGAGGGCCGATACCGCCCGGTCTGGTTTCGCCTGGCGGGCGAAGATCCGGAGCCACTGGCCTTTTTCGCCGGCGTCCACGCGCGCGCCTGGACGTCGGTGCGCAAGATCAGGACGGGGATGGAGACGATTGACCTGTTCGCCTTCCTGACGACCGAGCCCAGCGAGCCGGTGAAGTCCGTCCACCCCAAGGCCATGCCGGTGATCCTGACCACGGCCAAGGAACGCGAAACCTGGATGCGCGCGCCCTGGACCGAGGCGAAGGCGCTGCAGCGGGCGTTGCCAGACGGGGGGCTAGAGAACCTGCCAACCTCGGAACCGGAACATCCGGGCACCGGCAGCCTGCTGTAGGCGGGACTGCCAGCGATGGGGCGTCGCGCGCCTGCGATGGGCTGGTCCTTCGGAGGACGCAGAAATGAGCTGACCCACGGGAAGATCTCCTGACGGGGGCAGAGTGCGTTTTCGTGGAACGCTCCTGCGACCTCAAGCCTTGGTTCTGTATCGTCAAACCCAGGAGCAGCGACATGACCGATGTGACACCCGAACGCGATCAGGAGCCCAATCCGGAAACCTCCAACCCGCTGCCGGACGCAGGCCGGACGAACGCGCCCCAGCCCGGTAAGACCGAGACCGGTCCCGCGACAGGCGGAGAGGGTGCCGCCGGAGCCGGCGGATCCGACGGTTTTGGAACCGGCAGCTAGAGCCGGCCTTCAAGATATCTCCCAGAACAGAGACCCCGTCCGAAAGGGCGGGGTCTTTTTCCTTTGGGGTGATGGAAGTCGGGGATGTCAGGCGGTCGTTCGCCGCCCAGGCTTCGGGGTGCAGGCGATGGCTCCAGATCGTACACGACATCCTGCCACCCGATCTCACAGGCATCTCCCGTCACTGAGACATTGATCTTGGTCGCCGTGTGGCCGGATCCGTTGACTCAGAGCTAGGCGTCAGGTCCGGCTCGGCCAGTTGGACCAGATGGATACACCGCCCACACCGACAATAAAGGTGAGAAAGATCGCGACGATGGCGGCGACGATCGGAATGGCTTCGTGAGGCATGGCCGGCTCCTTGGGATAAGGGGCCAAGGTACCCGCCGGGCCTCGGCATGGCTTTGATCGAGGTCAAAAATTGCGCCGTTCGACTTCGATCGGGCCTCTCCCTACAGACCGGCTCTTCGGCTGATCACCCCCGCGGCCCGGAACTTCGCGACGAGGTGCAGGGTGCTAACACTGGCTCGGGTCTGGAAATCCAGCCATCGCTCCACCAGTTGTGGATGTCGCAGCGCAATGTCGCGTCCGCCGTCGACACGGACGACCGTACCGAGCTGCTCCAACCGGGCGACGTGGCGGCGAACCGTCTCTTCGGGCAGGCGGGCAGCTCGGGAGAGTTCAGCAAGGCCAACGGGCCCCGAGGTCGGGTGGAGAGCGGCAAGGCGTCCCCCGTATGGCGGCATGGCGGGCAATAGCCTCAGTCCGGCTCCCGTCAGGTGCCAGGGTCAACAGGACGAATCGGGTGGTGAGGCTGATCGACGGGTTGAGCGCCCGTGCGTAGTCGATCCCTCGCAGGATGTGGGTCGTAGCCGACCGTGTAGCGACCCACCCGATTGACCAGGGCGGAGCCGTCGTCCGGTCGGCCCTGACGACCCCGCAGGCTTCAAGCGTGGCCAGACCGTCGATGAAGGTGGACGTTGCCCGAAGATACTCCGCCATGGCGGCCATTAGTGGCTCTGACAGGATCACGGTCGAACTCAGGATGATGCCGCGCCCCTGGTGCTCGAGCACCCCGCGGTCGAGCAGACTCCTTACCTTGGTGCGGGCGGTTTCTCGCGGTACACTCAGGGATAGGGCGACGCTCATCACATTGACGGGCCGTCGGACGTCGTCGGGCAGGCCTCCCGGTTCGAGGAAACGGCGCAGGTCCGCGTGCTGTTGGTCGGCCGCCTCGACACTGGCACTGAGAACACCGGCCACAAGCAGGGCCGATACGAGGTCCGGGTCGATCCAGGTGCGGGAGGTTTCGATGTAGCTCAGCGTCAGCCTGACATTCAGCCAGGTGACTTTCGCGGCTTGTATCCTGGCCTGCATCTGGACACTTTGAACCTCGAACCTTTGTGTCACCGTTTTAGGGAATCCCTAAAGACGTCCAGGCACCTATTCCCCGAAATGGGGGTGCGCCGCAGGAAGAAGACTCATCAGCGATTAGATCCGCCTACGGACATTGCGTAGACCTTGGAGCCTGGAGCCCCGTGGGGCACGAGCTCGAGGTCGGAGGCCGCCTTCCGGGGACATCCAAGTCTCGATTCATGGAAGCCATAGTGCGTGTGAGCCGACCTAGAGGGGCAGTATCACGGCCCGTGCATACCCGCGGCGACCATCATGGGTGGGCAGGACGATGAAGTCGGTGCTGGGACAATTCATCAGGTTGCGGACGATCCGGGAAAAATCCTCGGCGTACCGATCGTCGCGTATGATCACGAACCCTCCCTCGCCGGTAGGTTCGACCCGATAGTAGGGCGATCCGGCTGCCAGGCGATGTAGCGAGGACGTCATGAGGTCGAATTGAAAGCCGCAGTTGTTCCAGGGTGTCGAGTCCGCAACTGCCCGATTTGGGGGAATCTGAAGCCGACGGTTTTGCGCCAAGGCCGTTGCATACGGCGGCGCAGCGCCCGAAATGAGGTGCCTCGACGGGACTGTTCAGCCCTCCGGGACCTGACCGCCTGCAGGGCGAAGAGTCGGATGGATCAGGGCTCGGGCCTCAACCATCGACCTGACGACCGAATGGGCGCGATTCGGGAACTGGAAATCCATGACGCGGGCCCAAAGATGGAGGTACCGGTCCTCTGACACCAGCACGGTCCTCGCGCGCCGACCTGTGTTGGCCTGGATACGGGCAAGGCTGCCGATATGATGGATGGACGCGTCATCGGGGACGCTTGCGGCCTCCACGATCCAGTCCCAATCCCATAGATCGGGCCGTTTGGTCAGTAGCTTGACGGCGGCTTCAAGTGCCCGCTGGGCCGACTGGCCCTGCGGGAGGTGCAGGCTAAGGGTCTGGGTCGGCACGTCGATATGAGAAAGCAACGGTCGTCCATTGAGATCGGCGGTGGCGCAAGGAGGATTGACTAGAACACGCCGTGCCGTTCTGCGATGCCCGATTTTATGACTTGTTCGGTTGCACGCCGTGGTCAGCCTGGCGACCTTGGGCGGACACCCTCCCCGCCCGGTGCTGGCGGTCCGCGCAGGCCGACTGCATCGCGTCACGACCCTTCGGCGCGTATCACATCTCCACCCTGGGCGTGGGTGCAACCAGCCCTCAGCCAGCTGTTGAAGGGCTTTCCGTCAGATGTCGGGCCGAGATGGTTGTTGCCCCGAATTCGGCCATGGATTGCCTGGACCAGCGTCATCGGGCCTGATCTGACGCAAAGCGCCATGCGCGAACTGGACATCGCGGCCCGATTGGCCGAAGCCTGCGTCTTATCATGCTTGAACTCAGGTCCCTTCCAAGCGGCTGCTCCGACCGTCGCCGTGCCAATGCGTGTGACCATTGCGGCGCCAGAGCCCTGAGCGTCTGCGCCAGCATAGACGACGCCGATCTGAGCCGGCTGGATGCGCTCGCCCATCACATCGCGCTGGAGGCTGGAGAAGTCCTCTTCCGCCAGGGCGACGACGCCCGGCATGTGTTCAATGTCACCTCGGGGTCGGTGAGAATCTATAAGTTGCTCCCGGACGGACGACGTCAGATTACAGGGTTCCTGTTTGCAGGCGATTTCCTGGGTCTGGCTGCCGGTCAGACGTATGATTTCTCGGCGGAAGCCCTCGAACCGGCATCCGCCTGCCGTTTTCGCAAGAGCGAGTACCGTGCGCTGATTCAAGAGACGCCGGCCCTTGAGACCGCCCTGCTGGACCGGGCTCACCACGAACTCGCCGCTGCCCAGAATCAGATCCTCCTGCTCGGGCGAAAGACCGCACTGGAACGCGTCTGCACCTTTCTGCTGGAGCTTCCGGGACACGATCCCGCACGGCCTGGTCCGGCAGGCCGGGTGCATCTTCCGATGACGCGGGCCGAAATCGCCGACTATCTCGGCCTGACGATCGAGACGGTCAGCCGCGCCCTTACCAAGCTCAAGACCCAGGGCGTGATCCAGCTACTGAGCCTGTCTGAAGTCCATATCCTTCAACCCGCACGTCTGACCGTCCTCGCGGGAGGCGAAGGCTAGGCCGCCTGGCAGAGCCGGCCCGACGAGGACAGCGCGATGTCTCCCTGCGGTCCCATGCCCGAGACGGTGAGGACGGTGTCGCAAAGCCCGATCGGTGCGGGGCGATGGCTGATCAGCAGAAGGCCTTGGCCGGTTCGCGAAAGGCGTTCGGACAGGGCCAGCAGGACCTGTTTTTCCTGGATCGCGTCCAGACCCTCCGTCGGCTCATCGAGAACGAGCCACGGGGCCGACCGAAGGTAGGCGCGTGCCAAGCCGAGACGACGGCGTTCACCCCCACTCAGGGCAGACCCGTTGTCACCGAGCGGCATGTCGAGGCCTGACGCCGACGTGCGGATACGGGCAGCCAGGCCGGCGTCCTCCAGAACCGACCACATCGCCGGGTCGTCGGCACCGGGGTCTGCCACGGCCAGATTGGTCCGCACCGTACCGCTCAGGAACCTCATGTCCTGGCTGGCGTAGGCGAACAGCTGGCGCACAGAGGCATCGGTACTCTGTCTCGGTGATCTCTCCCCAATGTGCAGGCTGGCCGAGGGGTCCGGCCTGAGCCCCATCAAGCGCTCGACCAGAGTCGTCTTGCCAGACCCGGTTCGGCCGACGATGGCGATACGGCTGGGCCAGGCGACATCTGGTTCTGCGGGGCCGAACCCCAGCTGCGTGTCCTGGCCCGAGAGGTGGTGTTCT
Source organism: Brevundimonas sp. (assembly GCF_041648055.1). Taxonomy (GTDB): domain Bacteria; phylum Pseudomonadota; class Alphaproteobacteria; order Caulobacterales; family Caulobacteraceae; genus Brevundimonas. The sequence goes on from NZ_JBAZPS010000007.1 coordinate 129,052, forward strand.
GCAGCGACGCGTGCGCCTGACGAAAGGACATCGGCAAGGCGGGTCATGGCCTCGTTTGCCGCTCCAGACGAGCGAAAATGACTGGTCAGGGCGGTCGCCGCCTCAATCGACGCAACGGTCGCAAGCGCTGCGAGAGCGACCATCGGGGCCGGCTGGCTACGGAACAGCGCCATCACAGCGACCACGGTCACCCCCATGGTGAAAACCTGCCATGCTGCGATCCAGCCGGAGCCGCGTCCAGCGCGTGCGGTGGCGAGGTCCAGCGGGCCGGCGGAGGCCGCGACCTGCTGGATGGCCCAGTCTTCCAATCCATAGGCTCGCAGTTCCGGTGCGCAGGCTTCGAGGGATGACAGCCGCTCCTTGAAGCGTCCCATAGCTCTCTGGATGTCGCGGCCTGCGGCATCCGTACAAGCCCGTCCGATCACAAGCGCGCCCAACACGGACCCCGCGAGTCCCAGCACAAGGGCCGACGCCGGGCCAAGGCCTGAGAGGGAAACGAGCACGACCGCCGCTGCGGTTCCCGCGCCGGCACCCCAAGGTCCGCTGCGCCGTACGAAGAGCGTCTGGATCGCGTCCACATCCTGCCCCAGACGGGCCGAGGCCTCGCCACTCGCCAGGGCGAAGGCGCGTTCCGGCGGCCCGGCGGCGAGGCCCGCGAAGAGGGCGGGTCGCAGCGCCGCAAGGGCCCTGAGCGCGGCCTCGTGGCCACTCAGGCGCTCGACGTATCTGGAACCCGTCCTCAGGATCGCGAGCAGGCGGATGGCCGCCCCGGGTAGCAGGACGTTGAAGCTATGCGCGGCCGTTGCCCCGGCCAGACCGGCCAGGGCCGCCCCCGTGATGAACCAACCTGACAAGCCCAAAAGGCAGACCGTCGCCGCCGCCACGCCGACCGCAGCAAGGGCGGCTGTGCCAAGGCGCGTCCGCTGAAGACGCCGTTGCTCCGCTAGAAGGGTCTCGAGGGGTTCCAGGCGGGAGGTCACAGGCACACCACCTGATCGGCAAGGGTCATGACAGCGGGGGAGTGGGTGGCGATGATGGTGGTGCGCCCTTGCATGGCCTGGCGCAGCGCCTCGATGATGTCCCTCTCCGTGGTTGCATCCAGATTGGCGGTCGGCTCATCCAGCAACAGCAGGGGAGCGTTCGAAAGCAGAGCCCGCGCCAGTCCCAGGCGTCGCCGCTCGCCGCCCGAAAGGCCTCCGCCGCGTTCGTCGAGGCTACGGTCCAGATCGCCGGACAGGCCAGCCGCAGCGGCGGCGCGCAGGATGTCCACCGTTGTGGCCTCTCGATGGGCGAGAGCGATGTTGTCGCGAAGGCTGCCGGGGATGACGATCGGCGTCTGGCTCGCCCAGGCGACGGCCCCCGCGAAATCGCTGGCGTCGGTCAGGCGCTGGTTTCCGACCCGGACCTCCCCCGATGTGAGGGGGGCGAGGCCTAGCAAAAGATGGAGCAGACTGCTCTTGCCCGATCCACTGGCCCCGGTCAGAGCGACGACACCGCCGGCCGGAACATGCAGGTTAAACCCCGTCAGGACCGCTGCACTATCTCCGTAACGAACCTGGACGTTGCTGAAGTCCACGGTTGGTGCCGACGAGCCCACGACAAGGCTGGAACGCTCGGATCGTGCTTCGCTGGCGCGTCCCGCCAGAGCCGGTACGGCGGCCTCTGCAGCCTGACGGTCGTGATAGGCGGCCGCCAGGCGGCGAATGGGGGCGTAGACTTCCGGGGCCAGCGTCAGGACGAAGAAGGCGCGCGATAGCGTCAGGGTCTCGGGGACAGGGAAGGGCAGCAGGCGCAGCAGGTTGAAACCGCAATAGACGGCGACAAGCGCGACAGAGAGGGCAGCGAAGAACTCCAGTACGGCAGAGGACAGGAAGGCGATCTTGAGCACGCGGCCCGTACGGCTCGCCAGCCCTCGAGCCGATAGGGCGACCTCTGCGGTCGCACGCGCCTCGGCCTGAAAGGACATCAGCAGGGGGAGGGCGCGGATCCGGTCCAGGTACAGATGGGCCAGCGCTTCCATGGCCTGAAACTGACGGCGGCTTTCGCCCGCAGCGGCCATCCCGACGAGGGCCATGCCGACAGCAAAGGGGAGCAGGGTGAACAGGAGGATGCCTGCCGCAACAGGGCTGGCGAAGGCACAGGCTGCGATGATGATAAGCGGTGCAATCCTTGCGGCCAGACGCAGCGGCGTGAAGCGCGAGACATAGCCATCCAGCGCCTCGATGCCCTCCACCGCTGCGGTCATATCGGCGGGGTCCCGGTTCCCAGATGAGAATATCCGCGACAGAACCCGGCCTCGGATTCCCGCTTTCAACGATCCGGCAGTCTTGACGGCGGCCACCATTGCGGCCTGGCCCAGAGCCGCCCTCACGATCAGGCTGACAAGAGCCAGCAGAAGCCAGGGCCAAAGGCTGCCGTCGCGGCTCGCCATGACACCCATCGCACCAGCCAGGCCGGCGGCAAAGCCGATGGCGGGCAGAGCGTCCATCGTGGTCAGGATCGCCGCTGTCCTCAAGCCGCCTCCATGGAGCCTGGACCAGGCCGTCAGCTGCTGCGACGGCGTCAGGTCTGCGGGCGGGGTCGCGCACGCGCTTGGGGAAGTGGCCATATGCATCACCCGTCCGTAAGAAAGGCGGGACGGCAGGGCTTTGATCAAGATCAAAGCTCCGGCCGGGTCGCCCCTCTAGGCGAAAGCTCTCGCCGGTCTTGGGGATCGGCGATTCGGAGCTTTCCCATGGACCCGGCGGTCGTCGATCTTTCCCGTCTGCAATTCGCGCTGACGGCCCTCTACCACTTTCTCTTCGTCCCCCTGACGTTGGGCCTGTCCTTCATGCTGGTCATCATGGAGTCGACCTATGTCATGACGCGTCGCCCGATCTGGCGGACCATCACCCGGTTCTGGGGAACGCTGTTCGGCATCAACTTCGTTCTGGGGGTCGCGACCGGGATCACCATGGAGTTCCAGTTCGGCATGAACTGGAGCTACTACAGCCACTATGTCGGCGACATCTTCGGCGCGCCTCTGGCGATCGAGGGTCTCATGGCCTTCTTCCTGGAAGCCACCTTCGTGGGACTGATGTTCTTCGGCTGGGACAAGCTGAGCCGCGTGGGGCACCTCTTTGTGACCTTCATGGTCGCGCTGGGCACCAATCTGTCGGCATTGTGGATCCTGATCGCCAATGGCTGGATGCAGAATCCGGTGGGTTCGACCTTTAATCCGGACACCATGCGCATGGAGGTCTCCGACTTCATGGCGGTGCTGTTCAATCCGGTCGCCCAGGCCAAGTTCGTGCATACGGTCAGTGCCGGATATGTCTGTGCTGCCGTTTTCGTTCTGGGCGTATCGGCCTTTTATCTGCTGCGCGGCAAACATGTGGGTTTCGCCAAGCGCTCGATGACGGTCGCCGCCGCCTTCGGTCTGGCCGCCTCTCTGTCGGTCGTCGTCCTGGGGGACCAGTCCGGCTATGCGCTGACGGATAACCAGAAGATGAAGCTCGCCGCCCTTGAGGCCATGTGGCACACCGAGCCCGCGCCGGCGGGCCTGACCCTCATCGGCATCCCCAGCATGAAGGACCGCGAGACCCATTACGGTGTGCAAGTGCCCTGGGTCATGGGCCTGATCGCCACCCGGACCATCGACAAGCCGGTCGAAGGCATATTCGAACTGGTCGCGACGGCTGAAACCCGTATTGAATCGGGGATCATCGCCTATGACGCCCTCGAGGGAATCAAGGCCAATTCGGCCGATCCCGTGGCGCGCGGCGTGTTCGAGACCCACCGCCGCGATCTGGGCTACGGATTGCTGCTCAAGCGCCATGTCGCCGATCCCCGTCAGGCGACGCCCGAACTGATCCGCCAGACGGCCTGGGACACGGTGCCGAATGTCCCGGTCCTGTTCTGGACCTTCAGGGTCATGGCCGGGATCGGCCTGTTCATGATCGCGCTGTTCGGCACCGCCTTCGTGCTCTGCTCCCTGCGCAAGCACGATACCCGCTGGTTCCTCTGGGTCGCACTGCTGGCCATTCCCCTGCCGTGGGTCGCGATCGAGTTCGGCTGGATCCTGGCCGAGTTTGGTCGCCAGCCCTGGGCTGTAGAGGGCGTGCTCCCGACCTTCCTGGGTGCCTCATCCCTCACGGTGGCCCAGCTCTGGACGACCATCATCGGCTTTACCGTCCTGTATGGTGCCCTGGCCGTTGTCGAGGTTCGGCTGCTGCTGTTCGCGATCAAGAAGGGGCCATTCCACGAACAGGATACCTTCGGTGCGCCCGCTCCCGAAGCCGCCGCTGCGGCACCTGCAATCGCGCCCGCCGTCGCCTGACCTCGAACCTTCAGGACATATGATCATGGAATTCCCGATCGACTTCGCCACCCTCCGCCTGATCTGGTGGGGCCTGCTCGGCGTGCTTCTGATTGCCTTTGCCCTGACCGACGGCTTCGACCTGGGGGTGGGGGCCGTCCTGCCTTTCGTCGCCAGAACCGACGAGGAGCGCCGCATGGTGATCAATACGGTCGGGGCGACCTGGGAAGGTAATCAGGTCTGGTTCATCCTGGGGGGAGGGGCCATCTTCGCGGCCTGGCCGTTCGTCTATGCTGTCAGTTTCTCGGGCTTTTACCTGGCCATGTTTCTGGTGCTGGCCGCCCTGATCATGCGACCGGTCTCATTCAAATACCGGTCCAAGCGGGCCTCACCGGCCTGGCGGTCCTTCTGGGACTGGGGTCTGTTTGTCGGCGGCTTCGTACCGGCCCTGGTGTTCGGCGTGGCGGTCGGCAACGTTCTTTTGGGAGCCCCCTTCCGCCTCGATAGTGACCTGCGATCGTTTTACGACGGGACCCTGCTGGGGCTGTTTACGCCCTTCAGCCTGATCGCGGGCCTGTTGTCGGTCTGCATGCTGGTGCTGCACGGGGCGGCCTGGCTGTCCGTCAAGGCCGAGCAGGGTCCCGTCCTGGTCCGCGCACGACGGTTCGGGACGATCGCTGCTGTCCTCAGTCTGGTCCTGTTCGCCGTAGGCGGGCTCTATGTGGCCTATGGCGGTCTTGGCTATCGGATCACCGGCGTGCTGGACATCCAGGGCTTCTCAAACCCCTTGCGGACCACGGTCGTCGCCGCCCCTGGAGCCTGGCTGGACAACTACGGCCTCTATCCCTGGATGCTATTGGCGCCCGCCTTGGGGTTCATCGGGACGCTCGCCGCTCTTGTGGGCCTATGGCGCAGATCAGCTCCGATGGCCTTTGGCGGATCGTCACTGGCCACCGTCGGCATCATCTCGACTGCCGGTCTTTCGATGTTCCCCTTCATCCTGCCCAGTTCGATCGATCCCCAGTCCAGCCTGACGGTCTGGAATGCCTCGTCCAGTCATCTGACGCTGTTCATCATGCTGATTGTGACCGCGATCTTCCTGCCTCTGGTCCTGGTCTACACGGCCTGGGTCTACAAGGTCCTGTGGGGCAGGACGTCGACGGTCGCCCTCAAGACCAATCCCGATCTGTACTGAACCCTAGGACGTTTCATCATGTGGTATTTCGCCTGGATACTCGGCCTCGGCCTTGCTGTCGCCTTCGGTGTCTTGAACGGGGTCTGGCACGAGTTTCACCTGTTTGACGACGGGGACCACGGCCTGTCGGAATCCGATCCGGATCCGGTCGATGCAGAGCTGCGCTGAAACACGCCGTCAGATCAGGACGGCAGGCCTGATCGCCCGCTACGACGCCAATGTGCCCCGATACACAAGCTATCCGACCGCCGCACAGTTCACACGGGACATCGGACCGGGGGAATGGGCGAAATGGCTGGGCGAGGTGCCCGCCCAGGACGCGGTCTCGATCTATGTCCACATCCCCTTCTGCAGGACGCTCTGCTGGTACTGCGCCTGCAATACCCGCGCCGTGAACCGCACTCAGACCATCGACACCTATGTCGATCTGCTGGTCGCCGAAGCCGGGGAGGTGGCTGCCCGGCTGGGGCGAAGACAGGCCGTCCGTCGGCTGCATCTTGGCGGCGGGACACCGAACATGCTGTCGCCGGGGACCCTTGGCCGACTGTTCCATGGGCTGCGCGAGGCCTTCGACCTCCGCGCGGTCACCGAGGTCGCCGCCGAGCTGGATCCGGCCAGTCTGACGAAAGCCTGGGTCGATCAAGCGGCATGCGAGGGCCTCAACCGCGCCAGCCTGGGGGTACAGGATCTGTCGCCACGCGTTCAGCGGGCGATCAATCGCATCGAACCCTTCGAGATCGTGGACAGGGCGGCTGGCTGGCTGCGGGATGCAGGGGTCGCCTCGCTCAATCTGGATCTGATGTACGGCCTGCCCCTCCAGATGCAGGACGATCTGCTGAAGACATTGTCTCAGGTGATGACGCTCAGGCCTGAGCGCCTGTCCCTGTTCGGCTATGCGCATGTCCCCTGGCTGAAGCCCCATCAGAGGCTGATCAACCTGACCGATCTGCCCGGCCCTGCCGAGCGCTTCGCCCAGAGCCAGGCGGCGTCAGCCTATCTTGTCGACCAGGGCTATGAGCCGATCGGACTGGACCATTTCGCCCGTCCTGGCGACGACCTGGCCATCGCTGCGCGCGCCGGGCGACTACACCGAAACTTCCAGGGCTACACGGTCGATGATGCGGACACCCTCATAGGCCTGGGTGCCTCGTCGATCAGTCGCTCTCCCCAAGGCTACGTCCAGAACCACAGCCAGGAGGTCGCTTGGCGAGCCGCGGTTCGGGCAGGCGAATTGCCAGTGGCGCGCGGGCTGGAGATTACGGCGGACGACCGTCGGCGGGCCGAGATCATCGAGCGGTTGATGTGTGATTTTGCGGTCTTCCTGCCGGGCGTGGACCGTCGCCATGGCCCGGCCGCCGATCGGTTCGTCGGGGCCCTCCAGCGTCTGCAGCCGATGATCGAGGACGGTCTGGTCTCCTACGAGAACGGTGCACTAGCCGTCACCGAGCAGGGGAGGCCGTTCGTGCGAGCCATCTGTGCCGCCTTCGACACATCCCTGGCTGCATCGACCGTTCGTCATGGACGACTGATCTAGTTTGCGATGGATCAAGGCTGACCGGCACAACCCCGTCCAGACCACGCCAGACGCCTCCAACCGGGTTCATCGTGAACCCGGGCCGCGTCCTGGACCCTCAAGATGTGCTTCAAGACCTCCCCCCGCTGTACCGCATTCGGTGCTGGCCTGATGCTACTGTCCGTGACGGCCATCCCCGCCGCCGCGCAGGACTGGCAGGTCGCTCGCAAGGGCGACTGGATCGTCACCGCGCGGATGACTGACGTGTCTTCGAGCGCAGATGATGCCATCCTGACGTCGGCAGGTGCTGACACGGCGCTCAAGGTCGATGTCGAGCACGACGTCATGCCTACCCTGGGCTTCACCTACTTTCTGACCGATCAGATTTCGGTGGAAGCCATCCTGGGTGCCACCCGGCATCAGATTCGCGCCCAGGGTGGTGCCACCGATGTCGCCGTGCACGAAACCTGGGTGCTGCCCCCGGTGGTGACTCTTCAGTACCGTCCGATGCCGGAGGCGCGTGTCAGCCCCTATGTGGGGGCGGGCGTCAACTATATGCTCTTCTTCGACGGCAAGGATCAGAACGGCTTCCAGGTCGGTCTGGAGGATGGGTTCGGTTACGCGCTCCAGGCCGGGGTGGACGTCGCTGTCGTCGGGCCGTGGTCGGTCAATCTGGACGCCAAGAAGGTCTGGTTTCAGAGCGATGCCTCGATCAACGCCGGAGCCCTGCAAAGCCAGGTCAATCTCGATCCCTGGGTCCTGTCGGTGGGGCTCGCACGGAAATTCTAGCGGCCGTCATCGAGCACCGATCAATCGGCCGCGGCGGCGTACCGGTTCGGGCCAGCCGCAACGGAACCTGCAAAGGGTCGTTGTCCTGGTGCCTTGCGCCGGTCCTTGTGGCCGGTCGCAAGGGTCAGGATGATCGCCCATGACGTTTGCTCAGTCTCGCCGCGCCGCCACGTTACTGATCGTTGAAGATGAGGCCCTGGTGGCCCTCGTGCTTTGCGACGCTCTGACAGACGCCGGCTACCATGTACTCGACCTCACAACACGACACGCCGAGGCGATGTCCGTGGCAAAGGCATCGAGACCTGATCTGGCGCTGGTCAATATTGACCTGGCCCATGGCGACGACGGGGTCGCGCTGGCAGAGCAGTTGAAGGCGCTGGGTATTCCGGTCGTGTTTATCAGCGGCCAGACCAGCCGCGCGCGTTCAGCCGCGACGGTCGCCATCGCCTCGATGCCCAAACCCTATGACGCCGAGGATATGGTTCTGGCCGTCAGCTACCTCCTGGCCCGGCTCGAAGGGTCAACACTCAGTGGGCCGCCCAAGGGGTTGGAAGTCTTCAATGTGGACCCCGCATGGTCCGCCGACGGCTGAGCGGACACCAAGGCGCCACTTCTTGAAGTGGGCTGGTGATCCGGTGACGCTTCGGACAACGGTCAGCTATACTCAGAGAGGCAATGAACACCATGGTGGCGGCAGATCCTGATCCCGTCGTCTCAGGGCCAGGGTGCATCCAATCCGACGACGCGACGTTGGGGTGATCGGTTTAGAGGGGCTGCCATTCGTGACGTTGCAACAGGGGCTGGCTTTTGGCCTGATCGCTCTGACGATCGCCGCCTTCATCTGGGGGAGGTTCCGCTATGATCTGGTGGCCGTCGTAGCCCTCGTCGCCGGCTTGGCTGTGGGGATTATCCCCGCCGAGGCAGCCTTTGATGGCTTCAAGAATGATGTCACGGTCATCATCGCCTGCGCCCTGATTGTCTCCGCGGCCTTCGCACGGTCCGGCATCATCGAATTGGCGATGCGTCGCATCCTGCCGCTCCTGAAGACGGAACGTTCCCAGGTGCCGGTCCTGACCGGCGCGGTGACGCTTTTGTCCATGGCGACGAAGAATGTGGGGGCGCTGGCGATCATGATGCCCGTCGCCCTGCAGGTGGCGCGCCGGTCAGGATCCGCACCGTCCCGCCTGCTGATGCCCATGGCCTTCGGTGCCATGGCCGGCGGCATGGTCACCCTCGTCGGGACAGCCCCCAACATCATCGTGGCGGAGGTTCGCCAGGGGATCGTCGGCGAGCCCTTCGCCATGTTCGACTATGCCCCCGTCGGTCTGGCGCTGACGGCCATGGCCCTGGTGTTTCTGGCCTTCGGCTATCGGATGCTTCCAAAGAACCGGCAGGGTGCGGCCATGATGAGCGCCGCCCTGGCGGCCAATGCCTATGCCACCGAGGTCAGTGCGCCCGAGGACTGGGGTCGGGGGTCGATGACTGTCGCAGCCCTGACGGCGCTCGGAGAGGGCGACGTGCGGATCATGGCGCTGATCCGCAAGGGCAAGCGGCGGCCGGCCCCGCGTGGCAATGTCGTGATCAAACCCGGCGATGTTCTCCTGGTCGAAGGGGAGCAGGACGCCCTCGAGGCCTTCGTCGATCTCTCGCAGCTCAGGCTCGTGCGCAATGATCGTCCGATCGCCATGACGACGGCGTCGGAGGAGATCGCGGTCGTCGAGGCCGTCGTGGGCCGCAGCTCTCCCCTCCAGGGTCAGTCCGTCCGCCAGTCCGATCTCTACGGTCAGCACGGCATCAATCTGCTGGGCGTGTCCCGCAGCGGCTATGAACTGACCCAGCATCTGAGGACAGCCCGGCTGGCTCCGGGCGACATCATCCTGCTGCAGGGGGCCGAACAGAGCCTGCCGGCAGCGCTGAAGGCGCTCGACCTCCTGCCCCTGGCAGAACGTGAGGTGCGCCTGGGCAGCGCCCGAAAGCGCTTCATGCCGGCGGTGATTCTCGCGGTCGCCATGACCCTGGTCGGGTTCGGACTTGTCCCGGTCGCCATCGCCTTCTTCGGGGCTGCGGTGGCCATCGTCGCACTCGGCGGCCTGAAGATGAGGGAGGCCTACGCCGCCCTGGACGGGCCGCTTCTGGTGCTGATCGCGGCCCTCATACCCGTGTCGGACGCCATCCAGTCCACCGGCGGCTCGGAGCTGATCGCCGGGCTGTTGCGGAATGTCTTTGCCGGCCTGCCGGGCATGGTAGCGATCGCCGGCGTCATGCTCGCCTCCATGGCCGTGACGCCGTTTCTGAACAATGCCGCCACCGTCCTGATCGTGGCCCCCATCGGCGCGACTCTTGCCCGCCAGCTGGGCTTCAACGCCGACCCCTTTCTCATGGCGGTGGCCGTCGGGGCCGCCTGCGATTTCCTGACCCCCATCGGCCACCAGTGCAATACGCTGGTCATGGGCCCGGGCGGCTACCGGTTCTCCGACTACCCCAGGCTTGGCGCGCCGCTCAGCCTGCTGGTGCTGATCGTCGGGCCGCCGCTGATCCTGCTGTTCTGGCCGCTCTAGCTGAACGTCCAGTCCCGCGGTACATCCGTTTCCCAGGCTGCAGCGTGGATGAGAGACGGGGGATGGCGACGGGCGACACGCGCCCATGGTCTGACCGCTGGCCTGGCCAGGATGCCGGTATCAAGGCATGAGGCCAGCACGCCGAAGCGCTTTTTCTATGATCGTCTGAACGGAAGAGCCGTGAGGTGGCTGGACCCTGTCGGCATCGGTCGCCATCTCTGGCAAACTGGGGGGCTGAGCGGGTGCCTTATCCAACCTGTAGCGGGACTCGTCCTGGTTCGCAGGTCGCGCCAGACCCCAGGTTTCGACCAGTATTTCGGTGGACGACAGAGACGTGGCGAGCATATAGGGGCCTGCTGCCCCGACCGGATCGGTCGCGCGGGGTTTGATGGGCACCCCGTGTCCCATGCCGCGTATCCGGTAGTCTTCGAGCGCGGGGAGGCCGTCAGACCGGTTCCACGCCCGATGGGTGTAGTCACCCCTATCGCGAACGACGTCGGGAGACAGCGGCAGACCCAGTGTTCCGCGCCACTGATCAAGAAGCGCGTCAGCATTGGCAGGGACCACCGTTCTGTCTCCGGTCCCGTGCCAGACCGAAAGGGAGGGCCAGGGACCGTTGGGCGTCGACGCTTTCGTGACGGCCGCCTTCAGCGCGGATGCAGACGCAAGGCCGTGACCCCTCATCCGGTCCAGAGCCTCCGGAACCGAACCCGCACAGGCGTAGGGAAGACCCGCAAAGACGGCCCCGGCCCGAAACACGTCCGGGTAGGTCGACAGCATGACCGCAGTCATGGCGCCTCCAGCGGACAGCCCGGTGACAAAGACCCGCGCGCGGTCGACATCGTGGGCCTGGACGGCGGTCTCTATCGTCGAATGGATAGACGCGGCCTCGCCGCTGTCACGACAGATGTCTGCAGGGGAAAACCAGTTAAAGCACAGGGATGGATTATTGGGGCGCTGCTGCTCCGGATAGACGACGACGAAGCCATGGCGGTCGGCCATGGCTGACCACCCCGAGCCTGCATCATAGGCTGCAGGGGTCTGGGTGCAGCCGTGAAGCACCACGACCAGCGGTGGGTTGGGGCCCAGCCTCTTCGGGACATGTATCCAGGCCTTCAGGTCCCCTGGATTGGGACCTCGTATGGTCAGCGGCTTCAGGACGGATGTCGCAGACATCACGGGCTGTCGGCTTTTCAGCCGGGCAATCGTATCACCGAGGGTTCGCATCCCATCGCTCCGTTCACGACCGAAGCCGATTTATTGTGCAGTGCAGCATATGGGGTGCGACAGCGACGGGGCAACCGATGATCTGCGGGAAGACAGCTCGGCCTGGTGCCGTCATTCACGCATCAGGTACGCATTGATTGAACGCGTTCCTTGGCCGGACGTGAAATACATCCTCAGCACCGACCCGCACTGGGATCACTCCGGCGGCACTGCGGCCCTGGCGCGCGACAGCGGGGCGGAGGTCATCGCCGGGCGCGAGGCGGTTCAGAGCCTGCTGCAGGGGCGGAGCACCGATGACGATCCCCAGCACGGCGAACTGGCCTCGATGCCGGCCATCGCCGGTGTGCAAGGCGTCCGGGACGGCGAAACCCTGACACTCGGTGAGGTGACCGTCACGGCGCGCGCTACGCCGGGCCACACGCCGGGCAGCACGAGCTTGACCTGGCGGTCGTGCGAGGGCGGCCTGTGCAAGGACGGGCTCTTCGCCGCCAGCCTGAATCCCATCTCGTCCGACGGCTATAGCTACCCGGCCCACCCGGCCCTGAGCGAGGGCTTGAGGCGCGCCTTCGACACGGTTCGGGCCCTGCCGTGCGACATCCTCTGTTCGTCCCATCCGAGCGCGTCCGGACAGGACTTCCGCCACGCGGCCTTCGCCCGCGGCGGTGCTGCGCTGATCCAGACGTTGCTATCCATTTGCCTCTCGACAGCCCAAGGCTCCGGCGGCTGGATCATCGATAGAGCAATTGAATTTTGCGATAGACAGCTTCATCGGCCTCCCTGACGGAATGCCAAGGTGCGTTTCCCACCCCTAGCGGACAAACGGAATGTCCGCTTCCGGGATAGCCCTTACGCGCAAAAGCGGCGCAGGGGAGCCATACCGTATGAGTGTGTGGAGCAACAGGACCGAAGGGGTGTCCGGTCCTGACGGGGATTATGGAGCTTCCTCTTCGGGGCTGACGACCTCCGCTGGACCGTCATCAAAACGAGGTCCCAGGGCATACTCCGCTGCGCCGAACGGGCGGTCCTCGAACAGGTAGGGATAATAGAAGGTGCGTAGCCGCGTGTGGAAAACCCGGACCCGGTCCTGATAGGCGAGTTGTGCTTCGACGTCGGTTTCCGCAGCGCGGTGCATGATGCGCTGGAAGCCGACGGGCGGCATCAACCATCCCGCAAGGCCCGCCAGTGCCTCGCGCCGCTCGACGCCATCCCTGTAGGCTGTCGAAACGTCGGCGACGGCCACGTCCCCGAGCTGCTGGAATGCGAAATACCATTTCCAGTGAAACGGCTCCGTCATGGGTTCGGTGTCCGACCACTCGGGATAGAGTTCGAGAAAGCGGTCCAGGGTCTCCTGTCGGGGCAGGTCCCAGGCACCATGGACGGCATCCCGGTTCTGGCGCGCCAGGAGGGCACCATCGGGCGTGGGAACCGCCGCGTTGACGACGAGATTGGTGGCGGCCGGCCCGACCAGGGTCAAAGCAAACCATAGTCCTGCCAAAACGGCGGCACTCACCGTGGAACGACTGCCGAAGCGCGCCACGATCACCACGAGGACCGTCCAGAACGCCAGAAGACCGACTGTGGCACTGGCGAACAGAAGCGCCTTTGCGGGCGGTGCCCCTTCGAGGGTGGCACCGACGAGGAAGGGGACCAGCACGGCGGCTCCGACGAGGACTGCCCGCGCGCCTGTCCGCGGCAGGAAGACGCGCCAGGCCGCTCTCGGCAGGGCCCGCAGCGCATGGAGCCGCCCCGCCTCCCGTTCGCCCGACCAGAGATCATGCAGGAGAATGATGACCACCAGCGGTGCCAGATAGATGGCGACGAAGGCGAGATCGAACCGGCCGGGCAGGGCGAGTTCCGCATTTCTCTGCTCGTTCTCATAGATCTGGGCCTCGAGGGCCAGGGGCCTGACCCGAAGGATCGAGGGTGCGGTGTCCCTCTGACCGAGCGCGGCGAACGCCAGGTCGGACGGCGCATTCCAGGTCGGACGGAAGTCGGCATAGGCAAACGTTCCGGCGTCGCCGGCGTAGTCGATCAGGGCCTGGTCCTCGACGGCCTGCATCTGCAGGACGCGGGCGATCGATGCGCGCTCGCGTGCGATTTCCGCCATTCCCAGGGTGACAGCGACGGACGAAAGCAGGGCCAGTACGATGATCGCAGCCACCGCCGCAGGCGAGCGGGTGAAGAACCAGAGTTCACGAACCAGAGATCTCATCCTGCGACCTGCCTCAACTGCCGACCGGCGAATACAAACAGCCCGATGGCGGCCAGCAGCCAGCCCGCGAGGATGGCCAGGCCCGGCAGCATGCCGCTGACGCGTTGTCCGGGGGTCGCGGACCGGAACTGGAAATCGGGCAGGGTCGCCCAGGTGTCGGCGGACACCCGGGTGCGCCGTTCGGCGTCCAGGTCCCGGCTGCGTGCGGCGTCGTCTTCGGCCCGGACGCCCTGCGCATGCAGGCGGTTGAGCCGCTGGACCAGGTCGAACCTGTAGGCCTCCGCCTGTTCCAGGAACCGGATATGGTTTTCCAGGTCGGTGGCCGCGCCCGCCATCGACGCCTGGCGTACCGCCAGTGCGGGGCTCAACATGGCACCGGCCTGGAGCCAGGCCGACTGGGCCCGCTGCCGGTCGGCGGTTCGCCTGGCATAGTCGGCGAACAGGCGCGCCGTCAGGGCCTCGCCTTCGGCCGCGACGAGGCCACGAAAGTTTACCGGAAGGTCTTCTACACGCTCCACGCCGTAGGCCCTGAGCGTACGCACCCTGAAGGCCGCGAAGAAGGGATCGTCCGGATTGTGGCTGTCGCCAATCCGGCGGGCGTCCTGGGCGAGGAGAAGATCCATCTCCACGCGCGTCGGCGCAGGCTCGGCCTGTGCGGCGATCGCCGCTGCGCCCCGGGGCACCAGAACGACGGCGACGGCCCAGACGGCGACCAGACCCAGCAGGGCCCCTCGGCTGGACCGGGCCAGGGACGACACGGCCACCACGACCAGAACCCAGATCGCCAGATAGACGGCATAGGCCCCGCCGATGAGCGCCGCCGACGCCATTTCGGCGGGTGTGGTCGCCGCTGCCGTCGCCAGGGAGACGAGCGCGGGGGCGAGAGCGATCAGGCCGACGGTGCCAAGCGCGAGCGCCTTGCCGGCAAGCACTTCAGCGGCGCGCGCGCCATGCAGTCCCAGCTGTCTGAACACCCCCGTCTCGCGGTCACGGGCGACCGTCGAGAAACCGAGAAAGATCAGCAGCAGCGGGGCCAGGGTCTGGAGCACGAACGCGGGGGTCAGCTGCCCGAAGCGGATGAGGCCCGAGGACTCCCGCATAGCGCCGAAGGTGGCCGAGTTCTGCCGGTGGCCCTCGAGAAACAGGGTGGTGCCGGTGAAGGGATCGACGCCTGGCTCGAAGGCCGCCAGGGGGCTGACCGGTCGCTGGACATAGGTCCCATAGTGCACGGCACGGTGCGGGTGTCGGTCCGGCTGCGCCTCGAAGGCCTGATCTGCGGCCGTCTGATGCTCCATCCGGGCGGCCCGCTCGCCGGCGACATGTGCCAACGACGTCGCCGCCGCGATCGAGGACAGGAGGACCAGGGCGATGAGGCCCAGCCAGGCGGTCCGGGTACGGCTCATCAGCCGCATCTCTTCCGCCGCGATACGGAGGATGCGCCTCATGGGACGGACAGCCCTGCATAGCTCTGGTGAAGGGCCTGGACGTCGAAACGGGCACCTTGGGCAGCTGCCATCCATTCCTGGGCGAGGCGACCGTCGCGCAGTACGCCGATCCGGTCGGCTGTGTCGGCCGCCCCGAACAGGTCATGGGTGACCATCAGGATGGCCACTCCGCGCCTGCGCAGGTCGATCAGCAGATCATGGAAGTCGGAGGCGGCGGCGGGGTCCAGGCCCGACGTCGGTTCGTCGAGCAGGAGGACGGGCGTCCGGCGCAGCAGGGCCAGGGCGATCGCCGTCTTCTGGCGCATGCCCTTCGAAAACCCCCCCACGCGCCGGGCCCCGGCCGCCGGCTCGAGCTTCACGGCATCGAACGCCTGATCGAGCTCCGCCCTAGTCCGGGTCTCTCCGGCGAGGCCGAGGAAGTACCGGACGTTCTCGATCGCCGAGAGATGGTCGTAGAGGGCGACATTCTCCGGCAGATAGGCCGCTTCGCGCCGCACGGCCTCAGGAGCCTTCGCCGGATCGAAGCCGGCGACGGTGATCCGCCCGCCTGCGCGGGGCAGCAGGCCCAGAATGGCGAACAGGGTCGTCGACTTGCCGGTGCCATTGCCGCCCAGCAGGGCATAGATCTCGCCCGGCGCGACACAGAGCGATGCCCCGTCGACCACCCGTCGCTCGCCGCGCAGGACGACGAGGTCGTCGATGATCAGTCCGGATGGTTCCATGTCGGGTCTCAAAACTCGGCCCTCAGCGAGGCGCGAAGGGTCCGCGGCGCACCCGGATAGATCCAGTTCGAATTGTACGAACTCTGCGCATAGTGTTCGTCCAGCAGATTGTCGGCCTCGGCCCGGAAGGTAAGGTGGGACGTCAGGGCGATCTCCAAGGCAGCCTTGGTCTTCCAGTAGTCCGGCAGCAACAGCCCGCTGGTGTCGGTCGCGCCTGACCGTTCGCCGACATAGCCCACGCCGCCGCTCAGCGACCATTCCCGGCCCGGACCCCCGGAGCGATAGACCGCGAAGATCGTGCCCGACTGATCCGGCACATTGAGGGCCAGGGGGGTGGCGAAGGACGCGTCATTATTCCTGGCCTCATTCCAGATGAAGTTGGCGACCGCCTGCCATTGTCGGCCCAGGCGCAGGGAGGCATCGATCTCGACACCGCGGCTCCGTAGCGATCCGACCGGGGCCAGGAAGTTGGCGTCGGCCGGATCGGTCGTCAGGACATTGCTCTTCTCGATGTCGAAGGCGGTGACACCCACGTCGAGACCCTCCCATCGCCCTGACAGGCCGACCTCCCACCCCTTGCCCTCCTCGGGCGCAAAGGCGGCCCCGGTCGCGCCGCTGCCGGAGTTGAGCTGGAAGGATTCGCCCCAGTTGGCGTGAACCGAGACGGCGTCGGTGAGGGCGTAGCGGGCACCGAGGCGGAATTTGACCGGTTCGTCTTCAGCGACGCTGACCGCCCCGGTCAGGTTCTTCAGCAGTTCCTGCTCATAGGTGTCGAACCGGACGCCGCCGACGAGGGTCAGGCGGTCGGTCACTTCCCACAGGTCCTGGGCATAGAGCGTCACGACCTGCCGCGTTTCGCGCTGGTTGATGGAGGGCAGCAGGGGCAGGGCTTCGGACACGCCGTAGACCGGATTGAAGATGTCGATGGCATAGGGGTTGGCGGCCGTGGGGTTGCGCCGGTTCAGCAGCTCGAGATAATCGAGCGCATAGGCCTTGAGCCCCAAGCTCGGGCGATGCGTGCCGAACGCCTGGACCTCGCCGCGCAGCTCCACCCGGGCCGACAGGTCTTCCACCTCATAGCCGCGCTCCCGGCGCTGTCGCCACAGTGTGCGTCCGTCCGGCTGCAGGCGCGACTGGTCGGCCGAGAAGCCCCGGAGGGATCCGGTCCGGTAGGCGACGCCCCCGATCAGCGACCATCCGCCGGAAAGAGCAATGTCGCCGGTGATCTGGTGCCGGGTGTCCCGTGCCCTGGTATCGCCATTGCCCGGCTCGCCGAGGAACCGCGACGGAGGCAGGGCAAGTGGGTCGCCGCCGACCGCCGCGACGCCGCGGTCGAAGGGCGAGTCGTAATGGATATGCTGGCCGACATAGGTCAGCCGGACCGCATCGGTGGGCCGCCAGGTGATCGACGGCGAATAGACGCGGCGATCCAGCCCGACATGGTCGCGATAGCCGTCGCTGTCTTCGACGGCCACCACCAGCCGCCCCGCCAGGGTGTCCGACAGCGGACCCGTCGTGTCGAGTTCGACCCGTTGCGTACCGAAGGAGCCAAGGGTGAGGGTCGCCGAACTCCGGGGCGCAAACCGCGGCGTCCTGGTGACCATGTTCACACGGCCGGCGGGGTCGATGTCGCCGAACACGGCGCCGGCAGGCCCCTTCAGGATCTCGATCCGCTCGATGGTCGCCGGGTCGCGGGCAGGGGCGCTGCCCCGGTTGGCGATGAAGCCGTCCACATAGTATTCGCCGCCGCCGTCGGCGGTGCTGAGAAAGCCCCGGATGGCGAAGTTGTCGGCGAAGCCGCCGCGATTGTTCTGCTGGCTGCTGCCGCTGACCAGTTCCAGGGCATCGCTCAGTCGATAGGCGCCGGCAGCCTGAAGAATATCCTGCTCCAGGGACCGACTGGACTGCGACATCACCTCTGTCGCCCGGTCCGAGGAGAGGGTCGTGTCCCGCGATGTGCGGGTGCCGATGACCACGATTGCGTCGATCTCGGTGGGGTCGGCGTCTGCGTCATGGGCTACGGCGGGCCCGGCGGTCACGAGTCCGAGCAGGCTGGCTCCCACGACAAGGTTTCGGCGACAGGGATGGGGGAGGCGCGAAACAGCACGATACAAAACACAAAACCTTGGAGACTGTTGGTATGTTATAACATATCGATATGGGCACGGATGTGCAATCGCCTGTGAAGGATTGATGGCAGGATTTGACGGCCCTCTTCGACCGTCGGTGTCGAAGCGCCGGGAGGGGAGTGCACAGGCTATCCGCCTGCAGGCCTTTCCAGAATCCTCGACGGAGGACGAGCTGATGGCCGTCCGGGCGCGGCTGAACGATGCCCTGAAACGCCTCGGCACGGGCCGGTGCGTCCATATCGAGGCGCGCCGGCGTCCGGCCTCGCCCTATCCGGAGAGTGTGTTCGATCTGGACGCGGCCTGGCTGGTCGATGCCGAACGGCGGGAGCGGTTCGAGGCCTCCGATCCGGCGTTTGAGACGGACTACCGGCTCTCCCTGACCTGGCTGCCGCCGGTCGACGAGACCCGTCGTATGGAGCGCTGGCTCTACAATGGACTGGAACGGAACGGCC
>NZ_JBAZPS010000008.1:0-115356 GCF_041648055.1 Brevundimonas sp.
CGATTATTCGTCGGACTGTTTTCGCACCGTCATCGTTGAGCCGTAAAAGCGCGGCCCAACGGGTGCGCCCGCGGGGGTAGGATGTCTGTTCAGGATCTGAGTGCGGGGCGATTGCTGGCGAAGAACGCCGTGCGTCTGCGCGCCTTTGTCCGCAGCCGGGTCCACAACGACGCCGACGCCGACGACATCAGCCAGGAGGCCTACGCCCGCGTCCTGGCCCGATCCCGGGCCACGCCGCTGAAGGATCCGGTGGCCTACGCCTTTCGGGTCGCGCTCAATCTGCTCAGCGATCAGAGGCGCCCCGGCGCCCCGGATGTGAACGAACCGATCGACGACGCGGCGGCCTCGGACGCGCCCTCCCCGTTCGAAGTTCTCGACATGAAGCAGAGAGCGGACCTTTTCACCCGCGCGCTTCAGCGCATGCCCCGGCTCAGGCGAGAAGTCTTTGTTTTGCGCCAGTCCGCCGATCTCAGCTATCCGGAGATCGCCGCACGGCTGAACATCTCGGTCGAGGCCGCCCAAAAACACTTCAGTCGCGCCGCCCGCGAAGTGCGCAAGGCGGTGGACATGGAGCGTGCGCGATGAAGAATTTTGCGCGCGTCTCCGAAGAACAGGCCGCCCTTTGGGCCGACCGTCGGCGTCACGGCGAAATGGACGACGCGGCGGACGAGGCGCTGCGCGCCTGGCTGGCCGCAGCGCCGGAGCGCGCCCGACTGCTGGAGGCTCAGGAGCGGTTGCTCGCCGATCCCGCCCTGGCGGCCGCCAGCGCAACACTGGCGGCTGAAGCGGGCCGGCGTCGGCGCGCCTGGCGGGTTCGGCCCCTTCCACTCTCGCCATCCCTCTGGGCCGGCGGCATGCTGGCCGCGGCCTCCGTGACGCTCGCCGTGCTGATATGGCCGTCCCAGCCCGCCCTGGTCGAACAGAGGCTGGAGGGAACGGCGGGACGCAGCCTTCAAGCGGCGCTGGACGACGGCTCTTCGGTCCAGCTGAACGGCGACAGCCGGGTCCGCACGGCCTTCGGCCCGGAACGGCGGGACGTCTGGCTGAGCGGGGAAGGCTTCTTCTCGGTGGCCAAGGACGCCAGACGCCCCTTCTCGGTCATCACGGCCACACATCGAATCACGGCCCTGGGAACGCGCTTCAACGTCGATGAACGCAGCGGCGGCGCGGTGGAGGTGACGGTCCTGGAAGGCCGGGTCGAGGTGGTCCCTTTGAACCACCCCGAGCGCGGCCAGGTGCTTAACGCAGGCGGTCGACTGCTGAGCGACGGCGCGACCGCCCGAGCCGGGGCGATCGAACGCCTGGACCCGGAGGTCAGGGCGCCGGACTGGACCGAGGGATGGATCGACGCGGACAATATGAGCCTGGCCGATCTGCTGATCGAGTTGAAACGCCGATCGCCCGGCCTTCAGGCCGAACTCGCCGATCCCGCCCTGAGCCGACGCCGGATCAGCGGGCGGTTCGCCGCTTCTCGACCGCAGGACGTCCTGACCGTGGTCGCGGACATGCAGGATCTGACGCTTCGCAGGGACGCCTCCGGCCGTCTGCTGATCGATCGGTGAACCCAGGATGGGAACGGGCCGCGCAAGGTTTTGGAGCGCAGCAGCGGTGACGAGCCTGTGGCTTGCGGCGGGCGGCGCCGCGGCTCAAGCCCATGCCCCGGCCCCGGCCCCGTTCGCCGCCGCCGCCGACCAGACCCCGCACAGGTTTCGGATTTCCAGCGGCCCTCTTGCCCAGGCCCTGCGTGATCTTTCCCGGCAATCGGGCATGGCCGTTCTGGCCGACGCCGATCTGATGAACGGACGTCGCACAGCGCAGTGGCAAGGCCGAACCACCGCCTGGAACGCCCTGACCCGGCTGCTGGCCCCCCATCCGGACCTGCAGGGCCGCATCGTCGGCGAGACCCTGATCATCGAGCGGGCGCAGGCTGCGCCGGCGCCGACGACCGTGACCCAGCTCGAGGAGGTGGTGGTCCTGGGCCGCAAAGGGGCCCTCCAGGAGGCTCTGGAGATTAAACGGGCCTATGACGGCGTCAGCGATGTGGTCAGCGTCGACGACCAGGGCCTGCTGCCCACCAACAATCTGGCGGAAAGCCTTGCGCGTCTGCCCGGCGTCAACGCCGTCAGAAACCACCAGACCGGCGAAGGCGATCGCCTGACGATCCGCGGCATGTCGACCGAATGGAACGCCTATCGGATCAATGGCGTGCGCCTGGGCGGCGCCGGGTCGCGGGCGGACAAATTCTATCGTGGCGTCCGCCTCAGCTATCTGCCGCCCGAAGGAATCCAGAACCTGATCGTGCGAAAGACCCTGACGCCCGATCTGGACGGAGACGCCCTGGGCGGCCTGATCGACATTCAAACCCCGACGGCCTTCGACGCCGACCACGACTATGTGCGGCTGTCGGCGGAAAACGGCTGGCTGACCCGGTTCGATCGACCGAAGTCGGGCAAGTTGGCCTTGGCCGTCTCGCGCCGTCTCTCGGATCAGCTGGGCCTCTTCGTCGCCGCCAACTGGAGCGACGCCCGCTCGCAATTCGAGATGGTCGGCGGCGAGAGCGACGACCTGCCGCCCGTCTGGTTCGACACCTTCTATTCGACCGGCTGGGATTTCGACCGTTTCATCATGAGGGGCATGGAACTGGCCGTCGGCGAGACCCAGGTGCGCCGCCTTGGGGTGAACGGGAGCCTGGATTGGCGAGGCGGGCAGCAGGAGCTTCACCTGCGGCTTCAGTACAACCGCTACGAGGGCGAGGAGTACCGGAACCGTCTGAATTTCCGGAACGACGGCCTGGCGGGAACCGAGCGGCTGGTCCAGGTGGACAGCGGTCGAACCGGTCTGGCGCAGCCGGACGCGATGGTGGTCGGTTCGGATCCGGATTTGGGGCGCATCTACGGCTACTCGACTGCGGACATGAAGGATGTGGACGGGGATGGGCGGATCACCGACGCCGACCGCGACGTCCGCTCCATCTACAGCCTGGCCGGCGCATCGGGCGTGTGGGACCCAATGGGCTTCCGACTGAGACGGTTCTGGGAAGCGACGCGGGAATCCGGCCTCTTGTCGTCCATCACCGTGGGCGGACGGCGGTGGGACGGGCCGTGGCGGATCGACTATGATGTCTCGCTGTCGCGCTCTCAGGATGATCTGGACGAGGGCGCGCTCCTGGAATTCAGGACCGACGCCGTCGAATGGCTGGGCAATCGCGGCGTCCGGGTGGTCGAGACCGACGATCCGCGCTTTCGCCTGTGGGGGCTCAATCCCGCCGGCATGGCGGCGGTTCAGGATCCGGCCGCCTATGATTTCAGACATCTGGGCGATGAGTGGGAACAGACGTCCGAGACCCTGGCCCAGGCCCAGTTCGGTCTGACCTATACGCCGACCGGCGGCTGGCTGGAGTCGGTCCAGGCCGGAGGGCGCTATATGCACTCCAACCGCCGCAGCGCGGGAGGCGCTCGCCCCGATCTGATCGGTCCGGAGACCCTGGCCGATCTGGAAGGGCTGTTCGGCGCGCCGGTCACGGACTTGTTCGACGGCCGCTATGTCGGGGACCACCGGCTGGGCGTGGTCTTGGACAGCCGACGGATGTCGGCCGAGATCGAACGGGCCTATCGCGGCGACAGCGCCTATTTCACCGTAGACCCCGCGTTCGAGCCCCAGGCCGACGCCGAGAGGTTCCGGCTGAAGGAACAGGCGGCGGCCGGCTATGTCATGGCCGCAGCCCGATGGGCCGGAACCGAGATCACGGGCGGCGTGCGGGTCGAGCACACCCGATCAAAGGTGAGTTTTCCCATTCTGGATGCGCTCCGTGGCGACGGACGGGATCAACGTCGAAACAGTTTCACCAATGTCCTGCCCTCGCTGCATCTGCGGCGCGCCCTGGAGGGCGACAAGGTCTTGCGGGCGGCGATCTGGACCAGTTTCGCCCGACCGGACATCGCCCGAATGACGTCGGCGCGGCAGTATGTCTACGATCAGGATCCCGACCGCGACGGCGAGGTCAATCCCGAGGCGGACTGGATCCTTCAGGAAATCCGCCAAGGCAATCCGGACCTGAAGCCTATGGAAGCCATCGGCTATGATCTGTCGCTCGAACACTATGGCCGATCGACAGCCTGGTCGGCGGCCCTGTTCCACAAGGACATTCATAATTTTCTCTATAGGGCCTCAACCAGTTCGATCCGCGACGGCGGACTGATTGACCGCGGGGATGAGAACGGGACGCCCGTGCGGGCCTACGCCAACGGTCGGCGGGCGCGGATCAGCGGGGTCGAACTGGCGATACGCCACGGCCTGGACTGGGCGCCCGCCCCGCTGGATGGGCTGGGCGTCACGGCCAATCTGACCTGGCAGGTCAGCCGCGCCGACGCCAACATCGTCTGGCGCGTCGGCGATCGGCTTCCCTTTACGGAGACGCCCGAGACCCTGGCGTCCGTCGAACTGTTCTGGCAGGGCGGCGGATGGGAGGCGGCGGCCGGCTGGAGCCGCCAGGGCGGCTTCCTCGAAGGTATGGATAGTTTCGCCAACGACCCCTACGAACAGGCCTACAGTTTTGTGGACATCAGCCTTCGACGACGGTTGGGCGGCGACGGCTTGGCGTCGATTCAGATCCGCAACCTGCTGAACAGCCATACCTATTGGTACACCTTCGGCTCGGGGCCGGAGGATTTGCGGGAGTACATCCGCACCGGGCCGACGGTGACCCTGGCGATCAGCCGCAGCTTCTGAGCGGATCCTGCGACGCCAGGCGGCCCGCGAACCTTCGGCTGAAGGCGCCGCCGAGGCGCGAGACGGTCAGGTCGTAGGCGCCGTCCGGCAGGACCGGAAGTCGCAGGCGCAAGGGCGCTCCAGCGCTCAGCCTGTAGCGGCGCGTGGGACACAGGCCCGTCTCGTCATTGACGCAGAACCAGGCGTCCTCGGCCGGGACGATCTCCAGGATCAGGCCCCGACCTCGGCGCGGCTCTTTCAGGCGCGCCGAGACAGGGCCGTCTTCGGCCAGACAGCCGGAGAAGCGCCTGCAGAAGCCGTCGGGTCCGAGCAGGCGCAGATCATAGGGGTCGGCCGTCCGGATCAGTTCGACCTGCTCGCCGGGCGGCAGGTTGAAGGCGTCCATGGACGCCGACGGCTGATGCGCATCGAGGATCTGAAGATGCGCCACATCGCCGCCGGCCGCGTTGCACACCGTCAGCAAAAGCTCATCCTGGGCGAAGTCAAAGCGATCCGTCACGGAGAGGCTGCACGACCCGGAAAGATCGCGCGTCTTCGTGGTCAGGCGGGGATTGAAGGCGCCGCCCGCTCGGCCCCCGCGCCTTTGCATGGCTTCGATCATGGCAGCGCCGCGAGCCCGCAGTCGCTCACGGCGCGCCGAAGGCCCCGCGGCCGATCCGTCTGAATCACATTGGCGTCCAGGACCAGCAGTCCCTCCAGCCGGGAACACAGGTCGGGCGCCCGGACCGCCAAGGCCTCATCGACATCGCCCAGACTGTTGACCCAGATCCGCGCCGGCAGGGCCCGCGCCCCGTTGCGGAGCTGCGGGGTCAGAGACTCGGGGTCGCCGTGAATGATCGTCACCGCCGGCAGCCCCTCGACGGCGGCGGCCAAGCCGTCGGGACGGCTGACGCGCGGCATGAGCAGGGCGCGCGGCGCGAGCTCACGCACCGCCCGCAACACCGCCCCGTCGGAGTCGAAGAAGACGACCTGGTCCGTCATTCCCAGCCCCTGCACCGCCGCGACCACGGGGCCGATGCGATCCGTCTTGAGGTCCAGATCAACCAGCACCCGTCCGCACGTCTTGCGAAGCGCCTCGACCAGGGTCGGGGGCGGCTCGGAACTGTCTTCCAGCCGCAGGCGACGCAGTTGGGCGTAGGTCAGGCTCTCGGCCTCGCCGGCGCCGCCGGTGGTCCGAGCCACCGTATGATCGTGCATCAGAAAGGGCACGCCGTCGGCGGAGACCTTGACGTCGATCTCCACGATGTCGGCGCCCTCGCGCACCGCTTCGTCGATGGCGGCCAGCGAGTTCTCGGGCGCGTCGAGGTGGCCGGCCCGGTGTGCGGCGATCAGCAGGGCGCCGCGCGGCTTCGCCAGTTCGGCCTGAAGGCGCGACATGACGGCGGTCTGCCCGCAGACCGGATCGGCCAGGGCCGGCGTCGCCGCCAGCCCCGCCGCCCATGCCGCGAGCAGCCCGACGATCGCGGTACGCACCGTCACTACTGGTCCTCGCGCCGCAGGATCAGCTCCGGCGTCGCCGGCTTCAGATCGGTCAGGCGCGCCGGACCCGCGCCGGGCTTGTCCAGTTGGAAGGCGTCGTACAGGGCGCCGTCCATGGTGAAGGCCCGCACCGTCAGCCGGTCGCCGGCCGCCTCGACCTGCTGGAACACCTGCACGCCGCTGGCCTTGCGCTCCGTCCAGTTCAAGTCGCCCAGCGGATACTGTTTCGGCCCGACGTTGGAGACCATATAGACTGGGCCCTGTTCGTGGGGGCGGCCGCGCCCATAGGTGTGGTCATGGCCGGCCAGCACCAGGTCGACGTGATAACGGTCGAACACCGGCTGCAGCGCGGTTTGCAACTCTTCCCCGCTGCGTCCCCGAGCGGTGGAGTAAAGGGGGTAGTGCAGGAAGACGACCGTCCAGCGCGACGGGTTGTCCGCGAGTTGGCGCTCCAGCCAGGCGAACTGATCCTGCGCAGCCTGCGGGTCTTCGTCGATCATGTCGGCGTCGAGCGAGATGATGCGCACGCCCTGATAATCGACCCGATACACGGTCTCGGTCAGCATGTCGGACGGGCCGTTCTCGGGCAGGGTGAATTGCAGCCGCCACTGGGGCGCCAGCATTTGCGGGGTCGAGCCCTGGGGCTTCATGTATTCGTGATTGCCCGGCGTCATCAGCGACGGAGTCTCGGCCAGACGGTGGGCGTCCATGTCGAACCACTCGCCCCATTCCGCGTCGTTGTCGGCCCGGTTGATCAGGTCGCCGGCGAACAGCATGAAGGCCGCGTCCGGGGTCTGGCGCAGGGCGCGGCGCACGGCCAGGCCGCCCATGGAGCGGATGTCGTTCTGGACGTCGCCCATATAGAGGAAGGTGAAGGGACGAACCTCGGCGGCGGCGGTCTTGACCTGGCGCCAGGGCGACCAGGCGCCTTCCTTGCCCACGCGATAGACGTACTGGGTGTCGGGGGTCAGGCCGGTCAGCCGCACGCTGTAATAGTCTGCGGCGACGTTCTGTTCGTCCCGCGTCGTGAAGGCGGCGGAGGTGCGTTGTGCGGGCAGGCGAACGGCCTGGGCCGGATAGGCCGGCCCCGGCGTCAGGATCGCATATTCGATGAAACTATCGCCCGCGCCCGCTTCGGCGCGCCAGTTGAAGGCCAGGCTGGTCGAGGGCGTCTCGGTCAGATTGACGATGACGCGTTCGGGCAGGGAAGCCGTCTGGGCTTGCGCCGGGACGGCCTGGAGGGCGGCGAAGGCCAGGACGCTGCAGGACAGGGTCGCGGCGAGGCGCAGGGACAGGCGCATGAGGTATCCTCGATGTCTGGAAAAGGCGCCGCTCGCGGGAGATCTCCCGCGAGCGGCAGGAACGGTCAGAGCCGCCAGTTCAGGTTCAGGCTCAGGTAACGACCGTTCTCGATGTAGTCGCGGACGCCGCCCTTTCCTTCACCGAAGGTGTAGAAGTAGGTGTAGTTGTCCAGCAGGTTCTGCACCTTGAAGGTGGCCGTCAGGTTCGGCGTGATCTGACGCCGCGCCATCAGGTCCACGAAGTGGTAGTCCTGCTCATAGGGATCGTTGCCGAAGTCCTCGATGTCTTCCAGAGACACGTCCTGATAGTTGTAGGCCACATAGGCCTCCCAGCCGTTGCGCTCCCAGAACAGTTCCAGGTTCACGATGTGGTCGGGGGTTTCCATGAAGGGCAGGGTGTAGCCTTCAGGGTGCCAGGACAGGCCGGTTTCGGCTTCCGAGCGCTGGATGGTGGCGTTCGCCGCCACGCCCAGCCCGTCGAACGGCGCCGGCAGCCAGTGGAGCTGCTGGCGGGCGTTGATCTCGACGCCGCGGATCTCGGCCTTGCGACCGTTCATCGGCATGGAGACGGGCACGCCCGACGGATCGTCGAACTCGCCCTCCGTGCCGTCCCGAATGACCGACGACGAGGAGCGGAACAGGAACTTGTCCAGATCCTTGTAGAACAGCGCGACGGAGTAGGCGCCCGTGCGTCCGTTGTAATATTCCGCCGACAGGTCGTAGTTGACCGAGGTCATCGGCTCGAGATCGGGATTGCCCTGGACGATGCCGGTCAGCACCCATTCGCTGGTCGGGTTGGTCACGCCGTCGCCGTCGGGATCGCCGTCGTAGCTGTATTCCTTGACCGAGGTCATCCGTTTGATGTCCGGACGCGAAACGCTGGTCCAGATCGCCGCCCGCAGCTTGGCGTTCCGGCTCACGTCATAGTTGACGTGGATCGAGGGCAGCCAGTTGGTGAAGCCCGAGGTGTCGGTGGTGTAGTCCTCGCCCCGCACCGGGTTTTCGGTCCAGGCGCGGATGTCGTTGCTGGTGTCCTCGACCCGCACGCCGGCGATCACTTCGGCCGCGCCGAAACGAGCCGTGCCCATCACATAGGCAGACACTACCTGTTCGTCGTAGAACCAGGTGGAGGCGTAGTCGATCGAGTCCGCCTCGTTCAGCGTCAGCAGGGTCGAATTCCCCGCCTTGGCGCGTTCGATCTCGGCCATCATCTTGTCGGTGTCGATGACGGGGCCGAGTTGGTACTGGCCGGTGTAACGGCCGTCGAACATGTCGGTGATCGCTTCGCCGAACAGGGCGGAATAGTCGGCCATGGTGCCCCGGGGCTCCAGGTCGATCAGCGAACCTTCCAGGCGTTCACGCTCGGACTTGTAGTATTTGGCGCCGGCGCGGACCTCTTGCAGCCAGGAGCCTGTCGGCTGGTAGCGCAGGTTGAACTGGGCCTGGTTCAGGGTTTCCTTGGCGCCGCCGTAGCTGCCGCTCAGGCTGGAGGCGGTGTACTGGGTCAGGTCCTGGACGCCCGCCATGCCGGCGGGGTTCAGCACCCATTTCAGGTACTGCGGATCCCCCTGGCTGACGATCTCGACGCCTTCATTGCCCTTCCACAGATAGGCGTTGCGGCCGAAATACATCTCGTAGCTGTCGACGATATTGTCCTCGGATTCCGAGTGCGACAGGTCGTAGTCGAGGGTGAACTCGCGGAAGCGGCTTTCGCCGCCGAAGTTGACCATCTGCAGCACGCCTTCGGTCGTGCCGCCTTCCCAGTAGCGACGCAGGCGGAAGCCCTTGGGATCCCATGAACCCGACGAGCCGTTCAGGCTGTAGTATCCGTTGGAGCCCTTGTCGGCGTCGGTGATCACCCCATCCTTGTCGCGGTCGACGATCTGGGCGGTGGTGTAGTTGTAGATGGCGCCCTTGGGGCCATAGCCGATGACGGCGTTCGCGGGCTGGGTCAGGTCGCCGCGCGACTTGTCGACCTGCTCCAGGCGCGCCGAGGCGCTGGTGCCGGCCTCGTTGCGGAAGTTGAGGCGGTTCCTGAACTGGGTCTCTTCATACTCATTGTACTGGCCACGCAGGTGGAAGTCGTGATTGTCGCCGCGCCAGTCCAGCGAGCCGTTGAAGCCCCAGCGCGTCACGTCCGTGTCGCCGGTGGACATTTCCAGACCGCGGGTCACGAAGGTCTGGGGATCGAAGTCCAGGCTCTGGGCCTTGCTGTACCAGTTACGGGGCATATTATCCCCAGAGTTGCCGATCTGCTCGAACTGCGAGGCGCGTTCCGAGTAGTTGCCGGTCACGAACAGGCCCAGCCGATCGGAGAACTGCTTGCCGAAGGCGACGTCGGCCGCCCACGAGGTCCGGTCGTCGCGCTGTTGCAGCAGGGTGCCCTCGATCGAACCGGCGACGTGGGTCGGATCATAGTCGAAGGCCGTCGGCGTCTTGATGTCGATGGTGCCGCCGATGGCGTCGCCGTCCATATAGGGCAGCAGGCTCTTGTAGACGGTGATCGCATCCACGCCCGACGTCGGCAGGAAGCTGAGGCGCACCCCGCGGAAGAAGTTGTCGCCCGGCGATCCGGTGCCGCCCATGCGCACGCCGTTGACGGCGTAGGCGTTGTATTCGGTCGCCATGCCCCGGATCACCACCCGGTCGCCTTCGCCGGTGAAGTGGTTGCGGACCGCCGACACGCCCGGAATGCGCGATGCGGCCTCGGTCAGGTTGGACGACGGCAGCTTGCCCATGTCGTCGGCGCTGACGCTGTCCGAGATCATGTCGCTGTTGCGCTTCTCGTCGATCGAGCGGCGCAGGCCCTGCAGATAGCCGGTGACGACGACTTCATCGAGGACGGCGGGGTTGGGTTGCGCCGCCGTTTCCGCCTCGGACGAGGTCGATTGCGACTGCGATTGGGCCGCCGCCCATTGCGGAAAGGCCGCGATCAACGCCAGGCCTCCGGCCGCCGCCAGATAGCGAGATTTGGTTTTCATGATGTAGTCCCCCGTGGTCTGCCTAGGCGCAGACGACAGAGAGACTGGACGACCCGAACAAGCTGACAGGCGTCGTCAATATTTCATACGCACGTCGTCAATCTGTACTGGACAATCAACCTCAGATATACAGATCCGCCCCGTCATTGACGAAACCGGCAGGCAGTCGAAGTTCCGACAATGCGAATTTCAAATCCCTGTTGGTCTACTCAACGACAACACCGGCTGGGCCAACGGGCCAGCAAGGCTGCCGCGCTCGGCGAAATCTGCAAAACGTGGTCAAGCCTCCGCGGCGCGAGCCAAACCCTTCAAGTTTACATCCCACGCCGAATAGCGCTCTGGGCCCGACGTCAGGCGCCAACAGGCGCTTGGGCGTCACCGGGAAACCCTCAGGGTTCGAGCTCGATGTCCCAGTACAGGATATTCGATGCCGCGAACTCTCGTTCTATCCTATTGATAAAGCTGATTTTTCTAAGACCTTAGGAAATCTCAGCGACGATTGGTCACCATATGGTCACCAGAAGAGGGGAAGAGCCAGCAATCTGGATCAATACCCACTTCCTGAAATCCCATAGCAGAAACCCGGTCGGAAATCTCCCGACCAGCGGCCGCTGAGCCGCCGAAAGCCCTAGCCCAACTTAGTGAGCCAGCAGTGGGGTGCGTGCGGGCTATCCTCGCTGTGCGACCAGCAGCCGTTTGCATCAGCAGACGCTGGAGGTGAGAACATCTAATGTCCGCCTCCGATCCGCGATCGGCCCCGAGCTCACCCTTTCGGCGTGCCGAGATCGTTGTTAGTCGGTCAGCGTGCTAGGCTTATGCATCGACCCCGAAGCCTCAATAGCAACTATCACCTCGACACGGAGACCGCCTCCTGGTGAGCGCAAGAACTGCACCTGTCCCCCATGGGCCTTCACTGTGGCGAGGACGATAGAGAGGCCCAGACCGCTCCCTCCGGAAGGTGCATTGGCCGCACGGAAGAAGCGCCTACCCAGCCGATGCAGATCCGAGAAGGCCACGCCCGGGCCGTCGTCCTCGACGATTAAACGCCCGGAAGTCGGGTCGTAACTGATCACGACTGAGGATGCCGCATGCGCCTGCGCGTTGGCGAGGAGATTGGCAGCCGCTGCCTCGAAGCGATCTGGATCCACGTTAAGCAGCGCGTCACCTTCAACGATCGACACCCGATCATCGCCTTCCGCTCCTGCAAACAGCGACCGAAGCGTCACCCAGCGGCGATCTTCGTCGCTAACCGGCATCTCGTCCTCGCGCGCCAAGACGAGAAGACCTGTGACGAGGCGGGCAGTGCGATCGACAGAGGTCTGGATCTGCTCCAGCGCGCGTCTTCGAACGGCCGTATCCGAAGACGACGCCGCAATCTGCGCCTGGACGCGCAGGCCTGCCAGAGGCGTACGCAATTCGTGCGCGGCAGCGGCCGTGAACTCGGCCTCGCGACGTCGCGCTGCGCCAAGGCGTGACATCAAGTCGTTCAGCGCCAGGGCGAAGGGACGGAGTTCGCGGGCGTCCGGCGATACGTCCAACGCCGTCAGATCTTCCGCATCCCGTACCGCAAGGCTGCGGGTCATTTGTCGAATAGGGGTCAGCCCCCGCCCTACCGACCACCAGATCAATACGCCAAGCACCAGCAGACCAAGGACCGCCGGACCGATCAAAGCGGTGACGACATTGCCGACCAGGTGCTCGCGAACGGCCAGATTGTCCCCGACCATGACCCTGAAACCGGCATCACGATCATGCACCGTGTAGACGCGCCAGCGCTCGCCCCGGATCGTGCGTTCTGAAAAACCGTCGCCCCCTTCCGACAACCGCTCCGCAGGCGCGCTTTGGGACCGACCAATCAGATCGCCTTCCAGCGACCAGATCTGGCAGGAGAGCTGACGGTCGTAGACATCGGCGGCCCCGCTTTCCGGAGCCTGCATCGCCGGGCGCACGCTGCCGGCCTGCATCAGGGACGAGACCATGCGGGCCGACTCCATCAGGCGCCGGTCCAGCACCCGTTGCACCTCGGCCCGGGTCTGGATCTCGACCCAGACGACCGCGCCGCCCCAGACGAGGGCGGTCACGAGCGCGAGGGTGGCGAACAGACGCAGGCGGATCGAGCTCATTGCAGGGTGTATCCTACGCCGCGGACGGTGCGGATGAAGCCGGCTCCCAACTTGGCCCGGAGATAGTGGATGTGCACTTCCACCGCGTTAGAGCCGATCTCCTCCTGCCAACCGTACAGGCGTTCTTCTAGCTGACTGCGCGAGAGGACCTGTGCAGGCCGTTCCATCAGGGCCTCCAGGATGGCGAACTCACGTCTCGAAAGGGGCAGGTCCCCCTCTTCACGCCAAGCCAGACGCGACTGGGGATCAAGGGTCACCCCGCCGTGGCGCAAGGCGGGCGCCGAGCGCCCAAGCAGGCGACGCCGCACCGCGCGCAGTCGCGCCGCCAGTTCGTCGAGATCGAAAGGCTTGCCGACATAGTCGTCCGCGCCGGCGTCCAGACCCACAATGCGGTCCCGACTGTCATCGCGCGCCGACAAGACCACCACGCCGACATCCATGTCGCGCTCGCGAACGAAACGCAGCACCGAAAGGCCGTCGCCATCAGGAAGACCCAAATCCAGCACGACCGCATCGAACGCCGAGCTTTCCAGCGCCGCGAGGGCGTCCTCGACCCGCCCGACGACTTCGACCGTCCAGCCGCAGGCGCTGAGCCCGACCTGGAGGCCGTCGGCGAGAACGGGATCATCTTCTATGGCGAGCAGTCTCATGCGGCGTGAGGTGGAAGTTGCGGCTTAAGCCTGACTTAAGCTCGTTTGCCGACGAGATGGCCATGAGGTTTTTCCGCCGACTGTTGCCCGCCGCTCTCGCGATCCTGTCCTTCACCCTTCCGGGTTCGGCATTGGGTCAGGCTCCGCTATCGCCTGACAAGGCCTTCTCCCTGACGGTGACGCGTGAGGCTGACGGCGACCTGGCCTTCGCCTGGGACATTGCGCCCGGCCATTATCTCTATCGTGACCACACCGTCGCCAGCACGCCGGGCGGGAAAGCATCGCTGCCTCTGGAGCTTGCGACCGGCGAAACCAAGGACGATCCGGGCTTTGGCGTCGTCGACGTCTGGCATGACGAGGGTCGCGCGACCCTATCGGCGCAGACCCTGACGCAGGTTGGCGGCCCGACGTCGGTCAACATCACCTACCAGGGGTGCCTCGAGGACTCGATCTGCTACCCGCCGATGACGCGGACAGTGGACGTGCCGACCCGGCCGCAGTCCGAGGTTGCCGCTCGGGAGGCCGATGCGCAGACCGCTCAGGCCGCCGCTCTGCTGGCGATCCAGGCGCCGGGCGCTGCACCCACACCCGCACTCGCGAGTGATGAGGGCGCGTTGGCGCCTCCGCCGGTCGCGCCATCGCCGGCGGTCATCCCGGACCCCAGCCCGGGCTTCGTCGATCGCTTGGCGCTGCAGGGCGGGGCCACCTGGGTCCTGCTCGCCTTCTTCGGTTTCGGCGTGCTTCTGGCCTTCACGCCCTGCGTCTTTCCCATGTACCCGATCCTGGCCGGCGTCATCGGACGCGGCGTGGACGGGCGCGGTACGCGCCGAGGCCTGATGCTCTCGGTCGCCTATGTGCTGGGCCTTTCCGTCGCCTTCGCCCTGCTGGGCGTCGCGGCCGCCTGGTCCGGACAGAACCTGCAGATGGCGCTCCAGTCGGTTTGGGCGATCGGCGCTCTGGTTGTCGTCTTCGTCGTTCTCGCCGCGTCCATGTTCGGCGGCTTCGAGTTGCAACTGCCCTCGGCCTGGACCAGCCGCCTGTCCCGCGACAGCGGTGACGGACGGCGGTCCCTGCCCTCAGCCGCAGGTCTGGGCTTCGTCTCCGCCCTCATCGTGGGCCCTTGCGTCACCGCGCCCTTGGCGGGTGCCCTGCTCTATATCGCACAGACCGGCGACGTTGGGCTGGGCGCGGCGGCCCTGTTCTTCCTGGGCCTGGGCAAGGGGGTGCCCTTGATCGTGTTCGGCACGGTCGGCGCGCGCTTCCTGCCCAAGGCTGGGCCGTGGATGGACCGGGTGAAGATGCTGTTCGGCTTCATCTTCCTGGGCATGGCCTGGTGGCTGGCCGGCCGCATCCTGCCGCCGAGCGCGACGCTGGCTTTCGGCGCGGCGCTGGCGCTCGGTCTGGCGGCGGCTCTCGGCCTGTTCCAGCCGCTGAGCCCGAATCTGAGAAACGGCGTCGCACGTGTCGCTGGCCTGGCGGCCGCGACCTGGGGCCTGTTGCTGCTGGTCGGCCTCAGTCTCGGGGCGGACGACCCGTGGCGTCCGCTTGAGCCCCTGGCGCGGCCCGCTGGAATCTCAGCCGCCGCGCCGGTCGAAACCGCAGCGGTCGTGCTGGATCAGACGGCGCTCGACCGCGCCGTCGCCGATGCCGCCGCGCGCGAACGTCCCGCCCTGGTCTATTTCACCGCCGACTGGTGCGTCAGCTGCAAGGTGATCGAGCGGACGGTGTTCGAGGACCCCGCGGTCATCGCCGGCCTTTCGAACACCGACCTCATCAAGGTCGACGTCACGCGCAGCACGCCCGAGGCGCGCGCGCTTCTTGAGCGGCACGGAGTGATCGGACCGCCGACGATGATCTTCCTGTCGCCCTCGGCGACCGAAGCGCCGGGCAGCCGACTGATCGGAGAGATGTCGGCCCAAGACGTCGCCTCCGCCCTGCAGAGCGCCGGAGCCGCCGCATGAACGCCATCACCCTGGGCCCGCTCGTCCTGTCGGGCGAGCGGTTCGCCATCATCGCCGGCGTGTTCGTCTTCATGATCGGCGTCGGGCTGTTGGCCAGCCGGGTCAGCCCGCGCTTCAACCTGTGGAGCACGGTCCTAGTCTTCGGCGGTCTGGCGGTCGCCCGCCTCGGTCACGTGGCGACGCACTGGGAGTATTTCGGGGCTGACCCGTGGCGGGCGCTCGCGGTCTGGCAGGGCGGATTCAGTTGGATCTGGGTCGCGCCGGTCGTGATCCTGGCCACCATTCTGCTGCTGCGCACGACGCGCGAACGCGCCTGGGCCATTGCGCCTGTGCTGGCCAGCGCCTTGGTTTGGACCACCGCCCATCAGTTGGCCTCGGCGACGCAGCCCATGGCGCCGCCCGCCCTGACGCTGGCCGCGATGGACGCACCGGCGATCGACCTTTCGGCGCCGATCGATCGGCCTACGGTGATCAATCTCTGGGCCACCTGGTGCCCGCCCTGCCGGCGCGAGATGCCGGCTTTGGCCCAGGCCGAAAAAGCCCATCCGAATGTGCGCTTCCTCTTCGTCAACCAGGGCGAGGGCGAAGCCGGCGTTCGGGCCTTTCTGCAGAGCCAGGGGCTGGCCCTCGACCATGTGCTGTTCGACGAGGCCATGGCGCTGCCCCGCCACTACGGTACGGCCGGCATTCCGGTGACCCTGTTCCTCCACGCCGACGGCCGTCTGGCCAAGGCCCACATGGGGGAAATCGCCCCCGAACAGATCGCGACCGAAATCGCGCGTCTGCACTGACCCCCTCGCCTCACGGAGCTTCCATGAACCGCACCTTCGCCCCTGCCTTCGCCGCCGTCCTGGCGCTCGCCGCCTGCGGCCCGGCCGACGCCGACAACGGCGCGGCGCCCGCCAGCCCTTCCGCCGCCTCCGGACAAGACATGCCGCCCATCGCCCAGGTCGGCTTCAATGACCTGCTGCGCGATCCCGCAGCGCCCTTCATCGGCGCCGAGAACGCCGATGTGACCATCATCGGCTTCGTCGATTACAACTGCCCCTACTGCAAGAAGATGCAGCCTGAGATCGACGGCCTGCTGAAGGCGGACACCAAGGTGCGCGTCCTGTACAAGGATTGGCCGATCTTCGGCGACGTCTCGGAGACCGCCGCCCGGACCGCCCTCGCCGCCGCCTATCAGGGCAAGTACGAGGCCGTCCATAACGCCTTCATGCTGTCGCCGTCGCGCATCGGCGACCAGGCGGACATCACCCGTCTGGTCCAGTCGGCCGGCGTGGACATGGCGCGCCTGAATCAGGACCTGGCCGAACACCGCGCAGACATCGACGCGGTGCTGGACCGAAATGGTCGAGAAGCGGCGGCCCTGGCCCTGCAGGGCACGCCCGCCTTTATCATCAACGGCAATCTGATCCCCGGCGGCATGCCCCAGGCGCAACTCGAAGCGGTGATCGGTCGTATCCGCTCCGGACAACCGCTGCGCTGAAGCCGACCATGACCACCCTGACCCTGCTCCAGCTGAACGACCTCCACGGCTATCTCGAGCCGCATCCCGAACTGGTGCGCACCGAAGGCGGCTGGCGGTTCGAACGGCTGGGCGGGGTCGCCCGCATCGCGCGCCTCTTCGAAGAGGCGCGCGCCGAAGGTGCATGCCTGACCCTGGACAACGGCGACACCTTCCATGGCACGCGGGTCGCCGTCGCCAGCCGGGGCGAGGCGCTGGTTCCGATCATGAACGCCCTGAAGATCGACGCCATGACGGCGCACTGGGAGTTCGCCTATGGCCCGGCGGGGTTCAAGGCGTTGGCGGCGGGACTGGATTATCCCGTCCTGGCCGCCAATGTCTTCCGCAAGGATGACGGCGCGCCGGAGTTCGACGGGCGGTGGGTGTTCGAGCGCGGCGGTCTGAGGATCGGCGTGATCGGCCTGGCCTGCCCCATCATCGACAAGACGATGCCCCCCGCCTTCTCTGAAGGCGTGCGGTTTGAAATGGGTGTGGCCGAAGCCCGCGAGCAGCTGCACCAGCTCCGCGAGGAAAAGGTCGATCTGGTCGTCCTGCTGTCGCACCTGGGCTTTCCGCAGGATCTGAAGCTGGCCGCCGAAACGCCGGGCATCGACGTGATCCTGAGCGGTCATACCCATAACCGCCTGCACGAACCGGCCCGCGTCGGCGACACCCTGATCATCCAGTCCGGCTGCCACGGCGCCTATATCGGCCGGCTGGATCTGGAGATTGCAGAGGGCCGCGTGTGCCTGCGGCGCCATCGGCTCATAGCCGTGGACGCTGGCCCCGAAGACGATCAAGTCGCCGGCTTGGTGGAGATGGCCCTGGCGCCCGAGCGCGAGCGTCTGGCGCGCATCGTCGGCCGCACCGCCATCCCCCTTCACCGCTACGCCATGGCCAGCGCGCCGATGGACGACGTCCTGCTGGCGGCGGCGGCGCAGGCGGCGGGCGTGGACATCGCCTTCTCCAACGGCTGGCGCTACGGCGCGCCCGTCGCGCCGGGTCCGGTCACTCTGGGCGACCTCTACAATATGGCGCCGATGAATCCGCCGATCTCACGCACGACGCTGACCGGGGCCGAGTTGCAAGCGATGCTGGAAGAAAATCTGGAGCGCACCTTCGCCGCCGACCCGTATGAGCAGATGGGCGGCTACATCAAACGTTGCCGGGGTCTCACGGCCTTCGTGAAGCTTGAGAATCCCAAGGGGCAGCGCCTCGACCGCCTGCTGGTCGGAGACCGCCCTGTCGAGCCGGAGGCGGACTATCTGGTGGCCTTCGTCACCGCCCAAGGGGTGCCCGAACATTACGGGCGAGACCGCCGGACGCTCGACATCGACACTGTGGGCGCGCTTGAATCCTGGTTCGCCGACCATACGCCTGGCGAGACCGATCTGCCCGTCAGCGTCCTCATCATCTGAAGGAACACCTTATGGACTCCGTCGCCGCCCGCGACTTCTGGAACAGCCGCTATGACCGCCAGGACTATCTGTTCGGCGAGACGCCCAACGCCTTCCTGGCCGCTCAGATCGCGCGGCTCCAGCCCGGCATGACCGCTCTGGCGGTCGCCGACGGCGAGGGCCGAAACGGCGTGTGGCTCGCCGAACAGGGCCTGGCCGTCACCACCACGGATATCGCCCCGCGCGCGGTCGAGAAGGCCCTCGCCCTGGCCGAGCGACGTGGCGTCACACTGGACGCCCAGGTGGCGGACTTCGAGACCTGGGGCTGGCCGCAGGGTGCGTTCGACGTCGTGGTCGCCGTCTTCATTCAGTTCGCCCCGCCTCCCCAGCGCGACCGACTTTTCGAGCGTATGAAGGCGGCCGTGAAGCCTGGCGGCCTGGTCCTGTTGCAGGGCTATCGGCCGGAACAGATCGCCTATGGCACCGGCGGTCCGGGGCAGGTCGAGAACCTCTACACCGAGGCGCTGCTCCGCGACGCCTTCGCCGACTTCGACATCCTGCATCTGAAAAGCCACGACAGCGACGTCTCCGAAGGCGCCGGCCACAGCGGCCGGTCCGCCCTGATCGATCTCGTCGCCCGCCGTCCCTGACCCCCAGCGCCCGCACACCGGAACCGGCCATGAAAACCCTCCTCCTCGCCCTGTCCCTGGCCGCCTCCCTGGCGGCCTCCCCGAGCTTCGCTCAAGCTGTTTCAGGCTTCGGCGGCTTCAAGCCCCTGCCCGAGGCCGGCGAACAGCCGGATCCGTCGCGCGTCTATCGGGTCATCTTCGACGTGTCCCAGGGCGGTCCGGACGACAGGCCGCTGAAGGGACTGGATCGCGTTGCGCGGCTGGCGAATATGCTGGCGGCGGGCGGCGTGGACGCCGACCATCGTCAGATCGTCGTTGTGCTACACGGCGCCGCCACCCCTGCGGTCCTCTCCGACGCCGCCTGGGCCGCGCGCGGCAAGGGCGACGCCAACCCCAACAGCGCCCTGATCCGCAGCCTCATCGCCGCCGGCGTCCAGGTTCGGCTGTGCGGCCAGGCCATGGCCGGGAACGGCATCGCGCAAGCCGACCTCGAACCGGGCGTGAGCGTTGATCTCGCCGCCCTGATGACGGTCATCCACCTTCAACAGGCCGGATATGCCCTGGTTGTGAACTGACGTCTCGGCATAGGCGGAACCTTCACTGGCCATAAGAACTATTAGTTTGGGTAAGTGTGTATGTAAGTGTTCAATGGGGCGTCTGAAGGAGACATCGACATGACCGGACTGCCCCGCCTCAACGAACCCGCCCCCGACTTTCACGCCCGCACCACGCACGGGGATCGCAGCCTGGCCGATTACCGCGGCAGATGGCTGATCCTCTTCTCCCATCCGTCGGACTTCACCCCGGTCTGCACGACCGAGTTCATCGGCTTCGCCAAGCACGCGGATGAGTTCGCCGCCATGAACTGCGAGCTCCTGGGGCTCTCCATCGACAGCATCTTCTCGCACCTGGCCTGGACCCGGAACATCAAGGAGAAGTTCGGCGTCCAAATCCCTTTCCCCATCATCGAGGATCTGAAGATGGAGGTGGCCCAGGCCTACGGGATGATCCACCCCGGGGCGGCCGACACCTCGGCTGTTCGCGCCACCTTCCTGATCGATCCGGAAGGCAAGCTGCGCGCCATGGTCTACTATCCCATGAGCAATGGCCGCAGCATCGAAGAGTTCGTTCGGCTGCTCACCGCGCTCCAGGCGTCCGACGCCAACGGGGTCGCGACGCCTGAGAACTGGCGCCCTGGCCAACCGGCTATCGTCCCTCCGCCCAAGACCGCCGAGGCGGCCGAGGCTCGCGCTTCCGAGGGTTACGTCTACACCGACTGGTATTTCTCGACGCGCGACCTCCCCGACGCCCCGAAAGCCGCCTGATCGGACGCTGGCCGGACCGCGCAAGCGGTCCGGCCCTTTTCTTCGCAAACCAAACGGAGCCATCATGCAGATCATCGACCACGGCGGAGCGCGCATCGCGGCGCTCCACGACAAGAAGACCGGCAGTTGGCAATATGTCGTCTCCGACCCGGTCAGCCGCAAATGCGCGATCATCGATCCGGTCTGGGATTTCGACGAGAAGGCGGCGGCGACCTCGACCCGCAACGCCGACGCCATCCTGGACTACGTCAAGGCGGAAGGCCTGACGGTCGAATGGCTGCTGGACACCCATCCACACGCCGATCACTTTTCGGCCGCGCCCTATCTCAACGAGAAGCTGGAGGCTCCAACCGCCATCGGCGAGAAGGTCATCGGCGTCCAGAGGTTGTGGAAGGACATTTACGGCCTGGACGACGAATTCCCGACCGACGGTCGCCAGTGGGACCGTCTCTTCCAGGCCGGTGATACGTTTGCTGTCGGCGACCTGACGGGGCGGGTCATCTTCTCCCCAGGCCACACCCTGGCGTCCATTACCTATGTGATCGGCGGCAACGCCTTCGTCCACGACACCCTGATGATGCCCTATGCCGGCACCTCGCGCGCCGACTTTCCGGGCGGCGACTCCAAGGTCCTCTACCGAAGCATCCAGGACATCCTGGCCCTGCCCGAGGAGACCGGCGTCTTCGTCGGCCACGACTACGGTCCCGATGGCCGCGAGCCCGCCTGCTTCAGCACCGTGAGAGAGCAGAAGGCGGACAACATCCATGTCGGCGGCGGACGCGGAGAGGCGGATTTCGTGCGGCTTCGCGACGGCCGGGATGCCACCCTTCCCCTGCCGAACCTGATGCTCTACGCGCTTCAGGTGAACATCCGCGGCGGGGTGCTGCCGCCACCCGCCGAGGACGGCCGCATCTATTTCAAGATCCCCGCCAATCACTTCGCCCCGCCCCAGGAGAACTCTTGATGCGTCCTTCCACCCTGGCCCTGGCCGCCCTTTTGAGCACGACGGCCCTGGCCGCCCACGCCCAGACGCCCGCCGATCCTCTTCATGTCTACGGTCCGGGCGGCCCCGCCCCCGCCATGCGCGAAGCGGCGAAGGCCTATGAAGCGCGCACCGGTCGCGCCGTGGCCGTCGTCGCCGGACCCACGCCCCAATGGCTGGACCAGGCCAAGGCGGACGGCGACCTGATCTTCTCCGGCTCCGAGACGATGATGACCGACTTCGTCAGCGCTCTGGAGGGCCGCATCCGCGCCGAGGCGGTCGAGCCGCTCTATCTGCGCACCGCCTCCATTCTCGTTCGCCCGGGAAATCCGAACGGCATCGGCGGCCTGGAAGATCTCTTCCAGCCGGGTCGCCGAGTCCTGGTCGTCAACGGCGCGGGCCAGAACGGCCTGTGGGAGGACATGGCCGGTCGCACCGGCGACATCGCCAAGGTGCGCGCGCTGCGTCGCAACATCGTCGTCTACGCCCGCAACAGCGCCGAGGCCCGACAAGCCTGGATCGACGACCCGACGCTGGACGCCTGGATCATCTGGGGCATCTGGCAGGTCGCCAATCCGGACCTCGCTGATGTGGTCGAGGTCGAAGAGCCCTACCGCATCTACCGCGACGCCGGCGCCGTTGTGACAGAGACCGGCCGCCAGGACGCCGACGCCCAGCCGTTCCTCGACTTTCTGAAGTCCGACGAGGGGGCCGCCATCTTCGCGCGGTGGGGCTGGCGGACCGGCCAACCTTAAGCCTGCCTTAAGGTGAACCCTGCGGTGTCGGCGGCATGGTTGATCGTCGCTCCTCAATCCTGAACCGCCGACACCTGCTGGCGGCCGCAGCGGCGCCGCTCTGGGTCTCTACGGCGGCGCGAGCAGCACCCGCGCCCGCCGCCTTTGACATCACTGTTCTGACTACAGCCTTCTACGCCGCCCGCGGCGGACGCCCCGCCTGGGCGGGGTCCGCGCGCCGGCAAGCCATGGACGCCCTAGCTCTGGCGGACCGCCACGGGCTGTCGGCGCCCGACGGTCTCGCCCTTAGCGAAGCAGAACTGACCCAGGCCGTCCTGATCCTGGCTGAGGCGCTCGCCCATGGCCGGGTCGATCCAGCATCCGTCGAGACGCTCTGGGAGATGGATCGCAACCAAGTCGACACGCCGCCTCTCCTCGCAAAGGCGGTCGACGACGGAACACTTGCGGCGACGATGGCCGGCCTCGCACCCCAGGACCGCGGCTATCAGGGCCTGTGCGACGGCTTCCTCCGCTATCGCGCCATCGCCGACCGCGGCGGTTGGCCGCCCTTTGCCCTGGGCGCGACGATCGAACCATTTGCGTCCGACCCGCGCCTTCCCGCCCTCCTGCCGCGCCTTCGGGTGGAAGGCGATTTAAGCGAAGCCGCCGCCGCGATGGTCGGCCCGTCTGGCGGTGAATACGGCTCCATTGTGCAAGAGGCCGTTCGGGCGTTCCAGGTGCGCCACGGTCTTGAAGCGGACGCCCGCATCGGCCCGGCGACACAGCGGGCGCTCTCGATTTCGGCCGAGGCCCGCGCTCGCCAGATCGCGCTGAATTTGGAACGCCGCCGTTGGCTGAAGAGAGACGTCGCCCCGGAACGGATCGAGGTGAACACCGCCGCCTCCATCATGGTCTACTGGAAGGACGGTCGGCCCGTGCATTCGATGCGGGTCGTGACGGGTGACGCCGACAATGCGACGCCCAGCCTCGAACGGCCCTTCGCCTCGGTCGTCGCTAATCCGCCCTGGACGGTGCCGACCTCCATCGCCCAGCGCGAGATCCTGCCGCGTGGCGCCGGCTATATGCGGGCGAACAACATGACGATCCAGAACGGCATGGTGGTTCAGCGCGCGGGTCCGAATGCCGCCCTGGGCCAGGTCAAGTTCGAGCTTCAGGACAGCTACGCCATCTTCCTGCACGACACCCCGTCTCGGGGCGCGTTCGACCACAGCTTCCGCCATCTCAGTCACGGCTGCGTGCGGGTGCAGGACGCCGTCGGCTTCGCCCGCCTTCTCCTGGCGCCCGACCCCGAGAGGCTCGCCCGCTTCGACGCCGCGCTGGACAGCGGCCAGACCGTCCGTGTGGCGACCGGTCGGCCGATCGACGTGCGCCTACTGTACTGGACCGCGTTCCTGGACGGCCAGGGCCGCGTCGCCTTTCGCGATGACATCTATCGTCGCGACACCCGTCTGGCGGAGGCGTTGGGCATCGCCCTGCACCTGCCGCGGCCCGACGACCGGCGCGCCGATGCGGACGACGTCGGCCCCTGACGGCTATTCGGTCGTGCGGCCGTCGAAGTGCTCGTGGTCGGCGGAGGCCTCTTCCACCGTCGCGTGAACCGTCCCGTCGAGATGCTCCGGCGGGCCATAGAGGGTGTAGAGCCGAAGCGGCTCGGACCCCGTGCTGACCACATTGTGCCGGGCGCCCTGAGGGACGATGACCCCGTCGTCCGCCTTCACGGCGTGACGAACGCCGTCGATCCAGATTTCGCCCTCGCCCGCCTCGATGCGGAAGAACTGGTCGCGGTCGTCGTGGACCTCTTCGCCGATCTCCTGACCGGGCGGAATGGCCATGAGGACGAGCTGCAGATTGTGGCCGGTGTAGAGAACGCGGCGAAAGTCTGTGTTCTCTTCCGTCAGACGTTCGATATTGTCGATGAAGCCCTTCACGAGAGTCTCCTGTGCGGGTTGGCCGTCAGCGACGTGCGACGGCGGTGATGCGCGCGAACTGAGCCGTGTCGCCGCGCGCCGGCGTCGATGGGCGGGGCGCCGGGGCGGCGACGCGGGCGCCGACCGCCTTCGCATCGCCGCAGAAGATTTCGTACAGCATGCCCATCACCGCCTGGGCCCGCTCGTCGGCGATCGAATAGAAGATCGAGCGCGACTGACGACGCGTCTTGACCAGACCGTACTGGCGCAGCTCAGCCAGCTGCTGGGACAGAGCCGGCTGTTTGATGCCCAGGTCCGCCTCGAGCTGCCCCACCGAACGTTCCTCCTCGGCGATATGGCACAGGATCAGCAGCCGGTTGGCGTTGGCCAGCTGGCGCAACAGCTCTGCGGCCTCCGGCGCCTTTTCCTTCAACCGCTCCATGGCGGCCGCTTGATCGTCGGTCATGCGCGGCGCTCGCGATAGTACCAGGGCGCATCGCCTTCACCGTCGGCGATGGCGGCGTCCAGGGTGGTGGCGGCCGGCTCCAGCAGAGCGTCGCCGGGCATCCAGCCCGCCGGCGTGGAGGCCGCCTCGCGGTCCGAGGTCTGCAGGGCGGTGACGAGACGTAGCAGTTCATCAACCGAGCGGCCGATGTTCATCGGGTACCAGCTGATGGCGCGCACCACGCCTTCGGGATCGATCACGAAGGTGGCGCGCACCGTCGCGCTGTCGCTCGAGCCGGCGTCCACCATGCCGAAGGCGTGGCCGATGGCCATGGAGGGATCCTCGATGATTGGGAACGGCACCTTCACGCCGAAGCGGCGGTAAATGTCCTTCAGCCAGGCCAGGTGCGAATACAGACTGTCCACCGACAGGGCCATCAGATCGCAGTCGATCGCCGCGAAGGCGTCGGCCTGCCGGGCCAGGGCCACGAACTCGCTGGTGCAGACCGGCGTGAAGTCCGCCGGATGCGAGAACAGCACCAGCCAGCGTCCACGGTAGTCGCTGAGGCGCCTTTCGCCCTGAGTCGTGCGCGCCGTGAAGTCCGGCGCCGTATCGTTGATGCGCAGGGCGCGCATTGCGGGGGGATAGACGGCTGGCCCGGTGTCGATCGTGTCCATAGCCGCAAGCTAAGCGCATCCCACCGTTTCCGCTACATTAAAATACATACTTGCACGAACTATGAATGAGTATATGTGTTGAGTCACCGAAACGGAGACACGTCATGTCCTCGCCCACACCCGACCCCGCCCGCGACGACGCCGCCGACATCGTGCGCGCCGCGCTGGGCGATCCTCGCCAACGCCCTGTCGTGAAATCGTTCTTCGACGAAGCCACCTTCACCGTCAGCCACGTCGTGCGCGATCCCGGCTCCGACGTCTGCGCCATCATTGACAGCGTGCTGGACTACGATCCGGCGTCGGGCCGCACCACGCACGCTTCGGCCGATGCGCTCATTGATTACGTGAAATCCGAAGGTCTCACGGTTCAGTGGCTGCTCGAGACGCACGCCCATGCCGATCACCTGTCGGCGGCGCCCTATCTCCAGGAAAAGCTCGGCGGTCAGCTGGCGATTGGCCATGAAATCCTCACCGTCCAGGCGGTCTTCGGCAAGATCTTCAACGAAGGGACCGACTTCCGCCGCGACGGCAGCCAGTTCGACCATCTGTTCAACGACGGCGACCGGTTTGAGATCGGTGGTCTGAAGGCCACGGTCCTGCACGTGCCCGGCCACACCCCGGCCTGTCTGGCCTATGTCATCGGCGACGCCGTCTTCCCCGGCGATACCATGTTCATGCCCGACTATGGTACGGCGCGCTGCGACTTCCCCGGCGGCGACGCCCGGACCCTGTACCGCTCGATCCATCGCCTGACCTCCCTGCCGGACGAGGCGCGGGTCTTCCTGTGTCACGACTACAAGGCGCCGCCGGGCCGGACCGAGTTCGCCTGGGAGACCACCATCGGTGCCCAGCGGACAGGCAACATCCATATTCGCGACGACGTCAGCGAGGACGAGTTCGTGGCCATGCGCACCCAGCGCGACGCCACCCTGCCCATGCCCAAGCTGATCCTGCCGTCGGTTCAGGTGAACATGAACGGCGGCCGCCCGCCCGAGCCCGAGGACAATGGGGTGCGCTACCTCAAGGTCCCGCTGAACGCGCTGTGAGGCGAGGCTCCGATGCTTGAGCCTCTTCCCTTCATCTGGCCGCTGGCCGGCGGTCTGCTGGTCGGCCTGTCGGCCGGTCTCTATCTGTTGCTGAATGGGCGCGTGGCCGGGATTTCCGGCCTGACCGCCGCAGCGACCGGCCTGTCAAAAGGCGCGCCGCGCATTCTGGGCCTGCTTTTCATCGCCGGCCTGCTGGGCGGCGCGGCCCTGGCCTCGGCCCTGATCCGCAGGCCCGAGGTGCAGATCACTTCGGAGGTCTGGCTGCTGGTGCTCGGCGGCCTGATCGTCGGCTTCGGCACCCGCTGGGGCTCGGGCTGCACCAGCGGCCACGGCGTCTGCGGCCTGGCCCGCCTGTCGCCCCGCTCCATCGTCGCCACCGGCGTCTTCATGGCCGTCGCGGCCCTGACCGTCTTCGTCACCCGCCACCTGTTGGGAGGCCTGGCGTGAGCCGGCTGATCGTCGCCGTCCTGTGCGGCTTGTTGTTCGGCGCCGGCATGGTGGTGTCCGACATGATCAACCCGGC
Organism: Brevundimonas sp.; assembly: GCF_041648055.1. Lineage (GTDB taxonomy): Bacteria > Pseudomonadota > Alphaproteobacteria > Caulobacterales > Caulobacteraceae > Brevundimonas. The sequence goes on from NZ_JBAZPS010000008.1 coordinate 26,417, forward strand.
CCGCGTCCTGGCCTTCCTGGATGTGACGGGCGCCTGGGACCCCTCTCTGGCCTTCGTCATGGGCGGGGCGCTGATCCCCTCCGCCATAGCCTGGCTGATCCGCCGGCGCATGGAGGCTCCGGTCGCGGCCGACACCTTCCATGTGCCCGAGGGCCGGACCATCGACACCCCTCTGGTCGGCGGGGCCGCCCTGTTCGGCCTTGGCTGGGGCTTGGTCGGCCTGTGCCCCGGCCCGGCGCTTGCGGCGCTGACGACCGGCGCCTGGCAGGCCTTCGTCTTCGTCGGCGCCCTCGCGGCCGGCATGGCGCTGTTCCGCCTGACCCTCGACCGAAACGCCTGAACCAGAAAAGACCCTAGGGAGACAAAGCCATGCATATTCGCCCTTTGGACGAGGCCCTGTCCGCCTCGCCCCAGATCGCCCCGGAAGACCTGCCCGACATCGCGGCCCAAGGGTTCCGGTCGGTGATCTCCAACCGACCCGACGGCGAAGAGCCCGGCCAGCCCAGCTCCGAAGATCTGCGCCAGGCCGCCGAGGCTGCGGGACTGGCTTTCGCCCATGTTCCCGTGGTCGGCGGCGCAATCTCCGACCAGGACGTGGCGGACTTCCGCGAGGCTCTGGCCAACCTGCCCCAGCCTGTGTTCGGCTTCTGCCGCACCGGCACGCGCACGACCACCCTGTGGGCGCTGGCGAACGTCGCCTCGATAAGCGCTGACGATCTGATCGCACGCGCCAAGAGCGCCGGCTACGACCTCGGCGCCCTGCGTCCCCGTCTCGAAGGAGCCGCGTCATGAGCGCCCAGTACGCCCCCCTGGAGTCCTGCGATGTCCTGATCGTCGGCGGCGGATCCGCCGGCATCGCCACAGCCGCCAGCCTCCTGCGTCGTCGCCCCGACCTTGATGTCCGCATCGTCGAGCCATCCGAACATCACTACTATCAGCCCGGCTGGACCATGGTCGGCGCCGGCGTCTTCACGCCCGAGCGGACCCGGCGCCGCACCGAGGACCTGATCCCCCAAGGCGCCCAGTGGGTGCGCGGCTCGGTCGCGGCTTTCGACCCCATCCACGATCGCGTCGAACTGACCGACGGCCGCTGGATCGGCTATCGCATGCTGGTCGCGGCGCCGGGACTGAAGCTGGACTGGGGCGCCATTCCGGGCCTGGCGGAAACGCTCGGGCGCAACAACGTCACCTCCAACTACGGCTATGAGACCGCGCCCTACACCTGGAAGCTGGTCCAGGCGATGCAGAGCGGTCGGGCGATCTTCACCCAGCCGCCCATGCCGATCAAATGCGCCGGCGCCCCGCAGAAGGCCATGTATCTGTCGGCCGATCACTGGCGCGACCACGGTCGAAACGACATCGAGATCGAATTCCACAACGCCGGCCCGGTGCTGTTCGGGGTCAAGGACTACGTTCCGGCCCTGATGGAATATGTCAGCAAATACCGCATCGACCTGAACTTCGGATCGAAACTGGTGGCGGTGGACGGCCCGGCGCGGATCGCGACCTTCGCCGTGACCGGTGCGGACGGTGAAGTTCGCCAGGTTCGGCGCGAGTTCGACTTCCTGCACGTCTGCCCGCCGCAGACGGCGCCGGACTTCATTCGCGAAAGTCCGCTGGCCGCCGAAAGCGGCTGGATCGAGGTGGATGACGCCACCTTGCGCCACAAGCGGTTCGAAAACGTCTTCGGTCTGGGCGACGCCTGTTCGGCACCCAACGCCAAGACTGCTGCGGCCGCCCGCAAACAGGCGCCCGTGGTGGCCGAGAACATCCTGTCGCTGCTGGACGGCCAGCCGATGCGGGCGGTCTATGACGGCTATGGCTCATGTCCGCTCACGGTCGAGCGCGGCAAGATCGTGCTGGCCGAGTTCGGCTATGGCGGCAAGCTCCTGCCCAGCTTCCCGAAATGGATGCTCGACGGGACCAAGCCGACCCGTCTGGCCTGGCATCTGAAGGCCCAGGCCCTGCCCGAAATCTACTGGCTTGGGATGTTGCGCGGTCGCGAATGGCTGGCCGGCCCCCACCACATCGAACCCGCCCCCCAGCTTCGCCCTGCTGTCGCCTGAGCCTGATCATGGACCTGTCTCCGCTGCAGTACGGCCTCGGCGCCGGCGCCGGCTCGCTCGTCGGCTTCACCCTGGGCCTGGTCGGCGGCGGCGGGTCCATCCTGGCCGTGCCGCTGATCGTCTATCTGGTCGGGGTCAAGGAGCCGCACCTGGCGATCGGCACCAGCGCCTTCGCCGTGGCCGCCAACGCCTTCGCCAATGTGATCAATCATGCCCGCCACGGCACGGTGAAATGGAAAATTGCCAGTCTGTTCGCGGTCGCCGGGGTGCTCGGAGCCTTTCTGGGTTCGAGCCTGGGCAAGGCCGTGGATGGTCAGAAGCTGCTGGCCCTTTTCGCCGTCCTGATGCTGGTCGTCGGCGTACTGATGTTGCGGGGCCGCTCCGCCGGCGGAGACCCGAACGTCCAGCTTGATCGGCGCAATGCACCCAAGCTCGTCGGCACGGGCCTGGCCACGGGCGTGATGTCGGGCTTCTTCGGCATCGGCGGCGGCTTCCTTATCGTGCCCAGCCTGATGTTCTCGACCCGCATGCCGATCTACTATGCCGTCGGCTCTTCCTTGGTCGGCGTCACCGCCTTCGGCCTGACCACGGCCTTCAACTACGCCCTTGATGGCTGGGTCGACTGGCCCCTGGCGGCCGTCTTCATCGGCGGCGGCGTGCTGGGCGGTCTGGTCGGCGCACGGCTCGCCAAGGCCCTGTCGGGACAGAAAGGCGTCTTGAATACCGTCTTCGCGGGGCTGATCTTCGTCGTCGCCTTATATATGCTTTACCGCAGCGCCGGCGCGCTCGGCTTGATCGGTTGAAACGCTTCCATGGAACTTGACGCCCTGATCCTGGCTCGGATGCAGTTCGCCTTCACCGTCGCCTTCCACATCGTCTTCCCGACCTTCTCTATCGGCCTGGCCAGCTATCTGGCCGTGCTGGAGGCCCTGTGGCTGAAGACAGGGCGCGAGCTCTATCTGAACCTTTTCAAATACTGGCTGAAGATCTTCGCCGTCGCCTTCGGCATGGGCGTCGTCTCGGGTCTGGTGATGTCCTATCAGTTCGGCACCAACTGGTCGGTCTTCTCCGACAAGGCCGGACCCGTCATCGGCCCCCTGATGGCCTATGAGGTGCTCAGCGCCTTCTTCCTCGAGGCGGGCTTCCTGGGCGTGATGCTGTTCGGCCTGAACCGGGTCGGCAAGAAGCTGCACTTCCTGGCCACCCTGATGGTCGCCATCGGCACCTTCGCCTCGGCCTTCTGGATCCTGTCCGTCAACAGCTGGATGCAGACGCCGCAAGGCTACGCCATCAACGAGGTCGGCCAGTTCATCCCGGCCGACTGGTTCAAGATCGTCTTCAACCCGTCCTTCCCCTATCGCCTCGCCCACATGCTGCTGGCGGCCTACCTGACGACCGGTCTGGTGGTCGGCGCGGTCGGCGCCTGGCACCTCATGAAGGAGCGGACCAACAAGGGCGCGCGCAAGATGTTCGCCATGGCCATGGGCATGATCCTGGTCGCCGCTCCGGTGCAGATCTTCATCGGCGACATGCACGGGTTGAACACCCTGGAGCACCAGCCCGCCAAGGTCATGGCGATGGAAGGCCACTTCGAAAGCCACCCGGACGGGGCGCCGCTGATCCTGTTCGGCCTGCCCGATCGCGAGGCCGCCACCGTCCATGGCGCGGTCGAGGTTCCGAAGCTGTCGTCCCTGATCCTGAAGCATGATCCAAACGCGCCTCTGGCCGGTCTCGACACCGTCGCCCGCGCCGACTGGCCGCCGGTGGAGATCGTCTTCTGGTCCTTCCGCGTCATGGTGGGACTGGGCATGGCCATGCTGCTGCTGGGGCTATGGGGGTTGTACGCCCGCCTGCGCAGCCGCCTCTATGACGCCCCCTGGCTGCACCGCTTCGCCCTGATCATGGGACCGATGGGGTTCGTCGCCGTGCTGGCGGGCTGGATCACCACGGAGGTCGGCCGCCAGCCCTGGACCGTCTACGGCCTGCTGCGCACCGCCGACAGCGCCGCGCCTCTGGCGGCGCCTGCCGTCGCGACTTCCTTGGCCGCTTTCGCCGTGGTCTATTTCACCGTCTTCGGCGCCGGGGTCTTCTACATCCTGCGTCTGATGAGCCATGCGCCTCATCGCGGCGAGCCGGGCGTGGCGGAAACGCCGATCCGCACGGCGGGCATCACGCCTGCCCCCGCCATCGACCCCGACCGTCCCATCCCGACTGGCGAGGAGACTGATCATGAGCGTTGATCTGACCCTGGTCTGGGCCGGTCTGCTGGCCTTCGCCGTCTTCGCCTACATCGTCATGGACGGGTTCGACCTGGGTGTCGGCATCCTGTTCCCGACACTGAAGGCCGGCGATCAGCGCGACAAGGCGATGAACTCGATCGCCCCGGTGTGGGACGGCAACGAGACCTGGCTGATCCTGGGCGGTGGCGGCCTGTTCGCGGCCTTCCCCCTCGCCTATGCGGTCCTGATGCCGGCGGTCTACACGCCGATCATCGCCATGCTGCTGGGGCTGGTCTTCCGGGGCGTCGCCTTTGAATACCGCTGGCGCACCGTGCGGGCCAAGCCCGTCTGGGATGTCGCCTTCTTCGGCGGCTCCCTCCTGGCCGCCTTCTCCCAGGGCGTCACCCTGGGGGCCATCCTGCAGGGGGTCGAAGTGTCCGGTCGCGCCTATGGCGGCGGCTGGTGGGACTGGCTCAGCCCCTTCAGCCTGCTGACCGGTGTGGCCGTCGTCGTCGGCTACGCCCTTCTCGGCGCCACCTGGCTGAACATGAAGACGGATGGCGCGCTCCAGACCCACGCCCGGTCCCAGGCCTGGAAGTTGGGGCCGGCGACCTTGCTGATGATCGGCGCGGTCAGCCTGGCCACCCCGTTCCTCGACGGCGAATACGCCCGCCGGTGGTTCGACTGGCCCGGCGTGCTTCTGACGGCCCAGGTGCCGTTGCTCGTCCTGATCGTCGCGGCCGCCTTCTTCTGGACCATGCGTCAGAAGCGTGAGGTCTGGCCCTTCCTGCTGTCGCTGGGCCTGTTCGCGGTGACCTTCGCCGGGCTGGGCGTCAGCGTCTTCCCTTACGCCGTACCCGACGAGATCACCCTCTGGCAGGCCGCAGCTCCCGCCTCCAGCCAGCTGTTCATGCTGGTCGGCGCCCTGATCCTGATCCCGATCATCCTAGCCTACACCGCCTACGCCTACTGGGTGTTCCGCGGCAAGGTCGGCGACGACGGTTACCACTGATGCGTCGCGGCTCCACAAACGGGCTCCGGCAGGGCCTCTGGTTCGTCGCGCTCTGGGCGCTGGGCGTGGGCGTCCTGGGCATCGTCGCCTATCTGCTGCGCGGCGTTCTCAAGCTGGCCGGGGGGTGAGCCCGCAGGCGCCGAACCGCTGGCCCTGGCCGCCGCTCATCACGGGCGGCGCCGTCCTTGTCGCGCTCATCACGGCGCGTCTGTGGTCCCCGCCCGCTCTCTTCCCCGGCGCCTTCGCCGCTGGCGGCCTCCTGGTCGGGCTCGCCCTTGGTTTGGACCTCTGGGCCATGCTGGTGATGCGGCGGTGGCGCGCCAACATCCTGCCGCACCGGGCGGCGACCGCTCTGGTCACGACCGGTCCGTTCGCCTGGAGCCGCAACCCGATCTATCTCGCCAACGGCCTGCTGCTGCTCGGCCTCGGCGGCCTGTTCGACAACGCCTGGTTCTTCGTGGCCGCCCCCGTCGCCGCCTTCGCCACCGACCGCCTCGCCATCCGGCGCGAGGAACGACACCTGACGGCCCTCTTCGGGCCAGCCTGGTCCGCCTACGCCGATCGCGTGGACCGCTGGTTTGGGCGGCGGATGCCGTCGCAATCACCTTAAGGCTGGCTTAAGCTTGGCCCGGCCTGTTGCGACAAAACGCAGCAGGAAACGACGATGGGAGACATCAAGAGGCCCGCGCCAACCACGGGAACGCTTGTCCGGTGCTGATGGGCCTCCTCATGAGCGGTGCGATCGCCGCCGCCGGGCAACCCACGGACGCCCAGGATAGCTGGCGCGTCTCCGGATCGGCGCGCGCGCGGGGAGAGACGCTGTCAGGCCAGTTTTGTCCGATGGCGGAGCCAAGCGACGCCGTCCTGACGACGCGGCTGACGCTGGCCGTCGAGCGGGATGTGGGTCACGTGACGTTCGGGCGAGGTGTTCGATTCGCGGGCGTTCGGGCAAGGTCCGCTGTCGTCGGTCGGCGTTGGCGAGGTCAATGCGCTGGAGTTGGTTCAGGCCTACGCCAAGATCCGTCTCGGCGCGCGACGTGAGCGGACACTGAAACTCGGCCGCTTCACCATGGATCTGGGTTCCAAGCGTTTCGTTTCTCGCCAGAATTTTCGCAACACCACCAACGCCTATACCGGCGCCCGTTTCGACACGCCCCTGGCCGACGGCGCGCTGACGGCCTTCTGGGTCATGCCGCAGGTGCGGTTGCCGGACGACAGGGCCGCCATCGAGGACAATCGGATCGCGTGGGATCGAGAGAGTTCCAACCTGCAGTTCGCCGGCCTGTTTTGGACTCGCGACCTCGGCCAGCGGCGGTCGCTCGACCTCTATGTCTACGGCCTGACCGAAAGCGATGACGCGGACCAGCAGACCCGAAACCGCCGGCTGGCGACGCCCGGCGTCCGTTGGCGCCATTCGCCGGCGGCCGGGGCGTGGGATGTCGAGGTCGAGGCGGCGGCCCAGGTCGGTCAGGTCCGGCGCTCGGCCTCGCCCGCAGACACCCAGGATGTGGATGTCAGGGCGGGCTTCATTCATCTGGAGGCGGGACGTACCTTCGCCCACGACTGGTCGCCGAGACTCGCCGCCCAGTTCGACAATGTCACGGGCGATGGGGGACGGGGCGACTATGGCCGGTTCGACACCCTGTACGGCGCACGCCGCTTCGAGTTCGGCCCCGCCGGTCTCTACGGCCCGGTCTCGCGCGCCAACCTCGTGTCGCCCGGCGTTCGCCTCGAGGTAAAGCCCGACCGCAAGCTGGACGGCTTCGTCGCGGTGCGGGGCCTGTGGTTGGAAGACGCGCGCGACAGTCTGGGCGCGACGGGGGTCATCGACCCGTCGAGCGACAGCGGCCGCTTTGGCGGAACTCAGATCGAGGCGCGGGTCCGCTACAAGCTGACCCCCGACGTCACTCTGGAGACCGGCGGCGCCCGGCTCTTCAAGGGCGGCGCCCTGACCGATGCCCCGAACGCGCCGGCGACCGCCGACACCACCTACGGCTATGTGGACGTGACCTATGCCTTCTGACAGAGTCCTCGCCCCATGTCGCTGACCATCGGCCTCCTGCTGGCGCTCAGCTTCCTCGTGTCCTTGCTGGCCCTCGCCTTTCTGATCTGGGCGGTGACGAACCGGCAGCTCCAACTACACCAGGGCCAGGCCTACACCGTCTTCACGCCCGGCGAGGCGGGCACGCCCGACGATGCGACGATGGCCGGCGAGGACACCCAGTCCGTCGGGCCGCATCACTATGACACCGAGCGCGAGGGCATCGATGCGGTCTCGCGCCGCCCCGTGATGATCCTGATCGGCAGCGGCATCACCTGGCTGGTCATCGGCTCCATTTTCGGCCTGATGGCCTCGCTGAAGCTGCACTGGCCGGACTGGCTGACGGACGTCGCGCCGCTGACCTTTGGCCGGGTCCGCACGCTTCATCTGAATCTCGTGATCTATGGCTGGCTGTCGATGACCGGCATCGGCGTGGCGCTCTGGATCGCCCCGCGCATCTTTCATACGGAGCTGCGACATCCCCGACTGCCTGTGATCGGGGCCGTGCTCTGGAACATCGCCGTGGCCTGCGGCGCTCTGGCGATCGCCTCGGGCTGGACGGATGGCGAGGAATGGCTGGAGATCCCCTGGCAGATCGATGGGCTGTTGGCCCTGGCCGGGGCCTTCTTCGTCTGGCCGCTTCTCCACACAGCACTACGGCGCAACGTGGACCACATCTATGTGACCGGTTGGTACTATCTCGGGGCGCTGTGCTGGTTCCCCATTCTGTTCTTCATCGCCAATCTGCCGGGCATCCATTCGGGCGTGCAGGAGGCGACGGTCAACTGGTGGTTCGCCCACAATGTCCTGGGGCTCTGGCTGACCCCGCTGGGCGTTGGCGCGGCCTATTATTTCATTCCCAAGATCATCGGCAAACCCATCTACTCCTACAGCCTGTCGCTGCTCGGCTTCTGGGCGCTCGCCTTGTTCTACAGTCAGGTCGGCATCCACCATCTGATCGGCGGTCCGGTGCCGACCTGGGTGGTGACCCTGTCGATCGTCCACAGTGTGATGATGTTCGTTCCGGTGATCGCCGTGGCCATCAACCAGCACGTCACGGTCGCCCGCAACCTGTGGGCCTTCAAGGCCTCGGTCCCTCTGCGGTTCATCTCGCTGGGGGCGGTCATGTATACCCTGGCGTCCTTCCAGGGGTCGATCGAAGCCTTGCGCACGATCAATACCGTGACCCACTTCACCCAATACACGGTCGGGCACGCCCATCTCGGCGCCTATGGTTTTGTGTCCTTCATACTGTTCGGCGCGGTCTACCACATGGGCCCGCGACTGACGGGACGGCAGTGGCCCGAACCGGCCCTGATCAAGGCCCATTTCTGGCTCGTGGTCATCGGCTTCGCCATCTACTTCTTCGCCCTGACCATCGGCGGCGTGCTGCAGGGTCTGGCCATGCTGGACGCGACGCGCCCCTTCGCCGACAGCGTCACCGTCCTGGCGCCCTATCTTGAGGCCCGGTCTGTCGGCGGCGGGCTGATGACCCTGGGTCACCTCATCTTCGCGGGCCATTTCATAGCCCTGCTGGCCAAGGGCCGCGCGCCCCAGGCCGGGGCCGTCCCCACCGACACCGTTCCGGCGACCACAGCATGAACCGCGTCATTCCTCTGGGCGTCCTCGCCCTCGCCATCCTGGCCTTCGCCACCCTGATGCTGGTCATCCTTCCCGGCATCCAGATCCGCGAGCAAGCGCCCACGCCGGGTCTGCTGCCCTACACGGAGGCGGAGCTTCGGGGACGGGCGGCCTATGTCTCCGAAGGCTGCGTCTATTGTCACAGCCAGCAGCCCCGCGCCCTGGACCAGGCGCCGGACAGCGAACGCGGCTGGGGCCGGGCCGCGGTGGCCTCCGACTATTTCTACGACCAGCCCCATCAACTGGGCACCATGCGCACCGGGCCGGATCTCCAGAATGTGGGCGCGCGACTGCCGAGCGAAGCCTGGCACATGACCCACCTCTATCAGCCGCGCGCGATCTACGACTGGAGCATCATGCCGGCCTATCCTTATCTGTTCGAGGTCAAGGACAAGGCGGCGCCGGGCGACGTTGTCGTTGCGCTGCCGGAACGCTATGCGCCCAAGGGCAAGGTCGTCGTGGCCAGACCGCAGGCGCGCGACCTCGTGGCCTATCTGCGCAGCCTGGACCGGACCTTCCCTGCCCCGCCCACGGCCGTCCGCGACGACGGATACAGCGAAAAGGGCGAGCCGAAATGATCCGCAAAAGGCCGCCTGACGCCCCTCGGCCCCGCGAACCGGACGAGGCCTTCGAACCCTACGAGGAATTCCGGCGCATTCCGCTGCCGGTCTACTGGATCGCCATCGCCCTGGCGATCTGGGGCGCGGTCACCTTGTGGGACAACGCCCAGGCGGTCAGCGTCGGGCGAGAAGAACGCGCCGAGCAGATCGAGGACATCCCCGCCCTCGCCTTGAACAGCGGCGCTCAGGTCTTCGAGGCGCGGTGTTCGACCTGCCATCAGCCCAACGCCGTGGGCGTGCGCAGCGCCATCCCGCCGCTGGCGGGATCCCGGTTCGTCGCCGCCGATCCGGCCGTCATCGTGCAGATCCTGCTGCATGGGATCGACGGCCCGATCGATGTCGGCGGCAAGGTCTTCGACGGCCATATGCCGAGCTTCGCAAGCGTGCTGTCCGACGCCCAATTGGCGCGGGTCGCCACCCATGTCCGCCAGACCTGGGGCGGCGATGACCAAGAGATCACGCCCGCCTTCGTGACGGCGCAGCGCGACCGCTTCCCCGGCCGCGGGGCCTGGCGCGGAGGCGAGGAGCTGGCTCGGGTCGTCGATCCCGGATTGGCGCCTCAACCTCCGGTCGGACCTGTCCGGATCTTCAGTTTCGACGATCCTGGCGTGATGCGTCTGGTCACAGAGGGCCGAGGCGAAGCCTGGGCCTGCGCCTCCTGTCACGGCGCCGCCGGCGAGGGCGGCGCCAACGTGCCCCGACTGGCAGGTCTGCCCGAGGGTTACATCGTCAAACAGCTGCAGGACTATGTCTCGGGCCGCCGTCGCAATGAGACCATGCAGACCGTCGCCGGCGCCCTGAGCGACGCCGACCGACGCGGCCTCGCGCGATACTATTCGGCCCTGCGCACGCCCTCCACAGCGCGGCCGGAGCTTGGCGGCGGACTGAAGCGTGGCGAGCAGCTGGCGCTGTATGGCGACTGGTCCAAGAACCTTCCCGCCTGTTTCAGTTGCCATGGCCCCTCGGGCTTCGGCGTGGCGCCGAACTTCCCCTCCCTGGCGGCCCAGCATCCCGCCTATACGGCCTCGCAGCTGGCCGCTTGGGTCGGGGGGCAGCGCGACAACTCTGACGTCCAGCTGATGAACGAGGTCGCACGCAATCTGTCCGACGCGGACCGACGCGCGATCGCCGACTATCTGGCGACCCTTCCGCCGGTGCCGGCCGCTTCCGATGATGAAAGGCGATGACCATGGATGACGACGCTCCGCCTCCCGCACCGCAGGATCGGCCCGCCAAGGGCCGGTTCGCCCGTGACGTGATCTATGCCGTCGGCGGCGGCTTCGCCCTGTTCGCCATCGCCGCCTACGCCTTTGACGCGGGCTGGCTGCGGGATCGCAAGGCTGGCGAGGCCGACGGCGACAGGAACGTCCACGCAGCCCTGTTCCAGCCGCCGCCGGACAGCGCCATCCCCGACGGGCCGGAAGGCGATGCGATCCGGCGCGGCCAGGCGATCTTCATGAACACCTCGGCCAATGCCTCGGATTTTGTCGGCAACAATCTTTCGTGCTCGAACTGCCACCTCGACGGCGGTCGACGGGCCAACTCGGCGCCCATGTGGGCCGCCTGGACCGTCTATCCCAAATACCGTTCCAAGAATAAGCAGATCAACACCATGGAAGATCGGGTGAAGGGCTGTTTCACCTATTCGATGAACGCCCAGCATTCGCCGACCGGCGGCCCGCCGCCGGCCGGTCACGACGTCTACAAGGACCTGCAAATCTATATGCACTGGCTCGCCACCGGAGCCCCGACGGGCCAAGACTTGGAGGGCGCCGGCTATCCGGAGCTTGAAAAGACCGCGGCGGGTTACGACCCGGCGCGCGGGAGCCGGGTCTACGCCGCCAACTGCGCGACCTGCCATGGTGCGGACGGCCAGGGGCAGTACGACCTGAATGGACGGCCGGTCTTCCCGGCGCTCTGGGGCCCGCGGTCCTATAACTGGGGCGCCGGCATGGCGCGGGTGAACACCGCCGCCGGCTTCATCAAGGCCAATATGCCGCTCGGCCAGAGCGATCGTCTCACAGACCAGCAGGCCTGGGACGTCGCCGCCTTCATCAACAGCCACGAGCGCCCCAAGGATCCCCGCCAGACCGGGACAGTGCAGGAGACGGCCCAAAAGAACCACAGCGGCGAGGAGACGTTTTACGGGCGCACCTACCAGGGCCGTCTGATCGGGGTGGGCACGCCTGAACCGGCCGCTCGCGCCCGGCCTTGAGCGCAGACCCCCGCCAGCAGCTGTTCGCCGTGGACGGCCTCTTCTGCGGCGGGTGCGCGCGCGGTCTAGAGCGTCGGCTTGGCGAAACCGACGGCGTCCTCCTGGCCCGGGTCCACCACCTTTCCGCCTCGGCCCTGGTGCGATGGGACACACAGCGCTGCGATACCGCTCATCTTCGCGCCGTCGTCCGTCAGGCCGGCTATCGCCTGATCGAGCGCGCCGACCCTCAGGATGCGGTGGACCGGTTCGACGGTCAAATCCGCCAGTTGACGCTCAGGCTCGCCGTGTCGGTGGCCTTCGGCATGTGGGCGATGGTCGCAGCGATCGTGATCTATGTGACTCCGAGCCTCGGCGCGAACCTCGGCTGGAGGCTGGCTATCGCCAGCGGTCTGCTGGCCTCGCCGGTGCTTCTCTATGGCGGTTGGGACATCGGCCGCATGGCGATCCGATCCCTGCGTCTCCGCGCGCCCGGGCTAGACCTCCTGGTCACGCTCGGCGTTCTGGGCGCCGTGGCGGCCTCGCTCGTTCATCTGGGGGCCGGCGATCGCCACGTCTACTTCGACACGGCGGTCATGCTGATCACCCTGCTGCTGACCGGACGTCTGATCGAGACCCATATCCGCCGCAGGGCCGCCCAGGGCGTGGTGGCGATGGGCCGTTTGTTCGACGACACGGCCCTGGTCTGGCGGGAGGCGGACGGCTGGCAGGCGGCGCCCAGCGCCAGCCTCCGTCTTGGCGATCTCGTGCGGATCCCTGCCGGCGCCGTAGCGACCGTCGATGGCCTGATCTTGACCGGTAAGAGCCGCCTGAACTCGGCCGTGCTGAACGGCGAATCCGCGCCGCGCGCCATCACTCCGGGAGACCGCATCAGCGCGGGGGCCGTCAATCTCGACCGGATGATCGAAGTCTCGGTTGATCGCGAAGCCGGAGATCGCGACGTGGATCGGATGGGGGGACGGGTGGCCCTAGAACTGGCGACGCGCGGCGGTGACGAGGACCGGATCGCGCGCCTGGCCGGCACGCTGACCCAGGGCCTGATCCTGGCGGCCGTCCTGGTGACGGCAGCGACGCTGGCGGTTATGGCCGACGGGGGCGAGGCGGTGATGCGCGGCCTGGTCGTGCTCCTGGCGGCCTGCCCCTGCGCCCTGGCCCTGGCCGCGCCCCTGGCGCAGGCGCGGCTCTCGGCCAAGGCCGCCGGGCACGGTCTGCGGTTTTCCGATCCCGGCGTCGTCGATCGCATGGCCGGGCTGCGCACCGCCTTTCTGGACAAGACCGGGACCCTGACCCTGGGCCGCCTCGAGGTGGTCGCCGTCGACCCCTGCCCCGGCTGGTCTGTGGCGCAGGTGCTGGACCTGGCGGCGCGTGCGGAGACCGGCATCGCCCATCCCCTTGCGCAGGCCGTCGTCGCCGCCGCGTCGATCGGCGACGCGGTCGTCGTCGGCGGTCAACGCCTGGATCGCGGCGCCGAGACGACGCTGGCGGACGGAACCCACGTCCATGTCGGCGGCGTCGCTAGTTTGCAGGGAGAAACCCGTCTTCGGGTCACCGTGGATGGTCTCGCGGTCGGCGACCTTCTGCTCGCCGATGCGCTGGACCCCAGCGCCGCCGACGGTGTGGCGCAGCTCAAACGGCGAGGATTGCGGGTCGCCATGGCCACCGGCGACGCCGACGGGCCGGCCCTGGCGGTCGCGCAGCGGATCGGCCTGGACGCCGCTGCGGTCCACTGGGGCTGCACCCCCGCCGACAAGGCCGACAGGATCAGGAACACGAGAGGACCTGTGCTCTTCGTCGGCGACGGCGTGAACGACGCCCCCGCCCTGACCGCCGCCGCCTGCGGGGTCTCGGTGGCCCGGGCGCATCCGGCCGCCGCGGCCACGGCGGCGATCGTCATCCTCGAAGGGGGTCTTGAACAGGTCGACGTGGCGCTAAGCCTGGCCGCCGAGACACGCCGCAAAATCCGCCAGAATGTCGTCCTCGCCCTCGCCTACAACATCATCGTCCTGCCCCTGGCGGCTTTGGGCCTGCTTTCTCCCTTGGGGGCCGCAATCGCCATGACCGCGAGTTCCCTGCTGGTGCTGCTGAATGCGTTGCGAGATTGACCGACGGGGCAGTCCGGGGGCCATCCGCCCTCGGCGCCGGACGAACACCGACACCTCATGTCTTGCGTTGAGCGCCGGTTTCGACCCAGCACGGCTGTGGGATTTCGATAGAGGGCCTTTCGCGCGGGCGCTCGGACGACGGGGAACGTCCGGCGATCCTCAGATCTGGAGCCAAGAGACGCCAATGGCTCGGCAGCGATCGCGGGGAAGATGTTGAGCGGAGCACGCTTGTTTCTAGCCCGCCGCTACGAACGATCTGATGGCGATTGCCATGGAGTTCCGCTCAGCAGCCTGCGCCAAAAGTCCGTTCTGCGAATTGGGCGCCCTAAGTCTGATCCGCACGATCCCATCCGCGCATGATGACCCCCTACTCGACGTCAAGATATGCTGATCGCGCATGCCGTCATCCTCCCGCCGAGCGCAGTCAGGAGGATGTGCCCCGGCTTCTTCGGCGCAGCGGTCAGATTCGCTCCGCCGAAAAGACATATATTCATTGGGCGTCACCCGTGGTTGTCTCGATCTGCGCCGGTTAGGGCGCCGCCTGTCGAGGCGCGACCAGCTTAGGGAAGTAGGGCGGCGGCTTGCAGGGCGCGCCGGCGATCAGCGGATGCACCTTGGCGAGTTTCACACCGAGGCATTGCGTTACGAAATCGCCCGCGTCATAGGCCCCTGGCGCGCCTTCAAATGACTGGTGGTGATAGACGGCGTTTCGCGCATCCCGGATGCGGTCGAGCCAAGTCACCGCGAGTTGCTTCGGAACCATTTGCCCCTTGAAGACGAACTTGGGCGCGAAGAGCGACCAGTGGTCCTCAATCAGGAAGACGAGGTGTCCGAAGTCGCAGGCTGTCAGGAGCTCGTTCCCGGTGCGAAAGCTGGTGACCGCGACCTTCTTGTCGATCAGGGACTGCAGGATTCGCCCCATTCGGTAGGGAATCTCGCGGTTGATGTCGACGTTGCCGATGCGCGTCACCGACCGGGGATCCCACGCGCTCGACATCAGCCCTTTGAGTACAGGGTTCCACCAACCTTGGATGCCGTAGTGGGTCTCCAGCTCGACGGCGAGGCTCGCGCGCAGGGCGGTCTCGACCGTGTGGAACATCGGGAAC
This sequence comes from Brevundimonas sp., assembly GCF_041648055.1. Taxonomy (GTDB): domain Bacteria; phylum Pseudomonadota; class Alphaproteobacteria; order Caulobacterales; family Caulobacteraceae; genus Brevundimonas. Next base: position 41,436 of record NZ_JBAZPS010000008.1, read on the forward strand.
ATCTGAGCGTGCTCAGCGACCTTGCGATTGTAGATTCGGTAGATCGCGTCGCGGATATCGCCCTCAGCCGGTTCTTCCGGCAGCTTCTTTTTCGCGGTCGCCGCGATCTCCTGGATGGCGCCGCTCAAAAGCTGCGAGCTGACGACCGACAGGTCCGTTCGGAGACGGTCGATTACGGCTTGGTCGGGTCGCTGCGGCAGGGCGTCGATGAGGGCGTTCAGGGATTCTGTGATAGACTTGGTCACGCGCCGACGCCCCCGCTCCAGCCCGGCGCATTGACGAACCGGGAAACAAACCTCATATTCACGGCACTCCAGCCACGTCGTTCCGTGGGTTCGTTACCAGCCGCAAGGCTGGCGTGGAATGAGTCTAAACAGACTTCCAAGGGCCGCCGCGAGGCGGCCCTTCTACTTTGGGCCTCGATCCGAGCGGTCAGGCCGTCGCCTTCCACCTCGTGCGTCGAGACCGGATCGGTCACGGCTCCACCAAGGGTTCAAGTCTTGAGCGAGAGCTGCAGCTTGTCCTGATAGACCCTGATGCGCTTTTTCGCCCTGGCGACGACGTCGTCGTAGAAGAGGATTTCGGAATAGGTCTCGCCCAGTTGTCGCCTGGCCACCGGGTCGCGGAGCTCACCTGAGGAAAACCAGCCCGTGCCGGTCGGAAACTGGGTCCAGGTCTCGCCGAGCCGCAGCGGGTTGAGCGTGTCGCCGATCAGATAGCAGTAGAAACGGTTGAGCTTGCCGCCGGACTTGGCCGCAAGGAGATGGGCGTACTCCCGCAGGTCGCCGGTGTGATCGTCCATCGACACGCCAGGCGCCTTGAACTCGACAATGATCGCCGACCCCTCCTTGCTGAAGAGCGCGATATCGGGGCGTTTCGCGGCATGGTCATTGGAACGCTCGACCAACAGCTTGGCGAACTCGCGATCGATATCGTCCTCGAAGACGGTCTCGTCCCCCTCCCAGACGATACTGGCCAGCGGAACATCCGACGCGATGTAGTCGTAGTACTGGTAATCCTCGCTCAGCAGCCAGATGTCGTGATCGGTGACGTCGGTGCTGTCCCGCCGCATCGGGAAGAAAATGCTGTGAATGATCCGTTCGTCCTTGCGGCGGACACCATCCGCCAACGACTGCATGGCGAGGTTCTTGCCGCAGGCCAGGGCGAGAATTTCCACGATGGCGGCGCGGCGAACGACGAGCTGGGACAGGTTCGCCATGTCGAAATTCTTGAGCGACGAGGTGTACTTCCAGGCCAGCTGGTTGATCTTCGCACGGAACTCCTCGGAATCCGGTTCGGCGCGGATGATCTCCTCCTTCAAGTCGAAGATTTCCGCCGTCTCCTCGATGACCCGCTCCTGGTACTTCTTGAGCACGCGCTCGACCACGGACTGCGCCGGCTCGCCATAGACGATGCGCGTCGAGGTGTCGGCCAACATGGCTTCGCTCACACCGAACTGGTCGGTGAGCTCCTTGATCACGACCTCCTTCGTCCAATCCGCCGGAACGACCATCTCCTCGATCACGGGATCGATGGCGGCATGGATGTCGGCGTAGGAGAGGGGGTCCGAGGCGAAGAGGTCCGTGGTCGGGATCTCGGCGGGAATGTCGTCGAAGCCGTCGCGCTGTTCGTTCACCCGTTGGTCGAGGAAGTCGCTCTCCACGAGGACGATGTGGTGAAAGCCGCCGACAGGGTTGTTCTGCTCGGTCTTCGTACGGAGGTAATAGCCTGTGATGTCCTGCACCGGAGAGGATTTGGCGCAGAAGGCGATCGCATTCCTGGGCAGGCCGAACTCGGCGGCGTCCAGCTGATAATGCGAGAGCCGGAAGGTCTGATGGACCCCGGTCCCCTCGCCCGTCGACGGATTCCGCTCCTCGACCTCTACCGACCGTGTCGCGGTCACTTTCGGAAGATCGGCCCGCTTCAGCACTTCTGTGTTGGCGTCGCCGTCGCCATGGCGGGTCACAAAGGCGATGCCGAAATCCCCCAGGCGTTCATCCAGCCCGACGAGACGCTGGAGGAAGGCCATGAGCATCTGACGCTTCAGCGCTGCAGCGGAGAAGAGCGTGCTGGGGGCCGCCCCCGCGAAGCGCGGCCGCGCCGTCTCCTTGAAGGCGCCGAGCGACAGCGCCGTGCCGATAACCGTCTCAGCGCCGGGCGTTTCCGAGAAGTCCTCGAAATCGATCTGCTTGGTCGGCTCGGCATAATCCATGCGACGATGGATCGCCTCCCCGCCCCGCCTGAACGTGCTCTCGATCGATAGCGAACCGAAGTAGTGGAAATACTGAATGCGCCCCGCGCCCTTACACTTGCCGATCCCGGCGATGTGCAGGTCGTCCTTGTATGACGTGTCCTTGGTGAGGAACGCCTTCAGCTGATCGTCACCGAGCCCGCAACCGTTGTCGCGACAGCGCACCGACATCACCTCGAGCTCGCCGAACAGATCGCTCGTCCTGAACACCACGTCCACACGGACATCGAGCGCCGGCGCCGAAGGCTCGGCATCCTTCCGGATCAGGTAGGAGTCGATGGCATTCGAGATCAGTTCCTCGAACACAACATAGGGGTTCGTACTGAGCTTCGTATTCTTGATGCTGCCCCGGATATCGAGCGTCATAGTCGTGTCGGCCCGTCTTCGAGGTGTCGCCCTTCCCTCTCCAGACCAGCGCCCAGAGGGCAAGTCAAGACGACTTTCTTCGCTCCACGAGACGTCCGCGACCGCACCTGGCGCAGGCGAACGACTCTGGAACACTCGCGCAATGCGGGTATCATCGCCCCTCGTTCAAGCCGCTGGAATCACTCCGGCGGATCGGGGGAAGTCTTGACGGCGTTCGAAATCCAGAATGAGAACCGGAACCCGGGCTCCGCTCTTCGGAACGAGGCGGCGAACTACCTCAGCGGTCTCTACGGAAACGGCCGCACCGAGATCCTGATCGCTGGAAAGAAGGTCGACGGCGTTTTCGAGCGAGACGACTTCGGAAGCCGCGAGACGATCATCCTTGAGGCGAAGGACTACGCGCGCCCCCTCCATCGGGACGACCTCAAAGCAATCTGGTCGGACTATGAGACGGTTCTGGATGAAGTGCGGCCGGCCAAGCTTCTGGTCATCTCCCGTCACGGTCTGGCTCCCGGCGCACAGGCCTATCTCGATACCCGCCCGCCGATGCGGCACCGCACGATCTGGGAGCTGGAAGACGAGGTGCTGGGCCTGCGACCTCACACCCAGGCGATGGCGGCCGCCTTTGAGGAGGGCGGGCTCAGCCGGTTCTACATCGAGGCCCGAGCCGCCGAGGTCGCGTATGATGCCGACATGGCCGAATCCGAAGGCGAGGTCGTCGGTCTGATCGACGAGGTCGTGGCATGGCTGGCTACGGAAGACCCCACGCCGCTGGCGATCCTCGGCGGTTACGGGGCCGGCAAATCGAGTTTCGCCAAACGCCTCGTGACGCAGCAGGCGGCGCAGGCTCTGACGGATCCCAGCGCTCGCCGTCCGATCCTGATCAAGCTCGGCGGGCTGTCCCGCTACAGCGATCTGGAGGGCTTCCTCGGCGCGATGCTGACGAGTCAGCACAATGTCCGGGGATACAACTTCACCCGCTTCCTGGACTTCAACAGCAAGGGCCGTTTCCTGATCGTCCTCGACGGCTTCGACGAGATGAAGCACGCGATGTCCTTCTCGGAGTTCCGCGCGCAGGTCGGTCAGTTCAATCAGCTCATCACACCGGGGGCGAAGGTGGTTCTGCTGGGCCGCCCCTCCGCATTCACCACCGACGCCGAACACCACTATGTACTGAAAGGGCGCATCCCTGCGCAGGATCGCTGGCGCAAGCTGCCGGGCTGGCCCGAGTTCAGGGAGTACCGCCTCGCCGATTTCAGCGACGCGGAGCGCGATCTCTTCATCGCCGGCTTTCTGGCCTATCAGGCCGGAACCTCGGGCGATGGGGGTGCGGATGCGGAGTGGGTCGACAAGCGTCGCCAGGAGGTGTCCGAACTCGCGGCGGCGGACCCTGCGGTTTTCGGACGCCCCGTCCATCTGAAAATCCTCGCCGAAATGGCGGCGGACCGCGAACAGGATCTGACCCGACTGCGCCGAAGCCCGTCGCGCTGGTCGCTTTATGATGAGTTCTTTCAGTCGCTGGCGCGCCGTGAGGCCGAGAAGCCCGCCCGCACCCCCATCGGCGAGAAAGATCGACTTCGTTTCCTGGCCGAACTCGCCTTTTGGCTTTGGAGAGATCGGGCCGCAGCAACGAGCTTCGTCGCGGAGGTCATTCCATCGGACCTTCTCGCGGACTTGCCGGATGGAGACGCGCACGAGGTCGAACACAAGCGTCGGGAGTATCTCGCCGGGGCCTTCCTGGAGCGGAAAGCCGGCGACATCTATTATTTCCCGCACCGGTCGTTCGCCGAATTCCTCGTGGCCTCCCGGATGTTGAGCTGCCCGCCGCAGGCAGGCGACCATGTCCTCTACGGGACCCTCGCGCAGGAGGGCGTTCTGGAGTTTCTCCAGACCCCCGAAAACCAGCCCCGCCTCCGCGCCTGGGCGGAAACCTTCGTCTCGGCGCAGGGCTCGCTCCGGCCGAGTTACATCCGCCTTTTGATCGATGCTTTCGGCGGACCAAACCCGCTCATCCAGCACATTCCTTCAACCTACTGGACATTGCCGATCCGACTGATCGGCGGATCGTTGAAGATCGATCCGTCGAACCTGGCGCCTCTGCGGACCGCGATGATGCAGGCTCGCGTTCCCGAGCTGGCGCTCGCACTGCAGTTGCTCGAGCCTCACGGCGTTCTCGCCTCTGAAGACACTGTCCGTCAGGCGCTGGAGCCGATGATCGCCGGCGTCCTGATCGAACGAACCCTGGGACACGTCCGAGAGCTGCCGCAGAATGATCGGCTCTCGGTCGATGGCGAAGAGGGCGAGCGCATGCGTGCGCTTGCGACCGCGGGGGTAAAGGAAATCGCGGCCGGCCGCACAGGGCGCGTGGTGTCCATGAACTGGCTTGGACTGCTTGAAGGGGCCTGGGCGGCGAGCCAGGCGCACGGCGTCGTCCTCAAGACCCACGCCCCTCAACAAGCCTCGGGTTACCCACCCCTCGAACTGCCTCTCGATGTCGTGCTCTCGACGATCCCGGTGGCATCCCGCCCACGGATTCAAGGGTTTCTGCATAAGCTTTCCGACCTGCGGCACATCATCGTTGTCGCGCGCCGTAACCCGCGCACGATCGCAGCGGATCGGCCAATCCGGAGGCCCTGAATTCCGCTCGCGCGAAGCCCTTCCCGGCGTCGTGCGGCGCGGTTGTGCAGGCGACGCGCGATCATCGGAGAATGGCCGACCGAGGCCGTGGGTGCGTGGTGAGGTGACGTGGGCGCCGAACGTTTGCACCTGATCGACGGACCGGGACCGCCGACAGGAGCGGCGCGCCGCCCAGCCGTCACTCAAAAGGGCGAGAGCGCCAGGTCGACCCTCTCGATCAGGGCCCGAAAGAGTTCAGCCGTTTCGGTCACATAGGCTTTGGTGAAGACCGTCAGCTTCTCGTTGTTCTTGTCGCGGCCGTTTCGATGGACGCAGTCGTGACGATGCTGAATCGCGACAAACAGCTTCTCCCTCTGTGTTTGCTCCTTGAGGAGTTCGACCTCCAGAGCGATCCGGTACAGCGTGTCGACCTTCGCGAGGTTGTGGTAGCGGATGTCGGCCAGATAGGCCCCGACCCTGTCTCGGATCAGGCCGGGATTTTCCTGGATCTCCGCCAGGGTGAACCTTTCCTTCGCCAGTTCCTTGTCGCCGGCGAGAAGCCGCCCCAGACGCTTCTCGTCGCCCAGCACTTCCTTGAGAAGCGTGTCGCCGAGGAAGGCTTCGAGAGCCGCAACGTGCTGAGAGAAGACCATCCGATTGATCAGGGCGCCGCCGTCGTCCGAGCCGTGGGCATCGAGATAGGCCTGCGCCTGCTCGAACGACTCCGCCCAGATTGAGAGCGGGTTTTCCGGGAGAGCGTAGTCGGACCAATCCTCCTCGGGAGAGTAGAAGGCGACATCCGCCGAAACCGCCGTCTCAGGATGGGCGTTGAGCCTGACCTCGCAACTGCCTGCGCTGTTCACGACATAGGCCTCAAAGACGGTTTCGCAGTGGGGGCATTCGACCTCGGTTTCGCCCTCGGAGTTCAGGTCCGACATGCTTTCGGCTGCGCTCCAGTCCGGCTCGGGCACCTCCGCGCTCGTGACCGCCAGGGCGTGGCAATCCGGGCATGTGAACTGGATCTGCGTCTCGAAACGTTGGGTCATGCGGGCGCGGTCCTCTTGAATGGGCGGGGGTCGGCATTGGGCCGACCGCGCGAACGCCAGATATCGCGGAACAGGACCGACTTCGCCCCCCAGTTGCTGTCTCTGGACAGACTATCACACGACCGGAGTAGAACGACGCCCTCCGAAGCTCCCAATACGCAAGAAGTTCGGTGATCGTCCGCAAAAAAGTTGCGGGTCACACGCAATCTATTGGCGGTCAAAATATAACCTTGCATTGCATCAAATATATCTGCACTAACTTGTGTAATCGGATCGGCCTCCCCCCGTTTCCCGGTCCGCCCATTGTTCAGTCGAGGGCGTCATGCAGACTTCCGAACCACGAGACCCCTATGGAGCGGCTCTGGGTGCTCTAAAGCGGTTCGCCGAGGCGGGCCGGTTTGTTCCGGGCGAGCCGATCGTGGTGACGGAGCTGGCGGCGGAGGTGGGATTGAGCGCCACGCCGGTCCGGGAAGCCCTGGCCTGTCTCGCGGGACAAGGGCTCATCGAGCGCAGACGCGGACGCGGCTACTTCTACCCGTCGCTGAGCCCGGCGGAGATCATCGACCTGTTCGAACTCCAGCTCGCCTATCTCCACGCCGCGCTGACCCTCTACCCCCGCGGGCTCACACCTTTGCGCAAGGCGGCCGTTGCGGTCGATCCGCTCGACGGCGTTCAGGCCCTTTTCGACGCGATCATCAACCAGTCGACCAACGCCGCGCTTGTGCTGGCCCATCAACGTGTCGTCGACCGGCTCAAGGCCGTTCTCAAGGCCGAGCGCATCCATGAAGAAACTGACGGCGCGACCGTAAGGACCATGGTGGAGGTGATCGTCGACGGGCGGATCCCGGCGCTCCTGGGTCTGCTGGAATCCTATCACGAGCGCCGCTGCTCACGCACAACGATCCTGGTGATCGAGGCCGCCTGATCCCCTCACTCCGTCCCACTTCGCGCCACCTCTTCCCGAGGCCCGACGCCGGCGAAGACCAGAGCGGCCAGTGCGCCAGCCGCCCCGATGCGCCGGTCATGGTAGCGCCCGACGGTCGCAGCGAACGCGGGCGCGGCCTCCTCATTGTAGGCGGTATAGAGCCCTATCGCCTCGTCACAGAGATCGTCAAACAGGGTCGCCTCATGGCGGCGCACCAGATCGAGCTGTCCGCTCACCTTCTGAAATCCGTCCCACAAGGCCTGATTGCCGGCGCTGCAGACGATGGTCGCGAACAGCCGGTTCACGGCCGCTATGGGACGACCGTGTTCGTAAGCGGGCGCCGGCGGACGCACGGCTCCGAGGGCGCGCAGGTTCACCTCGACGGCGATGCGGACGTAGTGGCCATGCATCGCCCAACGGTCACGGGCTGCGGTGGCGTCCAGCCGCAGGGTGACATAACCGCCGGTCGACGCACGCTCGACCAGTCCTTCTCCGCTCAGCCGAGCAAGAGCCTCTCGGATCGGCGTGGTCGACAGGCGCAGCCGCCGGGCCTCGTCCTGAACAATGACCGGCGACCCGCCGGCCAGGGCTCCCGAATGAATACGCTCACGCAAAGACGACAGCGCCTGGGTGAACGGGTCGCGATTACGCGCCATGTTCAGATTCCGATCTGCTCGGACCCCGGTCCGCCCCCTGATCGTCCACCCAAGCATCGTTCCCCAGACCGGCGAGTTCGTCTGCGAAAATCTTCTTCGGACAGGCCGCCATGCTCTGGCGCGCGCCCCGCCGATTTCTTGCGGGTTCTTCGTCTCGCTCCGGAACCATTCAAAAAAGTCGCACACGCCTGCATTGATTCGACACACCCAACACAGCACCTTCAGTGGTGAAAGGTCGAATCGCCTATGCTTTCCGATCCACCAGAAAAGTTGAGTGATGCACGGCTGATCGGTCTGGCGGCGCGGACGGTGCGGCGTGCCCGAAACATGACCGCCCAGCAGGTGGCGACCGCCATGAACCTGCCGCTTCGCACCTACGAATACTTTGAAGCCGGCGCTGGCCGGGTGAACCTCGACTACGTTCACCGGTTCGCCGTCGCGACGAACTGCGACCCGTGGTCGCTCTTGCTCGGCCCTTCGCTCGGCTCGATCGAGTTCGCGCGTCAGACGGCTGACAGCAAGCTCATGCTGATCTTCCTCATCGCCCTGGGCGAGTTCGTCCGGAAGATGGGAGACCGGCTTTTGACGCTCGATCCCCGCGCCCTGATCGAGGCCTTCACCGAGACCTTCCGCAAGCTGGAGGAAGAGAACCGGGCCAAGAGCGAGGAAACCGAGTCCTGGCTCGACGCGGGCCGCGACCGTCTGGCGGGCAAACCGCCGGAAGATGAGGTCTGAGCCGCAGCAGTTGAAATACACGACAGATATAGATTGCCGCTGGGGTCACCGCGGGCGCTCCATGACCTGCCGCAATCCGCGGCGACTTGCGAATGGAGGCTACCATGACCAGCACCGTTCAGATCCGACTGATCGGCTTCGGACCCGTCACCGCCCTCACCCGGGGCGCCATCGTCGGGCCGCCGCTGGAGATCGAAGAGACGCCGTTCGACGGCGTGGCCTGATCGCCCGGGACGAGCGTCGTTCGCGGCGCTCGTCTTGCCCCACATTGAGGATGACCGGTCGCCCGACAGCCGTCGCGGCGACGTTTGTGCATTCGCTCCTGTCCGATCGACAAGGCTCAAATACACGACAGATATAGATTGCGACCGCCGGCTTCGGAGCGGCTCCATAGGCTGCCGCAATCCTGCGGCCTCACAACCTGGAGGCTCTCATGACTGGCATCGCTCAGATCCGACTGATCGACCTCGGTCCCGTCACTGTTCTGACGAGGGGCGCGGTGATCGGCCCGCCCCTCGAACACGAGGAAATGCCGTACGACGGCGGGGCCTGACGGCCTCGGGGACGAACGCCTTTTGCGGCGCTCGTCCCCAGCCGCCGCGCGCGTGCCTCATGGAGAACCAGACCTTCGATTCCCCCACGCCCTTCGTCGCCGAGCCGGGGAGCGCTCTCGCCCACCTTTGGGAGCATCTGCATTTTGCTGTCGTCGATGAAGACGTCATTGTGCTCGATGAACGGACGGACGCTTACAGCTGCCTGCCCGGCGCCGGAACGGTGATACAAGTCCGTGGCGACCTTATCGTCGCCCCCGAACCCGTGCTGGAGCAACTTCGGGACGGCGGGTTTCTCGGCCCCTCGGGTGAGACCCGGGCCGTCGCGCCGCCGGCGCCGACCCGAGCCCTTCCCCTGCCGCCGTCGCCTGCGATCGATGTGGTTGCGACCACGCGGTTCTGGTGGTCCTGGTGGCGCGAGGGACGGAATTTCGAATCCCGATCCCTCGCGAGTCTGCTCGCCACGCACCGCCGGCGCTCCCCCTCCTCGAGCCTGTCCGAAGAGGAGGTCGCCCGTCTGACGGCGGCCTTCGTGCGCCTCCTGCCTTGGGCGCCGGGACAGGGCGCCTGCCTCTACCGGGCGCACCTGCTGAGGACCTTGATCCGGGACGCAGGCGGAGACGTGCGATGGGTGTTCGGGGTTCGCACCTGGCCATTTTCCGCCCACTGCTGGCTGCAGGTCGGCGACGCGGTGCTCGACGACGAGCCGGACCGGGTCGCCGTCTACACCCCGATCATGGTCGTCTGAGGTGGGGCATTTTCTGCATCTCGCCTGGTCCGACACCAGCAACCTTGCTCTCGCCGAAGGCCTTGTGGCTGAAGCCCAGGCCCGAGGGTTTGTCCCGGTCCAGGTCATGGAGCAGGCGTGGCTCGGCACGAAGGGGCCGAGGCCCCTGGCGGTCCACCATCCCGCCGGCGAGCATCTGCTCGTCCTCGGCGACCTGTTCGATGCCCTCGACGGGGATCGAACCCCTATCCCGACGCACGGCGACGACGCCGACCGCGCACGCGCCCTGATCCGGCGGTACTGGGGGCGGTACATCGGGATGTTCAGGACGCCGCGAGGCCAGGTCCGCCAGATCCTGCGGGACCCTTCCGGCGCCCATGAATGCGCGGCCTGGCGGTACGAAGGTGTCCAGGTCGTCACCTCCGAACTCTCCGACTGGCTGCTGGAAAGCGCCGCGCCGCCGGTCCAGATCGACTGGGACGTGGTGGGCGGTCTGCTGCGCGACCCCATCAATGCGACCGCGGCCAGTCCGTTGATCGGGATCAGGGTCGCCGAGGCCGGCGACCTGACCGATCTCAACGCCCGGCGAACGACTCCGCTGTGGCGTCCGGTAGACTTCACCGCCTCGGTCACCTCCGATCCCCGCGAAGCCGCAGCCTGGCTGAGAGGCCGGATCGACGGCTGCCTCGCCGCCTTCGCCAAGGTCATCGAACGGCCGGGCGTCGAAGTGTCCGGCGGGCTCGATTCTGCGATTGTCGCCGGCGGCTTTCAGGCTGGGGGAGCGACCCCGCACCTCTGGTTCAACATGTTCGGCCCGTTCGCCGAAGGCGACGAGCGTCGGTTCGTTCGAACCCTCGGAGATCGCCTCGGCTTCGAACCGCACTGCGTTCAACGCGCGATCAGGCCGATGACGACGGAAGGGTTCGAGGTCACCGCTCGAGGTCCCAGACCCGGAGTGAATGGAAGAGATTACTCGTTCGACACGGCCGTCGCGGAAGCCTGCCGGGAGGCCGGCGTCGACGCCCTCCTGACCGGGAAGGGTGGCGACGGGGTCTTCTTCCAGATGGGGGTTCCGGACATCTTCACCGACGTCCTTCGCGAGCGGGGTCTCGGCGCTGTGTTCAGCCCCGCACTACCGCAACTGGCGCGGTGGACACGCCGATCGACCTGGTCCCTTCTGCGCACCGCCCTGAGCACACCGCGACGCGCTCCGCTCGACCGGTCGGCACGCAGACTGTCCATCTTCAATCCGGAGAGCGTTTCGCACGATGCAGAAAGGGATCTGCATCCGTGGCTACGCGGGCTGGAAACGGTCCCGCCGGCCAAACGTCTCCAGATCGAATCCGTGGCGGCGGGCCTGGCCTATCAGAGCCAGTGCCGCCGAACGGAGGCTGCCGACCTGATCCATCCGCTTCTGGCTCAGCCCGTTGTCGAACTGGCGCTCGGACTGTCCGTTCCCCTCCTCACCGACGACGGTCGGGCCGATCGAAGGCTGGCGCGCGCGGCCTTCGCCGACAGACTGCCGCCCGAAATCCTGCACAGGCGATCCAAGGGTGAGATGACCGCCTACTTCGGGCGCCAGGCGGCCGCGAGCATTCCGTTCCTGAGAGACCACCTGCTCGGGGGTCGCCTCGCTGCGCGCGGACTTATCGACCGGGGTCGTACGGAAGCCCTCCTCGACCCTGACCGTCTGCTCTGGAAAGGCAGCGTCCCGGACTTCACGATGGCGGCAGTGATGGAGAGCTGGGTCCGGCGCTGGGAGGCGATCGGGGCTGGGGTCTGAGTACCGGCGGGACCTCGCCCGAGCTGAGGGTGCGGTCGAGGAAGGCCACGATCTCCGTGTAAAGATCCCGGATATTGTCCGGGCTCCAGAGGTGATGGCCCTCGCCCCAGTAGGTGAGAAGCCGTGCATCCTTGTTCTGTCGCCAGAGCGCCGAGAACATGATCTCGGACTGGGTGCTCGGCAGAAGATCGCGGTCACCGTGGACGAGAAGAACCGGTGCCGAGATCCGGTCCGCGCCGAACAGGGGACTGTTCCGGACATAGAGGTCAGGCGCGGTCCAGGGCGGCGCGCGCATTCGCCCCTGGCTTTCCTCGGCCCATCCGATGCGCTGGCGCAAGGAGAGTCCGAACTCCGGATTGTCCCGGTTGGCGGGAGAAAACTCGCCCCAGGCGGTCGCAAGATCTGACAGGCCCGCAACGGAGATGATGGCCTTGAACCGGTCCGTCTGCGTGGCGGCGACCAACCCAGCATAGCCGCCGAAACTGTGTCCCCAGTGCGCGACGCGGTCCGGATCCAGATCCGGGTACTGCGCGAGGGCGGCGTCGACCACCGCCAGGACATCCTCAGCGTAGTCCTCCGCGGGCTCCTTCTCCCGGTCGAGAGGCACGATCGGGATCAGCACTGCATATCCGCCGGAGACGACAAGCTGGGGGTTGGCCCAGGCGTTGAGCGCGGCGGGTTCCGACGGCGCGGCCGCAGGGCCGCCTGGGTAGGAGAGAACGACCAGAGGCGTCTTCTCCCCCCGCCACTGCCGGGGGCGATAGAGCCAACTGAACCGCTCTACGCCGTCCGCCCCCCGATGGCGGACCCGTTCGGGCTCGGGGAAGTCGATCTCTCCCATCCATGCGTTGATCATCGACAGTGTCCGGTCGGGGCGACCCGGCTGCTGAAGGCGCAAGGTCTGGACCCCGTTTTCCACGGTGCGGACGATGACGCCGTCGGCGCCGGCGTAGACGCCGGAGACGAAGGCGTCGCCCGTCGCCATCACGTCAGGATCGAGGTCCGGGCGGGCGATCGCACCATCGGACAGGCGCACCGCCATCCAGCCCCGCCGGGGTGGAGAGTTCCGCTGGCGTCGCTGCGACTCCAGATAGCCTGCGCCGTCGAAGCCGGTCACGACGCCGGTCGGAGCGACCATCGGCGCGGCTTCGCCAGAGACGGTCACGGCCCAAGGGCGGCCTCCGGCGACCAGCAATAGCCGCTCCCCGTCGATGGCCCCGATGTCGACGGACGGCGGACTGAGCGCCGCCGTCAGGTTGACGGCGCCCTGGCGTCCGAGCCGGTGCCAGTCGTTGCGCTCGCCCGTCGCGGTGTGGGCGAAGAGGACAGGCCAGTCTCCCAGCCAGTCCGCATAGACGCTGTTGAATGTGGCCACCCCGCCGCCGGTGTAGGGCCTGAGACCGCCGAGATCGTAGCGCTGCACGGCGTCACCGTCCGGGTCGACGCCGAGAAGGTCGCCGGCCTCCCATCCTTCGGCGCCGCGCGCCCACACCAGCAGACGATCCGAGGCCGGCGACCAGGCCAGCAGGCTCGGGGCGATATCGGCGTCGCCCAGCGGCGAGGTCACGGCGCCCGTCCGCAGGTCGGCAATGCGAAGCCTTCGCTCCCGATCAATGGCCTGCGGCTCGAACGCTGTTGTCGGGTCGAAGGTCGCCGCCGTGGCGGTCTCGACCAGCGCCAGGCGATCTCCGTCCGGGGAGAGTTCGAGGTCGTAGAACCAGCCTGCGGCGAGCGGGGTGGCGATGCCTGAACGAACGTCGAGTCTGACCGCCTGGTTCTGCGGAGGCTGGGGCATGTCGCCGGCGAAGGCGCCGCTGCCGAGGGAGGTCCGCTGCGCCGGTCCACCGGCGTCCGTCGCACGCCAGCGCGCCTCGAGCGCTCGCCTGCCTCGCGCACCGCTGGCCAACCATTGCGGCAACGATCCATCGGGTCTCACCAGCAGCAGGAGCTCGTCGTCCGAACGCCATTGCGCCGCCTCCCCGAAGACAGAGAGCTCCGGCGACAGGGAAAACCAGTGGACCGTCCGATCCGACATTTCCACGACCCCGGCCTGCCACCGGTGATCTCTGAGACGGAAGATCAGGAGTCTGCGCCCGGACGGCGACCAGGGCCCCAGGACGTGGCCGTCTCTCTCCTCCGGCCGAAGGAGGCTCTCAGCAGGCCGGCCCGAGGCCAGATCCACCACTTTCAGACGGCTCACGGTCCATGGGTTGCGGAGACCGAACTCGAACGACGTCGCCTGGTCGTAGGGCGCGCGTTGTTCAAACACCGCCCACCGCCCCGTCGGATCGATGGTGGCGTTGCCGAAGGACTCCGCCGCGAGCATGTCATCCGTGCGATAGGGACGACCCGGTGTTGCGGGCGAGGGAGATCCGGTGGCGACCTCAACTCCCGCCGGAGCGTTCTGTGGGATCTGCGCGGCAGCACCCCATCCCGCGCCCGACAGTAGGATGAAGGCCGAGGCGGCGACAAATGCGCGCGAACGCGCGCGGCGTCCTGCGGACGCCGTCTGGCGTACGCTCGAAGCAGCTCGGGGCATGACGGCCTACCAGCGCTTGATCAGCTGGAACGCCGCGACCCGGCCAAGCGGACCCGCCTGCCCCGGATCGAAGCCGAAGCCTTGCGGGGAGTCATAGAAGGGCGGGTCCGCGTCGAAGACGTTCTGGATCGTCAGGGCCACCTCGACGCCCTCGGCCAATCCGGTTCCGACCCCCGCCCAGCGCAGCTGAAGATCGGCGGTCGTGAAGGCGTCGATGGTCCGCCCCGCCGCGTCGCGGTAGTCGGCGGCATGGTTGACGCCGATCCGCGTCGACCAGTCCCCGCGCGTCCAGGTTGCGGCGGCCTGGGCGCGGAGATCGACGGGGAAGCCCACCAACCCGAGAACGTCCTCGCGAACGGCCACCGGGGTCACCCGACGGCTGTAGTCCAGCAGGTAGGATGCCGAGAGGGAGAGACCGAAAGCGTTGTCTCCTACGTCGAAGTCGTAGCTGCCCGCCAGATCGATCCCCTCGACGTTCAGTTCGCCGGTGTTGGCCCATCGGCCGTCGAGGATCACCGAGTAGGACGACGCCGGATAAAGGGTTGGCGAGACGAAGCGCGGGTCGGCGAGGAAAGCCTGGACGCGAGCCAGATCGGCCGCATTCCCGGGCGTGAGACGGGTGACGAACGGCGACAGGCTCGGATCGACGAGGATGCTGGTGATGTTCTCCAGCGCCGGTCGACCGATCTTGTTCTCGAAACGGATGTCAAAATAGCCCGCGCTGAACCGCATGCCGGGCCGGGGCGCCCATTCGACCCCGAGGGTGAGGCTATCGGCCGTTTCCGGTTCGAGGTCGGTATTCCCGCCGGACTGCAGGATCGCCACGCGGCTGACCCCGGAGTCGGACACGGTCAGGGGACCGAGCTGGACCCGATCGAAGACTTCGGTGAGGGCGGGGGCGCGAAAGGACGTCCCCCAGCTGGCGCGAACCGTGAACGGGTCCGAGGGCTGCCAGATCAGGCCGATCTTGGGATTGGAGGTCGTGCCGACGTCGTCATAGTCCTCGGCGCGCCCCGCCAGGGTAAGCTCCAGACGCTTGATCCCGGGCATTGCATTGGCCTCGCCCACCAGCGGCGCCCGCACCTCCATGAAGACGGCGCCGATGTCGCGGACCTGGGGGTCGCCGATGGTGATGACCGGAGCCACGCCCGAAGCGAAGTTCTGGCTGCGACGGTTGAACTCCTCGCGCCGGAACGACGCGCCGATCGCAATCCGGAGGTCCCCGCCCGGCAGTCTCAGGGGTGAGCCGTCCAGCATCAGATTGGCGGAGCTGATACGGCTGCGGTAGCGGGACCAGGTGTAGCCCTGCGAGATAAAATCCAGAACCGCGTCGCCGTTGGCCCCGCCCGACCCGAAGGGATTGAAGTATCCGTCCCGGGCTGCGTTGTAGGAGGTCGCCGGATTGTCGACGGCGTTGCCCAGCGCTTCGGCGAGGAAGGTGCTGTTAAGCTGGTTGTTCGTGCCGCCTTCGCTGAGCTCCTCGGCGAAGGCGCCGTAGGCTTCCAGCGTCCAGTCCCTCGGCAGCGCGATCTCGATCCCGGCGGTCCCGCCGAGGCTGCGCGACATGCCGTAGCTCTCGGTCGGACCGAGGTCGCCGATGAAATTGTAGGCGATCAGGTGGGAGGCCGAACCGGTCGGCGATACGAAGAAGGGGTTGTTGCGTCCGATGGTGAGAATGCTCACGGGCGCGAGGTTGGCGTATTCGAACGTCCGCCGGCTGAAGCGGGCGTCGGCGGACACTTCGATGTGCGAACCGAGGTCTTGGCGGACGCTCGCATAAGCGCTGTGGCGCTCCTGGAGCGGGAGGATGTCGACGTCGGCCCGCCGGTTGCCGAGGTTGGCGCCGCCTGCCTCGAAGTCCGACGGCGTGCGCGCCGTGCCGTCGGGACCGGGTCGGATCGCATAGGTGCTGCGATAGGCGCCGCGAGACGCGTCGAACACAACGATGCTGCCGGGCGGCCCGTAGAAGCTGCGGCGATCCGTGCCGCCCCAGGGCCTCAGATCGCCGGTGGCGGTGTAGTCGCGGTCCGCCGAGTTGAGCGCCGATTGATGCTGATACTCGTAGGACAGGAGCGCCGAGCCGGTCTCCCACCGCGTCCCGAACAGGTGGGACGCCAGCAGGTCCTCGCCCCCGCCTTGCGCCGCAGAGGCGCGCAGCCGGGTTTCCTGACCCTCATAGCTCCGCCGCAGGATGACGTTCACCACGCCGGCCACCGCGTCAGATCCATACAGGGCCGAGGCGCCGTCGAGCAGCACGTCCACGCGCTCGACCGCTCCACCCGGGATCGCCGAGACATCGGCGAACTCCCCCTTCATTCCGGTCCCCGCCAGGCGCCGCCCATTGACCAGAACGAGCGTCGCGTCCGCCCCGAGCCCTCGGAGGTTCACGCCCGTCGCCGTCGAGGTGTTGCTTCCTAGCGAGTCGGCGCCCAGCAGCAGGCTGTTGGGTGTCGCGTTGCCCGAATAGGACTGAGGCAGCCGAACGAGGGCGTCGGCGACCGTGGCGTCGCCGCGCCGGTCGAGGTCCGAGCGCGAGATCACGGTCACGGGGGACGGCGATTCCCCGGGGCCTCTCAAAAGCGTCCCAGTGACGACAACCTCGTCGATGACGGTGGCGTCGTCGGTCGCCGCCTGCTGCGCCGAAGCCCGGCGCAGAACTATCACGCCCGGCCGACTGCGCGACCAGACGACGCCGCTTCCGGCGAGCAGGCGATCCAGCGCCGTGTCCGGCGCATGCCGTCCGCTCAGTCCCGGTGTCCGAAGGCCGGCCACGAGGTCGGCGGTATAGAGCATCTGCACATTGGCCTGCCGGGCGTAGGCGATGAGCGCCGCGTCCAGCGAGCCGCTGGAAATATTGAACTCGCGGGCCTCTTGGGCCTGCACGTCGGTGGCGAAGGCCACGGCGGCGATGGGCACGAGCGCGACGCCGGCAAGCAGGCTTCGGGTGCAGATGGTCATGAGTTAGGTCCTCTCTGACGCAACGGCGCGTCGAACAGGAGACGCAGGGCCGTCATCTCATCTGAGTTGGAGCCTGAAATTTTTATCCGCCGACGGATCGCGCGGTGAGGCGGACGCCGCCGTCGGCCTGCGGCTGGGCGGTCAGACCGAAGAGATCCGAGACGGCCGCGACGAAGGCGTCCCTGTCACCCGTGGCGAAGGAGCCGTTGACCGCGACCTCCGATGCAGGCCCGGCCGCCAGGACAATCTTGTCCGGAAGGTAGCGATTGACCTCGGCGACGGCGTCGCGCAGCGGCGTGCCCCGGAAGACCAGGTGACCCTGCGACCAACTCGTCTCGACCGTCGCATCGACAGCAACCGGCGCAGGGTCACGACGCGATGTCTGGACCTGTTGCCCCGGGGTCAGGCGCCAGTTGCGGGTCTCGGCCTGGACATCGGTGACCGCGACCGATCCCTCGACGAGGGTCACACGCGCCCCGGTGGATTCGCGCCGGACGTCGAAGACGGTGCCCAGGGCCGTGACCTCCGTGCCCCCGGCCTCGACCCTGAAGGGGCGGGTCGCATCGTGGGCGACGGTGAACAACGCCTGACCCTGTTCGAGCACGATCCGCCGTTCGCCAGAGGCGAACCGCACCCTGATCCGCGTGTCCGTATCCAGCCGGACCTGGGTCCCGTCGTCGAGCGCGACGACCCGTTGGCCGCCGATCTCCGTTTCGTACAGGCCTCGCGTGGGCAACCAGAAGACCAGCGCTAGCGCCAGGGCGGCCACGGGGACGAGGACGACCGCGACCGGGAAGAGCCGTCTGGACCATTCGCGTTTCGTCCTTGGCCTTGAGGTCCGCAAGGTGGCCTGGGTCAGGTTCTGGATGTCGCCATCCGACGAGAGGGATCCCGTGCTCCGCCAAAGACGCTCGACCTTGTGATAGGCCTCCACGTTGCCAGCGGTCTCGCGCCACGTCTTGAACGCATGGAGCGTGTCGGCGGACACGGGGCGTTCCCCGAGTCGGACATGCCACTCGACCGCTTCACGGTCCGCAACGCCTGTCGCGCTCTGCGGGTCGCTCATGGCGTTCCCCATCGGCTACAGCCGCAACTGGGCTGCGCAGTACTCGAGCGCCTTGATCATCCGCCATTGGACCGTGGTCACGGGGATGTTCAGCCGCTCGCCTATCTCTTGATACTCCAGATGCGCGAAACGGCTCAAGACGAACACGTCCCTTAGTCGGGGCGGCATCGTCATAACGATCTGCTTGAGAAGGACCATGTCGATCTGAGAGGCGGGATCCACGAGCGGATCAGGGTCCAGCCGATCGTTGGCCCCGAGAGGCGCTGGCCCCCGCCGCCTGGCCTTATCAATGATCAGGTTGTCGACGATCTTCAAAAGCAGCGCCTTGGGATGCTCGATCAGACCCTTGCGACTGTATGGCGCGGCCCGGATCCAGGCCTCCTGGGCGAGGTCCTCGGTTTCGTCGCCGAAGCGCTGCCTCAGCCGCGCCGTGAGCCAACCGGAATAGGCGCGATAGAGATCGTGAAGGCCGTGATCGGCCTCCTTGTCTCCCACACCTCCAGTTCGATCCGACACGGGCTCGCCTCCAGATGATGAGGCGAGCCCGGCCGAAGCACCGGGTGTTGAGACCATGCTTGAGGCATGCGCCGACGCCTTTAGCCCCCAAGTCGTTGTCCGAGGGGCCTGGACATACGCGCCAGCCACACCGCTGCCGCGGAGCGAAGATGTAGAATGATCGTCTCAAGCGAGGTTCTCACGCCTCGGCGCCGCCCGAAGGCGACGCACTCAAAGCTTGAATCATGGCGGCGGGGTTTGCAAGCGGTGGCGCATTGGGTGCGCATGTCATCCACGACAAGCCAGCCGCGCGAGCCTCACCGCGCCTAAGCGCCCCATCGGGACACGCGCGTCTTGTCTGAATTCGCTGTCGCGGTCTTCAGGCGGTGAACGGTCTCATCGATGCGACCTTGCGTATCCGATCGACGACCTCCTTCGCCGCTCGCTTGGCCTCCCCTCGTTTCATGCCCTTTCGGCGCAGCTTCAGGGCGGTGTGGGCGAGGAAGAGCCGGTCCCAGGTCGCCTTGAAGCCCGTGTCCGCCACCTCGACGATGATCTTCGGCTTCTGTGGATCGTCCTTGAGACGATCCCCTGGCCGGCCAGGTTGCACATAGAGGCCGCGATTCTGGAGGATCTGCTCCACGATGACCCCATGGTTCTTGTTGAGATCGAATTCCACCATCACCACTGCTTCCACCGGGCGAAGAAGGGTCAGGATGAGGGTCACCGTCTCCTCACGGTGCGGAAGCCTACCCCACTGGACCCGGACGTCTCCCGGCGGCCCATGGTCGTGAGCTGCGATCGCCGCGTCGATATCGGGACGCTCCGTGGTGTCGAGGATGACCAGGGGAAACATCCGACCGTCGCCCACCCCCACGGTGGCGAGCGATCCGTCGGCGATGATCGGCGCGATCAGCTTCTCGTGGCTATGGTTCAGGGCGATCATCGCCTTGCGGAACGCTCCGATCATCGGAGACTCCAGGTCAGCATGTGGGTCTCGAGCGTCGTCTTCTCCTGATGCGTATCGGTCGCGACCAGCTCGTAGCCCTCGATGGTCGAGCCCTTCAAAAGGTCGGCGGCGACCGCGAACCGCACCCAACCTTCGACGGTGTGATGGGCGTCGATGCGCAACGGCATCAGGAGCATCGGCACGCTCTCGTCGGCATTGGGGATCGCCGGCGCCAACAAGGTCAACGGAATCTCGCGGCGGTGGCGGATGCACAGTTCCAGCCCGGCGACACTGTTGGCTGTGTCGGTTGGGTTGGCGATCTGGAGGTGGATGGCGAACGATCTCTTCCCGTCGATGTCGGAGACCTTGGAGTCGATGAGGCGGAGATCCAGCCGGGGCGCGCGACGGGCTTCCTGCCGCTCCGCCAGTCGCTGAGCGCGGTGCGCAGTGATCCAGCTCATGATCGCAACGACAAAGGCGGCGAGGGAGACGAGACCGGTCGCGATGGCGATCACGTCAGACGAGGTGAGACCTTTCATCCGATCGCCTCGCGCTTGCGGGCGATGCGCACTTCGGCAGCCGCATCCTGTGACGCCCTGAAAGGCCCATAGTCGGCCGAGATTTCCCCGAGGCGAGTGTTGTTCTCCTCATCGCCGACGATCTGGGTGAAGGCGACTCCCAGGGCGATCCCGATCATCAGGATGCGATCGAGCGTGTCGGCGATCCGCTCGGGATCCTCGGGACCGACCAGATAGCCGTTCCAGCTCTCACCGTCGTCAGCCATCCTCATGTGCCGCTGCAGGGACTTGCCGGAGGGGTGAACGGCATCGTCCGACATCACGCGATAAAGGAGGTACAGGTGTCCCAGAGGGCCGAGCTCCGCGAGCTTCGAGATGTTCAGGTTCGACACGGATCCGATGCTGTCCACAACATCCTGAAGCATCGCGGCGTCCGCGGACATACCGCTGCGGAGGATCGTTTTCGCCTGCCCCTTCTTGGCGGCGGCGGCATCCTCGATCATCACCGCGCGCGCCTTGTCCGGATTGTCGTGAAGCGCGGCCATCAGCAGGGTGTTCTCCAGCAGTCCGCGCGCCAGTGTCCGCGCCTCAACATCCATGCCGCGTTCGGCCATCAGCACCGCTCCCTGCAACTGGGCGCAGGACCGATGCAGGAGAAGCAGGGCCATCGGCTCGCGGTCGAACGGCATGCCCCGCACGGTTTCGCAGGCCGCGGTGGCGGCCTTCTGAAGGCAGGCATTGAGGGCTTCGACGAGTTCGAACCCGAGGGCGTTGCCGTTCCGCCTGGCCTGGATGCGGTCCGAGATCGCCGTCGACAGAAAGCCTGCTTCGTTGAAAGTCGTCATGCTGCGGATAACACGGTCGTCCCGTCTTGAAGGCAAGGGTCGTCTCTCCCTACCTAGGATTCACGCCCAGGGCGCACGGGGAGGGACTATTCGGCGGGATGACGCAGCAAGGGTTCAGCGCGAAGGACATGGTCGGGGCCCGCGCCTTGTTGGCGTGGTCGCAAGCTGACCTGGCCAAGGCGGCGAATATTCACCCCAGCGAGGTCGCTGACTTCGAGCTCGATCGGCGTGAGGTCAGGCCTGCCGCCATCGAGGCCATGACTGAGGCGATCGCAGACGCCGGCGTCCGGAACGACGATCAAGGCCTCAGCCTCATTGAAGATCCCGCTGCGCCGACCCCCTTCTCCGGCGGGAACCCGACCCGCTTGATCGAGGCTTCCGACCTCGTCGTCTGGGCCGACAGCCGCGACGGCCAGGCTGGCATGCCCGAGCTTCTGAGCCGTTTGATCCGCGCCGAGCGCGGGGTCGCCGCCAGAGTTCGATTCCCGTCCGGCGACAGCGTCGCTCAACATGGCTGGGACGGCGAGGTCCGCGTTGTCGGCGCGTCGGTCAGGATTCCGGATGGCCAGTCGGGGTGGGAAACCGGGACCGACCAGAACAAGAAGTCAAAAGCCGATGGAGACATAGAGGCCCGAACGACGGATCACGGCGACCTCGACCCGGCGGATACGACGTTCGTCTTCGTAACGCCCCGTCGTTGGGCAAAGCAGAAGGACGTCTGGGCCAAGGCGCAGCGCGCCAAGCGCATCTGGAAGAACGTCCTGGCCTATGACGCCGACGACCTGGTGGACTGGATCGAGTGCCATCCCGGCGTCGGCCAGTGGCTCGCAGTCCGCCTTGGCAAGCGCCCTAGAGATCTGAAGTCACTCGCGGACCTCTGGGCGGACTGGTCGGGCGCGACCCAGGTTCCGTTGAGCGGAGAGCTTACATGCATCGGACGCGACGAGGATGCTGCGGTCGTCCTGCGGTGGCTTTCGGCCCCCGCCTCAGAGCCGCTGTTCGTTCAGGCCGAGTCCGTCGAAGAGGCGGCGGCCTTTTTCCATGCGACGATCGAGATGTTGCCTGATCGGTACTATCGCGCCGTGGAAACCCGCGTCCTGGCGCCGGAAACATCGGCAGCGGCGGCGGAGCTTGCCGACGGCCTGACGCCGCTCATCCTCATCCTCAACGAGACGGAAGCCGGCGTCGCTCAGCGGCTCTCTCGAAAGGGCCATTATATCTACGTCGCCCTGGGCCCGAACTCGGAGGCGCCTGACTCAGCGCGTCGGTTGGCGAAGCCGACCCGGAACCAGCTGCAGCAAGTGTTGGAGCGGATGGGCCTCGAGTACGGCCAGGCGCAGAATCTCTCGCTCGACGCCGGCCGTAGCCTCGCCGTCCTTCGCCGTCTCATGCCTGCGGCACCGGGCAGCCGTCCATCCTGGTCGATCCCGCAGCCGCCTCGTCCGATGCTGGGTGCGCTTCTCGCCGGCGGATGGCTCGAGACGCTGGACGGCGACAAGGCCGTCATCGAACAGCTGGCCGGCGTCCCGTACGAAGAGGCCGTCAGAGCGCTCGGGCCATACGCGACCGCTCTGGACGGGCCTCTGCGCAAGCGCGAAGACGCGTGGCGACTGAAATCGCCTCGCGACGCCTGGACCCTCCTCGCGCATAGTCTGACGGCTCCGGACATCGACCGCTTCCTGTCCGTCTATTGCGAAGTCTGCGCCGAGATCGATCCGACATGGGACATGGCGCCGGACGAGCGCTGGCTGGCTCCCATTCGGAACATCCACCCGCGTTTCTCGTCATTCCTGAAACAGTCGATGACGGAAACGATGGCGCTTCTGTCGTTGTACGGCGACCGGGCGGGTCTGGTGGACGGCGTCGAGGCGAAAGTCGCCAGGTCCCTCACCACAATTCTGGACGGCGCCACGGAGGCGATCTGGTGGTCCCTCGGACCCGTCCTGCCGAAGCTGGCGGAGGTCGCGCCTTCGGCCTTCCTTGGCGGCATCGAACGTGCGCTCGGCCCGACGCCCAGCCCACTGATCGCCTTCTTCGAGCCCGAGACGTCGACCCACACCGTCACGCGGCTTCCCCAGCTGATGTGGGCCTTGGAAAGACTGGCCTGGGATCCGGCTCTTCTGCCTCGGGTCGCCGACGTCCTGGCGCGGCTCGATGCGCTGGATGGGGGCGGCAACAACGTCGCCCGTCCGAAGCAGGTTCTCACCACGATCTTCCTGTCGTGGTCTCCTCAAACCCACGCGACGCTGAAGCAGCGGCTGGCCGTCATCGACGGCCTGCGCAAACGACATGGAGACATCGCCTGGGATCTCATGATCTCACTCCTGCCGCGCTCGCACGCGATCACGATGCCGACGTCGTCTCCGCATTGGCGCAAGGCCGCGCCAACCGACCGCGAGGCGTCGCCTGAGACGGTCGTCCACGACTGCGTCGTAGAGGTCTCAGACCGGCTGATCGAGGATGTCGGCAATCGGCCAAAGCGTTGGAAGGCTCTGCTCAAGGCCATGGAGCTCCTTCTGCCCGACGCTCGGGCTGGGATCGGCCAGAAGTTGCTGGAGGCGGAGCCGACGATCATCGGCGAAGAGGATCGCGACTTCACGCGCACGGCCCTTCGGAAGGTCCTGGCTCGCCACCTGGAATTCCAGGACGCGGACTGGTCGATCCCGGCGGATGAATTGACGGTCTTCCAGACCACCCTCGAGCGGTTCAAACCCGAGGATGTCCTCTGGAGGCATGCCTGGCTGTTTTCCAACGGCACCGGCTGGATGGGTTCCGTGCGCGAGTGGCGTCAGTCGCTGGACGAAGCGACCGCCGCCCGTGCGGCGGCCTTCGAGGAGATCGTCGAGGTGCGCGGAATCGACGGCGCGCTGGCCCTCCTCGACCGATGCGATCAACCCCGGTGGGTGGGAGAGGCGGTAGCGCACTCGCCCGCCGCAGCGTCCTGGCGGTCAGACTTCATCGAACGCGGACTGGCCTCCGATGACGGGCCGCTCTGGCAGGCCGCAGCCGAAGCGATCGGCCTTCTACGCGAGAAGGAAGGCGGCGCCGATTTCGTCACCCGCCTGCTGCCGGCGCCGGCCCCCCAACTGGACGAACGCGTGGTCGGACGCCTGCTCCACTTCCTCCCGGCGCGCCCCGAGACCTGGTCGGCGGTCGCGGCCTACGGCCTCTCGTCAGAAGATCGCTACTGGCGTACTCTCGCGGGGTGGGCGGTGGCTGAGACCAAAGAGGAAACCGAGCACGCGATCCGGCGCTTCAACGTCGTCGATCGCGCTCGTGACTCTCTCCATCTGATCGGAAGCCGCCTTGAAGTCGACCTCGATCCAAAGCTGATCGTCGAGACGCTCCACTTGGCGCTGAAGACGATGAACCAGGCGAGCGAGGACACGAACGAGCCGGTGATGCGGCTCCACTACCTCACGCGGATCCTCGCCCACCTCGAAAACCATCCCGAGGTGTCGGACGAAACCTTGGTCCTGCTCGAGTGGTACTACTTCCACATGCTGCGGTACTCCGAGCGACCCAGCCCGGCTTTACACCGCGAACTGGCGAGGAACCCGGACTTCTTCCTCCAGGTGCTGACCATGGTCTTCCTGCGGGACGACGACGGCGGCGGCGCAGACGAGGACCTCCCGGGCGGACCCGCGACGCCGGAACAGCGGGCCGCCATGGCCCGGCACGGCTACGATGTGCTGGATGCTTGGAACCGCATCCCCGGCGCAGACGACAAGGGGCGGATCGACGGCGCCGAACTCGAGCGGTGGGTCACGGAAGTGCGCCGCCGCGCGTCGGAACTGGGACGCAGCCTGCCGGCTGACCTCCGGATCGGCCGCATCCTCGGGATGAGCGCAAAACCAGCCGGCGAGGTTTGGCCTCCCATCGCCATCCGCGAGATTCTCGAGAGCGCAGGATCAGAGACCCTGGAGGATGCTTTCGTCTCGGGTGCGTATTCATCGCGCGGAGTGATCACCCGTGACCTGAGGGAAGGCGGTCGCAAGGAGCGGACGCTGTCTGACCGCTACAGAGATCACTCGTCGGCGATGGCGTCAGACTACCCCGTCACCGCCCGGCTACTGAATGACATCGCCGATATCTACGACGGGCGGGCGAAGCGCGAAGATGACGAGGTCGAGGAGCGGAGCTGGCACTGAGATGCCAGCCGAGCGTGATCAGCTTGCTGCGCCTCGAAGCTGATTGAGGCGCTCGCGGCAGACTTCGGCGACGACGGCCCCGAGGCGGCGGGCCGAAATCGCCAGCATTTCGAGGTCTTCCCGGCTGACATCGTACTGGTCCGAATAGCGGGCCTCGACATAGGCGCGCTTCAGCGTCTCGAACCGCCGCCGTTCGGCCCGCTGCTCACGCGGCCACGCCTCGACAAGGCGCTTGTCGATGTCCTCGGCCAGCGACCTCAGGAACTTGATGTTGTGGGACCGCGGGAAATAGAACGTGTGGACGAGCAGGAAACAGATGTAAGCCGCCTCCACAGTCTGGTGGAGTTGGAACGCTGCGTTCTTACGCCTCGAAAGCGTCGACTCCTGCGCCAGCAGGTGCGCGACGGTGTCGAGCCAGACTTCAATGTCCGCCTGCTTCGTATCGAAGTACCGCTGCGCCATCTCCAAGGCGTCAGCCGGCGTCATCGGCTTGGGAGTCGCCAACGGATGGCCCGGCAGCTCGTAGAGCATGACCCCGTCGCGGGCGATGTCGGTCCAGAAGTATTCGCCGCGTCCGAGAGCCTGGTTCACCTCGGCGAGGTCGTGCACGATGATGTTGACGATCCGGCCAACCGACGGGTCGTGGAGGATCTTATTCTCGGCCTCCCACCAGTAGTCGGCGATGTCGGTCAGCTTGGGGTGGCTGACGATGACCAGCAGATCAAAGTCCGAGAGGTAGCCGTTGTCCGGTTCGTCCACCCAGTCGGTGCGGGCGTAGCTGCCGAACAGGATGATCTTGAGGACCTTGCCGCCCTTGCGCCAATCCGACGTGCCGCCCGCGCCTTTCCGGAGCGCCGCTTCGAACTCCGTCAGCAGGGTCGCGCGGACGTGCGCCAGCTCCTGCTGCTGACGTTCGGGGAGATGGTCGAGGGTCGTTTTCATCGCGATGACTCTAGCGAGAAATTCGCGTTCTGCCGGATATATTTTGGCCGACCGGCACAGATACCCACGAAGCTAGGCTGGAGGCCGCACAACCGTTAGTCTCACTCCGAGAGCGGCGGTCACGCCGGTGGGATCATCGCTGAAAACCACCCTAGAACCTGCCCCTCGCGCCACAGAGGCCGTCGCCAGGGAGCCGCGCATTCTTCGAGTCTTCGCCCACCTCGCCAACCTCACCCAAGGACTGGCCGCACTTCGAAAGCCGTCGCTCCAGCGGATCACGACACGGCTCCACCGCGAGCATCTCCGGCGGAACGTCGCGTCCGCCGGGCTGCGGCATGGATCGGGCCGTCGCATGCTCGCGTTCGTCCGTCGACACTGGCGGGTGTCGCTCCTTGTGGCGATCGCCCTCTACGGCGTTGTCGGCACGATCACCGCCCTTGTGCCGCCCACCGATTACGGACCGCAAATACCGGGCGATCTGGCCGACTATTTCCGCGATCTCCAGACCATCAACCTGGCCCTGCTGGGCGCGCAGGCGACCTTGCTGGGCCTGGTCTATCCCCTGGTGATCGCCTTGGTCGGAATGCTGTTTGAGACGCGGTCCTCGACCGGCCACCGGCTTCAGATCTATTTCTCCGAGACCGAGGCGGCTTCCGTAGGCGGCCTGGCGCTGACCTACATCGCCTTCGTGGCCCTGCAGTCGCTCCTCTACGCCCAGCTCGAGCTCAAGGTCGTCGGCGCGATCACCGTGCTCAACGTGATCTGGTTCGCCATCAATCTCCTGGGCCTGGCCTTCTTTGTTCTGAGAAGCCTGGATTTCATCCAGCCGACCCGCCGCGTTCGACTGACGCGGAGCTACATCGCCAACATCGCCTGGCGCGATCAGTTGCGCGGCCTGATGCTCGCGAACCGCTGGGTGAACGCCGCGAGGTACAAATATCTGCCCGAGGACGCGGCCGAGTCCGAGTTCACCATCACGCCTTTCATCAGCGACGCCGACCTCGTCGCCCGCGAATTCTCCAGCCCACGCCGGCTGCGTGACATCCGCTTCGGCGTACTGTCCGTGGCCCTCAAAGCCAGAACGAAGCGCGCTTCGGCCGAGGACAAGGAAATCCGCACGACGTTAGCGGGATGGCCCGGTCAGGACTACGCCAGCCGCGCGGTCCTGGTTCGAGGCGTGGGTGAAGCGAGCTGGTCCGAACGCCGGCTATTCCTCGCCGCCTTCCGGTTCGGTCCCGTCTCACACGCGGACCCAATCCCGACGACCGAGGGCCTTCTGGCGGAGGGCGCCGCCGATCTCGTCTCGCTGTTCGATGCTGGTCGGCTCGATGATTTCAAGGCGCGCCTGAGGGAACTGCTCGAACAGCACGCGCTCTACTATCAGCTGGCGCAAACGCCCCAGAACCCCGGCGACCCACCCTTCAACTACGGCGCCATGGACGCCGGTTTCCAATCGCTCGCGATGGAATGGGTGCGCGCCTACATCCCCTTGCTGGACCGTCTTGCGGAACGGCTGAGCAGCGACCCCAAGTTTCTGGAGAGCGCGGCCTCGCTTGCCGCCCGGCTTCAGCACCGTGTTGGGAGCGCTCCGCACGAAGCGACCCGCGCATTGTTCTTCCCGACCATGTATCTGGTGCGCGGCCTGCTCCTCACCGCGACGCGCAGTCGAACCCTGTCGCCAGGGACGACGCCCGAGCCGACCTTCGCGTTCTCGGGTCCGAAGGCGGACGCCTATACCCGCGCCTGGCAAGATGTTGTCGGGGGCTGGGAGACCTTCGCCGAAGCTCTCGCTCCGCTCGGGACCAGCAAGCCGGCGCCAGGATGGCCCCAGATCCGGGCCCTGGCGCCGGGTTTGGCGCGACATCTGCGCGACACGGCGATGATGGTCGCCGTGGCGGCTCAATCCGGCGAGACCATCGCCATCCGCTGGACCATCGATCTCATGCTCAAATGGGACGAGCGCAATCGGCGGATCTGGCCGACGTCAAGCCAGGGTTGGGCCGTCGGGCGCGCACTGCCTACTCTGGAGCTGACGTCCCGGGAATGGGAGGCCGTGCCCGCCTCTCTCTACCGTCACGACGATCGCCCCGCAGAACCGATCGATGTCTTCGACGCGGCGATCGAGAACGCCTGGCGAGACACCCTTCTGGTGCTCGTCTGCAGCCTGATCGGACGCTCCGTTTCTCCCGCTCCCGGCGTGGTGAATGACGGCGCGGCCATGGCCGCCTGCGCCCTGTTCCAGAATCGGGAGTTCGACGCCGGCGCCTCCTATCACCCGCGTTCCGCCCCGCTGGTCACGGAGGAAATCCTGCGCTCGATCCTCCGCCTCGTCGGCGAGTCCGGTCGTGACGACGCAGCCTACGGGCGGTCCATCGAGGAGCTCGCCGAGCAAATCAGCCGCCTGGAGGGGCCGAACTACATCTCCGGTCGGGTCTATGGGTGGTCGGGAGAGGCGTCTCTCTGGGGTCAGAACACGACCCATGGCCTGCTGATCGCCGCCAGCCTGAATACACTGCCCGCCGGAAGAACGGGCAAGATCGGCGTGTCGGGCACGATCAGAACCCTTCTTCTGCCAGCCTCCGATGAAGCGCGACGAGCGATCATCCGGCATCTGGAGGGAATCCGCGATGCATTGCCCGGGATCGATCGTGTCCACGGAGCGGGGATAGCGTCCGCACTGACCGCATCCGTGATCGATGTGCCCGAGCTCGAGACACGTCTGGACCGGGTGCGGGAGTGGTTGGAGGAATGCCTTTCGCTCATCCACGTCGCGCGTGAGCAGGTCCTGTTGTCCGCTCCAGTCGACACCGCCGCGCTGAGGGCGATTTCCGACGCCGCCCAAACCAAGGGCTTCTCCAAGGCAGAAGGGGCCTTCCCGGTATCGGCCTTCGCCGTGATCGATCAATCCTCCGACGCTCTGAAGCCTAGGGTCTATCGCCAGACGCACGTCCGCCGAGGAAGCTACGTCTTGCCCCCGATGGACGACCGGATGGGCAGCGAGGGAGAGTGGTGGGCGCACGAACTCGTGGGTCGCGTGGGCGAGATCGTGCTTCTCGATGTGCTCGAGGCCTCCACCCCGTCGCGACGATCCCCGCGCAGCGCAGCGACCTATTGGAAGGCTCTGTCCGAAGCGCTCGAGGCCGTGCGCGCGACCGGGCAATCACCCGTGGTGATCCGGCCTCATCGGCAGGACCCTAAATGTCTCTGGGACTGGACCCACGGCAGCGGCGATCGCCCATCGGACTTCGCCTTCGTGCGCCAGCCGAATGAAGACGACAGCTACGACTTCCATCTCAACGGTACGCCCGTCTACTCGTCGAGAGCCGCGAACGGAGCCACATGGGTGTTCGGCGTGGAGCGGCTGGATCGGCTGACGTTCCAATCCTTCGGCGAAGAGGGTCTGACGAAACTGACGCTGGAGCCGGATGCGGCGAATCCGTGGTCGGCCTCCCTGCGTCTTGAGTGGGCACGCAGGGTCCGCCTGTCCGACGGCCCGGCGTTCCGCATCTCGCACCCCAAGCCATCGTCGTGACAGCCCGGCGATCGCGTTCCCGCCATGGACGGCGCTCGGCCGTGTTCCTACAGTTGCCCCACCTGAATGTTCGGAAGGTCACGCAGTGACAGAGGCGCTCCTCAATCAACTGGTCGAAACGGTAGAGGCGCACTACGCCGCCCCCGAGGCGCCGCCGCTGCTCGCATCGCGCTTTGGGCATAGCAACAAGGCCCTCCTGAACGACCTGAAGGGCGCCTATGGCGGACTGCTGGCTGCCGTCCGGGCCGCCGGCGAGGACCGCCTCAGGATCGCCGACACCCGCCCCGGGCGGGAGGTCATCGCGCCGGCGGACCGGGCCGCCGATATCGGCAATGAGGTGCAGCAACTGTCTGCGACGGCGCGGGCGGCCGGCTCCAGTTTCGACAGTCTTCCGAAGTCCGTTCAGATCGCCTTCTGTGTTCGGACCGAGGCCGGGGAAGTCGTCACCCTTCGTGTGACCTCGCCCTACGACTACAAACGCATCAAGGCCGGTGAAATGGTTCGGCCCGGCTTCCGCATCATCGCGGAAGAATATCGCAAGCCCGGTCTCGCCCTCGCTTCAGCCACCGTCCAGGACAAGCAGGCTTTGTGGCGACAGTTCCTCGCCTGGGCCCAGCAGGAGCAGCTCGACCCTGCGACCTTCCAGGCCGCCAAGAAAGACAGCAACGCCCTGGCCCGGTTCCTCGCCGCCCAGCCTTCGGACATTATCGGCCGCATCGTCATTCCGGCCGATATCGCAGAGATGCTTCTTCGGCGGAGCTAGGCGTGGCGGGGAAGGTCAAGACCAAGGCGAAGCCTGTTTCGCGAGCGAAGACACGCGGCGTCGCCGGCCGAGCGCCGCTGCTTGTGCTCGCGGGCTTGCCGCAAGCCAGCGCCGCCGCCGCCGCGAACACGATCAACAACGACGGAAGGACGCCGTGGCGGGCGACTACGGTCGCCTTCCCGGATCGCGACCCCGTTTACGACGTCGCAGCCGTCGAGGAGCTCGCTGCTCAGGTTCTCGCCTATGCCAGGGAGAACTATCAGGGCGAAGAGAACCCGGTGAACCCGACCCGCATCGTTCTCGCCTATGTCGACGATGAGTGGACCCAACCGTTATGGGAGGTCTTCGGCAGCGCCGTCTTCCCGATACGCATGGCGGACCCTGGCTGGGAGTGGCCGGACGGTCGCCCATGGCGTTTTGACGCTGATGCCGTGCATGCAGCCGTGAACCGCGCACGCGTCACCGCCGAAAGTGAGGAGGTGAACGGCACCCGGCGAAGGCTCGAAGCCCATCGTCGCGACGATCCGTTGCTTCTGCCGGCCCGAAACTTCGAGCTGGCCCGAAATGCGGTGTTTCATGACCGCTTCCTCGCCCTGCTGGAGAGCGGGATCGCACCTGCGGACATCGCCGCGATCGACGAGGACGTCGAGCGCCGCAAGTTCCCGTTCAAGCATCTGCCGAAATTCTACGCCAAGACAGGCGGGCAGAATAAGAGCTTCGCAATCGACCGACGCGACCTCGTCTTTGCGAAGGCTCATGTGGGCCAGGACGGAGGGGTCCACGATATCCCTGCGGACGCCGAAGAGGACCTGACCGCGGCCAGGCTGCGTCGGGAACTTGAAAGCCGCTTCCGGTTCGGGACCCCGCTTCAGCCCCCCGGCTTTCAGCACGATGTTCAGAGGGAGTTCGGCACCCCTCTGGTCCGGGAGCGCATGTTCTGCATCGATCGCGGCCCGGTGCATGTGTTTGGGGATCACGCCAACGTCTTCGGCAGCGACATGATCACCGCACACCGGATCGAAGACGCCCAGAATGAGTAAAGGGCGGGTGCTGGTGCACCCGCCCGATACATAGTCGCGTTATCTTCGTTTACCGCCGATTCAGTTGAGGTCTCAACTGCGTCGGCCCCAAAGCTCCAAGGCCCTATGTCCCCAGTGCCCGGTTTCAACGGATCCAAGATCCTCGGCGACGGCGAGAGAGGTGTTATCCCCTCGTCAGTCCCGTGCACTTCCACCAAAAATGGCTCAGGTGCGAATTAGGATAACGCAAAAACCTGCGTACTATTTAGGCGCAAACCGCCTTCACGACAAGCCGCACGCTTTAAAGCGCGCTGTGGAGGTGCGCCGGGCGTTGAGAACATGTGAGATTCGCATGCGCTCACGCCTTTAGCCGAAGCCTGTACATACGCGTGAGCCGCACCGGGCGGCGCCATTCTAACGTAGAGACAGGCCGACAGGTAGGTCGCGGCGATCGTGAACCGTCGTCAGGCCAAGAGCACAGCGGCAGCCTCGGCCGGCGTATGGACCATGTAGTCCGGCACGGCGGCGCTGAGAGCCGAGGCCGCTCCGTATCCCCAGGACACGGCCATGGCGGCCACATGAACGTGGTGCGCCGCTTCGATGTCCCGCACCTCGTCGCCGACGGCGCAGACGCGGGCCGGTTCGACATCCAGTTTACGGATCAGGGAAGAGAAGCGCGCCCCCTTGCCGAACAGCGACGCGCCGCAGCTAAAGGCGGAGATCAACGCCGCCGATGGCCCGAGCACCGCGCGGACGTTCTCTTCGCTGTTGGAGCTGACCACGGCAGACCGGACGCCGCCGTCATGCAGCCGCCGCAGAAGATCGGGGACGCCTTCGAACAGCGCGATCTGGTGCGCCTCATCGGCCATTCGCTTGCGCAAATCGGCGGCGATCCCCGGCAGGCGGAGCGGCGACACGCCCAACGCCTTGACGACGTCTCGGGTCGGCAGGCCCCGAAGACGTTCGATCTCCGCCACATCGGGAGACCGGAAACGATGAGCCTCGGCGAGGCTCGGCAGCTGGGCGATGAACCATGCCGCGCTGTCGGCGAGCACGCCGTCGAAGTCGAACAGGACGAGTTTGTATTGGGCCATTCGGATCGCCATAGCGGGAATACGGTCGGCGGGCACGGGGTCCCGCCCCGCTACGTCCCGCTGGCGATAAGAAACAGGGTGAATGGGGCCGTTAACGGCGACGCTTAAACGAGCCTTCAGCGCCTCGCACTAGGTGTCGGGAATGAGCTTCCCCGTCGCCAGACCCGATCGCCGCATTCTCGCGCGCCGCCGGTGCGCCGAACAGTGCGTCATCGAGTACGGCCAGGGAGAGACAGCGCCCGGGGTGCTGCGCCAGCTCGATCTGCACGGCGCTCGCGTCAGATTGCTCCAACGGGGCGCCTCGCTCTCGGGCGATGTCCGCATCCTCACGCAGGCCGGCGACGAGGTTTTCGGCGCGACGGCCTGGCGCATCGGCGACGTGCTCGGCGTGCGGCGGCACTCCCGATCCGAAGCCAGGATCAGGGCGCTCGGGGCAAGCTGAACCCCGCACTAGACCCAAGGCGCTAGAAGTCGAAGCCAAGCTGACCCTCTGCAATGACAGGGCCGCTCCGACGCCGGGGGCGCGACTTCGGCTTGCTTCCTCGCGGTGACGGCGACGGGTTCGGCTTTGCCGTCGGCGTCGCGATGACGCGGTCTTCGCGAGGACGGGGCGGCGTCGGCCTGATCGGTCGTGTCGCCGGCTGGGGTTCCGGTGCCGTGGAACCGCGGCTCTCGTTCCAGCGGGCGATATCGCGCTCGCGCCAGGCCACCCGTCCGGGCGAGATCGACACCGGCTCCGGAAAGTCTCCGGCCTGACGCATGCGCCAGGCGGTCGTGCGGCCGAGGCCCGTCAGGTCCCGGACCTGCCGCCAGCCCAGGAACCGCTCGAGCCCGTCGTCATGGGCCATGACGCTGCTCCAGAAGCGCCGTCGCGCGATCCCCCATGACCGAGGCGAGCGCCGCCGCATCGTTGGCCGCGTCCAGGGGATCCCGGCTCCACCAGACCAGCAGCACGGCCTTGAGCGGATAGCTGACCGTCGGATCGTTCATCAGGGTCTCGAGACTGGGGCGGGTGGTCGTCATGGGGTCGCCTCCCGACGCCGGGCCTCCCGCCGCAGCCGCTGGCGCTCGCTGGATGAGGCGGCGGGCGCCGTGATCTGGGCCTCGGCCCAGGTCTCCAGCAAGTCCAGCGGGTAGTAGGGCTTGTTTCGGATGTGCCGGCACGGCGGGCCGCCCGACCCGGTCGAATAGGCGCGCGCCAGGGTCGTCGGCTTCATCCGGATGCCTTTGCCCTCCAGGAATACGGACGCCTCCGCGCGGGTCAGGAGCGTCTCCCGGGGCGACGACGCGGCCGCCTCCGCGCCGTCATGAGGGGCCGTCGCGAAGGTCACAGCCCGGCCTCCGCCGGGACGCATTCCCGCGACGATCGCACCCCGCGCCCCGCCGTGAGCGCCAGGTAGCAGTTGATCACCGAGACGACGTAATTCTGGGTCTCGGTGATGTTCGGGATCCGGCCCAGCCGGGCGACCCGATCCGGTCCCGAATTATAGGCCGCGAGGGCAAGGCGGAGGTCGCCGAAGCGGAGGATCTGCCGGGCCAGATAGTCGGCCCCTCCCCGCAGATTCTCATAGGGATCGAAACGGTCGCGCACGTCGAGATCCGCGGCGGTGCCCGGCATCAGCTGGGTCAGGCCGCAGGCGCCGGCGTGAGAGCAGGCCTGGGCGCGATAGGCGCTTTCCACCACGACCAGGGCATGGAGCAGCTTGCGATCCAGACCATGCCGGTCGGCCGCTTCGGCGATGGCGTCGGCGAAGGGCTGGTCAAGGTCCGCCAGACGAACGGCCTCGAGGCCAGCGGCCTCCGGTGCGGGTGCTTCCGGAACGACGCCCACGAACAGGTCGCCGCCGGCCGGACGCCAGTCGACGCGGGTCTGGGCCGCGACCGGCGTCGCCGCCATGGCGATGACGGCGGCAAGAGGAAGAAGGTGGCTCACCATGTCAGGGTCTCCCGATAGACGCCCTCGATCTGGGCGGTCCTCACCGGCCCGAAGTACCGGCTGTCCAGGCTGGACGGCGTATCGCCGAGCAGAAGTCGTTCGTCGGCGGCGAGCCTGCGACAGCCTCGCCAGGCCGGAAGCGCGACGCCCGCGCTATCCCGGGCGTGGATGCGGACGGTGCGCATCGGCGCGATCAGCCACCGGCCGTCCGAACACACCATCTCGCCGCCCGTCGCCGCCACCCGTTTGATCAGCCGCACCTCGCCGGGCATCCCCTGGCGCGAGAGATAGGGCCGCACGATCTCGGGCTGACGAATGGCGACCACCGCGCCGCGCTCGATGTCCCGGGCGTCGGCGCGGACATAGACGCCCCGAGGCAGGCTCGGGCTCTCATTGATCAGGGCGACGGCGGGCCGCTGCGCCGCGACCCCGCCGACGGCGAAGAGGCCGACGGCGGGCGCGACGGCCGCCACGAGAAGACAACGAAGACGGGTCATCGGCGGTACGGCTCCAGAATGAGGTCGCGGGTGATCATCACCCGAACCGGAGCCCCCGCCCGGACCCTTATGGACGGCTGGACGCCGAGCTCGCGATCGACGAGCCGTCCGCCGACCTGGGAGGCCTCGATCGAGGCTGCGCTCCCCGCACTGGCGGCGAACGAGCGGTCCTCGGATCCGCCGCGCGCCAGTTCGCCCAGGGTCGTGATGGCGCCCGCGAACAGGGTCGCCACGCCGAGCGGCAGAAGCCTTCGATCCACCTCTCCCCGCACGCCGACCGCGCCCTGCGCGTCCACGCCCGGTTCTTCGGACAGGATCAGGCTCTTGCCGTTGGGAAGGATCAGCCGATCCCAGACCAGGAAGGCCCGACGGTCGCCGTGGGCGCTCTCGCCTTCGTGGCGTCCGATCAGGCGCGTCCCCTGCGGGACGACGAGATGGCGACCGGTGATGGAGTCGAACACATTCTGGCTGACCGTGGCCACGACCGGGCCGGGACGCGAGGTGTCCACGGCCGTCAGCAGCACGCCCGGGATGATGGCGCCGGCCTTCAGCTCATAGGGGGAAACCGGCGCCAGGAGGCCGTGGGGACTGTAGATCGCGCCATAGTCCCGCATCGCCGGGGACGGCGGCGCATCCGATCGCCCGCCTCCGGCCGGAGCGGCGGCCCCGCTCGACGGGCCTCCGAAGAACAGCCCGGACGCCGCCGCCTGCTCCACCGGTCGCGGCCCTCTGGGCGTCGCGGCGTATGAGGGCGCCGGCACGCGAGCGGGCGGCGGCGAGGCGACGGGAGGTTCATCTTCCGGCGTGGCGCCCCGGCGCTCCGGCAAGGCGTCCGCCCGGGCGAGCCGGTCATAGCTCGCGGGCTGGTCGGTCACCCGCTCCGAGGGTCGAACGCTGCCCCGGGCCTCGCCCGCGCCACCGGCCTCGGCGGCGTCCCGGGCCTGACGCGTCATCTGCGGCTGGACGACGAAGGCCCAGGCGAGCGAGCCGGACACAAGCAGGGCGGCGACCATCACCGCGCCCTGGACGACGAGCTTGCGGATGCGGACGGCGCCCGGCCGCGGCGCCCGGCCCATCAGGGGCGGCGGAGGCGCCTTGGGCGTCGCTGTCGGGGTGGACGGAGGCGGGGCGACGTCGTCGCGAGGGGTGTCTGGAGAGAGATTGGGATCGGTCATCGGGCGGCTCCCGGAATGCGACGGATGCGGACGATTTGCGGACGACGGTCTCCGAGCCGGAGCTCGGCTTCGTCGAACAGCCTGTCGACGATCAGGACGCCGTCTGCCTGCCGGTAGTTGACCAGCTGGAGTTCCTCGCCGGCCCGGACGAAGAGGGCCGGCGCCTCATCGATCGAGGCTCCCGGCGACAGGGTGATGAAGGTCCGTGCGCCGTCATTGAAGACGGCGGTCGGAGCCCAGCGCGGGGAGCGGCCTCGCGCCTCGATCCTGTAGCGGGCGTCGAGGGGCCCCTGAGGCGTCGCCGCCTGCACATCGACCGGCGGCAGGCCCGACAGCGGGTCGGCGACCGGGCGGCTCGAGGCGGCGAAGCCATAATCCCAGGCGATGGCGGCGTTGAAGGCGTCGGCGGCGCCGCTGCGCAAGGTCAGGAGATAGACCCGCTGGCTGGTGGTCAGGACGAGGTTGGTCTCCAGACCCGCCTGCAGGGGTTTGATCAGGACATGGGTCCGGGCGGAGGCGCCGGCGCCCGACTGGCTCTCGCCGATCTGCCAGCGCACCGTATCCCCGGCCGCCTTGGCCGTGACCGTCTCGCCCGGCGCCAGGGTGAGGGTCGTGACCCGCAGGGGGGCGGTCCAGACCTCGTAGACCCGACCGTCGGACCAGCCGAACACCTGGACTCCGCCCACGAAGCCGTCGGCGCTGGAGGCGGCGCGAGCGGATCGATTGGCTTGTGCGATCGCGGCGCGTCCGGACGGCGTCTCCGGCGGCGGCGTCTCGGCACGACGTCGACGCGGCGGCTCCGCCTGGGCGACCGCCTCGAGGTAGGGTCGTGCGGTGGAGTCCGGCTCTACGGGAGGCGGAGCCGGGTCCGCCTCAGACGAAAGGACGGGCTCGGGCGCGACTTCGGGGGTCGGGACCTCGGGCGTGATCGCCTCGGCCAAAATGACGGGGTCGGCGTCCGGCCCTCGCAGCAGGGCGCAGCCGGAGAGCGCGATAGCGGCGAACGCCGAAAGGGCGGTCACGCTCAGGAAGCGTCGGGGGTCCATGAGACATCCTCGATCTTGAGGCCAAGGGGATTGCGCATCAGCTCGGCCTCGTTGCGCGGCGGCTGATGGGCGACGGTGATCAGGGCGCGCCAACGCTCGGCCCCGGCCTGCTGGCCGTTCACGAACCGGGTCTCACGCCATTGCAGGTCGAAGGTGCGGTCGCTGCGGCGGACCACGTTCAGCACCTCGACATTGACCGCCTCGCGGCCGGCCTCCGCGAACGGATCATTGGCCTGGGCCCAGTCGTTCAGAAAGGCCGAGGCCTTCGGCGTGAGGAGGTCGTAGGCGCGCAGCCAGTTCTGCCGGATCACGATCGGATCGATCGATTTCGACCGAACGTCCCGGATCCATTGCGCGAGGGCATAACCGGTCTGGGCCTCGGTCGGTTCGTACCGGCCGTCCAGGGCCGTGATCCTCTGGGTCTGCCCCCAGTCGGACACCTCCACGACGAAGGGCCGCACCACCGCCCGATCGGCCTGGACCCACCAGCCGGCGCCGAGAAAGGCCGCCAGCGCGAGGTTGGCCAGGGCGATACGGCGCCAGTTGCGGGCATGGGCGATGGAGAGCCCCATCCGGTCGTCCCAGACCTGGCCTGCCCTCTGGTAGGGAGTGGCCTCGGGCGACGCAGTCAGGGCGCGCTTGGGCTTGAAGAAGGGATGCATGCTCAATCCTCGGATCTGACGGTGGGCTTGAGGGCGCCGCTGTTCTCGCCGGCCGGCATCAGGGCGCGACCGGAGTTGGCGATAAAGAAGGCCTGGAGGGCGGCGGATCGGCCGGCGGCGCGTCCCCCCTTCGCGCCCCCGCCCAACGACCGGTCCTCGGACAGGGACGGCCGGGAACGGGTCTCAGCCTGGGGCCCGGCCTGGCCCGGAGGCGGCCCGGACGAATCCGGCTGAGGGGGCGGCGCCTCCGACGGCGCCGGGGTGGGAGAACTCGGGGCCGCCGCAGCGCCCGAGGTCGGCGCGGCGCCGCCGGTGGAGGGCGCCGGATCTCGCGTGCGCCCGGCGGGCCCCAATCCGGGTCCAGGGCCCGGTGATGGCCGCGGTCCGCCGCCCGAGGGCGCGCCTCCCGAGGAAGGGCCGGGTCCCGATGGTCGCGCCGCGGACGCGGCCCCGGCGGCGGATCGCGACGACCCGCCGATCGCCGCGGCCCGTCCGGCCATGGCGCCGACGCCCGCGACCCCGCCGGCGACGAGGGCTCCCGCCCCGGCGACGGCGAGCCCGCTGGTCAGGGCCGCGCCCGCCCCGAGGGCGGGGCCGCCGGTCACCAGGGCCGAGGCCAGGTTGGGGATGAAGATCGCCAACATCGCCAGCAGCAGGGCAGCGACCAGGATCGTGAGGGCTTCATAGATGTCGGGATTGGCGGAGGGCTGAAGCTGGTCGAAGATCGTCCGCGCGCCGGAGACGACGATGGCCAGGGCCAGCACCTTGAGCCCCGAGGAGACGACATAGCCGAGCGGTCGTTCGGCCAGGAAGGCGGTCTTGTTCCAGATGCCGAACGGCAGGAGGACGAAGCCGCCCAGGGTGACGATCTTGAACTCGAGCAGGGAGACGATGATCTGCAGGGCCAGGATGGCGAAGGCCAGCATGATGCCGATCATCGCCAGACCGAGAATCAGGGCGTCGGCCATATTGCCCATGACGTCGAGCGGGTTCTCGACCGGGGCCGGCGTCTCTCCCAGGGCCTTCACGATCTCCCAGCCCTGCTGAAGGATGGCTCCAGGGTTGAGGAACTCCTCGCGCGACAGCGAGCCTCCCCCGGCCGTCAGACCCAGCTCCAGAAACCCGGCGTAGAGGGTCTCGGACAGGGCCTGCCAGTCGTTGATGATCCAGGCGAAGGCGCCGATCAGCAGGACCTTTCCGAAGCCGGACGCCAGGACCTCCCTGTTGGGCGAGAGCGCCCACTGGATCCCTGTCAGGGCCACGACGAGCGCGATCAGCAGACCGAAGACACCGTTGACCGACCCGGACAGGGCGTCGAAGCCGGCGGTGACGGTGTTGGAAAACACCACCATCAGCTCGTTCGGGGTCTCCATTCCGGGGCCGGCCATGACAGCGCTCCTCAGTCCCGGGCGTGGGGCAAGGGGTTGAAGGACGGAGCGGCCGGCGTGGCGGTCCCCCGTTCCCAGAAGCGGCGGCGCGCCTCGATCGCGGCTTCGCGGTCGGCGGCCTGACGCGCCGCGCCCTCGGCCATCAGCCGGGACTGGGCCAGAAGCACGGTCCGCATGCTGGCCAGATCCTCGGCCAGAACGGACAGCATCTGGGTCGAGGACTGGATCGCGGCCGTCTCGCCCTCCGCCGCCTCGCTCGCGGCCATGGCCCCGCGCAGGCGGCCGTCGCGGCTCTGGGCCAGTCGCTCCAGCTCGGCCGCCGTGCGCGCCAGGTCCTCGGCGGTCCGGCGCGCGGTCGTGGACCGATCGGCGCCGAGGGCCGTGAGGTCCGAGAGGGAGAGATCGTCCGGATACAGATCCGCGAACTGCCGCTGAACGCCATCGAGGGTCGAGGCCGTCCCCCGGACCGTGCGCGCCAGCTCGCCGATGTCGCGCAGGGTCTCAGACGATCCCGCGAGATGGCTGTAGGGCGAAGCGGCGAGGCTGCGGGCCTGATTGGCCAGAGTGCGAGCCTCATTGGCGAGGCTCTCGATCTGCCTGGCGGCCGAGAGCATCGCCTCGACATCGGCCTTGGCGTCATACACCGCCCATTGCGCGCTCGCCGGCTGGGGCGCCGCCGCAAGGGTCAGCGAAAGCGCTGCAAGCCCGCAGAGCCAGCGTCGGCTATTCGGCCGCGAGACGATGGGCGACGGCCGGATCGAAGCTGTCGAAGACGTTGTCGACATGATGGACTCCCTTGGCTTTGAGGAATTCGCGGGCGAAGCGGTCAGGCCGCGGATCGGCCGGATCGAGAGCCGCCAGCACGCTCTCGATGAGAGTCTGGTCCTCGGGAGACGAGGCGCCGCAGAGGGCGAGCCCGGCTCCGCTGAGCTTGAGGTCGAAAAGCCGCCGCCCTTCGGGCTGACGCAGGTAGTAGGTGCGCTTGGGGGTGGCCCAGGCGATCAGCTCCAGCTGGCGGCGGTTGAGACCGAACATCCGGTAGAGGTCCGCCGAGGCCGGCTCGAGCGCGCGGGGGTTGGGCAGGAAGATCTGGGTCGGGCAGCTTTCGATCAGGGCCGAGGCGATCGACGAGCGCACGACGTCGTCGAGCGACTGGGTGGCGAAGACCACCGCCACGCCCTTCTTGCGGAGCGTCTTCAGCCACTCGCGGATACGGGCGGCGAACGCCGTCTCGCCGAGGAACAGCCAGGCCTCGTCGAGGATCAACAGGGTCGGCCGGCCGTCGAAGCCGCGCTCGATCTCGTGGAACAGCGCCGCGAGTACAGGCGCGACCGCCGACGGGGTCGCCATCAGGCTCTCGAGCTCGAAGCATTCGAAGGCGGCGAGCGTCTCGTCTTCCGGAGCGACGCCGTCGATCAGGGCGCCATGAGGCCCCTTGAGCGTCAGGGGCTCGAGAGCCGCGGCCACGGCCTTGTCCTGGACCAGGGCCGTGAAGACGGTCAGCGTCCGCTGCGCCACGGGGGCCTGGGCCAGGGCGCCGAGCGCGGCCCAGATCTCCTCGCGAATGCGCGGCGTCGGCTCGAGGCCCGCGAGCCGGACGGCATCCGCCAGCCACTCCGAGGCCCAGGCCCGTTCGCCGTCATCCTCGATGCGCGCCAGGGGCTGGAGGGTGAACGCGCCGCCGGGCTGGAGCGGATGCCAGCGCCCGCCGACCGCCAGGGCCGCGGCCCGCGCGCTGCGGCCCTTGTCGAAAACCACGACCCGCCCCTCGGGATAGCGGAACCATTGAAGGGCGAGGAAGGCGAGCAGCGCGCTCTTGCCCGAGCCGGTCGGCCCAACGACCATCGCATGGCCGACGTCGCCCACATGCAGGGCCAGCCGGAACGGCGTCGATCCACTGGTCCTCGCGACCGCGAGCGGCGGCCCCTGCAGGCGCGGGTCCGATGTCGGTCCGGCCCAGACCGCCGAGACCGGCAGGAGGTCGGCGAGGTTCAGGGTGGAGACCAGAGGCCGACGCACATCCGCATAGGGCTCGCCCGGCAGGGAGCCCAGCCAGGCCTCCACGGCGTTCAGGTCCTCGGTGCGGGCGACGAAACCCTGGGCGTTGAGCGTCGCCTCGATCGCCCGGGCCTGTTCCGCCGCCCGTTCGGGATCGCGCGCCATCACCGTGATCGTCGTGGTCAGATAGCCGTAGGCGCAGGCGTCCGAGCCGAGGGCTTCGAGCGCGCCGTCGCACTCGTCGGTCTTGGCCGCCGCATCCGTATCGAGGAGCGGGACCTCCTCCTTGGTGATGGCCTCGCGCAGGAGAACCCCGACCCCCTTGCGCTTGGCGAACCAGCGCTTGCGCAACTTGACGAGCTCCACCTCGGCGTCCGCCTTGTCCAGACCGATCCAGCGCGCGCTCCAGCGATAGGGGAAGGGCAAGGCCCCGAGGGCGTCGAGCAGTCCCGGCCGCGTGCTCGCCGGAAGCCCCCGCACCGAGACCACCTTGAGCGTCTGGCCGTCCAGTGTCGGAGACACGCCGCCGAGCAGGGGCGCGTCCGCCAGCCAGGCGTCGAGGAACATCGGCGTCGCGGGCAGCGCGAGCCGGACCGACCTCGGAGACACGCAGTCGTGCAGCCAGGTCAGGATCTCCACGTCGTCGAGCATCGCGACTTCCGGAAGGGCGTCGGCCAGAAGGTCGACGATCTGCGCGGTCTCGCGGGCGAAGGCGTCCAGGGCGGTGCGCCAGTCCCGGCTCGCCGGATCTGCGCCGTCGAACAGGACGCGCTCCACCCGGCGGGTCTGGTCCGCCGGCGGAAGCCAGGTCAGGGCCGCCCGATAGTCGGTCTCGTAGGCCGGCTCGCTGGTCTCGAAGAGGGAGCGGCGCTCGGCGTCGACCAGCCAGGCCGCGGCGATCTCGAACTCACTCGTGGGATAGGGCTGGGCGGGGCGGCGACGGGCCTCGACATGGAGGCACCATCCGCTGCCCAGACGCTTCAGGGCGTTGTTGAGCCGCGCTCGAACCGACATCAGCTCCAGGTCGGAGGCTGACTCCAGATCCGGCCCCCGGAACCGCAGGCCGCAGGTGAAGGAGCCGTCCTTGTTCAGCACCACCCCGGGAGCGACCATGGCCGCCCAGGGCAGATGATCGGCCAGAAGCGCGGGCCGGCGGCGATGTTCATCCAGAAAGCGCATGCTCAGGTCTCACGCATCGAGATGGCCCGGCAGGGCCAGATGGCGGCGAAGGACGTCGAAGAACCGCTTGTCAGCCCGTGCGGCGTAGAGTCCGATCGCGTGGGCGACCGCCCACCACAGGAGGCCCAGCCACCAGATCCGCAGCGCCAGCCCCAACACAACCGCCACGGTGCCCATCAGGATGGCGTAGTCGCGAGGCATCCCCGCCAGGGTGACCGGCTCGGTCAGGGCTGCCGCGACCGGAAGATCCCAGCCTGGCGGGCGGTGATCGGACGACGTCTCGGACATCAGGCGATCTCCGCCCCGCCGGCGAAGCCGAAGAACTGCAGGAAGAAGGTCGAGGCGGCGAAGGCGATCGAGAGGCCGAAGAGTATCCCGAGCCCTCGCCGCATGGACGATCCGTTCTCGCTCATGGCGACCCCGGCGCCGAACAACACCACCGCCACGACGGCGGCGGCCTGGACGACCGGCCCGGTGATCGATTCCACGATCTGCTGGAGCGGTCCCTCCCAGGGCATCCCGGATCCGCCCGCCAGGGCCTGTCCGGCAAAGAACAGGCCGCAAGTCACCGTCGCGGCCGAAAGGCCACGTTGAAGTAAACGTCGCATGGTTTGAGTTCCTGTGGTCGGGCCGGAAGGTCGGCGTTGACGATCCACAGCAAGCAAAACCATCCACAGCCTGTCAACGCGGCCTGTGAATATATTTTTACGGCGGAGTCTTGCTTCTAGATCGCCCTCGAAATCCAGCGACCGTTCATCAAAGTCTTGCAACGGCGCAAGTCGTCCGCGACTTTCTTCGATTCACCCGGAGGGCCCGTCATCATTGACTTCAGACCTCAATGCGTCCGGATTTCGCCGGAATGCGCGACAGGGCGCCGACGAGAGAATCGGATCGACGCCAGGCCTCCCGAAAGCGCGAAGCGCATGACGTCAGAAGCTTGTCGGACCGCCGAATATTGTCGGGCGTGGCCTGCGACGGATCAGCATGGGACCGGCGGATGCCGGCGGCCCCTTAAACAGGGGCCCGCCAAGACGTCCGCGACCGCCTGGAAGACGGCGGACACGCGGTCGAGGCGGTCGTCCATCGATGTCGACGATCGCGCCGACAGTCTCTGAGCCGAGTCAGGCGGTCTCGCGCAGGAAGTCGTCCTCGTCCTCGACCTGCGCCTCCTCCCCCTGTCGGTTGGGACGGAACTGACGCCCCATGCTTCGACGGGCGCTCTGGATGGAGTCGTAGAAATCGTCGGCCGCCAGGCTCAGGCTTTCCGGCGCGAGGGCGTGACGCACGGCGTCGGGATCCCATTCCTTGTTGAGCTGCTTGGCCAGGGCGAACACCACCGCCCGACCGACGCGCAGGACCATGCTCTTCTCCGCCTGTCTAACGGCGGCTTCACGCATGGTGTCGAGGTCGGCGACGGTCGCATAGGAGGCCTCGAGCGCATCCTTCATCTCGCCGATCGACGGATAGAGCATGTTGAGAAACAGCTGGCCGTTCTCATAATACCGACCGGCCCGCCCCTTCAGCTGCTTCTCCTCGATCTCCTCGGCTGTCCTCAGCAGGACGATCTCGGGCGCGCGTTCGCGGTCTTTCCAGAGATCGGCCGCCTTCGACCCCTGCGGGGCAAGGTTCAGATCGATATGCTTTGTCTTCGGCCTGGAGGCCCCGCCGGCTCCGCCCTCGCCGTCACGCTGGGGTTGGGCGCCCACGCCGCTCGCTGTATCGACCAGACGGATTCCCGTGGTCGTCGGCCTCGGGGAGACCCGGCGAACCCGCAGGTCGTCGAGCAGCTTCTGAAGTTCGTCACGGATGTCGTCGCTGGAGGTGCTCTCCGGCGCGAACGACCGAATGACGTCGATGAGCCACTGGGGGCGATGCTGGGCGACGAGGTCGCCGAAATGGGCGGCTTGAACGGTGTCCTGCTCACCAGCCTGGTATCGCAGGAACTGACGGTAGGCCTCCGGCAGCACGTCTGCGTCGTCCGGCAGTTCGATATGGACAGAGATGTGCTTCGATCCGAAGGGGATGCCGAACAGGGGGGCGTTGATGGACCAGCCGCGCCCGGTTTTCACATCATAAAGCTCGTCGCGATAGACGACGCCGGCGAGACTCAGGGCCGACTGGATGGCGCCGCTGATCGAGCGGTTATGGCTCGGCGACTTCTCATAGGGCGGGTCGTAGAAATAGTGAATCTTCACGCCGCCCGGCGCCTCGACCGTCTCGGTCCGCTCAAAGGCTCCGGCGGCGGCGCGTCGCGGCAGGGGCTCGAAAGCCCGGGTCCCGTCTCCGAGCTTGTGCGTTCCAGCCAGCAGGGTCACGCGCACGCCTTCAGGCAGGCGGTAGAACCGGTGATACA
Organism: Brevundimonas sp.; assembly: GCF_041648055.1. Classification (GTDB taxonomy): domain Bacteria; phylum Pseudomonadota; class Alphaproteobacteria; order Caulobacterales; family Caulobacteraceae; genus Brevundimonas. The sequence continues at coordinate 86,197 of NZ_JBAZPS010000008.1, forward strand.
AGTAGGTGGCCAGCCACTGCGCATCGACCACCGGATCGCCGTTGTAAGGCGCACGGGCGGTCTCCTGATCCGCCTCGTTCCCCAGCAGGCGAACTTCCGTCCAGTCCTCCGTCAGGTCGTATCCTTCCTCGGCGGCCAGCTCGGTCACATCGATGACCTCGACGAGGTCGCCGTTCTCCAGCGTTCGCCGAAGACGCCCGTACCGCCCGTCGCGCTCGCAGAGGATCACCTCATTGACCGCGCCGGATTTGCAGGAGCGATAGACCATCCCCAGTCGGTTGGACGGCAGGGACGCCACCTTCGCGCCCATCCCGAAGTTCGCGTCCAGGCCCTTCTGCTTGCGGATGGACGAGGCTAGATCGCACATCCGGTAGAGCTCGGCGGCGTCCATCCCCGGTCCGGTGTTCCAGATCGCAAGCTTGGGCGTGTCGTTGAACGTCACAGTGCGGAAGATGACCTGACGACTGCCTTCGGGCGCGAGGGACGCGGCCTCCATTGCGTTCTTGGCCAACTCCCGCACCATCATGGTGCGCGGGCAACGCTCGATGGTGGTCGAGACGAGGAAATCGACATCGTCGATAAGGATCGGGGTGATGCTGGACTGGGTCATGGCGGCCTACAGCTTGAAGCCGGACTTGCGGGTCCGGGGAGCCTCGAAGCGGGCCTCGACCTCCGCGACGGCGTCACGCAGCGCCCGCATGATCTTCTTCACCTCCACGTCCTCGTACTCATAGACCTGCCGGTTCGACAGGTTGCCGATCCGGGCGATCGCATCGAGCGCCTTGGTGGTGCGACCTTCCGCCAGTTCACGGAATTTTTCGCGTTTCTGAGTCACGAATGAGCATCCTTGTGATCGTATTCGTCGATATTTTCGTCGAATACGAACCACACATCCGCACGATTTGCAATCACGCGGATATTTCAGGCCTATGGGGGAGCTGCCTCTCAGCTCCAGCGCGCGGTACCCTCGTCAGCTTTCAAGGGGCAGCAGGTCATCGACGACCCGGCCCGTCCGGGTCCGGCGGATGTGGACGATGATGTCGATGGACTGGGTGATCATACGGTGCGGGATCGCTGGCCCGACCTCGGCGATCAGATCCTCGATCCGGGACACAGCCTCGCGGGCGGAATTCGCGTGGATCGTCGAAAGGCCGCCCGGATGCCCGGTGTTCCAGGCCTTGAGGGTTTCGAGCGCCGCCGACCCTTCGCGCATTTCTCCAACGACGATCCGATCAGGTCGCATGCGCAAAGCGTCACGGACCAGGTCGACGACCCCGATCGGCACAGGGTGGCGGCGTGTGAGGGTGGCGACGAGATCCCACGCGGAACATTGAAGTTCGGGCGTATCTTCAATCAGGAAGACACGGTCGTTCGCAAACGCCGGCTCTGCGAGCAGCGCATTGGCCAGCGTCGTCTTCCCCGAACCCGTACCGCCCGAGATCAGCAGATTCCGGCGATCCCGCACCGCGGCGCGCAGGACCTCGGCCTGCCCCTCCGTCACCACGCCGTCACGGACATAGTCATCCAGGGTCCAGATCACGGCGGGTCGTTTCCGGATCGAAAAGGCAGGCGCGGCGGTTACCGGCGGGAGAAACCCCTGGAACCGCTCCCCGGTGACCGGAAGTACCCCTGCCAGACGTGGATTCTCCCGGGTGACCGGATCCCCGACATAGTCCGCGATCAACCGGATGACCCGTTCCCGGGCTTCTGACTCCAACTCGTGGCCGGTATCGGCGCGCCCGGTCCCGACGCGATCCAGGACCAGGCGCCCATCCGGGTTGACGAGGACTTCGACCACAAGCGGATCGGTGAGCGCCTCCAGGATGTCGGGCCCCAGCGCGTGGCGAAGCGCCTCCAGCTTCCGTTCGCCGACGATAGGATGGACGCTCATTCGGCCGTCCCGCGCTGCGGCCTGCCGCCCGAGATCAACCGGGCGGCCGTGTCATCGAGAAGCTGTTCGATCCGGCGGTCCACTGCGGCGCGGGCGACAGGATCCTGATCCGTGACGGCGTCCGGCAAACGCATGAAGAAGGCGCGGGCGACCTCGATGACCAGCTCCTGGATGATTTGCACGTCTCGCGCCGTCGACCGCATGTGGTCTCTTAGCGCGCGGTCGAGCTGAAGCAGACGGTCGTCCGGATCGGCGGGGAGGCTTCTGGCCAGGCCCTTCGCAAGCGAGCGTCCGGCGGCCTGGCTGATCGGAATATTGGCCGAGCGCGCTTCCCGCTGCAGGGCGGCGACCACGCGGGGGTCGGTGAGATAGACCTGAACCCGCGTCGCCCCGGTCTCACGCCCGCCCATCCCCGCCTCCCTGCAACCCGTCAAGCACCGCCTGTTCCGCCGCGAAGGCGGTCGAAATCCGCTCGTAGGTCTCGGCCGCCCTGGCGGCGACGCGTCGGTCATGGATCGCCGCCTCCACCTCTTTGAACAGCGGCAGGGCCGCCTCCGGATCCTCGCCCAGCCCCCGTCGTCCCGCCCATGGGTGAACCGGTGCGCCAGGCGTGTCGACGCCAGCCGCCTGATCCGGCGGCGGCAGGTCCGCGCGCGTCCGGAAGGGCCGCTCCCTGTCGTAGAGGACCTTGCGTGTCCGCAGCGGTCTGTGCCCTGCCGCAAAGGTCAGCTGCACCTCGTCCGGCAGCGCCCGGACTTCGCCCGGCTCCAGCAGGGGCCGTTCGATCTCGGAGCGGGACACCGAGCTCCGGCCGGCGCCCAGCCCCGCCGGACCGCTGCGGCTGGTCTTCCGCTCCAGCACGGTGCCGGTGAGCTTGGACACCTTGTCCTGTGTTAGCGGATCGAGAGCGCTGAAGGCGGTGTAGACATGGCAGTTGTCGAGGATGGTGTTGTTGGCCCCATAGGTCTCGACGATGTCGTTCAGGGACTGGGCGACGAACATTGTCTTGATGCCGTAGCCGCTCATCAGGCGCAGGGACTTCTCGAAGAAGGCCAGTCGGCCCAGCAGCGGGAACTCGTCCATGAGCATCAAAAGGCGCCGGCGCTTCTCGCGGCCCGCGTCGTCGGCGTGCTCTGCGGCGGTCAGGGCCTGGGCCGCCGCGTAGAAGAGAAGCCGGATCACCGGTCGCAAGGCGACGGCGTCGGCCGGAGCGACCTGCACATAGAGGGAGACCGGCGCCTCGGCGCACATCAGATCGCCGAGCGCGAAATCCGATGCCGACATCGCCCGAACCAGATCGTCGCCGGCCAGCCATTTGAGATAGCTGCGCGCCGTGCCCTGCACCGAGGTGCGAAAGCGGTCGTGCATCGCCGCGTAGCCCTTCACCGCCGTGGAGATGAACGGATGGACCTCGGGGACGCCCTCGGGACCCAGACGATGAAGGGTCCGGACCATGACGTCGGCGGCGGCGTCCAGATCGGCGAGGATCGTTCTCACCGTCAACAACGTCTTGTCCGCGTCCGGCGCCGTGTAGAGGACGTGCAGGATCACGGCTTCGAGAATCTCGGACGCCGCCTTGTCCCAGATGGCCTCGTCGTCCCGTGCGCCTCCCGGATCGCTGAGGATGGCGACCAGCCGCTGGACCTGCGCCAGTTCCTGGGGCCCCGGTCTGATCTCCGCCAGAGGATTGAAGCGCGCGGACGCCGGGTCTCGCGGGTTGAAGTAGAGCGCATGACTGTGCTGGGCGCGCCAACCGGCGGTCACCCGCCACAGCTCCCCCTTGGGATCATGGACCAGGACGCTGTCGGTCCAGCTCAACAGGGTGGGGACGACATGGCCCCGTCCCTTCCCCGCGCGGGTCCCGCCCGTCACGAGCGTCGGGCGCAGGTCGGTCGTCGCCAGAAGACGGCCCTGCAACCGCCCGAGGACGCACCCCGCGTCGTGCCTCAGGCCCGCACGGCGAGCCTCCGCCAGGCCGCCCCACCCGCGCGTTCGCTTCACGGCGCCGCCGTCGAACAGAAGCAGGCCCCCGGCGCCCGCGGCCATCACGAGCATGAAGACCGAGAGCGGCAGGGCGAAGGCGTCCCCCTCCGCCGCCCCGAACCTCTGGCGCCAGACGAGGATCATCCAGGGCCAGTAGACGCCTGTCTCGTCCAGCCGGAGCGCCGGCCCCAGCGTCACATGATAGCGATAAAGCCAGGCGAAGGTCTGGGTGGACGCCTGAAGCGCGACTAGTAGTGCGGCGACAAGACCGGCGAGGCGTGCTGGCGGCATGACGACCATCCGTTCGAAGACCATCGAGACTTCGAGGGAGAGGGCCGTTTGAGGCGACTTTCTGGCCGCAAATCCGGTCCTCGGGCGCCGTCGACGCCGATATAGAGGCGTGTCACGCGGGTGAGCCGTTTTGCCCGATCCGGCCGGACCGCAATATATTCTCGCTGTCGGCTCGTCTCCGAGCCGTGACGGGTCAGTTGCCGCCTTCGCGCACCCCGGCGGCCCTCAGGAGGTCGCCGACACGACGACCGTCGAGCCGGCAGGTCGCGATCACCCGATCATAGACGATCACCCGGCCGCTACGTCCTCGCGTCGCCACGCATTCGAGGCGTCGGCCCATCACCAGACGGCGCAACTGGTCCCGGGCGGCGCGTCCGCCCGGTGCGTTGAGCTCCGGGGCATTGAAGTCCGCGAGCCTCACCTCGATCCAGGTGGAGGGGTTCGTGCTGTCGCCGACGCAGAGCCCGTCGCCATCGCCGACATAGCGGGTTTGCCCCGAGAAAACCTGTCCGGCGCGATCTGGCAGTCGCCCCTCGCACGGATCGGCATGGGCGATCGCGGGCGCGGCGAGGAGCGGGAGGATGAGCCACCATTTCATCGGATCAACCTGGGCCGATCCGGTCGGATCGAAAAGCGCGATCGGGAAGAAAGGAAGGGCGGCCGGGAATGCTCCGCTTGGGAGCCTTGCTGGAGACCGCCATGCGCCCGCTTCCTGACCTCGAACCCGCGATCGCCGCGGCTGGGCGTTCGCCCGACACGAGTTCCCTCGCCAACCTCGACGACCGCGCCCTCCTCGCGCTTCTGCTGGGCCGCAGCATGCGACAGACATCAATGCCCGCCGTGGACGCCCTGTTCGACCGGTTCGGCGACATCGCCGCCATTGCTTCCGCCGATGTGCCGGAACTGGCGCGCGCCAGCGGACTGGGACCAGCGGCTCTCACCGACCTGAAACTGCTTCGTGTGCTCAGCGAACGGCTGGTCCGCGCCGAGGCTTCGAGACGGCCCGTCATCACCAGCTGGACGGCCTTGCTCGCCTATGTTCGGGTCGCATTGGCCGAGGAACCCCGCGAGCAGTTCCGGGCCCTGTTCCTCGACAAGCGCAACCGGCTCCTGAGCGACGAACTGGTCGCCCAGGGCACGATCGACCATGCCCCCGTCTATCCGCGCGAGGTCGTGCGGCGGGCGCTGGAGGGGTCGGCCGCGTCCATCATCCTCGTGCACAATCACCCTTCGGGCGATCCCGAGCCGTCCCGCGCCGACATCGAGATGACGCGGAAGATCGTCGACGCCGCCAAGGTCTTCGACATCCAGGTTCACGATCATCTGGTCGTCGGGAGGGACGGTACGGCCAGCCTGCGCACCCTCGGGCACTTCCGGTGAGCCTGCGCCAGATCGTGGCGATCCTCGGCGGAGACCTCTACCAGAACGGCTTGCGCGCCAATGTGCCGGCGCCCGGCCATGGGAAGGCGGACCGTTCCGTCTCGCTCCTGCTCGATGGCGGCCGTGTCGTCATCCACACCTTCGGCGCGGCCGATTGGCGGGAGGTGCGCGACGACCTGCGGCGTCGCGGACTGGTCGATCACGGCGGTCGGCTCATGGGTGTCGCGGACACGCCGGACAGGCCCGTGATCGACCACCCCCGACGGCGGGCGGTCGCGGGTGCGCTCTGGCAGGATGGGGTAAGGCCCGCCCGGACCGGCGTGGTCGCACGTCACCTCGCCGTGCGCGGCGTCGCTTGGCGGGAAGACCTCGACGACCTGCTCGAACATCCCCGCGCGCCCCTCTCGGTCTACCGGCCGGGGCGGCGCGTCGGACGCGCGATGATGACCGGGATCCGGTCGCCCTCGGGGGATCTCACGGCCGTCGAGCTCACCTATCTCGCGACCAACGGGCAGGTCGCATCGGGTCTGAGCGTTCCCCGCAAGACCGTGGGCCAAGTCCCGCCGGGATCGGCCGTACGGCTGCGTCCCGCGGCGGCGCGGATGCTGGTGGCCGAAGGCGTCGTCACCACCCTGTCCGCCATGGTCCGCTTCGACCTGCCGGGCTGGGCGCTCATGTCAGCCGGAAACCTCTCGCGGTGGCATGCACCCCACCATGTTTCGACGGTTCTAATCGCCGGAGACCGGGGCGAAGCCGGGGAGATCGCCGCGATGCGGCTGGCCAGGCGGCTCGAGCGCGATGGCGTGGAAGCGATCGTCGCCTTTCCCCCAGCCCCGTTCGGCGACTGGAACGAGGCCGCTCGAGACCATCAGAAAGCGGGAAAGGAAGGGCGCGGACGGGCGCCGTAAAGGCGGGGATGGACCTCGCCTACGGCAGGAGAGCCCTCATGTCCCGTTCCACCGCCGTCGCCGTCGTCGCCACCCCCTTCCAGGTCGCGTCGACCCGTAACCGCCCGCTGGTCCATCTCCGTGATCTCGACATCGCCCCGGAGAACCTTCGCTTCGGCGAGCCCTCCGACGATGACATTCCGCTGCTTGCCGAGACTCTGTTCGCCGCCGGTCAGCTGCAGCCCCTGACCGTCCGGCCCGGTCGAAAGAAGGAAGCCGCCAACATGGCGCTCGACGGCAGGCGGCGCTTGCTGGCGCTTCGTCTTCTGGTCGAACAGGGACGTATCGACGACAGCTTCCTCGTCGATGTCTTCGTCGAGACGGATCCCGCCCGCCAGGCCGCGGCCGTCCTGCTCACCAACACGGCCGTGCCGGTCCATGTCGCCGACATCATCGCGGCGATCGGCCGGATGCTGAAACGCAAGCTCGGCGTGCCCACGATCGCCAAGGCGCTGGGATACGCGGAAATCGACATCAAACGTCTCGCGGCCCTTGCCGCCCTGCCGGATGTCGCGCTGCAGGCGCTGCGGCTCGGCCGGCTGAACCTGCGCCAGGCGCGCCTGCTCGCCAGGCTCTCCGACCCCGACGAGCAGGCGGAGCTGGCCCGGATGACCCTCGACGGTCACGGTTTCCAGGATTGGCGCGTGACCGAAAAGCTCGACGAGGCTCGCGTCACCGCGCGCGACCCTCGCTGCGCCCTCATCGGCCCGGAGCGATACGCCGAGGCCGGCGGCCGCTCCGAGACCGATCTGTTCGGCGAGCTGCCGCCGGTGCTGCTGGACCCGGCCATTCTCACGGAGGCCTGGACCCGACGTGCACGGGAGATCGCCCTGATCTACGAGGCCGAGGGCCTGGCGGTCCACGTCACGGCGGGCCCCGAACCGGACCTGCCGGACGATCTGGAAGCCGCCGGTTACGTCTACGGCGGCATGCTTCCGGCCACGGAGATGGCGGCCTACCGCGACAAGCGAGACGCCTTCAACGCCGCCGTCGAAGGGGTCGAGGCGGTCCTGACGGAGACGACCGACGCCGAGGCGGTGGACGCCGCGCTCGACGTCATGATCCGCGACCGCCTGGCCATGGATCAGGCGGGATGGAGCGGCCGGGCAGCCACGACCCTGGTCCTGCGTCCTGCACTACGCACCGGGATCGAAGTCCGGTGCTTCACGCCCGTGGAACCGGAAGTCGAGGACGAGACCGACGATGAGGCGCCCGCCTCCGCGGGGGGCATCGCTGCCGCTCCCGTCTACCGGCCGCCCGAGGTCGATACGCCGGAACCCGAGACCGAGGGCGTCAACCACGCCCTTCACGCCGTGCGCACCGACGTGGCCACCCGCGGTCTGATCCGCGCCCTCGCCGACGATCCCGGCGTCGCCTTCACGGCGCTGATCGCCCGCCTGTTCAATCAGCTGGCCGTCAGGACCTCCGGCCAGAGGTCCGAGTCCGCCCTCGCCCTGACCGCGTCCGCCTTCAAGCCGACCGGCGGTCGCGTCATCGAGGCGTTGGACGGCGAGGTCCGCCAGAGGCTCGACGATCGACGCGCCGCGTGGGAGGCGTCGGGCCAGACGGTGATCGCCTGGGTGCATGGTCTCGCCCATGGCGACAAGATGGGTTTGCTGGCCGAGCTCACCGCCCTCTCCCTGGATGTTCGGGAGGAGCGGACCACACTGATCCGCAAGTCGGCCCGGGCCGAAGCCGCTGAACTCGCCGAGCTTTGCGGCGCGGACATCAGTCTGCACTGGACCCCGGACGCCGAGTTCCTGAAGCCGCATTCCAAAACCCTGCTGCTGAAGATGCTGGAAGAGATGGACCGGGCCGATGTGAGAGCGGCCCTGCTGAAGAAGGCCGATCTGATCCCCTGGGTCGAGGAGAATGCGGCCGAGAAGGGATGGGCGCCGGCCAGCCTGTCCTGGACCACACCGCCCGACGTCGACGAGGTCGCGGCGTCGGACGCTGACGGTCCGGAGAGCGATACGGCGGAAGAGAGCGAAGGCGATGCTGACGACGGCGTCGGCGCCTTCGAGGTCACCGCTGAAGGCGAGGCGGCGCTCGACGACGCCGCCTGATCCAGGCGTGAAGACGACGAGGCCCGTCGCGACATCGTCGCGGCGGGCCTTCGTCATGGAAGGCGGGAGGAAGGGCGGCTGGGCGCGAGCCTGGAGGACCGGAGGGATGAGCCCGCCGCTCCAGGCGACGGAGCCCTTCCCATGACCGCCGCGCAGACACCGCCTCAGACCGCCAGCCTCTCGCTCTTCAGCGCACCACGCCCGTGCGACCGCGCCGCCAACCTCATGGCCGCAGCCCGGGTGCTCGCCACCCACCTGGCCCGGTCCCGCCCGCTGCACCGCAAACTGGTCTCCAGCGTCATGACCACCGGCTTCGGCGGGTCGGACGCCGAGGGCTTGTGGAACTGGCGGGACGCCTATGAGGCCATCGAGGCGGCGACCGTTTTGCAGATCCGCCGGCTGGCGCCCCAGGTGTCGCGGCTCGAGGACGCGCCGGCCGCCATCGCCGTCCTTCTGGCGACGGTCGGCGCCCTGGGTCTGACCCACAGCCGACGCAGCGAAGATCAGATCGCGCTGGACCAGTTCTCCACGCCGCCGGAACTGGCGGCGCTCGTGGTGCTGGCCGGTCAGGTTCGCCCGGGTGACCAAGTGCTGGAGCCTTCGGCGGGCACCGGGCTGATCGCTATCGTGGCCGAGGCCTGCGGCGGAGTTCTGACGCTGAACGAACTGGCCGAGGGTCGCGCCGTCCTGCTCGACGGCCTCTTCGTTTCGGCGACGCGGTCACGTCTTGATGGACGACGCGTCCAGAACCTGTTGCCGGGCGCGGGCGGGTTCGACGTCGCGGTCTGCAATCCGCCCTTCACCGATCTGGAGGCGCATCTGACCGGGGCCTTCTCGGCCCTGGCCGATGGCGGGCGCCTGGCCGCCGTCGTGCCGATCACCGCCCTCATCGACGAGGGTCTGATGCGTCGGTTGAGCGCCAGGGGGCGTGTCGTCGCCCGGATCGGCTTTCCGCCACGCGCCTTCTCCAGGCACGGCACCAGCGTGGAGACCGGGTTGCTGGTTCTGGACCGGCTCGAGGGCGGCGCCGCGGTCGCTGCGCTCGCGAACGGTGAAGATCTCGCCGCCTGTGCCGCCCTGGCCTCGGCTGTGCCCGAGCGCGTCAAGGCGAGGCCGAGGGTTCGCCTCGAACTCGGGGCGCAGACCTTGCTGGCGCCCCGGGACCGGTCACTCGCCCTGCCGTCCGGGCGTCTCGGCTTCCTCGCGGGAGCGTCCCCCATCACCTATCAGACCCTCGCCTGGACGGGCGAGGGCCGCGATGTCGGCCTCTACCAGGCGCACCGGCTGGCGCGGATCGCCCTGACGGCGCAGACGCCCCACCCGTCAGCCCTGGTCGAGTCCGGTCCGATGGCCTCGGTCGCCCCGCCCGCCCCGTCATACCGGCCGGTCCTTCCGGCGGCGGTGCGTCTCGACGGCCGGATCTCCGACGCCCAGCTGGAGACGGTCATCTACGCCGGCGAGGCTCACGCCGGCATGCTGCCCGCCTGGTGGACGCCGGGAGAGTCGGCTCGTCAGCTCAGGTTGTCGCGGGAGGAGGATGAGGGTTCCGTCCAGCTCCGGCGCGGCTTCTTCCTTGGCGACGGCACCGGCTGCGGCAAGGGCCGGGAGATCGCCGCCGTCATCGCCGACAACATGGCCCAGGGGCGGACCAAGGCCCTGTGGTTGTCGAAGAACGACTCCCTGCTGGACGACGCCCGGCGCGATTGGGCCGCCATCGGCGGCGGGGCCCACGACATCGTGCCGCTCAACAGCTGGAAGTTGGGAGATGGCGTGCGGCTGGATCGCGGGATTGTCTTCACCACCTACGCCACCCTGCGTCAGCCTGCGCGCGGCCAGAAGATGTCGCGGCTCGACCAGATCGTCGCCTGGCTGGGCGAGGATTTCGACGGGGTCATCGCCTTCGACGAGGCCCACGCCATGGCCAACGCCGCGGGGGGCGGCAAGGGGGCGCGGGGAACGAAGAAGGCCTCCCTGCAGGGGATGGCCGGCCTGGCGCTTCAGAACCGGCTGCCGAACGCCCGGGTGCTCTATGTCTCGGCGACCGGCGCCACCACCGCGGAGAATCTGGCTTACGCGGCCCGTCTGGGTCTTTGGGGCGGGCCGGAGGCGCCCTTCGTCACCCGCGACGACTTCCTCGACGCCATGGACAAGGGCGGGGTCGCCGCCATGGAGCTCGTCGCGCGCGAGCTCAAGGCGCTCGGCCTCTATGTGGCGCGGTCGTTGTCGTTCGAGGGCGTCGAGTACGAGCCGCTCTTCCACGCCCTGACCGAGGACGACATCAGCATCTGGGACGCCTGGGCCGACGCCTTCCAGCTGATCCACGCCAATCTGGGCGAGGCGCTGAAAGCGACCGGCTTCAATGATGAGGAAGGCAAGGCCAAGAGCGGCCTGGCCGCCTCAGCCGTCCATTCCGCGTTTGAAGGCGCCAAGCTGCGCTTCTTCGGCCACCTCCTCGCGGGATTGAAGGCGCCGACGCTTGCGGCGTCGATCCGGGCGGACCTGACCGAAGGGCGTTCCGCCGTGATCCAGATCGTTTCGACGAACGAGGCGGTGATGGAGCGAAGACTGGCGTCCATCCCGCCGGAGGAATGGAACAACCTCTCCATTGACCTGACGCCGCGCGAATATGTCCTCGACTATCTGCGCGAGGCTTTCCCGGTGAATCTCATGGAGGCGATCGAGGGTGACGACGGCTCGGTGACGCTGGTCCCGGTCATGGTCGACGGCCGGCCCGCCGTGAGCCAGGAGGCGTTGCGCCGGCGCGAAGACCTGATCGAGAAGATGGCGCTCCTGCCCGCCGTGCCCGGCGTTCTGGACGCCCTTCTGGACACCTTCGGAACAGAGGCGGTCGCAGAGATCACGGGACGGTCGCGTCGCGTCGTCGCGCGCGACGGACGCCGGCTCGTCGAGCGCCGCGGCGCCTCGGCCGCGCGGTCGGAGACCGACGCCTTCATGTCCGGCCGCAAGCGTATCCTGGTCTTCTCGGACGCAGGCGGCACAGGACGCAGCTACCACTCCGACCTCTCGGCGCCGAACCAGCAGCGCCGCTCGCACTACCTGGTCGAACCGGGCTGGCGGGCGGATGCCGCCATCCAGGGTCTGGGGCGCAGTCATCGCACCCATCAGGCCTGTCCGCCGCTGTTCCGCCCGGTCACCACCGACATCCACGGCGAGAAGCGGTTCACCTCGACCATCGCTCGACGGCTGGATTCGCTGGGAGCCCTGACGCGCGGCGAACGCCGAACGGCCGGGGCCGGTCTGTTCCGGGCCGAGGACAATCTGGAAAGCCCGTGGGCGCGACGCGCCTTGCTCGTCTTCTATGGCGCGCTCGGCTTTGGCGAGCTGTCGTCCATGACGCTGGAGGACTTCGAGACCAGGACCGGCCTGAAGCTGCGCGACGCCGACGGGGGGCTCAAGCTCTCCGACGACCTGCCGCCGATCCACACCTTCCTGAACCGGCTGCTGGCGTTGCGCATCGCCGACCAGAACGCCCTGTTCGCCGACTTCGACGGCATCCTTTCAGGCATTCTCGAAAGGGCCGCCGCCTCGGCCGACCTGGACCGCGGGCTGGAGGACATCGAGGCTGAGGAGTTGGCCGTGGTGGAGGAGGAGACCATCCGGACCGACGTCTCGACCGGGGCGGAAACCGCACTCGTCACCTTCGAACTCAAGGTGCGGCGTGAACTCGTCAGCTCGGACGCGGCGTTGGCAGGCGCTGAAGGCTCGGCCTTCCGCCTGGTCGTCAACGACCGTTCCGGCCGCGCCGCCCTGGCCGAGTTCGGGTTGACCACCACGACCGATGACGACCGGCTTGTTCCGGCGGTGCGCCTCTTGCGGCCTGACCAGCATCAGGTCACGCCGGAGAAGACGTTCGAGGAGTCGGCCTGGGCCCAGACCGATGAGGCGGCGTGGCGGGCGGTCTGGGACGCCGAAGTCGCCGCGACCGATCCGTGGCGGACGCGCCGCCTGACCCTGGCGACCGGCCTTCTGTTGCCAATCTGGGGAAGGCTGCCGTCCAAGGGCTGTTCGGTTCGCCGCGTACGCGCGCCGGACGGTCGGCGTTGGCTGGGCCGCGTGCTGGACGAGGTTCAGGCCGCCAGCCTGAAGACGGCGCTGGGCCTGACCGAGGTCGGCGACGCCTGGGCCGATGGCGGGCGCACCGCTGCGGCCGTACTCGACCGCAATGTCCAGCTCGCCCTTTCGGGCGGCCTGTGGCTCAAGCGATCGCGGGTCATGGACCGCTGGCGGCTGGAAGTGGTCGGGGGCCGCACCGACCGTGACGCCCTGGTCTCGCTCGGCTGCTTCGTCGAGATCATCGCCTATGCCCCACGGGTCTTCGTTCCGGTGGACCGGCCCGATGTCGTGGAGGGGGTGCTGCGCCGCCATCCGGTCCAGTCGATCCTGGAGGGTGCCGCAGCCTAGCGAAACAGCGACTTACGCTTGCCGGCTCACTGCGGGTCGCCGGGCGCGATACCGACAAGTCCGGCGACTGGAATCAACAGCGGCAGCGCGCCGACGATTACCAAATGGGAAGAGCGACACCGTCCCGCGAAACCCAGACCGGCTGCGGCCTGGCGGTCTGCGCTGCAGTCTCAAGGCCGTGCCGCTTCGGCCACTCCGGGGTGATCGTGATGACGCGGACCGAACTGCAACTGATCTCGCGTCAGAACAAGAAGGCCGAACCCCAAGAGACATACAGTCGCCATGGCGGCGGTCATGACCCGTCCAGCCTGCCCCTTCCGCCCGAGACGATAGGTCATGATCGCCAGGAGCGACATGAGAACGCCGAAGGACACGAACACCGGGATGCGGTAGGTCGCCGCCAGCGGTACGGCGAGACAGACGACGATCGCGCCGGCGACGAGGCTCGCGCCAATCGCGATCAGTGTGTCCTGCACCGGCCGGAACGGCTCTGGCCTCCCGTATAGCTTGGACCGGCCGCGCCCCTTGTAGCGCCCTGGACGCCATCGAGGAGCCTTGCTCCGGATCGGGGATCGCTTGCCCCCCATGGCTTCAGCCCTGCGCGTCCGCCGGGCGAGCCGCGCGGTTGGCCAGCCACACCCGCATACGGACAATTTCAGCTTCCTGAGTCCGAATGATCTCCTCCGCGAGGCCCTTGACCTCGGGATCCGAACCTTGGTCGAGCGCAATCCTTGCCATGGCGACCGCCCCCTCGTGGTGGGCGATCATCCCGCGCATGAAGTCGACATCGGCGTCGCCGCTGTAGTCGATGTTCATAGCGGCGTGCATCCGCTCGTTCGCCTCCTTGTAGGAACGGGTGGCGGGATTATCCGAGGCGGCATCGCCGTGCCCGGCATGCTGGTCGATCGGGCGTGCATCGACTGCCGTCGGCTCCGGCGCCGGGCGACCCTGCCGCGAGAGCATCCCGAAGCCGAAGACCGAGATCAGGAGAAAGGCGGCGATGACGCCAACCCAGCCGAGACGTTTCATTGGACTATCCTTTGCTTTCCTGAAGGCGGGTCATTCGACGCCGCGCGGACCGCGCCACGCCAGAAGGCGAAGCGCGTTGAAGACGACCAGCAGGGTGGAACCCTCGTGGAGGGCGACGGCAGGGCCGATGCCGAGACCGAGGATCGTCGCCGGGACGAGGAACGCCACGACCCCGAGGCTGACGAACAGGTTCTGGCGGATGATGCGGCGGGTTTGACGGCTGAGACCCACGGTGAAGGGCAACTTCGACAAATCATCCGCCATCAAGGCTACGTCGGCGGTCTCCAGGGCGACGTCCGATCCCGCCGCACCCATGGCGACGCCGACCGTCGCGGTGGCCATCGCCGGAGCATCGTTGACGCCATCGCCGACCATGGCGACCTTGGTCTCCGCCCGGAGTTTCTTGATGGCGTCGACCTTGTCCTCCGGCATCAGGTCGCCCCACGCCTCGGTCAGCCCGACCTGACCGGCCACCGCCTGGGCCGCCTTCTGGTGGTCGCCCGAGATCATGATCATGCGGCGAATGCCGAGCGCGCGGAGCGCGGTAAGGGTCTCGCGCGCCTTGGCCCGAGGCGTGTCGAGAAGGCCGATGACCCCGAGATCCTTTGTCCCGCGGCGAACCACCATGAGCGTCCGTCCCTGGTTTCGAAGGCCCGCGACGGCGATCTCGGTGTCCGGTGCGAGCGGAGCGATGGCGTCCGAACCGAACATCTCCGGTTTGCCGATCCAAACATCCTGGTCGTCCAGGCGTGCCGTGACGCCCTTGCCAGTCAGGCTACGCAAATCCGTTGCGGTTCGAACGGGGGCGGCGACCAACCGCTGGCTTCCGTCGCGGACGATCGCTTCCGCCAAGGGGTGATCGCTGAGCCGTTCGACCGCGACAGCAATCTCCAGGAGCTCGCTCTCTGTCGTCTGGCCGAACGGAACGACATCGGTGATCCGCGGCCGCCCCTCGGTCAGCGTCCCGGTCTTGTCAAACGCGATGGCGTCGAGCGCTCCCAGGTTTTCGAGCGGCGCGCCACCCTTGACGAGAACCCCGGCGCGGGCCGCCCGGGCGACCCCGGACAACACCGCGCTCGGCGTGGCGATCGCGAGAGCGCACGGACTGGCGGCCACCAGCACGGCCATCGCCCGATAGAAGCTGTCGCGGAACGGCTCGTCGACGACAACCCATGCAAACAGGAGGACGAAGGCCAGACCGAGCACGAGGGGCACGAAGACGCGCTCGAAGCGATCGGTGAAGCGCTGGGTCGGCGACTTTTGGGTCTCGGCCTCACTCACCATCCGGACGACCTTGGCCAAGGTGGTGTCGTTGGATCGACGCGTCGTTTCGATCTCGATGGCGCCGCCGCCGTTAATGGTGCCGGCGAAGACCACCGACGCCGCCGAGACATTCGCCGGCTTGGCGCGGGCCTCCTCGGGGTTCAGGACAGGCTGCTTGTCCACCGGAATGCTCTCCCCTGTCACGGGAGCCTGGTTCACGCTGGATGTTCCCTTCACGACGAAGCCGTCGGCCGGGAGACGCTCGTTCGGCCGGACGACGACGAGGTCGCCGACTTCCAGCTCTTCGACCGGAAGTTCGACGACGGCCTCTCCTCGCCGCACATGAGCGGTGCGCGGGGCCAAGGCGGCCAGAGCCTCGATCGCCTTCTTGGCGCGACCCATCGCGAAGTGTTCGAGGGCGTGCCCGAGGCTGAACAGGAACAGTAGCAGCGCCCCTTCCGCCCAGGCTCCGAGCGCCGCGGCGCCGGCTGCGGCCACCAGCATCAGGGTGTCGATCTCGAAACGCTTGCGCCGCAGATTCCCGACAGCCTCGCCGACCGTGAACCAGCCGCCCAAGGCATAGGCGATCAGGAAAAGGCCGAAGGGCAGCCATCCCGGCACGCCCGGAATGAATTTCTCGATCAGCCAACCAATCGTGAGCGCGACACCGCTGCCGACCGCGAAAATGAGCTCCGTGTTGGGTCCGAGGAAGCCGCCATGACCATGGTCGTGCCCGTCGCCTTCGGAATGTCCGTGGTCATGGCCATCGCCATCGAAGTGGCCATGGCCGTGACCGTCATCGGGCGTATGACTGGCCTCGTCATCGGATGGCGCAGTCGGCTGCGCATCAGGGCGCTTTGCAGTGGCTGAAGCAGCGTCCTCCGTCGCTCCGACCAGTGCGAGGCCGTGGCTCGCAAGGCGATCGACAAGCGTCTCACGGTTCGTGATCTGCCGGTCGAACTCCAGGCGCAGAGCGCCAGCCGGATCCAGCACCGCCTCGATCACGCCGGCTTCTTCGCCGAGCGCGGCCGCGAGCGTGCGGGCGTGCCGGGCGTGGCGGACACCCTCCACTCGCCCGACGAGATGCCCGAAACGCTCACTGACCTCGGCTCCGGCCTGACGCGCACGGCGACGGACCTGAGCCAGCGACAGCTGGTCGGGGTCGTAATGGATGCAAAGCTCTGGGCCTCCCTCGCCTTCGGCGACATGCGCCTCAGAGACGCCGGGTTCGGCCCGCAACAGCGCGATCAGCCGTCCAACGCAGCCGTCCTGCACATCGGGCGCATGAGGCAGGAGGACGGGAATGTTGAGGCGGAGGGTCTTGGGCATGATCGGGCTCCTCAGGAGACATCACGGGTAGGGATCGAGCGGTCAGGCACGAACATCCCGGCGCGCTGGGCGACGGCTCCAGCGACGAAGGCGGCGATCGCCAAAGCCGCACTCAGGAGGATGACCAGTCGCTTGCGGTTCATCTCGACCTCACGGTAGGGCGATGAGAGCGTCGAGCCAGCCGAGGTTCTGGAGGTGCTCCAGTCCCTCGAACACGGGCAACGCCAGAAGGAAGACAAGGCCGTCGCGGACAGTCCGGAGGAAGAAGGCCGGCCGGACGGACAGTTCCGCCTCATCACGCCAGAGGCGCAGGTTCGGAACGAAGCGGGGGGTGCGCACGACGTAGCTGCGGTAGGTGTCGCCGAAGGCCGACGTCAGGAAGCTTTCCTCTCGGCTCGCGACGATGCGGAACACGATCCAGCAGGCGACGGCGAAGGTGGCGCCGACGGTCAGGCTGCCCGTCTGTGCGCCGATCCCGAATGCGCCGATGAAGCTGAAAACATAAAGCGGGTTTCGACACAGCGAATAAGGCCCGCTGGTGACGATCTCCTGCTTCTTTCGGCCGCCGATGTAGAGCGAGCACCAGGCGCGCCCCAAGACGCAAACCATGATGGCGATCAGCCCGAGATGTTCGACGGGATGCTCGAGCTGTGGCTGGGCCTTCACGAGAGCGGTCCAGGCCAGCAGGGCGAACAACCCGGCGGCGATGAAGAGTTTGCGCCAGCGCTGGACGGAGGCGATGTCGATCAACGGCGGGCTCATGTCACCGAGCTCTCCGCGTCGCGTCGCGCAAGGCGCGCATCGCGTAGAATGTCGAAGCCGCCCTTGGCGGCTATGGCGGCGACCAGCACCCCCACCAGCAGGTCGGGCCACGACTGGTCCAACCACATCACCAGGCCGCCTGCGACGAGGATGCCGCCGTTCGAGGCGAAATCGTTCAGGCTGAATGTCTCGGCCGCCTTCATGTTGACGTCGCTGCTCTGCTGACGACGGATCAACAGCAGGCAGATCAGATTGATAACCGCCGCTACGACAGCGAGCACCATCATGGTCGGTCCGACCGGCTCGGTTCCCGTCAGCGTCCGGCGCAGGGCGTCGAGCAGGACGAGGACCGAGAAGATCAGCAGCATCACGCCGGAGACCTGAGCCGCCCGCGTCTTCCAGATCAGCGCGCGCCCGACGGCGAGGAAGCTGATCAGATAGACGGCCGCGTCGGAGCCGTTGTCGACGGCGTTCGCGAGCAGAGCGCTGGAGTCGGCGGCGAGGCCGCCGACTCCCAGGCCCACGAACAGCAGAGCGTTCAGGAACAGCACCACCAGGAGGGTGCGGCGCTGGACCTGCTCTGTTTCGTGGGCCCCGCTCATTCCTCGATCCCTTCCGCCTTCCGGTGTTTCACGGCCTTGGCCGCGAAGGTCGGAAGGACAAGGAGCGTCAGCGCGGTGGCCGTGAGCAGGCCTCCGATGACCACGGTGGCCAGCGGCTTCTGCACTTCGGCGCCGGCGCCGTGAGCGAATGCCATCGGGATAAACCCGACGATGGCGACGAGAGCCGTCGTCAGGACGGCGCGAAGCCGGCTTGTCGCGCCTTCGATGGCGGCAAGACGCGGCGCCGCTCCGCCCGTGAGACGCTCCCGAATGGCCTGCATCAGCACGAGACCGTTCAAGGTCGCGACGCCGGACACGGCGATGAAGCCGACCGCTGCGGAAACCGAGAACGGCATCCCCCTGAGGACAAGCGCCAGGGCGCCGCCGACCAGAGCCAACGGAACGCACGCGAACACCAGGCCCGCCTCGGCGAAGGATCCCAGAGCCATGAAAAGCAAGACCCCGATCAGGATGAAGACGATCGGAATGACCAGCCCCAGACGCTGTTCGGCCCGCTTCAGGTTCTCGAACTGGCCACCCCAGGTCAGGGAGTAGCCGGTCGGAAGATCGACGTCGGCCTCCACCTTGGCCTGGGCCTCGGTGACGAAGCCGCCCAGGTCGCGCCCGCGAACGTTGGCCTGCACCACCATCCGCCGGCTGCCGTCATTGCGGCTGATCTGGTTCTGTCCTTCCGCGACCTGAATCCGGGCGACGGAGGAGAGCGGCACGGTCACGCCTGTGGCGGTCGTTACCGGCAGAGCCGCAAGGGCCGCCGGATCATTCCGTGCATCATCCGCGAGACGGACGACGACGCTGAAGCGACGATCGCCTTCGAAGATTTGCCCGGCCTCGGCGCCGCCGACCGCGGCCGAAACCGCCTCGGAGACATCGGCGGCCGACAAGCCGTAGTTGGCGGCCGCGAAACGATCCACGCTGACGGTCAGGGTGGGCAGCCCGGACGCCTGTTCGACGCGAACGTCGGCAGATCCGGGCGTTGCGCGCAGGGCGGCGGCGACCCGGTCCGCAGTGGCCTGCAGCTGGGTGAAGTCGTCGCCATAGACCATCACGGCGAGGTCGGTCCGAACCCCCGAGATCAGCTCGTTGAAGCGCAGCTCGATGGGCTGGCTGAACTCGAAGCTGTTGCCGAGTTGTCCGGCGGCGAGCTCTTCGAACCGTTCGATCAGCTCCTCTTTCGGAAGGTTCGGATCGGGCCACTCCTTGCGGTCTTTCAGGACGATGACCGCGTCCGAAATGTTCGGCGGCATCGGGTCCACCGCCGCCTCCGCCGTCCCGGTCCGGGCGAAGACAGTCTTCACCTCGGGCTGGGCCTTGATGACGCGTTCGAGGGCCATCTGCATCGCCAGCGATTGTTCCAGCGAGGCGGACGGCACGCGCAACGCCTGCATGGCGATATCGCCTTCATCCAGGGTCGGAATGAACTCCCGCCCCAAAGAACTGAAGGCGATGCCGCCAATGACGAGGGCGCCGAGCGCGGACGCCAGGACGACTTTGGGCCGGTCGACGGCGGCGCGGATCGCCGGTTCGATCCAGCGCCGCGCGTATCGGAGGATGAAGGTCTCGTGCTCGTGGGCGTGGCCGTGCTCATCGACCTCGACCTTCTTCGGATCCCGGACCAGCAGGGCCGTCATCGCCGGCACGAAGGTGAAGGAGAAGATGAAGGCGCCGACGAGGGCCAGCATCACCGTTGCGCCCATGGGGATGAAGGTCTTGCCCTCCACGCCCTCAAGCATCAGCAGCGGCGTGAAGACCAGGAGGATGATCAGCTGGCCAAAAGCAGCCGGTTTGACCATCTGACGCGCCGCGGCTCCAGCAACCTCGAGCCGCTCCCGGCGTGTCAGCATTCGACCGGCTTCGGCCCGCCGCTGGCTGAGCATCAGCAGGGTATTCTCGACCACCACGACCGCGCCGTCGACCAGAAGGCCGAAGTCCAGCGCGCCGAGGCTCATCAGGTTTCCGCTGATGCCAAAGCGGTTCATGCCGATGACCGCGAACAGGAAGCTGATCGGGATCATCAGGGCGGTGATCGAGGCCGCACGGATGTTGCCGAGCAGCAGGAACAGCACCACGATCACCAGCAGAGCGCCTTCGATCAGGTTCTTGGCGACGGTTGAGATGGTCTTGTTGACCAGCGAGCTGCGGTTCAGGACCGGTTCGGCGACAACGCTCGGCGGCAGGCTCGCGGAAACCTCCTCGAGACGTTCGGCTGCGGCTTGGGCCACCGTCCGGCTGTTGCCGCCGGCCAGCATCAGCGCCGTACCAACCACGGCCTCGTGGCCGTCGCGGCTGGCGCCGCCGAGACGCGGCGCCTGGCCAATCTCGACGGTGGCGACGTCGGCGACCCGGACGACCAGTCCGTTGCGGTTGACGACGGGGGCCTGGGCGAGATCCGGGATGGTCTGCGCCAAGGCGTCGGTCCGCACGGTCAAGGCTTCGCCGGACCGCTGGACATAGCCAGCGCCAGCCTGGGTGTTAGCCCGTTCCAGCGCGACGACGAGATCGTTCAGGCTCAGACCGTAACCCGCCAGACGCGCGGCGTCGGGTCGGACCGCATACTCCTTCACATAGCCGCCGTTCACATCAACGCCGGCCAGTCCCTTCGCGGTCCGCATGCGCGGGGCGATGATCCAGTCCTGAACCGTGCGGAGATAGGTTGCGCGGGCCTGGGGCGTGGTCAGGAGTTCGCCTTCGGGCGTCAGATAGGCGCCGCCCGCCTGCCAGCCGGGCTCACCCGGTTTGGCGAGGTTGGCGCTGTTGAACGGCTTGAAGTCGACCGTCCACATCAGCACCTCGCCCAGTCCCGTGGTGATGGGCGCAAGCGCCGGCTCCACGCCTTCGGGCAACCGTTCGCGCGCCTGGGCCATCCGTTCGGCCACCTGCTGGCGGGCGAAGTAGATGTCCGTGTTGTCGGAGAAGATGACCGTGACCTGGCTGAAGCCGTTTCGGCTCAGCGACCGCGTGGTCTGGATGCCAGGAATACCCGCCATCGCGGTTTCGAGCGGATAGGTGACCTGACGTTCCATCTGCTCGGGCGCGAGCGCTGGCGCGATGGTGTTGATCTGAACCTGCCGGTTGGTGATGTCCGGCACGGCGTCGATGGGTAGCTGCGTCAGGTTGTAGAGGCCGAAGGCGGCGACGATCGCCGTCGCCAGGACCACGAACCATCGGAAGCGGACCGAGGCTTCGATAAGTGCTTTGAACATGACGCCCCCTAGTGCCCGTGCTCGGCTTCGCCCTTGGCCATTTCGGCCTTGAGCAGGAAGGCGTTGGCGGACGCCACGCGTTCAGATCCGGTGAGCCCGCGCAGGATCTCGGTGCGGCCCGCGGCCTGGCGGCCTGCGAGCACTTGCACGGCTTGGAAGCCGCCCTCGACCTGCACGAAGACCACGGTGTTTCCATCGACGGTCTGGACCGCCTCGGTGGGCACGGTCATCCCGCCAGTCGCCTCGCCGGTCACGATGGCGCCAGTGACGGCCGAACCGGCTGGCGGCAGAGACGCGCCAGAGGGTCGGGCCCGGATCACGGTCGCGCCGCTTTCGCTGAGACCGGCGTCGGCGGCGACGCCGGTGACGACGGCGTCGAACTCGCCGTTCGGCCCGGTCACGCGCATTGGCGCACCGGCACGCACATTGGCCGCAAGGGCAGGCGGTGCGTTGAAGACCATCTCGACACGAGCAGGATTGCTGACTTCCGCCACCACGCCGCCCTGGGCGACGAACCCGCCCGGACCGACCTGGACGCTGCTGACCACGCCCGAGATCGGACTGGTCACGCTGAGCCTGCCCGAAGCGTTCGGAGAGCCAGCGGCCGCCGAGCGGGCGCGAGCGGCGCGGGTCGCCGCCTCGGCGCTCAGGAACTGGGCGCGTGACGCTTCGACCTCCTGCCGCGCGACGATGCCCTGATCCGCCAGACTGCGATTTCGCTCATAGGCCTGGCGCGCCGCTTCAGCGGATGCCCCGGCCGCGTCGGCGTCCGCGCGGAAGGTCGCCGCCTCGCCGCTGACAAGGCTCACAAGCGGCTGACCGGCGCGGACCGACTGACCCGGCGCGACGAGAACGCGCTCGACGCGACCTCCGACGGCAGCGCCCACGGCAGCGCGAGAATCGACCATCGGCTCTACGCGGCCGGCGAGCCGGGTCTCCCCTCCTCCTCCGCCGCCGACGCCGACGACCGTGATGCCCGCTGCCTGGATCTCTGCTGTGGTGAGTTCAATCCGACCTTCGGTCTCTGCCCCGGCGGCCTCCCCCTCGGCGTGTCCCCCCTCTTCCTCGGCATGGCCGGCTTCGCCTTCGGCGGCAGCCGGCGCGGCGGGTTCGGAGGACCGGGTGGCCAACCAGAGGCCGCCGCCTCCGAGAATGACCAGGGCGGCGACGCCGCCGATCAGCAGGGTCTTGTTCGATGTGCGCTTGCGCATCACTGGGCTCCTTCGAAGGGGGCGCGGCCATCAAGGCGCGCGAGATCGATCTCGGCTCGGACGCGCGCGAGACGCGCGTCGACCGCTGCAGACCGGGCGTTGACGAGGGCGGTGCGGGTCACCCGCAGTTCGACCTGGGAAATGCGGCCGGACTCAAAGCCGATGCGGGACAGGCGATAGGCTTCCTCTGCGGCGGTGACGCCGCCGTCAGCAGCGTTGACGCGACTGACCGAGGCCGAAAGGCGAGCGACCGCGGCAGCGCGGTCCGCCTGGGCTTCCTGCCGCGCACTCATCAGCCGGGCGTCGGCAGCGCGAAACTCGGCTTGCGCCGCTTCGATGTTTCCCCGGTTCCGGTCGAACAACGGCAGCGGCATGCTGACGCCGAAAGTCAGCGCCGTCGCATCTTCCGCCTCGAAGCGGCGGATGCCGATACTGGCGTTGATGTCGGGGCGGGCCTGAACCCGTTGAACATCGATGCGTCGTTCGGCGGCGGACCGTTGGGCTTCGGCGACGCGGACCGTCGGCGCATCCTCGATCACGGATCCGATCGTCGTCGGCGCCTCGTCGAGAAGGCTGTCTTCGATCTGCGTGACCGGAACCGGGATCATGGCGACAGCCGTGAGACGGGCATAGGCCGCGTCGCGTTCCGCGACAGCTTCATCCCGCGTCGCGCGCGCCGAGGCAGCCTCGGCCTCCCCCTGAATGCCGCGGAGGAGAGGTTCGCGACCTTCCTCCACGAGGGTCAGGGCCGCGCGGGCATCCGCGACGGTCAGCGTGAGGGTTTCTTCCGCGAGCGTGGCTCGCCTCTGCGCGGCCTCCGCTTCGGCATAGATCAGGGCCAGGCGGCCTGCGGCGTCGATGACCGCAAGGTCTCGTTGAAGGCCCACTGCGCCGGCCTCGGCGCGAGCGGCGGCGATGCGCGTCGAACGACGTCCCCACAGCTCGAGATCCTGACTGATCGCCAGGGTCATGTCCGCGTTGTTCAGACCCGAATAGGGGCCTGAGCCATAGGCGTTCTCGACATCGAAGCCGAGGACAGGGTTGGGACGCACCCGTGCCTGACGGACACGGGCTTCCGCTGCGTCGTAGTTGGCGCCCGCCTCAAGGGTCGCAGGCGCATTCCCGAGTTGAGCGAGGAGTTGGGCATAGGTCGGAGCTGGGTCAGCCCATACGGGACTGGCCAGGGTCGCCGCGATCGCAGCGAGGGCGCAGCCGACCGCGTAACGCGGCCGCCTGCGAGATGTGGGAGACATGATTCATTTCCAGAGTTTCTGAGGACGAAGAGGCGCGCTAAGGCGCAGGTCTTCGGTCAGACTCTGGGAGGACGCTTCAGGCCGTCAGGCGTGATGGACGCCCGGAAGTCATCCTGTCGGCCGCTTTGCAGAGGAGGCTCGCCGAACGACGGAGCAAAGGCGTCCACGGCAGGACCGCGCGCCGTTGAGGTGTGGTGGCAGTGGCCGTGCGAGCAGATCCCGTGACCGCCGCTCTTGCCGCTGTGGTCGCCCTCGCTTTGATCATGATCGACGACCGCGTGAGCCGCAGGCGGTTCCGGCAGACAGGTCGCGGCGTCGACGGCGGGCGCAAAGAAGAAGGCGGCGAAGACAAGAGTCATCGCCACGATCAGCTTCGCCCATGTCGTCATCGACCAGGTCATCGCGCGCTGCATACTTTCGTTCTCGAAGTTAGGCAATGCGTTACAAAGTCCGAGCAGCGGCGTGGGCTGCGCGGCTCTCCGCCCTAGCCTGCACCAAGATCGAAATGGCGGACTGGAGGAAGACGCCGCCCAGCAGAAGGCCCGCCAGCAAGTCCGGCCACCGGGATCCAGTCAGCCAGACCAGCCCGCCGGCCGCGGCGACGCCCAGGCTGTGGATCAGATCGTTCCGTGTGCAAAGCCAGACGGAGCGCACGTTGGCGTCACCGTCACGGAAACGCACGAGCAGCAGGGCGGCGATTAGATTCGCGGCGAAGCCGACCAGTCCCAGACCGGTGATGACGACGCCTTCGGGCGGCTGCCCCGTGACCGCTCTCCAGACGGCGTAGCCGAGAATGCTCACGGCCATGACGAGGAGGCTTGCGCTTTTGAAGACTGCGGCACCGGACCGCACCCGCACGGACTTGCCGATGGCCCAGAGGCTGACGGCGTAGGTGGCGCTGTCGGCCAGGAAGTCCATCGCATTGGCGGCGAGAGCCGCCGATCCCTGCATGAGACCGCCCGCGGCGACCGCGAAGAACCCACCCAGATTAAGGGCGATGACGGCCATCAGCACGCGCCGATAGGCGGGCGAGGCCCCGTCGAACCGGACCTGATGGCCGCAGCAGCCTCGGGCCGGGGCGCAGGATTCTGTCGGAGCGGGCGTCGTCATGCACCCTTCATGCATCCTCTAGCCACTAGAGGATCAAGCCCTATATTTCGAGCATGGCCAGAGACCCATCCCCTCCCCCGCTCCGGACGATCGGGCGCCTTTCGGCCGAGACCGGCGTGAAGGTTCCGACGATCCGGTTCTACGAGAAGATCGGACTGCTGGAGGAGCCGCCCCGCACCGCGAGCGACCGACGCCTTTACGACGGCGCTGCGACGCGGCGGCTCGCCTTCATTCGCCACGCGCGGCAGCTGGGGTTCGAGATCGACGACATCCGCGCCCTGCTGGCGCTGTCCGACGAACCCGACCAGCCCTGCACGGAGGTCAACCGGATCGCCGAACGCCAGCTTGCGGCGGTTGAGACTCGCATCGCCGGGCTTCAGGCGCTGCACGCCGAACTCACCCGTATTCAGGCGGCGAGTTGCTCAGGTGGGCGGATTTCCGACTGCCGAGTGATTGAGGCGCTTGGAAACCATGCGCACTGTGACGGTCTCCACGCATGACGACGGCCCTTCGCGTTCCGTCACTCCAAACAACCTTGGCCGTATCGGTCAGGTGAACGACCCGGCGGAGCACCAGTGGTTCCGAAAGTCGAGCGTACTCTTCGTCGCGGTTGCCGGCCGCCACGAGCGGCCAGTCCGGGTGGATATCCCAGGCGAGGGTGAGAACGCACATGCCCCAGCATCGCGCGAAAGCGGATCGATAGCGACAGTCCAGGCGGTCACGCCCGGGGCGAAAGCGCCCGGCCGGGAGCTGAGGAGGAAGGGAGGTCTCGGGCGAAGCGGGATTGGGGAGATCGGCTCCCCGGCGGCTTCGCATCAACAGGAGACTGATATGCAGACCATGGTGTTCACGGGCCGCCTCGCGGCCGACCCCCAGATCAGCGACGACTTCGGCAAGGCGGTCTTCCGCCTGCTCGAACAGCGCGGGACCGACAATGCCGGCAAGGCCCGGCTGGTCGGCGTCAACTGCGTCAGCTGGTCGAAGGGCCTCAACGAGAAGGTCATCGCGCGCGGGCTGGCGCAAGGGTGCGAGGCCGTCGTGATCGGCGCCTTCATCGACACCGCCTACACCGCCCGCGACGGGTCGGAGCGGACGGCCAAGGAGCTGGTGATCAATCGGCTCACCGTCCTCGACTGGGCGGAAGACCGCCAGGCCGATGCGAGCGCAGACGCGGCGGACGACCGCGCCGCCGCCTGATCCTCAACCGCTCATCCTGATTTCAAGGAGACTGACCATGCAAACCCTGACCCTCGAAGGCTACCTGGCCGCAGACCCTTCCATCCTGTCGGCGCAAGGCTCCGGCAAGAAGCGCGCGAGCTTCCGCGTGGTGGAAACCACCCGCTTCCGGCGCGCCAACGGTGAACCCGGCGAGCGGACCACCGGCTTCAACTGTATCTGCTTCAACGAGGCGACGGCTGAAAACTACATCCAGCCCTATGCCCGAAAGGGCAGCCGCGTCGTGATCCAGGGCCATGTCGAAAACGACACCTGGACCGGCAAGGACGGGGTGGAGCACTACGACCTTCGCCTCGTCGTCAGCGACATCCGGTTGAAGAACCGGCGCGTCGTCGGCGAACCGTCCGAAGACCGCTCCGGCGTCGCCGATCGCGGCGTCGAGGCGGGCGGCGGCTACGATCTCAACGACGACATCCCGTTCTGATCCGAAGGGGAGATTTGAAGGGCCCGGGCGCGCTGCGCCTCGGGCCCTTCTTCGTGCTGGCGACGGAAAGGCCGGAGGAAGGGCGCGGTCGGACGAGCCATCGGGGCTCGCCGAAGGAGACCGCCATGTCCGCATGGACCCAAGCCCGTATCAATCTGCTGAAGCGCCTGTGGCCCGAAGGGCGGAGCGCCGAGACCATCGCCCTGGAACTCGGCGGCGGCCTCACCCGCAACGCCGTCCTCGGCAAGGTCGCTCGCCTCGGCCTCTCGGAGGGGCGCACAGGCGCCCGGACTCGTCGCGAGGCGGCGCATCACGTGGCGCCCGAGCCGCCGCCCGATGGCGTTGCGACCATTCTGTCGGTGAGGCGGATGGATTGCCGTTGGCCGTATGGCGAACCGGGCGACGCCGCCTTCAGCCTCTGCGGTCGTCCGTCTGAACGCGGCGCCTTCTGCGCCGCCCATGCAGCGATCGCCTATCGGCCCACACCGCTGTCGGTGGAGGGCCTTATGCGCCTCGCGGGCGTGGCGCCTTGAGGACGGCTCGCTCGCCTGGGGATGCGCCGCCGGCCCGCCGGCGTCGAGGGACGAGAAGATCGACGCCTTCTCGTCCGTATCGGCGCGACGGCGCCGAATGGAGTCGTCGTCGCGAAGGGCGACGACGACTTGCCCCCACACAACGCCCTCCGACTTTGTCACGGCACCCCGGAAGTCAACGGCTGCGCCGTTCCCCTCCACGGAGGGCAAGCGGCCCTCCGCTCCGGTGACTGCCGAGGACCCCGCCGTGGCCAAAGCCGGGGTCGTTGCGCATGGGGCGCTTCGACAGTCTCTTTTCAAAGGAATGGTTCGATGACCCACTTCAACACCGCCTTCTCCGCCTCTTCGAAGACCGACTCCGCCTTCGACGACCTGACCGCGTCCTTGGGGGATGCGCGTCCGCACCCCACCGAGGACGCCCTGATCCAGCTGGGGCGCGCGCTCATGACCGAGCTCGTGGACGTGATCTCCGACACCGCTCTGGAGGACTATCAGACGATCCTCGGCGAAGCGCTTATCGGCGCCTTCCACTCGGCCGCGGGACGGATTGAACGGGACGCCGACCGCGCCCGTGACGCGATGCGCGCCCTGGATCGGGATTTCGACGGATCGGAAGCGGCCGATGTCGAACTTCAGGACGCAACGGCGAAAGCGAGATCCGGAGATGCGGCGACGCAGGCCTGCGAACTGATCCGGGATGCGGCCTCCGAAACCTGGACGATCGCGACCGGGGAGGTCTGGACCGCCTGGCGGGGATCACGGCGCGGCACCCATCTGACGGCGGCGCAGCTGGAGGCGAAACAGGCGATCCGGGCGATCCGGAATCGTCGGTCCGGAGAGGCCGATCCGGGCGGTCCGGTCGTCGCCTTCCGGGGCGCGCCGATGGCGGACACGGCCGAGGACGCCGGGCGGATCTTCGACGCCCTCAACTGGGCTAAGGGGGAGTGGCCGGACATGGCTCTGGCGACGACCGGGGCGAAAGGCTCCGAGAAGCTGGCGATCAAATGGGCCCAGCAGAAGGGGGTGAAGCTGATCCTCGCCCGGGCGGATTTCGACAGGAACGGAAAGGCGGCTCCCTTCCGGGCGAACGACGAGTTGATCGCGCTGGAGCCGGAGGTCTGCCTGACCCTGGTCCATTCGCTGGCCGGGGTGCGGGAGGATCAGCGGCCGTTCGGACCGGCGCTCAACCTCGGCCAGAAGGCGATGGAGAACGGGCTGCGGCACGTGCCCATCAAGGCCCGGGCCGCCTGAGACATCACGATCTGGATCAATGACCCGCTCGGCTTCGGCCGGGCGGGATTTTTCTTGTCATCCGGCGGACCCGAAGCGGTCTGAACGCCGGGGTCGCCTGGGTCTTGCCGAGGTTTGATCGGCTGTGTTCACTGTTGGAGAGGCTGGTTGGAAATCGTCAGATTGAGGGCTTAGGGCAAGATAAAAGAGGGGTTTTGGCCTTCTGTTTTCCTGAGCCCGGGCAGACACTTGCGAGGATTGCGGAGACCGACGTCGACTTGCGCTGAGTTGACGCCTGATTCCGCGACGACGACAGGCCGGAGCCCCGATCATGCAGGTCCGAACCGCCATTGAGGTACGCCTCGCCCAAGCGTCAAAGGATGACGTCTCGACCTTGAAAGTGCGCCTTCCGCAGAGGTTGAAGTCGGACAAGACCAGCGTCCGGATCGCCATGTTCCAGAGGCTCGCGGCCTCGCGCCTGTTCGCCTACGGGGACCGCGCCGGGTGTCTGCGCGCGGCCCAGAACCGCTCGGGTCGTCCCTTCCGTCTCGACGTCCGGCAGCGCGTCACGGTCAAGGCGCTGGTGTCCCGGCACATGGGCAAGGGGTTCGCCCGGGGCGCGGCGCTCGCCGCCCATATCGCCTATCTCGGCCGCATGGGCGCGGGCGAGGACGGCGAGCGCGCGGCCTTTTTCGGACCGGTGCGTGAGAGGGTCGATCCGACCGGCGCCACGGAGTGCTGGGCGAAGGACAGGCACCATTTTCGCTTCATCATTTCACCCGAGCACGGCGATCGGATTTCGGACCTCCAGGGCTTCGCCAGGGAGGTCATGTCGAGGGTCGCCGACGACTGATCTGCTCCCCGAAAACTGGATCACCGGACGTTAGAGTTTTTCGCTGAGATTTCCCTGGCTGGGAAGGAGCGAAAACCATGAAGGCATCGGCTTTCTCGGACGCCCAAAAGGCGTTCATTCTGAA
>NZ_JBAZPS010000009.1:0-109892 GCF_041648055.1 Brevundimonas sp.
TTCGAGTCGTGCCTATGCGGTGCGGACGCCGGAAACGCCGATGTTCCTCGACGCCTGGCTGGCCGACGACGATCTGATCGGCGGGGTTGCCCCGCGCCTCGGCGGTCAATGGCTCAAGGTGGTGGCGGTGCGCGGCCTGCCGTCGGCGACCCGGCCGGGCCTGCTGGATGCGCTGGGCACCCTTCCGTTCGAATACCGATGGACAGCGCGCTGGCTGGGTCTCGACAAGGTCGAGGCCGAGACGGAGATCGTGAAGCTGCGCAAGCGCTGGTTCGCCAAGCGCAAGGGGATGGGTGCCCTGCTGCGGGAAGCCATCACCAGGGAAGAGGTCCCTCTCATCGACACCGACGCAGTCTCCAAGACGGAGGAATGCGACGGGGCGCTGGAGGCGCTGGGTGCCGAGGCCTGCGCTTACGGCTATCTGACCATGACCGTCAGCGTCCTCGACGAGACCGAGGAGGGCGCGGCGGCCAAGGCCCGGGCCATTGAAGGTGCGCTCAATGCGCAGGGACTGGTGGCGCGGGTCGAGGACCTCAACGCCGTCGAGGCCTGGCTCGGATCGCTCCCGGGCGAGGGCTATGCCGACGTTCGCAGGCCTTTGGTCTCGACGCTGAACCTGGCGGACCTGCTGCCGGTATCCGCCGTCTGGGCCGGACCCTCGGGAGACGCCTGCCTGGACGGGCCGCCCCTGGCCACGGCGCGGACCACGGGGTCGACGCCGTTCCGGATGGCGCTGCACGTCGGCGACGTCGGCCATACCATGGTCGTGGGCCCGACCGGGTCGGGCAAGAGCGCGCTGCTGTCCTTCCTGGCCCTGCAATGGTTTCGATATCCGGACGCCCGGGTGGTCTTCTTCGACAAGGGGCGGTCGGCCCGGGCCGCAACCCTGGCGGTCGGCGGGTGCTGGCGCGCGCTCGAGCCGGGTGCGCGGTTCTCGCTCCAGCCTCTGGCGCGGATCGACCGCGAGCCGGAGCGGGCCTGGGCGGCCGAATGGATCTGCGAGGCGGTGAGACTGGCGGGTCTGGAGCTCGTGCCACGGGTGCGGGAAGAAGTCTGGGCGGCCCTGTCGGGCCTGGCCCAGGCCCCGGTCGAGCAAAGGACCCTGACGCTGTTCTGCGCCCTGGTGCAGCACAAGGCGGTGGCGGCTGCATTGGAGCCGCTGACGCTCAAGGGGCCGCACGGGGCCTTGCTGGACGGACAGGCTGAGAGGCTCGAGCCGTCACGCTTCGATACCTTCGAGCTCGAGAACCTGATGGCCACGCCCTCCGCCGTGGCCCCGGTGCTCTCGGCCCTGTTCCATGAACTGGAGCAGACCTTCGACGGACGGCCGACCCTGCTGATCCTCGACGAGGCCTGGCTCTTCCTGGGAGAAACCGGATTCGCGGCGCGCATCCGCGAATGGCTCAAGACGCTGCGCAAGAAGCGGGTAGCTGTGGTGTTCGCCACCCAGAGCCTGGACGACGTCGTCTCGTCGACGATCGCGGCCAGTCTGATCGAGAGCTGTCCGACCCAGGTCTTCCTGCCCAATACACGGGCCATGGAGCCGGGGTCAGCGGAGCTCTATCGCCGCTTCGGGCTCAATGCGAGACAGCTGGAGCTGATCGCCTTCGCCACGCCCAAGCGCGCCTACTATTGGTGCCAGCCGCGCGGACGCCGGCTGATCGACCTGCGCCTGACCGGCGTGGCCCTGGCCCTCTGCGGCTCCGGCTCGCCGCAGGACCAGACCCTCATCGACACAGTCCTCGAAACGACGCCGCTGGACGGCTTCGCCCGTGAATTCCTCAAAGCCAAGGGAGTGCAGAATGTTGATTCCGTCTTCGATAGCTTCGCGCCGGCCATCGCTGCCGAATAGGCCCCTCCGCGCGATCGCGGCAGCCCTTCTGGGGCTGGGACTGGTCGGGGCACCGAGCGTCGCGCCGGCGCAGCAGGTGGTGTTCGACCCAAGGAACCATCTGGAGAATGCGCTTCAGGCGGCGCGCCAGCTGGAGAGCCTTGCCAACGAGGCGCGCAGCTTGGCGGCCTCGCCCTACAGCCATCTGACCGAAAACAGCCGGTCGCTGCGGGACATGGCCGAGCTGGCGCGCACGGCGCGCGGCGCGGCCTCGACGGTCAGTGGTCTGGAGCAGCAGTTCCGCAGTCTCTATCCGGAGGACGTCTCCGGGGCGGACCTGCTGGACCTGATCGAGCAGGGCCAGGCCCGGACCGTCCATGCCCGGCGCACGGCCGAGGATGTGGCGCGCGCCGCCGCCGAGCTGGAACGCCTGGGGCAGGGCAGGGACCGGCGGCTGTCCGGCGCGCTAGCCGCCAGCCAGTCGGCCACGGGCCAGACCGCCGCGATCCAGTCGACCAACCAGTTGCTGGCCGTCCTGGCCGAGGACCTGGCGGCGCTGCGCACCATCACCCTGGCGCAGTCGCGGCTGGTGGCCGATGCGGCCGCACGCGAAGCCGCGCAGGAAGCCTCAGGTCAGGCCGCGCGTCGGCAGCGCTGGAACGGGCCTGCGACCGCCACGGCACCGTCGGCCCCGCGCTTCGACCCCTTCTCCCACGCGGCGGACTGAGGAAGATCCAGGATGACCGTCGGCGTCGAAACCCCGAACGAGTTGATGGTGGTGTTCTCCAACACCGTCTCTGCGGGCTTCGATGCCCTGCAGGGATCGGTGAATGGCGTGTTCGGCCTGATGATCGCGCTCGTGGTCGCGCTGACCGGCATCCAGTGGGCCTTGTCGTCCAACCGTGAGGTCCTGGCGTCCGGCTTCATGAAGATCCTTCTGATCGGCGTCTTCGCCTGGCTGATCAACGACTGGCAGAGGCTGTCCGAGACGATCTACGCCGGCTTCATCGAGCTGGGACTGACAGCGGGCGGCGGCTCCTTGGTCCGCGAGGAATTCCTCAACCCCGGCGCGGTGCTGGCCCAGGGCTGGGAGATCGTGAAGGCGCTGGGCGAGACGCCTGCCCCGGTCGACGATCCGCTGGATGTGGTCGGCAACATCACCGACGCCCTCATCCTGGGCCTGGCCATGATCGGCATCATGCTGGCCTTCGCCGTCCTGGCCCTGCAGATCATCGTCGCCCTGCTGGAGTTCAAGATCGTCACCCTGGGTGGTTTCGTGCTCCTGCCCTTCGGGATCTGGAGCAAGTCCGCCTTCCTGGCGGAGCGGCCGCTCGGCTATGTCGTCTCCTCCGGGCTGAAGGTCCTGGCCCTGGCGATCGTGGTCTCGGGCGCGCGGACGATCTTCGACCAGCTGCAGCCATCGGCCAATCCCGACATCTACGAGGCGCTGAGCATACTGGTCGCGGCCCTCCTGCTGGCCATGCTGGCGATATTCATTCCGAACCTCGCCTCGGCCCTGGTGACGGGCGGGCCCGCCCTCGGCGCAGGCGCGGCCGTGACCGGAGCCCTCGCTGTCGGCGGGGCGACGGTGGCCGCCGGTGCCGGACTGGCGGCGGTCGCCGTAGCCGGGGCGAAAGGGGCCGGTCCGGCACGCGCCGCGGCGGGGGCCGGGGCGGGACGTCCGCCGACGACCGGGCCGAAGCCGACGCCGACGCCGACGCCACCGAAGACAACTCCGCCGACGGCTGGAAGTCGTGGTGCCGTGTCCACGGCACCGATGCCGTCCAACGACAACCGGACGCCGCGCGGGGCCGGTCGGGCCGTTGCCGACAGAGCCAAGAGCGGGAAAGCGGCATCCGGTTCGTCAGGCGCGTCAAAACCGGCGGTGTCCCCTGGCAAGCCGCCACAGCCGGCCACCGCTGGCGCGAGCACTGGATCACCGGCGAAAGGCAGCCGAACGACCGCCAGCACCCCTCCTGCCGCCACCGTTGCGGCCGAGAAGGAAACGGCCTGCCAGGACTTTCACAAGGCGGCGGCCAGGCCGGGAGAAACGACCACCCGGGGGGCCGGCCAGTCGTCCGCCCTGCGCGCCTTCTTCGTCGCCAATGCCGGACGCGGCCTGCTGCCGTCCTCGGAAACGAGCGGCGTGCTGAACCCCAGCCTCAGGACAGAGGAGACCTGAATGCATCCCTTCTTCAAGCCCCGCAGGGTCCTGTCATCGGCACCCGAGGCGACGCCCTACCAGAGGGCGGGCCAGGTCTGGGACGATCGCATGGGGCTGTCGCTGGCCCACGCCCGCAACTGGCGACGCATGGCGCTCGCCAACCTGCTTCTCGCCGGCTTTCTCGGAGCCGGCTGGTGGGTCCAGGCCGAACGTGCCGTGGTCAAACCCTTCGTGGTGGAGGTCTCCGACTGGGGCGAGACCCAGAGGATCACGGCGCTGGACGGGCGATGGGAACCGACCCAGGCGCAGGTGGGCCATGCCCTGGCCGGCTGGATCCGGGACGTAAGGTCCAAGTCCATCGATCCGATCGTGCTGCGGCAGAACTGGCTGCGGGCCTATGACCTGACGAGCCCCAGGGCCGCGAGCTTTCTCAATAGCTGGGCCCAGGCACATGACCCCTTCGCCGAGGTCGGGCGCGAGGCGGTCAATGTCGAGGTGCTGAACGTCGTGCGGCGCTCGGACCGGACCTACGACCTGCAGTGGCGCGAAACCCGCTTCGTCAACGGCCAGCAGGCCGGGAGCGAGCGCTGGCGGGCCCTCATCACCACCACCCGTCAGCCGCCCCGCAACGAGGCGGAGCTGATGAAGAACCCCCTTGGACTGAAGATCGAGGACATCTCATGGACACCCGACGCATCCTGATCCTGGCGGCGAGTGCGACGCTCGCGGCCTGTTCGACCAACCGGGGTGAGATCGCACCTCCGTCGGTCGCCGAAGCCGCCGGTGCGGTCGTGCTCGAGATTGCCGAGCCGCCACCGGTCGAACCCTCGCCGACGGAGGTCCCCTACCTCTCGATCGAAGCCGCCCTGGAGCCGCCCGCTGCAGCTGTCCCGTTACCGGTCGCGAGATCCGCGCCGCCCGGACTGAGCGGCCGACGGGCCATCGCGGCGGCCAATTCGGCGGCGCGCGCCCCTTCGCGCGAGGACGGCTTCGTGGGCGGGGTGCAGATGTTCGCCTGGTCACCGGGCCGGGTGTTCGAAGTCTGGGCTGCGCCGCTGCGGGTCACCACCCTGAGCCTGGGGGCCGGCGAGGTCCTTGTCGCAAAGGCGGCGGGCGACACGGTCCGCTGGCAGATCGGGGAGGCCGTATCAGGGGAGGGGGCGTCGCTGCGGACCCATGTCCTGCTCAAGCCGCTGGAGCGCGGGCTCGAGACCAACCTCGTGCTGACGACGAACAGACGGGTCTATCTCATTGATCTGAGAAGTGGTGCGGCGGACGCCTACAATGCAGCTGTGGCCTGGGACGACGAAATCCTGTCTCCGGTTGTGGGCAACAACGCGCCTTCCGAGCCCGTGGCCAGCCCCGTCGTGGCACTGCCGGAGGGCGAGCTGGATGCCCGCTATCGGATCGTGGCCGGGCGGCGCAAGCCGCGCTGGACCCCCACCTCGGTGTTCAACGACGGCTTGCGAACCTTCATCACCTTTCCGCCCGAGCTGCAGACGGACGAGGCTCCGGTTCTGTTCATCATCGCCCCCGACGGCCAGGCGCAGATGGTCAATTACAGGCAGGCCGGGGGTCTATTCGTGATCGACCGGCTGTTCGACCGGGCCGAGCTGCGGCTTGGGGACCGGCGGCCCCAGGTCGTGCGGATCGTCCGGCAGGGAGGGGTATCATGACGGAGGTCGAAACCGAGGCTGCGGCAGCTGTAACGTCGAAGGCACCGCCACCCCTCATGAGCCGGGCAGCGCGGCCTGCAGCCGTGCGCTTGCGGGGCGGCGTGGTGAAGGCGGTCGTGATCGGGGGAGCCGTGCTGCTCTCAGGCTCTCTCGCCTGGGCCTTCGTGGTCCAGCCGGAAATAAGGGCCGGGGCCCGTGAGAAGATGGCCGAGGACCGGGCCGATGACGGCGGACGCGGAACCGTACGCCCGGCAGAGACGGTGACGGACCAACCGGCCAGCTACGACAAGCTGCCGCCGCCTAGAGGGATGCCCGAAGAGGCTCAGCCGGTAGAGGCAGGAGACGACCTCCGGCCAGTTGAGCCACAGCCGACCTATCGTCCGGCGGCACCACGGTCCTATGAGAC
This sequence comes from Brevundimonas sp., assembly GCF_041648055.1. Taxonomy (GTDB): domain Bacteria; phylum Pseudomonadota; class Alphaproteobacteria; order Caulobacterales; family Caulobacteraceae; genus Brevundimonas. Next base: position 6,078 of record NZ_JBAZPS010000009.1, read on the forward strand.
CCGGGCAACGGTGCCGCGGCCCGGCGATCTGGCGCGACACTCCGGCCTGTTCTTCAGGGACACGCCCGGAGCGGCCGCTCCGCCAAGGGCGGTGCCCGTCGCCCCGGTCACACAAGAGGTTGGTCGTGGGGACGCTGTCTACAATCCGCACGTCCTGGTCGGGCCGGTGTCGCCCTTCGAGCTCAAGGCCGGGGCCATTGTCCCGGCGGCACTGCTGACGGCGGTGGATACCAGCCGGCAGGGGCCGGTCGTGGCCATGGTCACCCAGAACGTCTTCGACACCGTCACCGGTCGGCATCTGCTCCTGCCCCAGGGCACACGCCTGATCGGGGTGTCAGGTGGTGACGGGGTCTATGGCGAACGGCGGGCTTTCGTGACCTGGGAGCGTCTGATCCTGCCGAATGGCCGGAGCCTTCAGCTGTCGGAAGCCGGGGTTGATGCACAAGGCTCGGTCGGGGTCCGGGGCCAGGTCGACAGGCGCCTGCTGCAGATGTTCGGGGCCGTGCTGGCGTCCGGCGCGGTGACGACGCTCGGCCAGATCGCCCGGGACGACGATCGCAGCGGGTCCGGCTCACTGCTCGGCGACGTCGGGGATGCGGCGGCCATCGAGGGCTCGCGGATCGGCGGGCGTCTGGTCGACCGGGAGCTGGAGGTTCGCCCCTCGATCCGGCTGCGGGCCGGGGCTCCGATCAATGTGCTGATCACACGCGACCTGATCCTGGAGAGCTACCAGTCATGAGCCGGTCCCTGAGATGGCCGACGGTGGCATTGGCGACTGCTGCGCTGCTGGCCGGTGTGGCGACGGCCGCCAACAGCTTGCCGGCCGTGGCCCTGGTCAACGAAAGTCCGAGCCTGCCCAGGGGCGTCTATGCGCGCGTTCCAGGCAAGACGATTGCCTTGGGGGCGGTCGTCGCCATTCCTAAACCGGCGGGATCGCGGGCCTATCTGGGCAGCCTGGGGATGCCTGCCGATGTCCTGTTGCTGAAACGGGTCGCGGCAGTAGGCGGGCAACGGGTCTGCGGGCGCAACCGGACCTTGGAGGGGCCGCGCTGGCGAGTGAAGGCGCGAACGCAGGATCGTCGCGGTGTGAGGCTGTCCGCCTGGCAGGAATGCCGGGTGTTACGGGCGGATGAGGTCTTCCTGCTGGGCGATACGCCGGGAAGCTTCGACAGCCGCTATTTCGGGCCGGTGTCGCGGAGCGAGATCACCGGCGTCTATCGGGAGGTTTTGACATGGTGAGAGCGAGCATTATCGCACTGGCACTGTGCGTGTACGCACCGGCTTCGGCCCAGGAGGTGGATTGGCGGCGCGCGGGTGGCGACCTGTTCGGCGCGCCCGTTGCCGAAGCGGCAGAGGCGACGGTCGAGGACGGGCCTGTTCGCGTGCAGGCTCTGTCCCAACCGTATCAGGAGATCATTGACCAAGCGGCTGCGGAGCATGGCCTCGATCCAAAGTTGCTGCATGCCCTTGTGGCGACGGAGAGCGCCTATCGGCCACGGGCGCTGTCTCCGGCGGGCGCGGGGGGACTGACCCAGCTGATGCCGGCTACGGCCCGCGAGTTGGGCGTGAGGGATCGCTGGGACCCCGAAGAAAATGTAAGAGGCGGTGCGAGATATCTCGCCCAACAGATTGTCCGGTTTGGGGATTTGAGGCTGGCGCTGGCGGCGTTCAACGCCGGCCCGGCCAGGGTGGCGAGGCTTGGAAGGGTGCCCGATATCCGCGAAACGCAGGACTATGTTCGATCCGTCCTGGATTGTTACCTGGCGCTGGCGGCAGGACGGTCCGTGACGAACGCCGTGCAATGCAGGCCGCTGGAGAGCGGATCGTGACGGGGTTTCCGGACATGAGCCCCGGCGAGTTGCTGACGCGTGCCGAGGCCTCCAGCCATCTGGCCGGTCTGGGCATCAGGCTGAAGCCGGCGACGCTGGCCAGGCTGTGGTCGGCGGGAACAAGCGGACCGCCGTGTCTGCATATCCGGTCGCGCCCCTACTATCCGCTCGACCTTCTGGAAGTCTGGGCAAAGAGCCAGATCAGTGAGGTACGGGCAGGCGCATCGCCCGCGGCGCGGGCGCGCCGCCATGGCTGAGCTGGGAGAGACGACGAATGGAGGACCGCGGTATGGTGCTGGCAAGGCCGATAAAATTGATGACCGCGAGGACCGGCTGCTGCCCTGGCGAAGCGTCAGGGACATAACGGGCATCAGCCGGACTACGGCCTGGCGCATGCAGCAGACGGGCGATTTTCCCAGTCCGGTGCCGGTGTCTGCCAAACGGGTTGGGTGGTGGGAGAGTGAGCTCACGGCCTGGAAGGCTCGTCGCCGGTTGGCGAACGGTGAACGACCGACGCCGTGTATCCAGGCCAAGCCCAGCCGGCCATCTGTGCAGAAATCGGAGGCGGCTCAGGCCAAGGCCAGTGTTCCCCAGGCCCAGGTGTGCTCACCTGCGGTGCCCAGTCCAAAGACCCCGGCGGGGCGTCGCACTCGGACAACGGCTGTTTCGCCGGATCAGATTGATTTCGGCTTCTGACTCGTTGCTGACCTTCCGGAGGTCCGCTTTCGAACGATGCCAGACCCGAAGTGTAGTGCGTCAGCGCCTGCCTCTCTGTGGACTCTCAAGGACTTCCGCTTACGCGCAACACCAGAACCGGCCTTAGGGTCAGGGGACGGTCGTCCACGCTGACTTCCAGCTGCATGTCGGGATGGCGGCTTTTGGCACCCTCTGCGTCGCCGGGGATTTCTTAAGCCTCAAACCTCAGCGGGCAGGCGACAAAGGGACGCGCGGAGCTCGAGCTTGCTGAAGCACGCGTCTTGTTCGAGGTCGCTGCGCCTCTGGTCGGCGAAACGCGACAGCTGAGAGTAAGCGCGCTCGTAACCGTCGGAGGGGTCTTCCGCCAAACCGGTCACCAACGCGTTCGCAAGCCCCAGCGCCGCGTCCAGCCTGAAGACATCCGAGGATAGGCCGTTCATCAGATGGTATAGGCCAAAGCGAGGCGTCGGTTCCCGCATGGGAACCGCCAAGTCTCCAATCTCTGCGTTCGACGCCATCATGCACAGGGCCGTCGCCGCCGCCGCGATCCTTGGGTCAGCATGCGTGCTGTGAGTTCGCGCTGCAGCCATCAGTGCGTCGTGATCACGACAGTCTGCGCCCCATAGGTTCAAGAAGAACGGCAGAAGTCCGGGGACCGTGCTGACGCTGTCAAACAATGCCCGATCGATCTGAACACCGCCCGACCCCCTATCGGTCATGATGTAGACCCGACCCAGGATCGCTTTGCGGGCCAACAACTCTTGCGTGGTCGCGTCCGACTGCGCGGCGGCGCTGAACTTCGCGACTAGGCCGGGCCGGATCCAGCCCTCGTCGTCATGCCCCACGAGGCGATGCGCCAATGGTGCATCGAACGGCTCGGCCGGCGGATAAGTCTCCACCGAGAAATCAACAAGCCATCGGAACAGGCGGGCCATCGTCGCGTCGCCATCGCCGAGCAGCTCGGTGAGGACGAGTTGCCATGTATGGGGCGGCTTGAAGCCGTGCGTCATGGATACGCCGCTTGGATGCGGGGCTCCAATGACGCCGATGCCGGCTGAGATGCCCTTGTTCACCAAATGACGGAGATCATCCTCTGTCACGCCTTGGGCGGTCCAGCGCCGCTCGGCCTCCTGCCAGTCTGTCAAATCGCCGAAATCGCCGGACTCCGCCTGATCAGCGAGTTCGACCAACTCACGCATGCCAATGTCCACCTGACGCATGGCGGCGAACAACGGCCAAGGCATGAAGATGGACAGTCGGCTGAACGCCTTCTTGAAGCCAGCGGCGTGGACCTCGCGAAGAGTATTGGCGAGCGTGACGGCGCTCGGATTAGCGTGGAAGTCGGCGAGAAGCTTCGCCGGTTTCCAAGCCTCCGTGTCCGGCATGAACTCATGGAGGTTCCTTACCGTGGATGGCACGCTCACGCTCATTACCTGGAACGTTAGAGGGCCTTCCCGATCATCTGTCCGCAGTTTGATCGTCAGCCGGGCGTTCCGGTCGAGGCCCGTGAGCAACCCCAAGGCCGGAATAGAGACCGACAGGTTCTCGGCTGCCGAGTCCGCGTTGGTAAACTCGTGCGTTTGCAGTTCGTCTGCCAGCGTGTCGAGCGGCGTACTCGTGATGACGTCCTCGAACAGGGAGTGCAGCGGCGAGCCGATCGCGGGCGCGATGCCAAGGGTCAGTATCTCCAGCCTCCTAGCGGGATCGGAGGGCCACGCGTCGACGGCGAGATCGATGGCCCAATCCGTCTCGAGAGCCGTCAGGGAGATCAGTAGCGCCCATGCATTCAAGCGCGTCCTGTACTGGGCAGCCATCAAGAGGGGGCGAAGACGAGGCGCGACGAACTCGCCTTCTTCTCGGAGGAGGTCGACGAGCGCTGTCGCGCCGTTCGGAGAGCTGGCTTGGATGAGGTCCATGGCCTCGACGAGTAGCCGTCGACGCCAAAGCGGGGTGTCATAGGCCAAGCCGTCGTCAATCAAGGCGAGGGCGAGCCGAGCCCCACTACGGAGCGCGATGTCAACTTCGCCGGAGGTGTTCAACTCACGGCAGATGCTGAGGATGGTGTCGCGGTACTGAAGCGTGTCGTTTGACGAGAAGCATTTGCTAGCCGCGATTTGGAAGACATGCCGCCAATGGCTCTTGTTGGCGATCTCCCGCAGACGCTCCTGAACCGCGACCTCGCGGCCCGACATCAGATAGGCGGCGGCCATGAATTCCTGCAGCGAGCGGACCTCGAAGGAGTAGCGTTGGTCCACGCGCTGAACTAGAAGCACCAAACGGTCGGTCGTCGTTTCTAGCAATTCCGCCGCAGCTCGATCGAGCTTCCCACCCTCGTAACCGTCGTGCTGGAGCTGATCGCGGACCAAGGTTTCGAGCTGACCGCGCGTGAGCTGGGCGTCCGAACCGCCGCCTCTCTCCGCCTGCAGATGAAGCGCGAAGCCAATGTTGTGGTGGAGCGCACCGATGGTCCGGCTCCAAGTCTTAACCGTTCGACCCGCTATCCCAGGCTTCTGTTGTTCTCGCTCAAGGACGACGCTGAAGTACTTCTCGAACAGGGTCCAACGGTCGCTGGGCGCCTCGCCTCTCTGATCGATCAGGGCGAGCATGATCGCCACCTGAAGGGGGCTCACCAGCAGCCGCGCGGTCGTCGGCGTCTCGATCGCCTCCGCCATCCGAGCGAGGACGCGCTCCCGCTGGGACAGATCCAGTAACCTCCCATTCGCCAAGCGTCGCGCGTAGGCCATCGCGTGGTTGGGCTGGAGCGGCGTCATCTCCAATGAGCCGTAGAGTGCCGGATCGAGGTCATCGTTGTAGCCTTGGGGCCTTGTCGTCACCAGCATGAGGACGTCGGCGTTCACGCTCGCCAGCTCATCCCAGAGGTCGTTCAACGACGCGATGACTTCGCCCCGGTTCGCGCTCGGCGGCACCTCATCCAAGCCGTCCAGCAGAAGCACGAACGGGAAGGCTCCTAGCCAAGCGCGTAGGTCCGAGAGATCCAACTCCGGTGCGGTCGCTACCAGCGCGATCTGATCGCGAATATAAGTGAGCAAAGGCAGCGCGCCGCCCTCGGCACGTCGCGAGGAGAGCGCATCGGCGTAAACCGGGAGGTCGATCCGGATCGGGAACCTGCGCGGTGCCTCGTCCGCGAGCCCGCCATTCGCCGTGCCAGCCAAGACCGATCGAACCGCCGCGTCGGCTTCCGCCGACATCGGTCGCCTTTTCTCGGCGCCGAGCAAGGAGGCCCGAAGGATTTGCGCGAGCAGCTGCGAGATCGTCGACTTGCCTTGGCCTGGCCCCCCAAGGAGGAGCAAGCGGTCCGGGCGCGGCCTCACTCGAGATGAGATATCGCTCGGCGACAACTTCTGCCGCGATCGTCTCAGCAGGCTCGCCAAGAGAAGCTCCCCTTGTGGGGCCTCGGGATCGGGATGGGATTCCTCGAAAGGAAGGTCGACAAACACATCCTCCAGATGTGTCGCGACATCTCCGCCGCCATGACCGGCTTGCTGCAGACGGGTTGATCGCTGGCTGCGAACCTCCCGCTGCAGGTAACGGTGCATGACCTCACCGAAGTCGGCTCCGCGCAGTTTGAGGCTCGACAGGACATCAGAGAGCACGTCGCTCGGCGTCACCCATGCCGAATAGGCGCGACGGATCTCCTCTGCGTCGGCCAGGCGGACGCAAAGCTCGTCGTAGTGCCAGATCTTAAAGTCCTTGAAGCCGATCTGATCCCGATACTCCTCGAATACGGCCTCGATCTTCGCGATGCCCCCGCTGCCGCGGCGGGTCTTCGGAACTGGCGAAAGGCGCGCGTTAGTCACCAGCAGATATTGCTCAGGTGACCGACGCTCCTTGGTGGGGTCAAGATAGGCGTCCAGCTCTTCACGCAGTTCGCCGACTAGCCACTCCGCGTCTTCCGCCGCGTTGCCGGCATTCTGTCTGTATTTGACTTGGACGACGGTGTAGCCGCGCCATGGCTCGGCGGCGCTCGGGAAGTCGGCACTGCCTTGGAAGACGGCCTCTCGGCCCCCGTCAGGTCCATCGCCATAAACCTCCATCCCCGGTCCCAACGCGCGAACTGTTAGCGCCTGGGCGAATTTCTCGAACGAGCGAGGCGAGAACCTAGAAAAGTCGAAATCCACCACATGTCCTGTTCGATACGTGTCCCGCAAGATGTACCACGCGTTGCCGCCCACACAATGAAGGGGGACTTAGCGGGCGTGTGGGTATGGTGGCTAACGCTTCCTTAGAGCCGAGAGGCGAACTTCAGCCTTCATGTCGTTCGAACGTCTGCTTCCGAGTGGCCGACAAAAGACCGCTCATGGCGCTCGGCTGCCGTCGTCGAAGTCCCGCCTGATGCCGAAACCGCATTGACGTGTATGCAAAGGGTCGACCGCGGCGGATAGCGCGCCGAACTCTTTCTGTGGACCCAGCGGAGTAGCGCGCGTCGTCGCTCAGGGCACCTTATGGTGGTGTTCGCCCGGCATAGATGCATACTGCACGGCCCTGGGGAGGGCGTGATGCAACTTAACAGAATTGAAATCCGAAACTTCAAGGGGCTTCAAAGCGTCGACTTCGAGCCTTCGAGCTTTGGTTGTCTTGTTGGCGAGAACAATGCTGGAAAGTCTTCAGTTCTTCAGGCAATTGTCCATGCTTTAAGTCGGCAAGGGCAGCTTCCAGAGACGCTTTTTTATGATCCCGCTCTCCCGGTCGTTTTCACGCTGGCCTTTTCAGGCGTGGGCGATGCTCATCTCCTGAGGCTGGCCGAAGAGCATCGCGTTAAAATCTCTGAGCTGGTGACGGATGGCTCCCTGACGATAGTCGTCCGGTACCCCACCGGGCAAAAATGCGAGACGTTCGTCCGGCGTCGGGCACCTGTAGAAGCTCGGTTTCGCAGTGAATCGATTGCCGAGGCTTTGGCGAGCAAGCGCCCACCGCATGTCTTCGCGACGATCGCCCAGGACTATCCTGAGTTCGTCGATGGACTGGATCGAGGCGCAAACATCGGCGCAGCGAAGGCGCATCTCGCTGCCAAGATTGCCGAGCTTCCACACGACCAATTCACTATGGTCGAGGCCGCCCTACCAACCGGTTTAGGGGCGTCGATCACAAGCCTGCTGCCCGAGCCGATCTACATCCCTGCCGTCAAAAATTTACATGACGACTTGAAGACCACACAAACGACGTCGTTCGGCCGGCTCCTCGGCTTGTTGCTGGAAGAAATGCGTCCTGATCTGGAGCAGGTGACCCAATCACTCGCCGAACTTAATCGCATGCTGAACCGCACCGATGAGGGCGATCATCGGCATGCCCGCGTTCAGAGTCTGGAGCGCCGCGTCGAAGGCTTTTTGCAGGACAACTTTCCGACGATCAAACTCGAGCTGACCGTTCCTCCACCTGAGCTCCGCACGATTCTAAATAGCGCGCAAATTCTGATCGATGACGGATCGCGCGATCTTATCGACAATAAGGGTGACGGGATAAAGCGGTCACTGACGTTTGCGCTGCTTCAAGCGTACGTAGCTTATCGTGAGGAGGCGGCGGGGGGCGACGAAAATGACGACGATCGGCCCGCCCAGCGTCCTCTAATATTTTTATTCGAGGAGCCTGAACTCTATCTGCACCCTCGATCTCAGCGCATTCTCTTCGCGACGTTGGCCAAAATCAGCACGGAAAACCAGGTCGTCGTCACCACGCACTCTCCATTGTTCTTCGCTCCCGGCGTTACCGCCTCGTTCGTACGCGTGACGAAGCAGGTGGCCGCACCCAAACCGGTGGGGACGCTCTTCCCAATCAATCTCTCGTTGGAAGCCAACAATGCAGAGGTTTTTCGCCTTGCGCGGTTCGAAAATATTGATGCTGCCTTCTTCAGCCGGCGCGTCGTCTTGCTTGAGGGCGAGTCAGACGATTCATATTGCCGCCACGTCGCGAAGCTGTTGAATCCTGAGTGGTGTTTCGACACCCAAGGCATCGCTCTCGTGCGAGTGTCAGGCAAAGGAAACTTCCGGAAGTTTCGAAACTTCTTCGATGCGTTCGGAATTGAGGTGAAACTCCTCGCCGATCTAGACGCCCTATTTGACGGCTACGATCACCTCGCTCCGCCCGTCGCCCTCGCAGTTCTTCGCGATGAAGCGGTGCGGCAGATTGATGATCGTATCGCTGCGCTTGGCGTCGCCGCTGAGCCGCTACCGCGGCAGATCAAAGACAAAATCCGTAGCGCTGGCTGGCAGGAGCGCTGGGCTCAAGCCAAGCAGGCACTTCGACGAGCTCAGGCAACCGGTCAATTAAGTGCCGACACTTTGAGTTCGATCGATCGGCTGTTCAGTTGGGAGCCGGACATCGCCCGCGGGAAAGCCTGCCGAGATGATGATGAGGCTCGATCGGCGTTGACGCCTCTCCTCGATGGCCTTCGCGCAGCCGGTATATGCGTATTATCGCGGGGCGCGATCGAAGAATATTACCCAGCGGGAGCAACCGGTAATCAGAAGCCTGAGAAGGCGCTAAGCGCTGTTTCCCTCCTACCGGATGCCGCAGCTGTCGCCTTTGTTAGCAAGCCGCTGGTCGACGGCCGCCCATGTGAACTTTCGGAGATTTTCGCCGAACTATTCGCACCAAGCGCCGCTCAATAGGTGATGGAGGTCGAGGGTCGAATGTTATGCCGATTCCACGATGAAAGAGGAGCTTAAGCCGCTGAAGCTTGCGCTCGATGGCCTCAGTCCAAGCCATCATTAGAGAATGGTCCGGCCTTCTCGAAAGCTTATGCGGTCCTTGGCTCTACCGGAATCACGAATGGCCGCTTTCTGGACGTCGGCCAATGTCCGCTGTTGGCGCTACGCAGACCTTGTAAACTGAGGGCCGCTTTTGACTCATCCCTGACCTTCGCAAGGTCTGCTTCTAGGCAGTGAGCCGACGTCGCTATTGAGGACCAGCGATAGCCGCTGCGACGACTGCGTCTTCGGCTGAAGTTCCGCCGGAAATCCCAACCGCTCCAACGACCCGACCATCTACAACGATGGGCACACCCCCACCGATGGCAACGAAGTCGTCCGCCGTCAGGAGCGCGTATCGACCATTATTCACCTGTTCTTCCCGACTGACCGTCGTGGTGCGGAAACGGGCGGAGGTTCGGGCCTTGTCTTGAGCGAGCGGGATGGAGCCGTAGGGGACGCCGTCCATCCGCGCAAAGGCGACCAGTTCTCCTGACGGCTCGACCACAGCGATAGCCAAGGGCAGGCCCCGGCGCGCGCCTTCTTCCAGGCCGCGCTGAACGATCGCCTGGGCTTGTTCGATGCCGACGGGTTCGCCGTAGACGCTTGGGATCGGAGGCGCCGATTGGGCAGCGGCCGGTGTTGAAAGCACAGTCAGGCAGGCGATTGCGATTAGCCACTTCATGGTCATCTCCGATTGCTGCTGGAAGGTTGTTCCGGCCCCACGAACTCCGCGTCGGTCACGTGTTGAAGCCACTGCACCGGGGCGCCGTCGCGATCTTCCGACACGGCGACGTCTGGACAGGCCCCGAAGGCTGGGGCTCGGCCTGCTGAGCCTGTGCCCCGGTCGTCGTCAGGACCGCCAGAAGTCCGAGCATCATTCCCTTCATTCCTCAGTTCCTCGGCGGGGCTTCGACCTCGGAGTAGGCGAGGACGGCGTCGGGCAGGCGGGCGCCCTTGATCTCGATGGCGTCGGCGGCGGCCGTGAACTCGGTCAGTTCCGCCGGCGTGAACCGGATGGCGGCGGCGCCGGTATTCTCCAGCATGTGCGCCATCTGGGTCGTGCCGGGGATGGGCACGATCCACGGCTTCTGCGCCAGCAGCCAGGCCAGGGCGATCTGCCCAGGCCGGGCGTCCTTGCGTTCGGCCCACTGTTTCACGAGGTCGATCAGGGGGAGATTAAGCGGCAGGTTCTCGGGCGAGAAGCGTGGCTCGATGCCCCGGATGTCGCCGGGCGCGAAGCGGGTGTTGGCGTCAATGGCGCCGTTCAGGAAAGCCACCCCCAGCGGGCTCCAGGGAACAAAGCCGATGCCCAGTTCCTCGCAGGCGCCCAGCACCCACTCTTCCGGGCCGCGCCAAAGCAGCGAATATTCGTTCTGCACGGCGGTGAGGGGCTGTTCCGCGTGGGCGCGGCGCAGGGTCTGCTGGCCCATCTCACACATGCCCCAATGCAGGACCTTCCCTTCGGCCATCAGCTCCTTCATCAGGCCGGCGACGTCCTCGATCGGCACTTCGGGATCGACCCGGTGCTGATAGAGCAGATCGATCCGGTCGGTCTTCAGGCGCTGGAGCATGCCATCGACGACGCGGCGGACGTGGTCCGGCCGACTGTTGCGGCCCGGTCGGCGCTGACCGGTTTCCTGGTCGATGTTCCAGCCAAACTTGGAGGTGATGACCACGCGATCACGGATCGGCGCGACCGCTTCACCGAGCAGGCGTTCCACTTCATGGGGACCGTATGCTTCGGCGGCATCAAAGAAGGTGACGCCGGTGTCATTGGCCGTGCGGATGATGTTGATCATCTCCGGCCGGGTCGGGATGGTCGTCTGATAGGTGCGCGTCATGTTCTGCACGCCTAGGCCGATGCTCGACACTTCCAGGCTGCCGAGCCTGCGGCGATCCGGCGGGATGACCTGGGTCGTCCGGGCGGCATGCACCGGCGTTCGCGCGCTCGCCGCCGTCGCCGCGAGGGCGGGCAAGGCCAGGCCGGCGCCGAGCAGGCCCCGGCGTCCGACGCCTCTGGTCTTGTCATTGATTTGCATGGTTCGGCTCCTGTCTGTGTGTGTGTCAGCGGCCGGTCTGGGCGAGAACCGCTTCGGGCAAGCGTTCGCCCTGGATCGGGATGGCGGCGGCGGCGATGTCGATGGTGGCGAGGTCGTCAGCGCTGAGGTCGACTTCGGCCGCCCCCAGGTTTTCTTCCAGCCGGTGCAGTTTGGTGGTGCCGGGGATCGGCACGATCCACGGCCTCTGCGCCATCAGCCAGGCCAGGGCGATCTGGGCCGGGGTCGCCCCCTTCGGCGCGGCGATGTCCTTCAGCAGATCGACCAGGGCCATGTTTGCCGCCCGCGCCTCGGTCGAGAAGCGCGGCGAGACCGAGCGGAAGTCGCCGGGCGCCAGTTCGGTCGAGGCGTCGATTTTGCCGGTCAGGAAGCCGGCGCCGAGCGGGCTGAACGGCACGAAGCCGATGCCCAGTTCGTGGCAGGCGGCCAGGGCACCATTGGTCTCGACGTCGCGCGTCCACAGCGAATACTCGTTCTGAAGAACGGCGACCGGATGCACCGCGTGGGCGCGGTGAAGGGAGGCGACGCTGGGCTCCGACAGGCCGAAGTGCCGGACCTTGCCCTCTTCGATCAACGCCTTCACCGCGCCTGCGACGTCCTCCATGGGCACGGCCGGATCGACGCGGTGCTGGTAGAGCAGGTCGATATGGTCGGTGCGCAGCCGCTTCAGCATGGCGTTCACGACGGCTCGAATATGCTCGGGCCTGCTGTTCAGTTCGCCGGTGCGGGCGCCGGTATCCAGGTCGATGTCGAAGCCGAACTTGGTGGCGATGACGATCTGGTCGCGGAACGGCTCCACCGCCTCGCCAAGCAGGGACTCGTTGGCGAACGGCCCATAGGCCTCGGCGGTGTCGAACAGGGTGACGCCGCGCTCGAACGCGTCACGGATCAGACGCACCGCGTCCTGTGTGGGCGTGGCGTCGCCATAGGCTGACGACAGGCCCATACAGCCGTAGCCGAGGGCCGAGACCTCAAGGCCGGACTTTCCGAGGATGCGCGTCTTCATGGGTGTCTCCTATCGATTGGCCTGCGCGCCGGCGTCGGAGCCCAGCCATTCCGTAATCAGGGTAATCGTCCGGCGTTCCTGGTCGGCCTCCATCACGAAGGCGTCCTGAATGCGCGCGCCGGGCGCGTGGCTGGCGAGGACGGACAGACTGCTACCCTGCCCATAGCCGCCGTGAGTGATGAAGGGCCGCACCGTCTTGCCGGCCAGGTTATGCCGGCGCATGAAACTGCGGATTACCGGCGGCGCGGTCTCGCCCCAGATCGGGAAGCCCAGATAGACGGTGTCGTAAGCGGCGAGGTTCTGGACCTCGGCCTTCAGAGGCGGCTCGAAGCCGGCGTCCCGCTCGCGTCTCGCCTGATCCACGTTCGCCTGATAATCCTCTGGGTAGGGCTCTGCCGGCAGGATTTCGAACAGGTCCGCGTCCAACGTGCGCTTCAACTGACCGGCGATGACGCGGGTGTTTCCAGAGCGCGTGAAATAGGCAACCAGGATGTTCGATGTCGGTCCCGCCGCCGGTTGGGTCTCCTGGGCGCAGGCCGTGGTCGATCCCGCCATCAAGGCCATGGCCACAGGCGCCGACAAGGCCGCTCGCCGCGAGACTGCATGACCGCCGACATCCGTCATCGCCCGACCCTCGCCTGCAAATGCGCCGGGTAACGGTCGCCCTGAACCTTGACCTGCGAGACGGCCGTCTCGATCTGCTCAAGGTCGCCGCTGGTTAGTTCAACGTCGGCGGCCCCGAGGTTCTCCTCCAGCCGATGCAGTTTCGTCGTGCCGGGGATGGGCGCGATCCACGGCTTCTGCGCCAGCAGCCAGGCCAGGGCGATCTGGGCGGGGGTGACGCCCTTCGCCGCCGCCACGGTCTGAAGCGCTTCGACGAGGGGCTGGTTCTGTCCCAGCGCCTCGCTGCCGAAGCGGGGCACGACACTGCGGAAATCGTCCTTGCCGAAGGTGGCGTCCGCGCCGATGGCGCCGGTCAGGAAGCCCTTGCCCAACGGGCTGAACGGCACGAAGCCGATGCCGAGATTCTCCAGCGTCGGGATGATCTCCTGCTCCGGCTCTCGCCACCACAGGGAGTATTCGCTTTGCAGGGCTGTCACCGGCTGGACGGCGTGGGCCCGGCGGATGGTGTCGACGCCGGCCTCGGACAGTCCGAAATGCTTGACCTTGCCCTCGGCGATCAGGTCCCGGATCGTGCCCGCCACGTCCTCGATCGGCACATCGGGATCGACCCGGTGCTGGTAATAGAGATCGATGGCGTCGACACGCAGTCGCCGCAGCGAGCCCTCGGTAGCCCGGCGGATGTCGTCCGGTCGGCTGGACAGCTTCTGCTCGCCGAAGGACTGACCGGGCTCGAAACCGAACTTGGTGGCGATGACGACCTGTTCGCGGAACGGCTCAAGCGCCTCGCCGACCATCTCCTCATTGTCTTCGCCGTATATCTGGGCGGTATCGAAGAGGGTGACGCCGCGCTCCACGGCGGCCCTGATCAGGGCGACGCCGTCTTCCTTGGCGACGGCCCGGCCATAGCCGTGGCTCAGCCCCATGCAACCGAGGCCGAGAGAGGAAACCTGAAGGCCGCTTCGACCGAGTTCGCGCTTGTCCATATTCGTCTTCAACATCATGGCCCGGACAATCGTCGTCCGTTCGGCTGGAAAGATAGGCCGGGAGCATAATGTTGATTAGGGTGGGCAATCCGCATGCTCTTGTTAGTCAGGCTTACAGATGGCTCAACGCTTCGATGATCTCGCCGCCTTCACTGTCGTGGCTCAGGAACGCAGCTTCACCCGCGCCGGGGCCAAGCTGGGCGTATCGGCGTCAGCCCTGAGCCAGACGGTGAAGGCCCTGGAGAGCCGGCTGGGAATTCGTCTCCTGGACCGAACCACACGTAGCGTGTCGCCGACCGAGGCGGGCGAGAGGCTGCTCAAGACCGTGGCGCCCCGGTTCGCCGACATCGAACAGGAACTGGCCGCGCTAGGCGACATGCGCGAACGGCCCAGCGGCACGATCCGCATCAGCGCCGGTGAACACCCGGTGCGCTCGGTTCTCCAACCGGGCCTGTCCAGGCTGTTGCCGGACTATCCCGACATCCGGGTCGAGGTAATCGTCGACTATGGCCTGATCGACATCGTCGCCGACGGTTTCGACGCTGGTGTGAGACTGGGCGAGCAGGTCGCCAAAGACATGATCGCCCTGCGAATCGGCCCCGACGTGCGCATGGCCGTGGTCGCCTCACCCGCCTACTTCGAACGCCATGCCGCGCCCACGACTCCGCAGGACCTGACTGAGCACAACTGCATCAACATGCGCCTGCCCACCCATGGCAGCCTGTTCCCGTGGGAGTTCGAGAAGGATGGGCGTGAGTTGAGGGTGCGGGTAGAGGGGCAGTTGACCTTCAACACCATCCGTCCGCGCCTGGAATCGGCCTGCCGGGGCTTGGGCCTTGCCTACATGCCGGAAGACATCGTGGCCTCCCAGATCGCCTCCGGCGAGTTGGTGCGGGCGCTGGAAGACTGGTGCCCCCCGTTCCCTGGGTATCATCTCTACTATCCCAGCCGGCGCCACCCCTCGCCCGCGTTCGCGCTGGTGGTGGAGGCGCTGCGATATCGAGATGGTGGCTAGGTCCGCTTTCGAGCTATGGGCCAACGTCCGCTCATGGCGCTTCTCATACCTCAGCCACCGACGGCCGCTGCGGACACCTCACAGATAGTCGGAGCCCCTCTCAACGGGGTCCGCATGCGGAAAGCCAGGAACCGTCGCCGTAAGACATCGTTCTTCTCGCCGGACTTATCGGAGCGAGGTATGCCAAGTTACACATTCCATCTGCATGATGGGCCGACCGTGCCGCCGCGCACCGAACATGTGGAAGCCCAAGACGACATTGAGGCCCGTTCACTCGCGGACCTTCGTCTAACGCTCAGCTCGGCATTCACGCACATTGAGGTCGACCGTGATGGCAAGGAGCTCTTTCGTCTTCACCGCGACAGCGGTGAGCCGCGTTAGACCGCGCGAACCCTTTTACGCGAGCGGCCAGCGCAGGCACCATCGGGATGTGCTCTCGCAAGGCAACCATCGCTCGCCGTGTCAGCCATCCCCAAACAGCTTGCCTTCACCGGCCCAGTCGCTGGCGGCGACGTCGTCGAAGATGACGTAGATGTATTTCGGATCGCCTTCCGGGAGAGCCGCTAATGTCTGGTCTTGGCGCTTCTAAGACTCGAAGGGCAAACCCTCGGGGGAGACTCGCAAAACAAGGAATAGCTCGCGCGCCAAGCCTTTGGCGGTCTGCTGGAACAAGTTGCCAGTGCTCGCGTCCGTCACCGTCCGGTCCGGATCCGACGGATCAGAATCTGATGCGACGGAAACTCGATGCGGTCGGTGGGGATCACTGCGGAGCGGCCGCTGCGCAACACACCGTACGCCAGACGCACGCCGGTGCCGTCGGTCAGCACCAACGTCTTCACCATTGGCGTCCCGTCGAGCTCGAACACGACTGGCCGCGGGATGGTCCAGTCGCGGCTGCTGCGCGGACTGAGTTCGACCCGCTGCTTGAGCTGGTCGTCGTACGGCAGCTCGATCCCGCCGATGCCGTCCATGTTGGGCGTCCCGAGCAGCAGGCCGAGGTACAGCTCGTCCCCATATTCTCCCGCAAAGTTCGCGAAGTGGGTGGGCGCCAGCTCGGCGTTGAACGGGCTGTGCATGTAGCGAGGGGTGTCGCCGTAGTAGGCGGAGCAGATGGTCATGATGAATCTCGTGATCCGGGCCCCCGTGGGTCCGGCGTAGGTGGCTGTAGCTAGTGGCGGGTGCGGTTTTCCTGGCCGACCCAGCCGAGGAAGCGCCGGATCGCGCCGTCGGTGATGACGAAGTCGGCCGCGTCGTCAGGACCAGCGCCAACGACCAGCGCCTCCAAGGCGACCCGCCGAACGTCGATGTCGTCCACCTTCATCATCGCCAGGACGAGCTCGGCGTAGCGGTCGTCGCCGAAGGCTGGATCCCATTGGATGTCGGTGACTTCGGCTTCGTCGTTGTGCGTCAGTTCGAGGTTCGGGTCGGTGGCATAACCGCCAGCCAGCGCATCGCCGACGGCGGCGATCACGTCGTCCATGGCTCCCGGTTCGGCCCCCAGCTTCGACGGCCGCGTCGCCAAGGTGACGCCTGCCCAGAAGCGGACATCCAACGCCGGTGCCCTGGCGATGTGGTTGATCAGCTTCAGCAGGGCCGGCGTCCGAACCTGGTCAGGCGCCCGTACGAGCATCTCCATCTTCTCGCGATTGATCTTGGCGGCCATTTCAGGCTCCTTCCGCGCCAGCCAGCTGACCGGCGAACGGCCCGGTCGACCTGTCGTGGGCGTCGGCATTGGACACCAGGGCTTCGCATCCACTGATCAGGTCATTGATGTCCCCCTCCCAGGAATCGTGGCCGTTAGACAGATCGATCACGCTGAAGCCGGCGGCCAGAGCGAGTCGGGCAAAACGGATCAGTTCGACAGCGTGCACAGCCTGGAACAGCGGGAAGGCGACTTCAGGCGGGTTGTCCGTGGCGACGTCGAAATTCTCGCCGCTGACCACACAGGCCAGCGCCTGTCGGTTGCGGGTCGCAAAGCAGAAGAAGATGGGCAGTTCGAAGGAGCGGACATCAACGACGGGGGCGGTGACCAAGGGCATGCCGCGCTCGTTCAGGGCGCGGAAGCTCCATGCCCCATCGTCGGTCTGGGCCAGCGCTTCGTGAAGACCGTGTCGGTCCACGAGCGAGACGACGTAGCACGGCTCGAGTTGATCGAAGGGGAAGGTGTTGGGGTCGAGCGGAGCGTTGGGAACGAAGGCGGGAGAGGTCTTCCTGGACGGCATAGGACTGATACTTTCGGGGATGCGGTTGGGCGGGAGCTGGGCGAACGTTGCGAGGGAAGAGAGCTGCGCACCTCGGCCCGCGCGAGGGCGGAGCCCTTCCATGTCCTTTTTCAAGTGTCTGGACGTGCAAAACCCTTCCGCGCCGCAGGCGCGGAGATGAGCAGGATGAGAGGTTCGTCAGGTTGGGGGCGGAGCGGCGTTGGCGACGGTCGATCAGTCTTCCATTCGCGTGTTGGTTACCGCATGAACGCTTTTCGTCGCGGGCTGGCCTCTGACTTAGGTCGGGCGTCGGCACATGGCCTGCCCACTGGGCTCTCGAGGATGTCCCTGACCTTCCGCTCCGCCCCCGGCCTGACGGGCCAGGGCTCGGCGCTCAAGGCGCCGCTGGCCGCACCTCCTGACCGATCGCCCAGATGAAGCCCGACAGCTCCCGAGCGATAGCGGCGATGACGACAGTCGGCCGCTTGCCGCCGGCGCTGAGACGGCGATATCTATCGCACAGGCGCACCTGGGCCTTCCACGCCACGTCCCGCACCACCTTCGGCTGGCGAGAGACGACGTCGGTCTTGCCGGTCGAGACCCGCGGCGGGTAGCGATAGCTCCAGGCCGCTTCCACCAGCATCCGCCGCGCTTCGCGGTTGCCGGTCTTGGTGATGCCTCCGCGCCGGATCCGGTCGCCGCTGGAATGCTCCGAGGGGACCAGACCCAGATAGGCCATCAGCCGTCGTGGATTCTCAAACCTGCCGAGATCGCCGACGGCCGCGACGAAGCTGACGGCCGAGATGGTGTCGAGGCCGCGCAACGCCCGAAGCGCCTCGACCAGAGGCGACAACGACCAGCCCGCCAGCATGGCGGAGATCCTCGCTTCGAGCTGTTCCCGGCGGTCCTGCGCCGCCCAGACGGCCTCCACGTAATCTTGGAAGACGATGCGGTGCGCATCCTGCTCGAACGCCTGACCCGCCAGCCAGCGGCGGTGCCTCAAGGTCCATGGCTTGCCGACCGGGTAGGTCCGGCCGTGCCGCAGCAGAAACGCCAGCAGTTGCTGTCGCGCCCGCATCAGGGCCATCATCGCGTCTCCCCGGGCCCGGACCAGATCGCGCATGGCCTCATGCACTTCGTCGGGGACCCAGACCGCCGTCAGACCACCCGCGCGGTGTTGAAGCGCGAGCATCTGTGAATCCCGTCGGTCGGTCTTGATGCGATCGCCTGGCTTGCGAGCGATCAGCGTCGGCGCCGCGACCAGGCAGCCATGATCCATCTCCGTCAGCTGGCGGTAGATCCCGTAGCCACAGCCGCCGGCCTCGTAACAGAACTCCAACCGACTACCGGACCGCGACAGCCGACCCGCCAGCTTGCGAACCTGTTCCGGCGTGTTGGCGACCTCGCCGCAGAACCTGACGGCGCCGTCGCGTCCGTCCTCTGCAGTGGTGACGCTGATGCTCAGCTTGTGAACATCGAGCCCCACAAAGAGCGTGTCCATTCCTTCCTCCTAGGCGCTGCTGAAGGCTGCAGCATCCGGCGCCAGGCCGAACGAGGGCAAGGACATACGGACTTAGCGCTTGTGCCTTGCTATTCGCCGCGCCGCACCTTCGCGGCGCGCCTGACCTGAAGCGCTTCGTCTGGATCGAACCAGCATTCGAGCTAGAGTGAAGCCATGCGGACCGTGGCTCCAGAATGAGAAGCGCCGAGATCACCCGTCAGGTCATCCTGCATGCGGCCCTGAACCTCTTCGCCGAGGAAGGCTTCGAGACGGTCGGCGTCCGCGATATCGGACTCCGCGCCAAGGTCGATCCCTCACTGGTCAATCGCTACTACGGCGGGAAGGAGGAGCTCTTCATCGAAGTGGTGAAGGCCTGCCACGCCGATTGGCGTCACCTGTGGGGCGCCAAGCAGGACTTTGCCGCCCGCGTCGTCAAAGAGGTGCTTCACGGAGGGAACGACGGGAAGGTGCTCCAGGGCATTCTCGTCATGCTGAGAGTGACCGGCTCGGAACGCGCGCGACATCTCGTCGACGAGACGCTCGGCTCCAGCATCTTCGCCCAACTCGAGGCCTGGCTGGGCGGCCCGGAGGCCGATGTGCGAGCTCGCATGCTCATCGCCCTGATCGGCGGCATGGCGTTCGCCCGCGACCTGAGCGGCGACTTTCCCCTGGAGGACGCCAGAGCCGCCGCACTGGCACAGGCCTTTGAGGCCTCTATCGAACGGCTTCTATCTTCATCGCCCTCGGCCTGAGCCGACGCCAATCAGGACCTATTGCGCGCCCAACACCTTGCGAAGCGACTGTTCGATCTGTCCGCCGCAGTAGACCTCGCCATATTCGCGACGAGCACGAGCCGCCAGATCGGCCAGCGCCGGGGTGCGCGAAACCCGACCAGCGAGGTTCGCCGTCATAGGCGCCGCATCCTCCAGGATCGCCCCGATCGATGGAAAGCGCTCGACCATGGTGGACCAAAGCGTCGCGCTGACGACATCGGCGACGCCCGGCGTCCCGCCGCCGAGCAGAAAACCGGATTGAGATGTCAGCCCGTGACGTCGGCCGAGTTCCTCCCACAGACCCATCCACTTTCGCAGGCGCGGGACAAAGGTCACCCAGCGGGCTTCGGTCCACATCTGTCGCCCACCATCCAGGGTGAGATCGTCGATCACGTCGTTGGCGTCATTGACCACCTTGATCGACAAGGCCCGTCCGCCGGGATCGTCCGGAAAGAGCCCGAGCTTGTCCCCCAGGTAGAGAAGGATCGCGGGCATCTGGGAAACGGCCACGCCTGCAGCGTGATCAACCAAGACCGGAGGTCCCATGAAGGGTACCGGCATGTCTTCCAACGCCCCCTCCATCAGAGCGCCGACCGCTTCGTCGCCCGCCTCTGTCCACGCCTCGCCGCCGTAGGCCAGAAGCGCGCGGACAAACTGCCCGCGGAAAGGCACGGCCCAATAGTAGAGGGTGTAGTTTGGCATCCGGCCCTCGATGACGACGCATATCGCTCAACGGACCAGGCCGAGATCCGTTCTCAGGCCCCTACGCTCGATCTCGCTCCCAAGTCGTCTCAATCCACCGACGATACGGCCCCGCGTTAGACGCCCTCAGCCCAGAAGGCGCACCGATATCGGGCAGTGATCCGAAGGGTGCTCGGCCTCAAGCGCGCCATAGACATATTCCTGGAACGACTCCGGCTCGACCCGCGCGGCGGCGTCCACGCCGACGACGATGAAGTCGATGAACTCCCGGTAGCGCGCCTTGCATCCGGCTGGACGGTCGCCGCCGGCAAGGGTCAGCGCCGCAGCCGCCGGCTCGCCGTCATTGAGCCCGTCCAAGAAGGCGTCGCCCCGGCTCGCCATGCGCCGGTTCCAGTCGCCCAGAACGACGAAGGCCTCGCCCGCCTGAGCGCGATCATTGACCCAGGTCTCGAGGACCGGCAGTTGGTCAAACAGCACAGGGCAATCGGGATCGGTCGAGGCGCGACCCGAGTTGCATCCGGACTTCAGGTGGACGGCCAGCAGCCGCACGGGCCGCCCCTTGGCGACGGTGATGTCGACGCCCCAGCGCAGGTTTGGATTGCCGAGAGCCAGAGCCGCAAGGTCGCCGTTGCGCGACCAGACGACGCCCTTGCGGATCGCAAATCCTACGGCTTGGTTCTGGATGTGGCGACCAGGCCCTCCCCGGCATTCGGGGCCGCGCTCGCTCGCCGGGCGGGTCGACATGACGACATCGTATTTTGCCGGTTCGAAGACCCGCTCCGCCGCGGCCTGGGTCTCGACCTCCTGGAGGGCGATCACATCGGCCCCCAGGGCATCCGGCGGCGCAGGACGGCGTAATCGGCCTCCACGCGCGGCCTGCACCCCTGGCCGTCCAGTTCTGCCAGGTGCTCGAGATTCCAGCTGGCGACCTTGAGCGGAGCGCCGTCCGACGGAACGGGCAAGACCCCGGTGTTCGGATATTCGTTCGAGCGAGGCGGATAGGTAGATCCCCGCCACGCACAAATAAATATCGATACTTGGTGTCACAACTTTCCGCGGCTGTTCAAAAATCCTGTCGAACGCTGCGGTCTCCCGGAATGGGATGATGATTTGGGCATGCGGACTTCGGTCGGAGTGGGCATTGCTGCAGATCGACAGAGGCTTGTTGCAAGAACACCGAGGACGAGCTCGCTTCGACCATCACACCGCAGCCGGCCATCGATCGAGTGCCATTTTGGCGATGGAGAGCAGTTCGTTGATCGTAGCGCCGTCGCGCGCCTGAACGGACATGCCTTCCATGACCGTATTGAAGAATTTGCCTAGGACGGCCGGATCGGCATCGGCCGCAAGCTCGCCGTGCGCGGCGCCACGATGCAGACGCTCGACTAGGAGGGCCTCCGCCGCGATACGCTTGTCGCGCAGCAGGCATTCGATGGCGGCGGACGCCGGCGACACGGCTGCCGCTGCCGAATACATGAAGCAGCCGGCCGGCGTTCCAGGTTCGGAGAACGTTGACGCCGCTCGTTCCAGCAGGCCCGTGACAGCCTCGAAGGTGGACAACGCCGGATCGTTGATGGGTGCATAGAGGTGGACGCTGAACGTGGCGGAATAGTGCTCGATCACCGCCGCGAACAGCCCCGCCTTGTTGTCAAACGCCGCATAGAGACTGGCGGCGGCGACGCCAGTCTCCGCCACCAGATCGGCCATCGACGTCGCCTCGTAGCCGCGCTGCCAGAAAAGCCGTACCGCCTTGTCGAGCGCAGCGTCAGTGTTGAACTCTCGAGGGCGGCCTGCGCCACGACGGGCTTTCGTGTCTGTCATGTCTGGTGCCCGATATGGAATGATCGATAAATAATAGCTTGAACCTTGTCGCTGACATCGATACAGAACGATCGTTCAATAATCAAAGAGTGTCCCATGAGCCGCATCGTCCGTATCCACGAATATGGCGACGCCAGCGTCCTCAGGATTGAAGATGTGGCAGTGCCCGCGCCCGCGGCCGACGAAGTGCAGATCGCGGTGAAGGCGATAGGCATAAACCGCGCCGAGGTGATGTTCCGCAACCATGCCTACCTTCAGGAAGCCGAGTTCCCTAGCCGACTCGGCTACGAGGCTGCCGGCACTGTCGTTACGGTCGGGGCGGACGTGACCGGGTTTGCGGAAGGCGAAGCCGTCAGCGTCATCCCCCCGCTCGATATCGCGCGCTGGGGCACCTATGGCGAGGTCGCCAACGTGCCCGCCCGCCTTGTCGTCAAGCATCCGGCGGCGCTGTCGTTCGAGGAAGCGGCGGCCGTGTGGATGCAGTATGTCACCGCTTGGGGCGCGCTGGTGGAGCAGGCGAAGCTCGGCAAGGGCGATTTCGTCATCGTCACCGCTGCTTCCAGCAGCGTCGGGCTTGCTGCCTTCCAGATTGCGCGGATGGTCGGCGCGACGGTGATCGCGACGACGCGTACCGGCGCCAAGCGCCAGGCCCTGCTTGATGCCGGTGCACATCATGTCGTCGCGACCGGGGAAGAGGATCTGGTAGCAAAGGTGATGGAGATAACCGATGGTGCAGGTGCGCGCGTGGTGCTCGATCCGGTCGGAGGCCCGTCGTTCGAGCAGCTGACCGCGAGCATGGCGCGCGGCGGCATCCTGCTCGAATATGGCGCGCTCAGCGGCGAGCCAACGCCGTTCCCGTTGTTCTCCGTGCTGGGCAAGAGCCTCACGCTCAAGGGTTATCTCTACAGCGAGATCGTCTCGGACGACGCCGCCCTTGATCGCGCCAAGGCGTTCATCGTGGCGGGTCTGGAATCGGGCGCGCTCAAGCCGCGGATCGCGCGCACTTTCCCGCTCGACGCCATCCAGGACGCGCACCGCTTCCTCGAATCGAACGACCAGATCGGCAAGGTCGTCGTTACGGTCTGACCGGCAAACCCGGGGGAGCGAGCGATGGCTCCCCCCTCCCAGACACAGGATCGGACCGTAAGCGCGCATGCCGTCGTTGCTTGTGGCGCAGGCTTGAGAGCATGATGCTCCTCGTCCGCGTGCCAGACCTGTCTCAGGGTAACATGGCGGCTATGCCTGCCCGATCTGGGGGCGAATTTGGAGATTGGCCAGGGAACCTCGCCTGATTACAGAAGCGCCAGTCTCTGGACAGGATTGAAACTCCCCCCCTGTATAGTATGCTGAAGCGATTTCTCGGGAAAACGCGATGCCACATTCATCAGAGGACAAAAAGCGAGCCATTACACGCTTGCGGCGTATCAAGGGCCAGGCGGACGCTCTGGAACGCGCGATCGAAGCCGGGGCCGATTGCGCTCCCCTGCTGCAGCAAATTGTCGCCATGCGTGGCGCGACAAACGGGCTGATGGCAGAAGTGATGGAGAGTCATCTCAGGGAAACATTCGGTGCGGGCGCAGATCGGGCCGTCAGAGGCGCAGGTGGCGATCACGATGACGGCGTGGAGGGCGTAATGAAGATTCTGCGTACCTATCTTAAATGACAATTTCAGGCTCATTTTCTTGCCCGTGTTCTCCCGCACCTAGAAGCCAGCCCCTGCTGCCTTCCCGGGTTTGAGATCCTCGTTAGGACACATGTTGTATACTGCCAGGGAGTATGATAAAGATACTCCCTGGCAGTATGAGAGTGTCGACGACTTGCGCTGACGCAACGGCCTCGCACCAGCAATAAGTTTAACTCATGAGGGTGTCCCAACATGAAATCTCGCGCCGCTGTAGCCTTCGAGGCGGGCAAGCCACTCGAAATCGTCGAGATCGATGTCGCCCCACCCCGGAAAGGCGAAGTCCTCATACGGGTGACGCACACCGGTGTGTGCCACACCGATGCGTACACGCTGGCGGGGAGTGATCCGGAGGGTATTTTCCCGGTGGTTCTGGGCCACGAGGGCGCGGGCATCGTTGTCGAGGTCGGTGAAGGCGTCACCAGCGTCGGGCCGGGCGATCACGTGATTCCGCTCTACACCGCCGAGTGCGGCAAGTGCGACTTCTGCCTGTCGGGAAAGACGAACCTGTGCGTCGCTGTCCGCGAGACGCAGGGCAAGGGCTTGATGCCCGATGGGACCACCCGCTTTTCGTACAATGGTCAGCCTCTCTATCATTACATGGGCTGTTCAACCTTCAGTGAATATACTGTCGTCGCCGAAGTCTCGCTCGCCAAGATCAACCCCGAGGCAAACCCCGAACATGTCTGCCTGCTCGGCTGCGGCGTCACGACCGGCATCGGCGCAGTCCACAATACCGCCAAGGTCCAGCCCGGAGACTCGGTCGCCGTGTTCGGCCTCGGCGGCATCGGCCTCGCGGCGATTCAGGGTGCGCGCCAGGCGAAGGCGGGTCGCATCATCGCCATCGACACCAATCCGTCCAAGTTCGAGCTGGCACGCCAGTTCGGTGCGACCGAGTGCATCAACCCCAAGGACCATGACAAGCCCATCCAGCAAGTGCTGATCGAGATGACGGGCTGGGGCATCGATCATACCTTCGAGTGCATCGGCAACGTCCACGTCATGCGCGCCGCGCTTGAATCAGCGCACCGTGGCTGGGGTCAGTCGATCGTGATTGGCGTTGCCGGCGCGGGCGAGGAAATCTCCACCCGCCCGTTCCAGCTCGTCACGGGCCGCGTATGGAAGGGGTCCGCTTTCGGTGGCGTCAAGGGACGGACACAGCTCCCCGGCATGGTCGAGGACGCGATGAGAGGCGATATCGATCTGGCCCCATTCGTAACCCACACGATGGGTTTGGAGGAGATCAACGAGGCCTTCGAACTGATGCACGAAGGCAAGTCGATCCGCACGGTCATTCACTACTGACCCGTCGATCAGAAGCGGCGCGAGGCGCTCGGATCGACAACTCGGCCGTCATCATGGCTCGACCCCGGCCATGATGACGCGCGCTCTGGCAAATGGGCAACGCGTCGCGATGCGGTAACAAGCGCCGAAGTGCGGTCGTTACATGCCGATAGCGGCACGGACCAGGGCCGCTTGGCCCAGGCGCTTACCGCCGGAGTGTGTGTGGCCTCGTCGCGCGACCCACGGGAAAATGGTTTTGTCGCAACCTTTGTCTAGTGCTGGAAAAATATTTCAAAGGTGCCGAACATCGGGCCCGCCTGGCCGTTGGATGTATTGAGTCGGAAATGCATTCATCTGTACCCGACTGTGATGAACCACGGGCCGCACAGGCGTATAGGGCAGGAAGACTGAATTGAAGAGCAAGGATATTCACGCGACGACGCCGGCCACCGATCATGGGCATACGGGGCCGCCCGCTTGCGTGCAGGTTCGCGGCGCGCGCCAGAATAACCTCAAAAATATTGACGTCGATGTACCGCGCGACGCCTTCGTGGTGTTCACCGGCATATCGGGCTCGGGCAAGTCATCGCTCGCGTTCGGCACCCTTTATGCCGAAGCCCAGCGGCGTTATCTGGAATCGGTTGCGCCCTATGCCCGTCGCCTGATCGACCAGGCCGGCGTGCCGGAGGTCGACGCGATCGACGGTTTGCCGCCTGCGGTCGCGTTGCAGCAGCAGCGCGGCTCGGCCAACGCGCGATCCTCGGTCGGCAGCGTGACGACGCTCTCCAGCCTGGTGCGGATGCTCTATTCGCGCGTCGGCGAATATCCGCGCCATCAGCCGATGCTCTATGCGGAGGATTTCTCCCCCAACACGGTCGCGGGGGCCTGCCCGACCTGTCACGGCATCGGGCGCGTCTATGACGCGACCGAAGAAACGATGGTGCCCGACGACACGCTGACGATCCGGGAACGCGCAGTCGCCGCCTGGCCGGCGGCATGGCATGGCCAGAACCTGCGCGATATCCTCGTGTCACTCGGCTATGACGTCGATACGCCGTGGCGCGACCTGCCGAAAAAGGATCGCGACTGGATCCTCTTCACTGAAGAGGCGCCGACGGTGCCGGTCTATGCGGGTCTGACGCCCGAACAGACCCGCGTGGCGCTGAAGCGCCGCATGGAACCGAGCTACCAGGGCACCTTCACCGGCGCGCGCCGCTATGTGCTGGAAACCTTCGCCAACACGAAAAGCGCGCTGATGAAGAAGCGCGTCTCGCAATATATCATCGGCCGCGATTGCCCGACCTGCGACGGCAAGCGCCTGAAGCGCGAAGCCCTGTCGGTCAAATTCGCCGGCCTCGACATTGCCGAGTTCGGCGACCTGACGGTGCTCAAGCTGAAGGACTTGCTGATGCCCGTCGCGCATGGCGAGTATGGGGCAGTCTCCGACACCTCAAAGGGCCATGTTCTGGAAAAAGCGGCCCGCGAAGCAGCGGTCGAACAACGGGTTGCCGCGGGCGGCTCTGCGCACAAGAGCGCGCCCGACGTGCGCCGCACGCCCAATCTCTCCGACGAGAAGCGGATCGCCGCACAACGCCTTGCCTGCGAATTGATCGAGCGGCTCGAGGCGCTGATCGATCTTGGCCTTGGCTACATTTCGCTCGACCGCAGCACGCCGACGCTCTCCTCCGGAGAGTTGCAGCGCTTGCGGCTTGCCACCCAATTGTCGTCACAGCTTTTCGGGGTGGTCTATGTGCTTGACGAGCCTTCGGCAGGGTTGCACCCGGCAGATGGCGAAGCCTTGCTCACCATCCTCGAGCGTCTCAAGGCGGCGGGCAACTCCCTGTTCGTCGTCGAACATGATCTCGACGTGATCCGCCGCGCGGAATGGCTCGTCGATGTCGGGCCAGGAGCCGGGGAAAAGGGCGGTGAAGTCCTCTACAGCGGGCCGATAGAGGGGCTTGCCGACGTCGAGACTTCGATCACCCGCCGCTACCTGTTCGCAGAGCCGCTCCGCAGTGAGCGCACACCGCGCGATCCCAAGGCATGGCTACGCCTGGAAGGGATCAGGCGGAACAATCTCCATGGTCTCGACGTCGAGTTTCCCATCGGCTGCTTCACCGCTGTCACCGGCGTTTCGGGATCGGGCAAATCCAGTCTTGTCAGTCAGGCGCTGCCCGAGCTCGTCACGGAACACCTCGGCGGCTCCCCCGTGGCCGAGGAGGAGGATATCGATCCGCTGCTCGATGTTGCACAGAACGACACTGAAGGACGCATTGTCGCAGGCATGGAGCATGTTCGCAGGCTGGTGCGGGTCGATCAGAAACCGATCGGCCGCACGCCGCGCTCGAACCTATCCACCTACAGCGGCATGTTCGACCATGTGCGACGGATCTTCGCTGATACGCCGCTCGCCCGCCGGCGGCACTACAGCCCCGGAAGGTTCTCGTTCAACGTCGCGCAAGGCCGCTGCCCTGTGTGCGAGGGCGAGGGATACGTCATGGTGGAGCTGCTGTTCCTGCCGAGCGTTTTTGCCCCCTGCTCGACCTGTCATGGCTCTCGCTACAACCCGCAAACGCTCGAAGTCGAATGGAACGGGCGCAATATCGCCCAGGTGCTCGAACTGACGGTCGACGACGCGTGCGATTTCTTCGCTGGCGAGGCATCTGTGATGCGCTCCCTCGACGTGTTGCGGGAGATCGGTCTTGGTTATCTGAGGCTCGGACAGCCGGCGACCGAGCTGTCTGGCGGGGAGGCGCAGCGCATCAAGCTGGCGGCTGAACTGCAACGCGCCCAGCGCGGCAACACGATCTACATCCTCGACGAGCCCACTTCGGGGCTTCACCCCTCCGATGCCGACCGGCTGATGCAACACCTGCAGGGCCTCGTTGACGCTGGCAATACCGTCGTCGTCGTCGAACATGACATGCGCGCCATCACGCAGGTGGACTGGGTCATCGATCTGGGACCGGGGGCTGGGGAAGATGGCGGCCGTATCGTTGCCAGCGGCGTCCCTGGCGTCGTTGCGGAAGCAGAAGGCAGTCTCACCGCCCCCTATCTCAAAGCGGCGCTGTAGGTCGTAAACCTGGCCGGACGCACGTTCGATGAGGCGTATCTCCACCGTACGCACGCTGAAATGGTCGAATCTGAAAACGGGAGCCGGCGAGGTGTCACCGCGGGTGACGCGGCTTGGGGATTGAGTGCTCGGAAGTGCGCCGTTTTCGTCTGATACTAGGCGTAGCGGACAGTCAATCGTCGGCCATCCGCTACGCCTGTTTGTGAGGACCTTCACTAGGGAGCGCGCCCTCACATGGTTCGTCGAAACCGTCCCGTATTAATTCGAGGCCGCAGGCCCAGCGCCCGCACCTTCCGCGATTTGCTCAACGAGCTTGCCACAGAAGGCGGGTAAATCATCGGGGTCGCGGCTGGTCACAAGGCCGTTGGCGACCACGACTTCCTCATCGGCCCATGTAGCGCCGGCGTTCTCGATATCGACCTTCAGCGTCGGGTAGGACGTCAAGGTGCAACCCTCAAAAACGCCCGCCTCGATCAATGTCCAGGGTGCATGGCATATCGCGGCAACCGGTTTTTTCTGATCGAAAAAAGCCCGGATGAAGTCAATTGCCTCGGCGCTGCCGCGCAGCTTGTCGGCACCGACAGTCCCTCCGGGCACAACTAGTCCGTCGAAATCGTCGGCTCTGACATCGGAAAATGCTCTGTCGATAGTATAGCTGCCGCCCTCGTCGAGATCGTTATTGACCGTGTGAGCCTCGCCCGGTCAAAACTGACCACGGTCACTTTGCCGCCAGCCTCCTCGACAGCTTGCTTGGGCTTCGAGAACTCTGGTTCTTCCGTCCCGCGGGTGCGATCAGAATGGCAACTGATTTGCCCTCTAACGTCATCATTTATTCCCTATTTCGGAGAAGACTAAAGTCAGGCGGTCGGCTTAAGCACGACCTTTGTCCATCCATCATCGCGCGCATCGAAATGCTTGTAGGCGTCTGGCGCCTGATCGAGCGGCAGTCGGTGCGAGATGATTTGGGCAGGATTGGCCCGGTCTTGCTCGATAAGCTTCATCAGTCGCCGGTTGTAGTGCTTTACATTGCACTGGCCGGTGCCGATCTTCTGGCCCTTGAACCAGAAGCTGCCGAAGTCGAACGCCATCTTGCCTTCCTTCTGGAGATCGTCGGGCGCGTTCGGGTCTTCCGGGATGAACACGCCGACGACGCCGATTCCACCGGTGGCCTTCGTGCTTTTGACGAGGCAGTTCATCGTGTAATTGCTGCGCTCCTTGCCGTGGCGATCGCAACACTGATACCCGACCGCCTCGACCCCCCGGTCGGTCCCGAGGCCGCCGGTCGCGTCAAGGATCTGCTGGGCGGGATCGCCCTTACGCATGTCGATCGGAATAGCGCCCATCGCCTCGGCCAGTTTCAGGCGGTCATCGTGAGAATCGACCACGAAAATCTGAGCGGCACCGCGGATTTCGGCTGAGTGCGCGGCCATTAAACCGACCGGACCGGCGCCGTAGATCGCGATGCTTTCGCCAGGCAGGAACCCTGACAGTTCGACGCCATGCCAACCCGTCGGGAAGATGTCGGAGAGCATGACATAGTCATCCTCCTTCTCCTCAGCGTCCTCAGGCAGTTTCAGGCAATTAAAGTCCGCATAAGGAACGCGCATGAACTCGGCCTGACCACCTTGCCACGGACCCATCTCGGCAAAGCCATACGCTGCGCCGGCGGTTCCAGGGTTGGTCGTGAGACAAAAACCCGTCAAACCGCGTTCGCAATTTTCGCAGAAACCGCAACCGACGTTGAACGGCATGCACACGCGATCGCCCTTCTTGATACGATCTACGGCAGCGCCGACTTCGACGACCTCGCCAAGGTTTTCGTGACCGAAGACCTTGCCCTTCTCAAAGCTGGTGCGGCCCTCATACATGTGAAGGTCCGACCCGCAGATATTGGTCGTGGTCAGCCGGATGATAACATCGGTATGCTTTTCGATCTTGGGATCATCGATGGTGTTGACAGAAACATCTTTGGGCCCGTTGTACACGACAGCTTTCACGGATCTTTCCTTTCACAGCTCTTCTCAACGCGTCATCAAATCGAGAGCTTGGTGATGATCCGGTCCATCGCAACGGCGGACGACATCGCCCCCTTCCAAGTGATCTCAGTTTCCTGAACCTTCTGCTACCTGAGAGGTTCCTTCCCGTAGGGCCGTCCTGGGATCGATTCACGGCGGTTTTCTGAATGACTGGGCTAGAACGGCCGAATAACGCGCCGAATTGATGTGCTTAATAATCTCCCGCGAACCAATGGTGCCCTTACGTCGGGACACATCAACGGCACCTTCTCAGTAAATTCAGAAGTGTGATAAGCGCAAAAGACAAGGCCATCCACTTTCGCGGATGACCTGTCGTATTCATTTATTCATTTCCCGATCCGACCGGGCCATCCATTCCGGATGGAGACACGAGCCTTACCCTGCAGTCAGACGGCAGCTTAGGGTGCCGACCGCTCCGCTATTTCGCGGCCAGCAGGGTGAACTTGTGAATCTGCGGCGGTTCAGAAAACAGTTCTTCTGCCTTGTCCATCAGTGCGGCGGCAACCTTGCCGTCAAGATGGGCCTGCCGATCCTCCTCTGTGTCGAACGTATCGAAGATCGCGTACGCACCGGGACCTTCCTCGATCGCATACCAGGTCAGAGTGCCCGCCTCAGCTTGAACGAGCGGCAATGCCGAGGTCAGGAAATTGGCGACATCGCGCTCTTTTCCGGGCTTGGCCTTCAGTGGTACATACAGGGCAAGTTTGGACATAAATGACTCCTCAAGTGAAACGGACAGATATTATTCGGCAAAGTAACGGACGAGCGGGCCGGTACGTTCCCCATGAGGCGGAGCACACGCGGCCCCGCCTCCTCGTCGAAATCAGAACTGCTGTGCGGTCGGCCGGATGACGATCGCGTTGACGTCGACGTCATCAGGTTGTTCGACAGCGAACGCGATAGCACGCGCCACCGATGCCGCCGGGATGGCCTGCTTGTAGAAGTCCAGCACCGTCTCGGCGGCCGCGCCAGAGGTCGTGAACTTCAGATCGCTTTCGACAGCTCCAGGCTCGATTGACGTGACCCGGACCTTTTCCCCCACCTCGTGGCGCAAGCCCTCGCTGATCGCGCTGACGGCGAACTTGGTGCCGGAGTAGACCGTGCCGCCCGGTGCGAAGACCTTGATGCCGGCAACCGAGCTCAAGTTGATGATGTGACCGCTGCCCTGCTCGAGAAAACCGGGAAGGGCCGCCGCGATGCCGTAGAGCGTACCCTTCAGATTGACGTCGATCATCTGGTCCCACTCGTCGGTGTTGACCTCGGCCATCGGACGGATCGGCATCAGCCCGGCGTTGTTGATCAGCACGTCGAGGCGGCCGAAGTCGGCAATGATTGCGGCGACGACGGACTGGACCGCCGATTTGTCGCTCACATCCAGCGCGTAGCTACGTGCCGTGCCGCCAGTTGCGGCGATGTCCGCGACGACCTCGTCGAGCCTGTCCTTGCGCCGCGCGGCGATGGCCACCTTGGCGCCGCGTTCCGCGAGAAGACGCGCGGTTTCCGCGCCGATGCCGGTGCTGCCGCCGGTAATGAGAACGACCTTGCCTTCGATACCCTTGGTCATGACTGTATTCCTTCAAGTCAGTTGTTGATTTTTCGCCGGATCGCGGCTCCGCCTCAGCGGTAGCCGCGTGGATGAATGAGGCCCAAAAGGCACCACGCGAAGCGCAGGTGCCAACAGGCCGATAATCCGCAACTCGTCTGTGTCGAACGCCGGTACAAGCCGTGCCGAACCCACCCATTCTTCAGGCTTGCCCATTGGCACCATCCTCAGGTCGCCGAGACGGGGTTGAGGACAAACGCGGCGCGCTCGGCCAGATCGCCGATCTGAGAGAGGTAGTTCTGGAAGTGGGGCGTCGCACGGTGGGCGGCGACTGCATCCGCGTCCGCGTACAGCTCGTCGAGCACGAAACGGTTCGGATCGCTCTGGTCCTGCCAGAGATCGTAGCGCAAATTGCCCGGTTCGGCACGGCTCGGCTTTAGCATGGCGTCGAGCAGAGCGCGCAGGCGGTCGACGGTATCCGCACGGGCGGTGAGGACGGCGACGATCTTCACGTTGGCGGACATGGCACCGTTCCTTGTCTTGGTTATATCCGTGGGCGGGCGCACCCTTAGCGCCCCGCCGGTCATCCTGGTACTCACGCAGCGGCGCGATCGAGGGCTTCGATCAACGCGTCGGCCATGGCCCGGTCCGACGCCGGATTCTGACCCGTGATCAGATCCCGGTCCACGACGACATTCGAAGCGAAGTTCTTGTCGGTGACCGAGACGTCGCCACCGGCCGACCGCAGCGCCTTTTCCATGTCGAAGAAGAGCTCGCCCTTTAGCACTTGCTCCTCAGCGATCTTCTCCTCGTTCGCCGAGAAGACGGTCATGCGGTAGCCCGCGTAGATCCAGTCTCGCGCCAGGTCGGCCGCCCCGGCGTCATCGCCTTCCTCCAGCGCCGTGCAGAAGGCCGAAGCATCCTCGAGCGCTGCGACAACGACCACCGGTCCGTGGCAGAGGAGCGCGGTCGGCTTGGCCGCCGCGTGGAAGTGACGGAGGATCGTGCCCGCATCGCGGTCCAGCATCAGGTCGACGACGGGCGCGTGACCTCCCGGCACGAACACGCCAACGAAGCCGTCCAGGCCGTCTTCGACGACCGATTTCAGCGTACGCACGTCGTTCATCGCCGGGTGGCTGGCAAAAAAGTCCTTGGCACGCTGGAACGCCGTCTCATCGCCGCCAAAATGATCAACCGAA
The DNA here is from genome assembly GCF_041648055.1 of Brevundimonas sp. Classification (GTDB taxonomy): domain Bacteria; phylum Pseudomonadota; class Alphaproteobacteria; order Caulobacterales; family Caulobacteraceae; genus Brevundimonas. The sequence goes on from NZ_JBAZPS010000009.1 coordinate 38,809, forward strand.
ACGGAGACGGCGTCGATGTGCGGCTTGGCCCCATTGGGCGTGGCGAGAACAATATCATAGCCGGCGTCGAGGAGAGCTAGCGCGGGGACCGCCGTCTCGTTGAGATACTGACCGACCGTCGCGGTACCGCCGCCACGCAGACCGAGTTGTGTCGCGTTCGACCCAAGAACGAGAACCTGACCCTTGCTCATCTGAACCTCCATGTGCGCGGCGTCCGTCGCCGATGGACGGGAAATGGGCCTCGTTGACATATTCCAGAAGTTTATCTTTCTAATATCAGATATACGTCTAACAGGATGACTGGATGCGCTACGATCTGAACCTGCTGCCGATCTTCGTCGCGTTGATGGAGGAACGCAGCGTCACCCGGGCTGCTGAGCGCATGGGCATGACGCAGCCCGCCCTGTCTAACGCCCTGTCGCGTCTGCGACAGATGCTTCAGGACCAGCTGTTCGTCCGCGAACGCTATGGCATCCAGCCGACCCCGATCGCGCTTGAACTTTCGCCGCTGATCGCCGAGGCACTCGCGCAGCTCGACGACGCGGTCCTCGGTCAGCAGGCCTTCGACCCCGCACACGCCGAACGGCTGTTCACGATCGCGCCGAACGGCTATGTCGAGTTCGTCATCGTCCCCGCTATCTTGGCGCGCCTGGAGAAGGTCGCGCCCGGCATAAAGCTCCGCCTGACGCCCTTCGGCAGCGATCTTGCGGAAACAGGCGTCGTGTCGGGCACGACGGCGCTCGTGCTGGGCCGCATCGTCGATCCGCCCGATAACCTCGTCGTCCAGCACCTGATGGACGAAGGGCTCGCCTGCGCCGTCCGCGCCGACCATCCGGCCATCGGCGATGCCATGACGCGCGAGCAGTTCGAGACGATGAAGCATGTCAACATCGTGCCGCCCGGACGGATGCGCGCCGGGCTGTTCCAGGCGCTGGCGCAGCAGCAGCTGAAGCGCGACGTCGCGATCTCCGTGACAAACTTCTTCGCGGTAGCCGAGATGGTGGCGGTGACCGACTATTGCGCCACCTTGCCCTCGCTCATCTGCAGGCGGCTGATGCACGACCCCCGGCTGAAGATCCTGCCGGCTCCGGTCGACCTCGGCAGCTTTCCCGTGGAAATGGCCTGGCACGTCCGTTACCGGCACGATCCCGCACACCGCTGGCTACGGGCGCTGATCGGCGAGGTCATCACCGACTTCAAGGGCAAGACGGCAGCGACAGCCATGCCGTCGCCAGCGTGATGGACGTCTGTCGGCCGCGCGACGCCGGTTGACTTCCGTAAGCGCCCTTAAAGGCTGGGCGGGCACCCCGCCGCTAGTCTTTCGCGTGATCACGTGCAGCTTCTCGCAGCTCCTGGGCGGAAGCCTGGGGCAAAGGCCAGCGACAGTCTCGAACACGCGAGTCGAGTTCGTACATTTAGTGCATCGTCTGGTCGATCGTGGTGACTTCCGAGCGGGAAGTGGTCGGCTGACCCAAGGCCAGCCGACCACTTCCTTAGGCCGGGGTGCCAGTTGCGTGCGCGCGGCACACTTCGATCAAGTCCTCGACCGAACCCTCCCACGGCACATAGCCATTGGTTAGCTCGATGGTGCTGAAGCCGGCCGCCAGTGCCAGTTCGCAGATGACGTGACCCCCTGAAACTCCTCCAGGAATAGCTAGAGTCCGCCCCTCAATGAGAAACGGGGGTCACGTCATAACTCGCTAAGGCGATGCAATCGTAGGAAGCAGTCTGCTGTCCCTGTCGCGCCATGGGGCCGGCCGAGACATCGGTGATCCCACGATCATGACCAAACCCAAGGTTGCCCGATTGAGCTCTGGATCGCTGGCTCGCTTCCGACTACCGTTGAGAACGGCCAAGCTAATTGCGAGGCGAAGACACCGCCGAGGCTCCGCTGACCACCCCTAAACACCTAAGCTGGCTGGTGGATTCCGGCACCATCGTCCCGACAGCATGCGGGAAAGCGATCCCAGTGTGGGAGCTTCAGCACGTCGACGACGCAGCAATCCTTTCGGACTGGGCCAGTCATTTCCGTCGTCACTATTGCAGCGATGAGGACCTTGAAGCTCTCACTCAAGGGACCGGCAAGACAAAAGCTGAGTTTCTGAGAGAGATGAAGCTGCCTAGCCTCGAGAAACCCGGCCCAAGTGTACGGTCCGGCGACTTCGGAGAAATCCTCATCGCGGACTATCTGCGATACGTGCTGGGACACTGGTCACCGGCCCATATTCGCTACGATGGGCGATTCAACCCGAACGATCCGACTAAGGGTGCCGACATTATCGGGTTCAGTCATGATCCTGATGTAGGTCATCTTCCAGCTGACGAACTGTACCTGTTCGAAGCGAAGTCAGGGATGACACTCAGCAAGAAGAACAGGCTTCAAGACGCCGTCGATGATTCCGGAAAGGACAAGCTGCGTGAAGCGGTGTCGCTTAACGCCTTCAAGCAGCGGCTGCGCAAGGATGGAGACGAAACCGGCCAAAAAATCGTTCAACGTTTTCAAGATGAGACGGCGCGCCCGTTTGCTCGTCGCAATGGAGCGGCGGCCATCATGGACGACGACGTGTTCGCCGCGACCGACCTGACAAAAGTGGATGCTTCCCTGCATCCGAACGCGGCCAACCTTTCTCTAATGGTCATCAAAGGGCCTTCGCTCATGGCGCTCGTGCACGCGCTCTACGAGAGAGCGGCGGATGAGGCCTAACCGCGCCGCACGGACGGTCCTTCGTTACACGAGGTCCAAGGCTAAGATGTACGAGTTCCGGGTTCCGGAAGAGCACCACATTGCGATTCCGCGCGACCCCAACATCCTGTTCTCCTTGGCGGTCGCCATCCTCGGAGACTTGGCCTCCACAATGGCCGACGAGTTTACCCCAGGAGATCCACTTTCGGAGCTGAGCGGGGGCGTGCCGGAGTTTTGGGACGAATGGGCCGACCTGGATCCTGATAAGCTCCTAGGGTTCGCGGCGACATTTTTTGACGCCTATCTCAACTCCCGGCTTGATGAGGAGATTACGCCAGAATTCTCTCTTTTAGCTGCGGCGGCCTACTATATCGGGCACAGCGTTGGCAGCGCGACCGTCGTGATCCGCGGCACGCCGTCTCCTGCCGCCGACCTGGAGGGCGGCACAAAGCGACTCGTTCACTCCATCTTGTCCAACCACTTCGAGGGGCCAGATGACTCCGATGGTGTCGCCGATGAGGTTCTGGCCGCCCTCCGCAGGTTTTTCCTACTAGAAGACGACGCGATCGCGGTCGCGGTTGCCTGCGCAAACCTTCGACGACAGGTCTACAAAGAAGGCTCGGTGAGGGAGCTTCTGTATGCCGATCTGGTGAGCGCCATCTGTGCGCTTAAGGTCAGGGCTGCTGCCCGAACCTATCTGAGCCGGTCGTCGGACCTAGCGCTTGATGCCTGGCGGCCCGCTCTGCGGAAACCAAGCTTCCCCAAGGAGCTTTGGCCCGCCCAACAGAAGATCTGTGATGCGGACGTCCTTCGCGGAAGGTCGGTCGTCATTCAAATGCCGACAAGTGCAGGCAAGACGCGCGCGACAGAGATCATCATCCGGTCGGCTTTCTTGTCGGGCCGGGCCGAGCTCGCTGTCATCGTCGCGCCCTACCGGTCTCTTTGCCATGACATACGCTCTGACCTCACGTCGGCCTTCTCTGGAGAGGCGATCACGGTCACTGAAGCCAGCGAGGCCTACCAAGTAGACCTCTTCTTTGATGACGAAGAGACGCGGAAAACCGTCTTGATCGTTACGCCGGAGAAACTCCTTTATCTCATTCGCAGAAATCCCGATCTGGCGGAGCGGATAGGCCTCATCATCTACGATGAAGGCCATCAGTTCGAAGGCATGACGCGCGGCCCAACCTACGAACTTCTTCTATCCACGCTACGCATGTCGCTCTCGCCAGAAGCGCAAACCATTCTCATCTCCGCTGTGATCGGAAACGCCGACCAGATTGCGGAATGGCTGATCGGCGAGGCGAACGTCGTCCGAGGAGATGGCCTTTTACCCACGACCAGAAGCATCGCCTTTGCGAGTTGGGAAAATGAGCTCGGCCAACTGGCTTACGTCAGCCCGAGCGACCCGGAGGAGCGCGAGTTTTTCGTTCCGCGCCTCATCGCAAGGACGGTGATCCCGCTCGAAGGGAAGCAGCGCACACCACGGTTCTTTCCAGAAAATACCGGGCCCGACGTCGCGCTCTATCTCGGTCTTCACATCGTAGCCAACGGCAGCGTTGCGGTCTTCTGCGGGCGAAAGGATACGGCCGCCGGCGTTGCGCGCCGCGCCGCGGAGCTTTTCTTTGAGAAGAAGATCGATCTGCCGAACCCGCTTGCGGTTTCGGACGAAGGCGAGATCGAGCGAATCCACGCTCTCAGTGTCGCGCACTTGGGCCCGGACGCGAGCGCATCGAGAGCTGCTGAGCTCGCTATCCTGACTCATCACGGCGACACACCCCAGGGACTTCGGCTTTCCATCGAACACGCGATGAAGACAGGTTTCGCCCGCTTCGTCGTTTGCACATCCACGCTGGCTCAGGGCGTCAACTTCCCGATCAAGTACCTCCTGGTCACAGCGACCCAGCAAGGCAGGGAGCGCATTCTCGTCCGTGACTTCCACAATCTGATCGGTCGGGCAGGCCGCGCGGGTATGCACACTGAGGGAAGCGTCATCTTCACGACGTCTTCGGTCTACGATCACCGGGAGCACAGACGGGGCATATACGGCTGGCAGGAGACCAAACGTCTCCTGAACCCCGCGAACGCGGAACCCTGTGTCAGCGGCATTTTGGCGCTCTTGGGAGATTACGTTCAGCGGGTGCCTCCGATTGTGATGGCGCTGCGCGACGAATGGTTGGACTTAACTTTCGCCGATGGCGAAACAGTCGCCAACATCACGGCGGCCGCACAGGCGATCGACGCTCGGATTGATACTAAGGATTTCACCCTGTTCGTGAACGATCGCGCCCGGGCAATCCAAAACATTGCAGCCTTTCTGGCAGCACACATGACTTTCGATGACGACGATGCTGTCAATCGCGTCGAAGAACTAGCGGAAAGCACCCTTGCTTACTTCCTCGCCGAGGCGGACCAAAAGCCAAGGCTGATCGAGATTTTCCGGAGTATTGCCGTCGCTCTTCGACAGAACGCGGACAAGGATTTGAGAAACCTCATTCGGGTCTCGCCTTTGGCACCCTCGGCCATTTCCTCTTTGCAGCGCTGGCTCGTCGAGAACAATGAGATGCTGGAGCAAGCCGCTGAAGACGGAAGTCTGCTCCAGGCAGTCGCTGAACGTGTGTTGGACTCGGTAACGTCTAAATCACTTCTTGGCATGTCCGACCGCCGAGCCGCACTTCCGGCCTTCATCTCCTGGTGCGATGGCGCTGCATTCGGCGAGATCCACACCCCATTGGCCGAAGCCGACGTACGGTTCAGCACGCGTCACCCCACCGTCGAGCACGTCGTCGCGCTATGCGAGAATGGGTTCGGTTATGATGCAGCCATGGTGGTAGCCTCAATGGCCGATCTCACCGAGGATGACGAAGGTTTCCTCCACTCTGGCCTTAGCGAACTCCAGAAGGTGGTGAAGTACGGATTGCGCGAACAGCCTGAGATCGCGTTCTACGAGGCGGGCTTCGCTGATCGGATTGTCGCGTCCGCACTGGGCAATCGGTTCAAGGGAGTTACGACAAAGCAGGACGTGCGCCAGGCTGTACGCGGTGAACCTCAGGCAGCCAGGGCGATCATCGACCGGTTTCCCTCGTACTTCGGGACGGTTCTCGATGAACTGAGCCACGACTAGGCCTGTTCAGGTCGCATCACTAGTCGAGACCGATCCTGGTGATAACTGATCTGAAAAGGGAAGTCGGCGTTGAACCGATTAATCTAACGACTAACGACTAACGACTAGCGGCATCGTCGAGTGGTGGTTCGCCAGCAGCCTGTGTGACCGCTTCTGGACCTCGGCCTAATGTCCGCTTCTCTAATCGGGTATGGGGGTCAAGCTGGTATTGATCGTCGGCCTGATCGATCACACGGGTCACGCTTCTCTTCGCAGTCTGGATGGCTCCTTGCGAGCGGAGCCGCTGCACGCATGCATGGGATCAGGGTCTGGAGAGCCTCGCTATTGGTCGCGCTCGGAGCGCAGCAGACATTTTCGGCTTCATCCATCCCGTCGTCCGCGTGGGACGATCCGGCCAGGATCGGATCGTGGTGGGGTAGGTCAGGTCATGCCGCAGCCTCCGATCCGTGCCGGAACTCAGTGCCGTCGGCCCACATGCGGTGCAGGACGACAGCAAGCTTGCGGGCGACGGCGACGATGGCGCGTCGGCGGCCCTTGGTCTTCATCAGCCGCATGCCCCAGGCCTTCAGGCTCGACCACGTGATCGAGCGCATGAGCATGGCGTTGGCGGCGGCGTAGAGGGTGGCGCGCACGTCGGAGTCGCCGGCGTGGGAGATGCGGCCGGGATTGTCCTTCTCGCCGGACTGGAAGCGTCTGGGCGTCAGTCCGAAGTGGGCGCCGACGGTGCGCGAGCTCTTGAAGCGGGCCGGGTCATCGACGGCGGCCTTGAAGCTCAGGGCGGTGATCTCGCCGACGCCGGGGATGCCCATGAACCGGGTGCAGACCTCGTCCTCGTGAGCCGCCTTCCTCACGCGCCGGTCGAGCTCCATGAAGGTCTCGAACAGCACACTCGTTCTCCAGGTCGATGCACTTGCGCTGCATCACCTTGCGGCTGGTCAGCAGCGCCCGCAGGTGGTGGCTCTCGACACTCTTCACATGAACGCGGCTGTACCATCCGGAGCGGAGAATCTGGGCGATGCCGCGGGCGTCGTGCTTGTCCGTCTTGTTACGCATGGCCGACAGCGCCGCCGCGACCTGTCGCGCCTCCATGCACACCACGTCGAAGCCGGCTTCACGAAGACCATAGGTCAGGTGCTGGGTCAGCGTGCCCGCCTCGAGACCGACCTGATGGATCGGCTCTCCGAACTCGCTCAGACAGCGGACCAGGTCCGGCACGTCTGACGGCACGGACCGCTCGAGGCGGACCTTACCGTCATTATCGATGATGCAGACCGCCACTGAGCGCAGCGACACATCCAATGCAGCGTAGAACATCGTAGTCTCCCTTCCTCTCGGACTGAGCCGAGCACTCTATGGGAGCTTGCCCCTTCGCAGGACCGCCCGATTACGCATGCTCCTGGCGCTGTCCGGCACAGAGCCTATGAGGCTGCACCTCGAAGTAGGTGTGCCTCAACCAATGAGAGCGTCACTGTTCGACTGCGTGGGATCGAACGACAGCTCTTCAGCCAAGGCTTCAGCTTCAGCGCGATCCGCGTCAGTCATGGATTCCGTCGAGCGTTCTGTGAGACTGGACAGGGCACCCACCGATTTCTGAAAGTCGCCATCCTGAAACTGAAGTTCTTGACGTCCGAGCGCACTCTCAAGCTCATGCACAAGCGACATCGTCAGATCGCGCGTGCGGGGTGTTGGAGTACTGCGTCTCGCGTCCTGAAAAACGTCTTTGCCGGCCTGTCGAGCTGCTGCTCCCTGCTTCACGAACCGTATTGCGTAGTACACGGCGTCGGTGACCTCCTGTCGCGAATAGCCATCTGTGATGGGGCGAAGGTCGATCATTGTGGCGTCCCGATGCTGATGACGTCGAAAGTTGAGTGCGGCAGGTCCTCGACGATGAACTCTTGGGACAACGGATTCGCCATCGCGGAGATATCGACCTCTGTACAGTATGGCTGAGCTCGGTCTGCGCTGATCACGCACAGCAGGGGCTTGAAGTTCGCAGCAGGAGCCACTGCGGCAGTATTCTGGATGCGGTCGGCGGTCCTCTGATCGATCATGCCTCTCTCAAGCTTCTTCAGCGCCCCCCGCTGAATGCCGATTCTGTTTGCAGTAATCTTGTCACTGTGGAGGTCGGCGGCCGCTACTTCTTGCGCAAGCGTCTGATAAATCTGGAACGGTGAGGAGGTGGGCGGCACCGTGTAGATTGCCGACCGCAGATTGATATCAAAGCACGGAGTGCACCACATATAGTGCAAACCTCCATAATAGCGCTCGTTGATGTTGAACGCGAGCTGAGTCACCGTCGCGTAGAGCACTGGGCGCTGCAGGATGCCTGCGGGATTGGAAACAATCTGATCCAGAGGATGCATCCTTCATTTTCTTAGCAGGGATAGGCGCAAGGGACACGAAACGCCAGCTGAGCGCGCGCGCTTATTTGGCCTAGATGTCGGCTTTCAGGCAGTCTGCTGAGGACCGCTGTTGGCGCTTTCTAGACTTTCGCATCTAAGCTTCTCAAGCGACCTTTGGAGCCTCGCTAATGCGCTGCAGTATGAGATGCAGGTCGACGAACCAGGACCCCGCCGGCGATGCGTCGTCGCGCTGGTGCAGAGTCTAACTCGGCGACATCACGCTCCGGCGAGTTCCAGATAATAGTCTGCGTCAGACGTTTGCGCGCCGGCCAGCGGATTATCCGGCAGAGCAGCCGGGAGGGAGGCGGCGGTATTGGCCCGAGGCTGGGCGGACACCATCGCAGCGAGCAGGGCGCTCCATCTTGTCAGCGCGTCGCGCTTCTCGGCCATGTAGTCGTACAGGGCATAGGTCGACAGGGTGATCATGGCCGCCCCGCCCGTCTCGCTGGTGTGGTTCAGGACGCGACCGATGATGAAGGGCTGCACCCGCAGGCGCTCACTGGCCATATTGGTCGCAGCAGTCCGTCTCAGGTCGTGCGGCGTGAGCCTCTCCAGGCCGAGGGCGATCCGAATATTGCGCAGGTCGTGGCTGACGGCGTTGGCACCCATGGGCTCGTCGACATCCCACTGGGACGGGAAAACGTAGGGGGAGGGGGCAAGGCCTTCGCTGGCCTGTTGTGCGAGCGCCTGGTGGATGAGTTGAATCGCCAGAGCGGTCAGGGGCACCTTGTGGGTCCGACCGTTCTTGGTGCGCTCTCCCGGGATGGTCCAGATCCGCTGGTCGAAGTCGAGCTCCGACAGGGCCATGCCGGTCACTTCGGAGCGCCGCTGGGCCAGGACCAGAAGCAGCTTGATAGCGATCGCGACGCGCGGCGTCACATAGACCTTGCCGTCCCTGTAGGCGGTATCGGGCTTGCGCAGCGTCTCCGGCCGGTCGACGCCGCGCCAGATGGCGAGGATCTCGGAATCCTTCAGCACGCGCTCGCGCGGCTTCTCCTGGCCCATGGCCTTCACGCCGGTGACGGGGTTGAACTCGATGCGGTCCTCGGAGATCGCGAAGTTGAACATCTGCCGGAGCTGGGCGCGGACGTGGTTGGAGGTCGTGTTCAGACCTTTCTCCATGGGCGCGCGGATCAGGGCCTTGATCTGCGGCTTGCGGATTTCCTCCAGGCGCAGCGGGCCGATCTTCGGCGTGACATACCGCTCGAGCAGCCAGCGCTCGCGCTTCAGGGTGTCCGGTCGCTTCGTCTTGCTGCGAGGCCGCCATTCGCCGGAGGCGCAGGCGGCGAAATAGGCTTCTGTGAGGTCGTCGAACGTCTTGAGAGGCAGGGCTGCGGCCGTGGCCTTCTCGATCCGGCGCTGGCCACTGGGGTCTCCACCATCAAAGGCCTTGCTGCGCGCAGCGGCGGCGCGCTGGCGGGCTGAGGCCAGCCCCACCTCAGGGTAATATCCAAGGTGAAAGCGGCGCTGCACTCCATCATCCGTTCGGTAGCGGACGAACCAGGACTTGCGCCCGGTGGCGTTCACTCTCAGGATCAGCCCGGCGGCATGCGGATGGTCGTCACTAAGCTCCATGCGCTCTCCCGCGAGAGCGATGGCGGCGGCGACGGATTTATCTGTCAATCTCACCTTCGGCACGCACCGATAATCCCTCAGAATGACCCTGAAATCCAGACCGATTCACACCAAACGGGGGCACACAGGGGACACAAATCGTCGAAATTTCCTGAAACGACCTGAAACCCAGTGAAAACTTTTATTCTTTTATACCAATATGTTGTAGCCGTTTCTGAACACCCCTGAAACCTGCTGAATCCCCCTTTAGGGCGGCTTTTAATCAGAGGGTCCTCGGTTCGAGCCCGAGAGGACGTACCATCTTATCCGTGTCTGCGGCTGGGCCTTGCTGAACCTGCGTCACGGCCGCCGCCGCCGCGTCTGAAGGATCGGGCACGTCCCGACGATCGGGCGGTTCTCAGGAGATGTCCGCGACACTAGGGGTGTTGTCGAAACGGATCCTGTTTTCAGCTGTCCCAGACGCATCGATCCTATGGACCAGGCTCAGCGCTAGCTCGGCAGCCTTATCGTCGCTAAGGTCATGAATATGGGGGCCATTGATACCCCTCCCACCTGCCGTATCGATCCTGACGGTGGCGAGACCGAGCCACCTTTGAAGCAGTCCCCGCCTTACCGTGACGGATTGAATATTGCCGTATGGCACCGTCCAGTCTCGCTGCTTCAGCACACCCCGCCTGACGTTCAGGCAGGTCTCAGCCAAGGCATAGCCATGAAAGCGGGGCCGCAGCAGCGACACCGCCAGCGGGACCGGCAGAACCAGCAGCAGGCTGGCGGCCAGAGGAAAGTAAAGGCTGGCCACCAGAACGATAACGGCGGGCAGTACTACCGACCCGAGGCAGGCCCCGGCGGCATGCCAGCGCGATACCGATCGAAGCAGGCATTGATCGAAGGGGGGCAGTCCGGCGTGGACGACCAGCGGTTCGATCTCGGTCGGTCGTGCGAAGGGAGCCAGCTCCTGGCGGCCTGACACATGGTCGCTGCTGCCCAGGGTCTGCACCTTGAACGCGCCCCACCCCAGACGTCCGCTGACAGCGCCGCGCTCGATCAGGCCAAGCTGAATCTGGCGTTGCGCGACCACGACTTCGGTCCTGGTCAGCAATCCGCAGCTATAGCGAAAACGACCTTCGGCAAAGGCCAGCTTGAAGTCATGGTATCGCAGAACGGTTCGGACGAGCCCGACGACGATCCCGAGCAGTACGGCCAGTCCAACGAAGCCGATCGCCAGCATCACATTCAGCCGCGCCTGCAGCTCCCGTTCGGCCACATCCAGCAGGTCCAGCCAGCGGCCCCAGTCAAAGACCTGGGTCTGGTCGAGATACTGGACCGCACCGAAAATGGCCGCGATCCAGACCAGCGAGAAGTTGAACAGGCCGAAATAGAGCAGGCGAGGAAGCGCCATTCGATACAGCGGGGTCTCTTCGTCTCCGCTACTGACGTCGGCTTCGGCTTTGACTGCGGTCTCGGCCACAGCCTGGCGCGTTTTGAGGCCCCTGAGCAGGGCGCGAAGGCGGTAGGCTTCGTCCAGGCTGACGCTGTCCAGTCTGCCTTCGTCTGCTTCTCCGCCACCCGTCTCGATGCGCACCTCGGCCAGACCCAGCGCCCGTGCGATCAGGCTGCGTTTGATAGACACATCCTGGATGCGCTCGGCCGGTATCGAGCGGTGTGTGCGATTGAGGATGCCGCGCGAAATCACCAACTGGTCTGGCAAGACCTGATAGGTGAAGCCGCGCCAGTGAAGCCAGCTGATCAAGCCCGTGACGGCCATTGCCAGCGCAAGCCCGACGAGCGCGAAAATGAGAGCCAGTCCCTCGCCTTGCACGGCGGTCAGGATAAACGGCACGGCGAAAATGGCCGACGGCAAACCGGGCAGGGCGCGAACGAGTATGGTCCGCGGATCAAGCCGTCGCGGCGGCAGGATACTTGGATCGATAGGCTGCCGGGGCTCCATTACCAGGGCGCGTCGCTGATCCGGCCGCGAATGGCATCACGGATTTCTTCGGCGCGCTGGCGGCTTATGCCAGGCAGTATGACCCGGCTGCCTTCGGTGCCGGCCGTGTGGAGTATGAGCGTTGCTACACCGGCGCTACGCTCGATCGGCCCCTGGCTGACGTCGATGTGCTGGACACGCGACACGGGCACGATGGTGTGCATCTGGGTGAGCCATCCCTGGGCCACGTGCAGTTCCCGGTCGGTGAAGGCATAACCCCAGCGCCGCCAGCGTCCCGGAACAAGAAAAATCGTGGACAAGGCTCCGAAGACAACTACCGGACCGGTGACAAGCCCGAACACCGTATCAACGCGCCATTGCAGTACGCCATCCGCAATCGCTGCGATCGCAACAAGCGTCAGCCAGCCGATCGCCGATCGCACACGCAACACATTCAGATAGCCGCGCTCCAGCGGTTGCAGGGGAATGATCTGGGCAGTCATCGATAACCGACCATCCAGGGCTGGCATGGCCGGGACCGTGTCTCGTCAGTGTAGCGGATGCTATCCGCCATAGCCCCGCCCGCCGCCCCCGAAACCGCCGCGTGAGACCACCGTCGTGCGGTTCTGCACGCGGCTCGGGGCCTGACGGGCCTCGGGTGTATGGTCCCGCGCATTGGTGATCGTCCGGCCGGTCCTGTAGTCGCGGCTGAGGTAACCCCCGCCGTAACCGTTGGAATACTGGCCGTCCCGGTCACGGTACAGCGGTCCGCCGCCGCGATAGCCGCCACCGTTCAGCAACTGGCCGATGATGAAGCCTGTGGCCAACGGACCGAAGAATGAGCCACCGCCGCTGTTCAGCGGGCGGCACTGCTCGGGTCCCCATGCCCCCTCGCACTCGGCCTGGGTCGCATAGCGGGGCGAGGTTTCGGCAGCCACGCGCTGTGCCTCGGCATAGGCGGTGTCGCACTCGGCATCGGGGATGTCGTTGGCCGCCTGGCACTCCGCGACCGAGGTGTAGGCCAGAGCTGGCACAGGCTCGGGCTGCGGTACTGACCGCTGGGGCGAGCCGCAGGCAGCCATGGAAAAGCTGACCGTCGCCATCAGGCTGGAGACATGCAGCGTCTTCGACCGCTTCAGGCGGCGCATGGTGGAGGCGGGGGCTGGAGTCTGGATGTCGTCGGTCATCATGGCCTCACGCCGTCATGCAGGCGGCGTTGAGCAGGCCCACGCCGATGGAGATGGATCCCAGATAGATGCCCGCCGCCATCTCGCCCGCCTCGATCCGCGCAGCCAGTCCGCGATAGACCAGTCGGCTGACCACGATGAAGGCCACGATCTGGATCACCCCAGCCAGCACAGCCCAGGCCGCAAACTCCATCAGGCTGACGGTCTGGGACAGGGCGGAGGCCAGCGGCAGAACGAAGCCGATCAGCGCCCCGCCCAGCGACACGGCGGCGGCGGTGTTACCCTGCCGGATCAGGCTGCTCTCATGGTACGGCGTGACCAGCTGGTAGATAAATTTGAACGCCACGAAGAAGGCCACCGCAGCGGCAAAGGCGATGATGAAGGCGGTGGCCCCCGTCTGAAATGCGAACCAGTCGAACATGTTACCCCCAGTCAGTGTTGCGCGGTCAGGCGCGGAACTCGGCCATTTCCAGTGGAATGCCGATCATGATTTCGTGTGTGACGTCGCCGACGATGTCGTCCTGGTCGTGCGGTTCCATTTCCAGTGCCATCATCAGCTCACGCCCGCCCGACAGGTCGCGCGCATACAGCATGCAGGTCTGGAAGATGCGGCTGTAGGGCACCGTCGCGGCCCGATCGTCGAACAGGGATTCCCACAGCTCTACCGGCGGCTGGATCGCGTCGCTTTCGGCGAACCAGAAGCGGGGATAGGCCGGCAGCTCCTCGGCCGCGCCGTCGAACACAGGGGCCGACAGGCGGTCGCGCCACATCCGGCGCTCGCGCGCGCCGGGCGGATAGGCCGAGGTCCACGGGATAAACAGGGTGAAGTCATAGGCCCCCTGACCATCGGGGCTGTCGCTCATGGCCTGAAGCATCACATGGTCGTCGGTGTAGAAGCGGTGCACATGCTGGCCGCCGTCCAGCACCACACGCCCCTGAGCCGTGATCTCCAGCGCGTCGCGGTCCAGGGTGAAATGGGTCTCGTCGCCCAGCCGCTCCCAGGCCAGCGGGTCAAGAGAGACGGTCCGGCCCACCGTGATGTTGCGCACCTCGGCCAGGGTGATCGCGGGCGGGGTCTTGTCGCCGGAACCGAACAGACGCTTGAACATGACCCCTCTTACCCCGCCAGGGCCGCCGCATCGACCCTGTTTGACGCGACATAGAACAGCCGGTCGCCGGGCTGAACGGGTCGATCGGGCGCGGGATTGAAGGTCGGGGTCGTCGCCTCGGCCGGCTGGATGGCCAGCAAGGTCGCGCTGCGATCCAGCAGGGCACGGGCCAGATCGCCGAATGGACGTGCGGCCCGGTCCGGCCATTGCAGGCTGAACAGGGTCGCCTCCTTGTCCAGATGGCTCGTCAGGGCGCTGATGACCTGGCTGGCGCCGGGGTCCTTGCAGGCGCGCGCTACCATTTCGGGTCCGGCCGACAGCACGACCTCGACCTGGGGGCAGTGCTGATCCACCAGCCGGGCATGGTCTTCGTTCTCGAAATAGCAGACCACATGGGCCTGGGCAGGTACCAGGGCGGTCGCCGCCAGTGTCGCCGCCAGGGTGTCGGAATCAGAGTTGGTGAACACCAGAACACGCGAGGCCTGGGCCACGCCCGCGCGCGTCAGGGCGGCGACCGAGGTCAGGCTTTCGGTCTGGACATAGCGGATGCGGCTGTCGAGGTCGGTCACGGCCTGCCGCGTCAGCAACACCAGCGTCTGATCGGGATTCAGGTCCGAACACAGCTCTTCGATCATCTTGGCGGTCCGCGCCGGGTGGTAGCCGATGAGGACGATGGTGTCGGTCATGCGAGAATAGTCTCCCTTGCCAGCGCGGCGCAGGCGCCAGATGTCGCCGATGGCACCCAGGACCTTGGCCACGACGGTTGTGAAGGCGGCGATGGCACCGGGAAACACCCAGATCGCCGTGATCAATCGGCCGAGGTCTGTTCCAGGGCTGAGGTCTCCATAGCCGACGGTGTAGGCCGTCGTGGCGTACCAGTAGAAGAAGGTCACAGGCGACGTCAGTTCCGTCTCGCCTGCGATATCGAACAGTAGCCAGGTCGATCCGGCATGAAGCCCGATCAGTGCCGCGAGCATGGTCCAGTGCAGATCGGCCATCGCGTGGAAGGCCTTGTCGAATATGCGCGCCAGTTTCAGTCGCGGCAGCAGCATTCGCCCTTGACCCCGGTCGGGCCCCATGCCCGGAATGCGTGAAGTCATCGCAGACGGCTGGCCAATGTCAACCGTTCCTGTTACGCGTTACATGAAACATGCGTAATCAATCCTCGAAACCCTTGCCCTCGGCGAATGATCGTATACGTGCTTGGCGCAAGGCCCGGCGTGAGGCGGGCATGGTCAAGCTGGAGTTCTGGGTGCCGGAATCCGCGCGAGAGGATGTGAAGGCGGCGGTCCACGCCATCGTCACCGAGTCGACACGCGGACCTGAGATCGTTCGTCGCCCGCGTCGCAACCCTTCCACCGTTCCCTTTGGAGTGAACCATCCCATGGATGCCGTGATCGAAACGTCCTGGACCGTACCGGCCATCAAGACTGCGCTGGAAAGTTCTGACCTGGTCCGCGAGGGCGAAATGACCCTGCGAGTGCTGGAGGGAGCCGAGCCCGTCCTGCTGGCCACGATGAATGAATACGGCGACCTGCCCATCTATCTGTCGGTGGGCGGAGCCCAGATCGTCTGTTCGGTACTTCTGTGGCCGGTGTCCGAACAGAAGGACGCCGACCGGTTCAACACCTTCCTGCTGAAGGCCCAGCGCGTCGTGCCCCTGTCCAACTTCGCCATCACTACGGTCGATGGCCAGGACGTCTATGAGCTGATGGGCGAACTGTCGTGCAAGACGACGCTTCAGACCATATTGATCGAACTGCGCACCTTGGCCGAGAACGCGATCGACGCCACCGAACTGCGCGAAACGTTCGGCGCTGACGCCGCCGCTGCCTGATCCGGAGACCGACCCATGTCCATGCTCGCCAAACTTTCGGCCCTGTTCCGCGGCACCGCCCATGAGGCGGGCCAGCAGGTCGTTGATGCCAACGCCCTGAAGATCCTTGACCAGGAAATCCGCGACGCCGACAATGCTCAGGGCAAGGCCCGTGACGACCTGGCCGGTCTGGTCGCGCGCCGCCGCATGGCCGAGAACGAGCTCAAGAGCTTCGGCGAACAGATCGCCAAATATGAGAACTCCGTCCGCGCCGCCCTGGCGCAGGGCAAGGAGGCTCTGGCGCGCGAGGTTGCGGTCCGTATTGCCGAGCTGGAGCAGCAGATCGGCGAGCGCGAGCCGATGATCGGCGGCATGAAGGAGGCCGAGACCCGACTGCGCACCGCCATCGCCCAGACGGATCAAAAGATCGAGACCCTGCGACGCGAGATCGACATCGTGAAGGTCAATGACTCGGTCCAGAAAGCCCAGACGTCTGTGGCCCTGCAATCGGCGGGGGCTCATTCCCGGATCGGCTCGGCCGCCGACAGCCTGGCACGCATCAAGCAGCGCCAGGCCGTCAACGAAGAGAAGCTGCGCGCCAGTCAGGAACTCGAGGACAAACGCACGGGTGCCGATCTGGACGCCAAGCTGAAGGAGGCAGGCATCCTGCCGGGCCATTCGTCCGCCGACGACGTCCTGGCCCGCCTGTCCGCCCCCAAGGAGGTGCAGGTGGTGACGCCGCTGATCCAGCAGAGCGAGACCGTGGACCGCGACAAGGCCTGACCCCTTGGAACGCCTTAAATTCGATCCGCGCCCAGACTGGCAGGCCCGCGCCGACAGCCTGGGCTTCACCTGGCACCATGTGTCGGGCGAACAGTATTGGGACGAAACCGCCGCCTACGCCTTCTCGATGCAGCAGATCGAGGAGGACCTGGAGACACCGACCGAGGTTCTGCACGCCATGTGCCTGGATCTGGTCGACGAGGTGGTCAAGTCCGAGCGGCTGATGGCCGATCTGGATATCCCCGAGGCCATGCGGGACTATGTCGCCGACAGCTGGAAACGGCAGGAACCGTCGCTGTATGGCCGGTTTGACTTCTTCTACGATGGCAAGGGGCCGGCCAAGCTCTACGAATACAATGCCGACACCCCGACCTCGATCTACGAGACGGCGGTGTTCCAGTGGCTGTGGCTGGAAGACCAGATCGCGTCCGGCGTGCTGCCGGCAGAAACCGACCAGTTCAACAGCCTGCATGAAAAGCTGGTCGCACGGTTCCGGACGATCTTCCCGGACGGCGGTTTCATGCATTTCTCGTCGGAGCCGGACTTCGTCGAGGATCGCCAGACCGTGCTTTTCCTGGAGGATCTGGCCAAACAGGCGGGGCTGGAGCCGCAGTTCGTGGCCCTGGGCGACATCGGGCTGAATGCCGACGGCCGGTTCGTCGATCACGAAAACTGGCTGATCGGTGCCCTGTTCAAGCTCTATCCGTGGGAGCAGATGCTGCGTGACGACTACGCGCGGCCTCTGCCGACAGCGGAGGTGACGGTGCTGGAACCGGCCTGGAAGAGCCTGATCTCCAACAAGGGCATCCTGCCCCTGCTGTGGGAACGCCACCCCGGCCATCCCAATCTGCTGGAAGCCTATTTCGAGAGCGACCCGGCCCACGAACGGCTGGGCAACTCCTACGTCCGCAAGCCTCTGTTCTCGCGCGAGGGTGCCAATGTCGAGCTGGTCGAGAGGGGCGTGGCTGATCCCGTCCTGGACGGCGGCTATGGCGACGGTATTCACATCCGCCAGGCCCTGCGCCCGCCCGCCCGGTTCGACGACAACCATGTCATCATCGGCTCCTGGGTCGTCGGTGACGAGGCCGCCGGCATCGGCCTGCGCGAGGACGATACGCGGGTGACGCGCAACACCTCACGCTTCCTTCCACATTATATCAGGGCCTGAGAACGCAGGTTTCAACGTCTCGCAGAGCTTTAGCCCTTATCAGTTGCTGACGTGGCGAGCGTGGAAGTCGCGTCGGAAGGCTTTAAACCGACCGTGCAGGATGGCCTCGCGCATCGCCGCCGTCAGGGCCTGATAGAAGGCGATATTGTGCCAGCTGAGCAGGACCTTGCCGAGGATTTCGTCCGCGCGGATCAGGTGGTGCAGATAGGCCTTTGAATACTGGCTGGACGCCGGGCAGGCGATGTCGGGGTCCAGCGGATCCTGATCCTCGGCAAAGCGCGCATTCTTGAGGTTCAGCGGGCCATCCCAGGTCCAGGCCTGGCCGTGGCGACCGGCACGTGTGGGCAGGACACAGTCAAACATGTCGACGCCACGATATACGGCCTCGACCAGATCAATGGGCTTGCCCACGCCCATCAGATAGCGGGGACGATCGGCAGGCAGCATCTCGGGCGCATAGTCCAGCACCTCGCACATCGCCTGATGGCCCTCGCCGACGGCCAGGCCGCCGATGGCATAGCCGTCGAAGCCGATCTCCTGAAGTTGTTCGGACGACTGACGACGCAGGTCCTCGAAAGTGGAGCCCTGCTGGATGCCGAACAGGCCCTGCGTCTCGCGCGTGCCAAAGCGGGCCTTGGACCGCGCGCCCCAGCGGATCGATAGTTCCATGGCCTTGCAGGCCGCGTCCTTCTCGGCGGGATAGGCGACGCACTGGTCCAGCTGCATCGAGATGTCGGCCCCGATGCGGTCGGCCTGAATCTCGATAGAGCGTTCCGGGGTCAGGACGTGTTTGGAGCCGTCGATATGGCTGGAAAAGGTGACCGCCTCCTCCTTCACCTTGGAAATCCCTGCCAGGGACATGACCTGAAAACCGCCGCTGTCGGTCAGGATCGGCTTGTTCCAGCCCATGAATTTGTGAAGGCCGCCGAGGCGCTCCATCCGCTCCGGCCCGGGGCGCAGCATCAGATGATAGGTGTTGCCCAGCAGAATGTCGGCCCCGGTCTGTTTGACCTGATCCACCGTCATGGCCTTGACCGTGGCGGCGGTGCCGACGGGCATGAAGGCGGGGGTGCGAATGTCGCCCCGGGCGGTCTTGAGCACGCCTGTACGGGCGCGGCCCTCGGTGCCGGCGATCTCGAATGGGAAGGGCATCTAGCTGATCAGTCTTTCCAGCGCCTCGGCGCGCTGCAGGTCCTTGGGGCGGCCGAACAGACGGGCCATGGCGATCTGTTCCTGGACGGTGGGAATGAAGACGGTGATGTCGCCCACAGTGACAGGCAGGCGTGTGTGGAAGCGCACTGGCACCCAGTCGCCGCCATCTCGAATGTCCATGTCCGCCATGATCTCCAGCGGCACGGGCGTGGTCAGGATGCGGCCGAAGACGCGTGAGCGAAAGACGCCTTCGCCGGGATCGGGCACGGCTTCCCCGCCCAGCGTCTCCAGCAGAACGCGGGCATCGCGCGGACTGGCCAGAATATCGATATCGGGCACATGCAGTCCTTCCAGCCCGGCCAGCGCCATCGCCGTGCCACCGAACACCCACCACGGATCGCGCAGGGCAGGAGTGGCGGAGGCGATCGTCTCCAGCGACAGGGTCAGGGGCGTGGGCAGGTCCAGCATGGACCGGACGCGTTAGCGCGTTTGCCGTGTCTCGTCACGCCTGATGGCGAAACAGCAATGAGCCATCGCCGTAGGAGTAGAAGCGATAGCCGGTTGCGACGGCATGGGCATAGGCCGCTTTCATGGCGTCAATTCCGGCAAAGGCGCTGACCAGCATGAACAGGGTCGATTTCGGCAGGTGGAAGTTGGTCATCAGCAAGTCGACGGCACGAAAGCGGTAGCCGGGGGTGATGAAGATAGCCGTGTCGCCATGGAAGGCCTGAACCTGACCGTCTTCGGTCGTGGCGGACTCCAGCAGGCGCAGGGAGGTGGTGCCGACACAGACGATGCGGCCACCTCTGGCGTGGATACCATTTAGCGCGGCAGCGGTGCTCGCTGACACCTCGCCCCACTCGCTGTGCATCTTGTGGTCGGCCAGGTCGTCGGCCTTGACGGGCAGAAAGGTACCGGCGCCGACGTGCAGGGTAACGGCATGGGTCGAGACGCCTCTAGCGCGGATGGCGTCGAGCAGGGCAGGGGTGAAATGCAGGCCGGCCGTAGGGGCGGCAACCGAGCCGTCGTGTTCGGCGAAGACGGTCTGATAATCCGACCGGTCGCGGTCGTCCTCGGGCCGTTTGGCGGCGATATAGGGTGGCAGGGGCATGACCCCGACGTCGCGGATGGCATCGTCCAGCGCAGGTCCGGACAGGTCGAATTTGAGGGTGATCAGGCCGTCGTCGCCCTTGTCGGCCACTGTGGCTTCCAGCGAGTGAAAAGCAATTCGGTCTCCCGGCTTGATCCGCTTGCCGGGTTTCATGAAGGCGGACCAGACGTCGGGGCCATCGCGGTGATGGAGCGTGGCCTCGACCGCAACGGTCAGGGTCTCTCCGGCAGGCCCGGGGTTGGGGCGGGTGCGCACGCCAGACAGGCGGGCAGGGATGACGCGGGTGTCATTGAAGACCAGGGCGTCGCCGGGTCGCAGGAAGTCAGGCAGGTCGCGGATGATGCGGTCGTCCAGCATGCCGTCCTTCACCGCCAGCATACGGGCGGAATCGCGAGGATCGGCGGGCCGCAGGGCGATGCGGTCCTCGGGCAGGTCGAAGTCGAAATCGGCGGTCTTCATAAGCGGCGGTTTGGTCATGCTGCTGCGGCTGGGTCAAGCGGGGGAGCAGGCTGTCTTTAAGTCTTGCTTCAGGCGTTACAGGCAGGGTGGATGCCATGGGCATCACTCTTCCTAAACTGGCCGATGGTGCCCCGCTTACCGCCTGGGATAGCTTGCGGCGTGCTGTCTGGCTGTTTGATCCGGACAGCTGTTTCGGTGTCTATGCCAACCGTACGGCGCTGGCACTTTGGGGCGCGGCCGATCTGGACGAATTGCTGTCGCGAGATTTTTCAAAGCTGTCGCCTGCCGTGCGCGCCCGGACGGACCGGTTGAAGGCCATCACTGCTGCTAACGAAGCCGTCGAGGAACGCTGGACCTTCTACCCTAACGGAGAGCCGCTAACGGTACAGGCGCTGATCTCAACCGTGGCTCTCGATGACGGTCGTGATGTGCTGCTGTTTGAGGCGACCGAGGCCGATGTAGGGGTCGAGGAGCGCCGCGCCGTCGAGGCACTGCGTCACTCTGCCGGCCCGGTCGGCCTGTTTGATGCCATCGGCGCAGTGATGTTTGCCAATCCGGGTACATTCTCGACCTACGGCGAAGGCATGGGCCTGATCGAGCGTTTCCATGACCCGGATGCCGGAAAGAGGCTTCTGAATGCGGCGCTGGGCGAGCTGACGATGGCAGAGGTGCACCGGATGGTGACGCAGAAGGGATTGCGTTGGCACCATATCGATTGCCGCCCCATTCTTGATCCGGTGACGGGCGGGGTCAGCGTCTTGCTGAACGAACGGGATGTGACCGATCGGGTTGAGGCAGAGGCTGGGCGTACCGCCGCCGAACAAAAGGCGGCGATGGCCGAGGCACGTCAGAGGTTCCTCAGCGAAATGTCTCACGAATTACGCACGCCACTGAATGCCGTAATGGGATTTGCCGATATTCTGGGTCGGGCCAGACTGGCTCCCGAACAAGCGGCGCATGTGGACCGGATCGCAGCAGCGGGTATGACCCTGCACGCAGTTGTCGAGCAGATGATCGACATGTCTCAACGCAATGATTGGGTCGCTTCCCTTGATCTGAACAGCATGAGCGAACAGGCTTTGTTGCCAGCTCAGGACTCAACGGCGCGTCCTATGGCTGTGGACGAACCCTCTCTGGACGAGGACGAGGACGAGGCTCGGGCCATGGCTGTCCTTTATGTCGATGACCACGAAAGCAACCGGGTGCTGATCTCAACCTTGCTGAGGGCGCAGGGCGTGATCTGCGAAACTGCAGATGACGGAAGCCAAGGAGTCGAAGCAGCCCGGCGCGGGGGCTGGGACGTGATCCTGATGGATATCCAGATGCCGGTCATGGACGGCGTCGAGGCCACACGCCGCATCCGCGCCCTGGACACACAAGTAGCGTCGACACCGATCATCGCGTTGACCGCCAACACCCTTGCCGAACAGCTGGAACTCTATTTCGCCGTGGGTATGGACGATTGTGTCGCCAAGCCACTGAATGCTGCCGAGTTGTTCGACAAGCTGTACCTTCAGGCCAATCGGCCCTGGCGGGAAGAGTGGGCTCAGACATACGTCGCAGCCGCGTGAGTTGACCGGAGCATCTGGGCGGGTCAAACGCTCGCCCATGCTCCAGAACCTTGAACCCCTCGCCCGCGAAGCCAAGTCGTGGCCTTTCGAACAGGCTCGCAATCTGCTGTCGCACGTGTTGAAGAAGCGGTTGCCCGAGGCCGAACGCGCTGAGGCCCGGGCGTTGATCGACGCGGGCAAGGCCGACCAGGCCTTGGCCAAGTTCGAGGCTCTGCGCCGGCCGGTGTTGCTGGAGACCGGATACGGGCCGTCGGGCCTGCCGCACATGGGCACCTTCGGCGAGGTGGCGCGGACCACCATGGTGAGGAACGCCTTTCGGGCCCTGACCGGCGACCACTGGGTGACGCGGCTGGTGGCGTTTTCGGACGACATGGACGGGTTGAGGAAAGTGCCGGAAGGCGTGCCGAACCCGGAGATGCTGCGCGAGGATCTGCACCTGTCGCTGACGCGGGTGCGCGATCCGTTCGGCACGCACGACAGTTTCGGGGCCCACAATAATGCGCGGCTTCGGGCGTTCCTGGACGGGTTCGGCTTCGACTACGAATTCATGAGCTCCACCGAGACCTACAAGTCCGGCGCCTTCGACGCGACGCTGCTGACCCTGCTGGAGCGGTTCGACGCGGTCATGGCCATCATGCTGCCGACCCTGGGGGAAGAGCGGCGGGCGACCTATTCGCCCTTCCTGCCGGTCAGCCCGATCACGGGCCATGTGCTGCAGGTTCCGACCCTGGAGCGGAACGTCGAGAAGGGGACCATCGTCTTTGACGACCCAGCTGGCGGACGCACCGAGCTGCCGGTCACCGGCGGCCATGTGAAGCTGCAATGGAAGCCGGATTGGGCCATGCGCTGGGTCGCGCTGGATGTCGACTACGAGATGTCGGGCAAGGACCTGATCGAGAGCGTGCGCGAGAGCGGCAAGATCTGTCGCGCCCTGGGTGGCACGCCGCCGGAAGGGTTCAACTATGAACTGTTCCTGGATATCGAAGGAAAGAAGATCTCCAAGTCCAAGGGCAATGGCCTGACGATGGACGAATGGCTGCGGTACGGCACGCCGGAGAGCCTGAGCTGGTACATGTTCCAGTCGCCGAAGTCGGCCAAGAGCCTGCACTTCAACGTCATTCCGCGAGCCATCGACGACTATCTGGCCTTTATCGAGAGCTACAAGACCCAGGAACCGGCCAAGCGGATCGACAACGCAGTCTGGTCGATCCATGCGGGCGAGCCGCCGACCCATACGTCGCCGGTGTCGTTTGCGCTGTTGCTGAACCTGGTGGGCGTGGCCAACGCCTCGACCAAGGATCAGCTGTGGGCCTACTTTGCCAAATATTTGCCGGAGGCGACGCCCGAAAACGAGCCGCTGCTGGACCAACTGATGGACCGGGCGCTGAACTATTACGAGGACTTCGTGAAGCCCTCGAAGTCGTACCGCTTGCCGGGCGACAAGGAAAAGGCGGCCCTTCTGGATCTGGCGAAGCGGCTTAAGGCCTTGCCCGCGGACACCACGGACGGCGAGCTGATCCAGAACGAGGTCTATGCCGTGGGCAAGGCGCATGAGTTCGAGCCGCTGCGAGCCTGGTTCGGGGCGTTGTACGAGGTGCTGCTGGGCGCAAGCCAGGGGCCGCGCTTCGGGTCGTTTGCCGCGATTTATGGCCTGCCGCAGACGATCGAACTGATCGAGGCGGGAGCACGGGGCGAACTGACGCAAGCTTGACCCCCGAGGCAGAATTATTAACCGGGATTGGCTTGGATGGCGGCGTGGTCGGGGGAGGCGACGTTGCGATACGAAATCGACGAACAGGCCCGGATACTGCAATTGGACCTGGTCTCTGCGGGGGCAGCTGACAAGGTGCTCGAGGCGACAGTCAGTCTGATCGCCGGGCGACCAGAGTTGTGCAGCTGGGACTGGATCGTTGAATGCGAGCCGATGACCGACGATGCGACGGTCGATCATCTGGCGAAACTGGCCGAGGCCTGGGGCCCGCCGCCGGAAGTGGAGGCGGTTACTGTCTTCGTTACCCGGGATCGCTTGCTGTACCTGTGGGCCCGGGTGCTGGACTTCCAGTTCGTGCGCCGGCAACATCTGATCGCGCACGACCTCGACAGCGCTCACCTGCTGGTAAAACAACGGCGAAGCAGACGCCCTGCAAGATGAACCGAAAATAACGGCGAAGCTCCGGGAGCCTTCATGTGGCCCGGCGCATTCTGCATCCATCGACCAACCTCGATGAATGGAGAGAGCCATGTCGAAGATCATGAACACTACACTGGCCACCGCCGCCGCCCTGGCCGCGCTGGTCACCGCCGTCCCCTCGGTCTCGATGGCCCAGCAGGCGAACGGCATCACCAACTGCGACGCCCCCGGTGGCCGTCAACGTGCCGGTGCCCTGATCGGTGCCGTGGCCGGCGGTTTGATCGGCAGCCAGGTATCCGACAACGAACGCACCTTGGGTGCTGTAGTCGGTGCTGGTGCGGGTGCCGCCGCCGGTTCCTACATCGGCTGCAATCAACAACGTGCCCGCGTCTCGTCGCAGGGCGGCGAATACCGCACGACCTCCAACCTGCGCATTCGCTCGGGTCCCGGTACCGGGTATCGACAGGCTGGCATGTTGCAGGCCGGTCAGCCGTTCAGTGTGATCGGCTCGGAAGGCGAGTGGGTCCAGATCGCCGGCGGTGGCTGGGTAAACGCCCGCTACGTCGTGCCGAACTAACGCGATAGACTTGTGAAAACAGAAGGGCCGTCTCCGAAAGGAGGCGGCCTTTTTTAATGCCTACTGACTGACCCAGACGATACGGCCCATCCAGACGATGTCGCGGCGGGGCAGGATACGGGGCGGGTATGCCGGATTGATCGAAGCCAGCGTCACGCTGCGTGAAGACAGCCCTGCCACTTCCTTGGCGATTGTCTCACCGCCAGCTGTGCGAACAACAACGCGGTCGCCCTTGCGCACGTCCGTGGCAGCGCGATCGACCACTATACGGTCGCCCGTCCGGTATAATGGAGCCATGGAGTCGCCCGCGACTTTCAGGCTCAACATGGTGTCGGTCGGACGAGGCAGTTCGGTTTCATCCCAACCTTCGCCGGTTGGCAGGCCCGCATCGTCGAAGAATCCGTTAAGGCCCGCTTGGGCCATGCCCAGCATGGGCACGGTGGCCGGACGTTCCATCGCGTCACGGGCCAGCGTCGCGAAGTCGCCCAGGGACATACCCGTGGCCTGAAGAATCCGGGTTAGGCTCTCCGTCGAAGGCCAGCGAGGGCGTGGCGGCGTGCCTGGACCAAACCGTTTGGATGGGTTGAAGCTGGTGGCATCCAGGCCCGCGCGTTTGGCCAGACCCGAAACACTCAGACCCTCACGCCGGGCCAGGCCGTCGATCGCAGACCAGAGCTGGTTATGGGACAGGGGCACGATGATCTGCGGAACGCCGGGTGATTCGCCGCTCTCAAAAATATAGGAATAATCACCTAGGGAACAGGCCTACTCCAGCCCCTGCGCACGCCGATCCTGCCAAGCCCAGAAGGTGCCTACGCTGATAGCGACGAGGATTCCGTAGCTGGCAAGATTGATCACTGCGTAGAAGGCAGCGAGTGGAGGGCGCACGTCGACGATAGTCAGGACATGACTAAGCACGATTATGGACTGAAGCGCACATACCCATACAGGCCATGCACGATTGGTCTTCCATGCTAAGCCAGCATAAACGCAGAGCATTACTGTATCGATGCCCATAAGCGCCCAGTTGGTGCCATAGAGTTGCCCTGAGTCCTGCATCAGCAGGGAGGCCAAAAACCCTAGAATGTAAGCACCTGCACCGATGCGTTCAGGCTCGTCGCCTTTCAGAAAGGCGAATGCTGTCACGCAGACCGCGAAGACGGCTCCGATCTGCGATGCAAGCGTTTCAAACATAAAGACACCCCCATGCCCGGAAGCATGGGGGTGATAATGCACTCAATCGTCGTATTCCGGAATGACCCGAAGCCGACATTACGCCGAATTAAACAGCGCGCAGCACGTTGCGGACCGGCGGACGGGATTCGGTCTCGGAAGGCTTGTCGAGCGTACCGATAGCGTAGGTACCCCAGCCCATGCGGCGGTGATCCTTGGTCATTTCTTCATGGCAGGCCACGACGGCTTCGCGGGCTGCGGCAAGGGCAGCGATGGTGGCCATAATCTTGGCCTGCGACTCGGCTGCGGCGACAGGCGAAATGCCCAGGGTCGTGCGACCGGCGATCATAGCCTGCACCATGCCCGTGGCGTGGGTCAGGGCCGCATCAACTGCGCGCTCGGTTTCGTTCAGTTCACCAGCGATGCTGGCGACAACAGCAGCCTTATCCATCTTAAACCCTCCAAACCAACTATGGTAAGCGAGACCTTAACATGAAGACCGTCCACGCAATAGTGTTTTGTTTACCACGCCTTTGAAGGTTTTGTTTACCTTGACGGTGGCGTGCAGACACAACCCGGCAAGCGTATGCGCAGGCTTCGCCGGTCAGTTGATGGGGTGGGCTGGGTGGTCGTTGGCCTAGGCCGCGTCGTGATCCATCAGGAAATGCGCGGTCAGGGTCGCGATAGGTTGGTCGGGCTCGGCCTGCCAGGCCATGGCATGAACATGAGCCACGCGCCGACCTGCCTTGACGATCCGGGCGCTGGCCCGAACCTCCAGAGGCTTGCCGGATCTCAGATAGGCGATGGAAACATTGATGGGGCGTGGCAGTCTGGCACCCGGATGGACCCGGGCGATCTCTGCGATGGCTGCGAACTCCAGAAGCGCCGCCGTCGAGCCGCCATGCAGGGCGGGCAGGATGGGGTCGCCGATCAATTTTCCATCGAAGGGCATGGTGACGATCAAGCGATCGCCGTCAATGACCGACGTGAGGCCAAGGAAGCGCGCATAGGGCAGGTTCGAAAGGATGTCGCTCATACGCCCGCGCTCTTCGAAGGACCCAGATTGGCCCCGATCCCTCGACCAGCGCGGGAATCGACGACATAGGCGCTCTGGGCCGCAGCGACGGGATCTGCGGGGTCGTCTTCGAAAGCCCAGGCCCGGACGAACGCGATGGAATGGGTTAGACGATAGCACCGGGCTTCGGCGATAACGTCGCGCCCGGTCAACGCAGGTCGCATGTAGTCAACGCGCAGGTCCAGGGTGGCGATTGGCACGAACTGACCCGACTTCACCCAGACGGCCAACCCGCCGACGTGGTCCAGCAGGGTCGTTACCAGGCCGCCTGCAATCACCCCTGTCTGCGGATCGCCGACCAGATCGTCGCGCCATGGCACGCGCAGGCGAACCGTGTCGCCTTCCAGGCCCTCAAACTGAAAGCCCAAGGCATGGGTGTGGGCCGAACCGCTGGCCAGTTGGGGCAAAATGTCGATCAACGCCATGCGCCCGATGTGGCGCGGACTTTCGGGAGACGCAAGCGCGTTTGGCGCGTTGCTCCCTTCATGCGCACTGCCATAGTCCACCCATGATCCGTTTCGAGGACCTGCTGCACCCGACGCCGTCGGGACTGTACTGCCCACCGGGAGACTTCTACGTCGATCCTGTGGCGCCTGTGGCTCGCGCTGTAATCACTCACGGCCATGCGGATCACGCGCGATCGGGCCACGGCACAGTCCTGGCCACGCCCCAGACCCTGACCATCATGGGCGAGCGCTATGGTGCTGACTTTACGGGTCTAAGGCAGCCGCTGATCTATGGTGAGACGGTCACGCACCAAGGCGTTTCGATCACCCTGTATCCTGCCGGTCATGTGCTTGGATCGGCCCAAGTGCTCGTCCAGCACAAGGGCCTGCGGATGGTCGTCTCTGGCGACTATAAGCGCCGCCGCGACCCGACATGCGCGGCCTTCGAGCCGGTGCCCTGCGACGTCTTCATATCCGAGGCGACCTTCGGCCTGCCGGTCTTCGTGCACCCGCCAGACGCCGAAGAAATCAGACGGCTTGTGCATAGCCTGGAACAGTTTCCTGAGCGGGCGCATCTGGTCGGGGCCTATGCCCTTGGCAAGGCTCAACGGGTGATCCGTCTGTTGCGTGAGGCGGGATGGGAGCGGCCCATCTATGTGCACGGGGCGCTGGAGCGGCTGAACCGGCTGTATGAGGCCGAGGGCGTGGCCCTGGGTGCCTTGATGCCCGCGACGGGGCTGAAGCCCAATGCTCTGGGGGGAGAGGTGGTGATCGCTCCCCCGTCGGCCACGCAGGACCGCTGGGCGCGCCGGTTTGCCGACCCGGTTCTCGCCTTTGCATCAGGCTGGATGGGTGTCAGGGCGCGGGCGCGTCAACGGGGGGTGGAACTGCCCTTGGTACTGTCGGACCATGCCGACTGGCCTGAACTGATCGCCACATTCACCGAGCTGAAGCCCGAGGAAATCTGGATTACGCATGGGCGAGAGGAGGGGCTGCTGCGCTGGGCAGCCCTGAACGATCAGACAGCACGGGCTTTGCGTCTGGTAGGATATGACGAAGACGATCTGGAACTCGACCTTGCTGAGGCGGGGATCGACGACAGCGTCACGCCGCAGAGCGCGCCGGGCTGAGGTCCGTGACCGATGCCAGCTTCTGCTCAAGCGCCGTATTGATGGCAAAGCGTAGCCGCTCGGGCTTGATAGGCTTCTCGACCACACAGGCCATGCCGCTGGCGACATAACGCTTGGCATCGTCTGGATCGGCGTTGGCCGTCAGGGCGACGATCGGGATGGCGCTGATGGGGCCGTCCAGGGCGCGGATGGCCTGCGTCGCCTGCACCCCGTCCATGCGTGGCATCTTGATATCCATCAGGACCAGGTCGAACGGTCGCTCCTGCACGGTCGCCAAGGCCTCGAGGCCGTCTTCGACCGTCTCCGATGTACAGCCGAACATTTCGCACAGGGCCTGGGCCACAACGCGGTTGGTGGCGTTGTCGTCGACAATCAGAATGTGCGGCACATTCTGGGAGCTCGTTTCTGCGACCGCTGGCGTCTCGGCCACGGCCGTCTCGGCTGCGCTCTGCGGTGCGGAGAGTGTCAGGGTGAAGATGGCCCCGCGTCCCGGGTTATTGGCCGCAGCAAGGGTTCCGCCCATCTGGTTCACAACCAGCCGCGACAGGGCCAGGTCGAAGCCCCCGATGTCATCGCGGTGCAGCAGAGGGTCGAACAGAGCGTCGAGCCGCTCTGGAGCGATACCCGGGCCATCGTCGCGTACCCAAGCCTCCATCGTCACACGACCGGCTCTGACCGAGGCTTTCAGGCTGGCTTCCACCAAACCATCACGAGCTTGTACCAGGGCATTGCCGATCAGGGTGTCGAACACCGCATTCAGGCGTGCCGCATCAACATCGGCGACCAGATCGGTGTCGCCTTCATAGCTGACCATCAGGCTGACCCTGTCGTCGGTCGCCTTGGTGGCCCAGCGCGTCTGAACGTCATCCATCAAAGCCCGCAGAGGCGTTGGTGCCGGCTCCAGCAAAAGTTCGCCAACATGGGCGCGAGAGAAGTCCAGCGCCTTGTCCAGAGCGCGTTCCAGATCGCCGGAGGCCTCGACCATGGTCGCCACATGGGCGCGCACCTGTGCATTCAGCGGTTGGCGTTGCAGCAGATCGCCGACGGCGTTCAGGTTGGTCAACGGCCCACGCATGTGGCCACTCAGCGCCGTCAGCAGTCGGGTCCGAGTGCGACCGGCCGCCTGAACCTGTGCGCGGTCGCTGGTCAGGGCTTCGATCTGATTTTTCAGATTGGCGTTCTGCTGGCGCTGGCGGTCATTGACGACCTGAAGCAAGGACAGGGCCGTCCCGACGCCGTGGTAGAGACCGCCGCGCGTCACGATGAAGCCACGCATCAGGTCGCGGCTACGGCTGGACAGAAAGACGTCGCTGAAACTGTCGAAGGCGACACCGGCCTCGATCACGGCCGGCTCGGCGTCCATGACGTGGGCGGCCGTGCGATTGGCGTAGCCAGCGTGGCCGAAGGGTGCGCCGAACTTGATCAGAAAGGCATCTCGCTCGATCAGGCCAACGGGGCGGTCATTCTCAACCACCGGCAGGACGAGAGTTTCGGGTTCGCTCTCGAAGCGCGCGAAGATTTCGCGGCCCAGGGTGTCGGGCGATACCGGCGCGATGCGCTCGGTCAAGGCTTCGATAGTCGGCATACTGGCCGGTACTCCACAGAAAGCCTTTGTACGGCTACGCTCAATCGGTTGCGGAACGGTTAAGTCTGATTGTGCTTGCCACGTTTTTGCCTGCTTTGCTCCAAGGCAAGGGCTGGTGTAGGAGGGCGGCAATACGGACGTCCTAACCTTGAACCCCCTTTGCATGCGCGCGGCCAGTTTCGGCCGACCGCAGGTTTGTCATGAGCGCCATCCAGATCGACACCGCCGAAACGTCCGCCCTCGTCCTGTTTTCGGGCGGGCAGGACAGCGCGACCTGTCTTGCCTGGGCGCTGGAGCGCTATGGGCGGGTCGAGACCGTGGGGTTCGACTACGGCCAACGTCATGCGGTGGAGATGACGGCGCGGATCAAGGTTCGTGACGGCATGGTCCGCGTATTGGCCGCGCTGGCGGAGCGGCTTGGGCCGGATCACGTCATCGACCTGACGGGCTTCGGTGCCATCGGCGAGACGGCCATGACCACGGACCGGGCAATCGAGATCGACGCACGCGGCCTGCCGACGACCTTTGTGCCGGGGCGCAATCTCGTTTTCCTGACGGTGGGGGCGGCGCTGGCGGACCGACGGGGGCTGGACGTCCTGGTCGGCGGGATGTGCGAGACGGACTTCTCGGGCTATCCCGACTGCCGCCGGGACACGATCGACGCGATGCAGTCGGCGCTGAGCCTGGGGCTGGACAAGCCGGTTCCGATCGAGACGCCGCTGATGGCGCTGACCAAGGCCCAGACCTGGGCCCTGGCGGACCGGATCGGGGGGCAGGCCCTGGTCGATCTGATCGTCGAGGAGAGCCACACCTGCTATCGCGGCGAGCGTGGCGAGCGTCATGGCTGGGGCCATGGCTGCGGGGCGTGCCCGGCGTGCGAACTGCGGGCGGCGGGCCATGCCGAGTGGGTGGCCGCATGACCTATGCCGCCAAGGAAGTATTCCTGACGGTTCAGGGCGAAGGCGGGCAGGCCGGGCGACCGGCCGTCTTCCTGCGTTTTGCCGGCTGCAATCTGTGGAACGGTCTGGAGCGTGACCGGGCCACCGCCGTCTGCACCTTCTGCGACACGGAATTCGTCGGAACCGACGGGGATGGCGGCGGCAAGTTCGTCACGGCCGAGGCGCTGGCCGACCATGTCGCCTCAATGTGGCGGGGCAGGGCGGACGATCCCAAGCTGGTGGTGTGCACGGGCGGCGAGCCCCTGCTGCAACTGGATCCGCCGCTGATCGAGGCTCTGCATGCGCGCGGGTTCGACATCGCGGTGGAGACCAACGGCACGCTGGCGGCACCCGACGGCATCGACTGGGTCTGCGTCAGCCCCAAGGCCGATGCGCCGGTGGTGCAGACGACCGGCCAGGAGCTGAAGCTGGTCTTCCCCCAAGCTGCCGCCATGCCGGACCGTTTCGAGCATCTGGCATTCGAGCGGTTCTGGCTGCAGCCCATGGACGGCCCGGATCAGGCGGCCAATACCGCCGCCGCCCTCGACTATTGCCTGACCCACCCCAAATGGCGGCTCAGCGTCCAGACCCACAAATACATCGGCGTAAGATGAGCGTTTTCGAAATCACCAAGGCGGCCACCTTCGACGCGGCCCATCACTTCCCCAACGAACCGGACGGCAGCCCGTATCGCCGGATGCACGGCCATTCGTTCTCGGTCGAGGCGACGGTGCAGGGAGAGGCGCTGGATGCGCATGGCTGGGTGGCGGACCTGGGGGCGCTGGACCGGGCGCTGAAGGCAGCGGCTGAAGAGCTGGATCACGGCCTGCTGAACGACCACGACGGGCTGGAGCTGCCGACGCTGGAGAACCTGTGCCTGTGGTTCGTGCGGCGGCTGAAGCCGGAATGGCCGGGGCTGAGCCGGATCGCTGTGTCGCGTCCGACGATCCATGAGCGGTGCGTGCTGACGCTCTAGATCAGCAGTCCTGTCCGTGCTGCTGGCGCTGCTGGCACCGGCGTTGTTCGCGTTCGTATTCGCGCTGCTCGCGCTCCCGCTTGGCCCGAGTCTCTTCGTCCGAAGTGGTGACGGCGTCGAAACCGGCCCCGACGACCGCGCCGGTCGCCTTGGCTGTGCCGCCGACGACGGCGGCGCCTGCACCCACCACGGCTCCGACGACGCAGCCTTGAAGCATCAAGGTGCCGCCCAGAAGCATTACGACCAAGGCGCTGCGTGAGGCGACGGTTCGCATGACTGTTCTCCGGTGCACCGTCATGACCACTCAGGGAGGAACGGCGACTGACGGCGAATGGTAGGCGGCGACGGGTTCGAACCGCCGACCCTCTCGGTGTAAACGAGATGCTCTGACCAGCTGAGCTAGCCGCCCATCCATGCGCGTCAGATGCTTAGACCATTTTGGCCGCCGGTCTAACCGGGTGCGTGAAAATTATTCGCTCAGTCCACCGCGCGGCATTCGGTGACAGGGCGGTCGCTCGCAGACCATGTCGCCATGATGCCCTTACCGCGCAGTTCGTAGCCTGACGACTTGTACCACAGACCGTCGCCCGTCTGTTCCCTGAACAGGTCATGGGCCATGCCGCCCGAGGTGCGGACGGTGGCCATTTGGCGGGGATTGTCGAAGTCGACGGTCAGGCGCTCGCTGTCCTGGCACAGGTAGACGGTGCGGATGACGCGGGTGGCGGCCCGTTCCTGAATTTCCGCCCCGGTCCGGCGCCGGGCCGTCTGGGCCGTCTGGGCACGCTCGCGTACCGCATCGCCATCGTCCGGAGCTTCGGAAGGCTGAGGCCCACAGGCAGACAGCATGGTGGCGCAGGCCAGGACGGCGGCGGCAACAACTCGCATCAACAGCTTCCCCAAGCGCCACTTTGGCGTTGTGCCCTAACGTGCGGGGTCGATCCGCGTTCCTTTGCGCCGTGCGCGGAAGAAGGCGCGCAGCATCTCGGCACCCGGATCGGCCAGCACTCCGCCGGTCACAGTGGGTTTCCAATGACAGGTCGGCTGATCGAAAAAGCGGGGACCATGCGCGACCGCGCCACCCTTGGGATCGTCCGCGCCCCAGACGACGCGGCCGATACGAGCATGGCTGATGGCTCCCGCGCACATGGCGCAGGGTTCCAGCGTCACATACAGTGTCAGGCCTGTGAGCCTGTAATTCTGTGTCTTTTGGGCGGCATCACGCAGGGCCACGATCTCAGCGTGGGCCGTCGGATCGTGTGCGCCGATGGGCCCGTTTCGGCCCTTTCCGACGACTTCGCCGGTCGTTTCATCGACGATCACGCAGCCCACAGGCGTCTCTCCGACGTCTGCCGCCGCTTGCGCCAAGGCCAAGGCCATGTGCATGAACCGCTCATCATGGTCAGCCATTCCAAAGACAACGACAAGAAGCCGCGCCCGCGTCAAGACTCCGACCGCGACGGCCCCCGCAAATCCTTCGCCAAGCCGGGCGGAAAACCCGGATTCGGCGGTCCGCCGAAGGCAGGTACAAAACCGTTCGCCAAGGGCAAGCCCGGTGCCGAGCCGGAAGGGCCGAAGCGCAGCGAGCGAATCGCCAAGGCCATGGCCCGCGCCGGTATCGCCTCGCGTCGCGAGGTCGAGCGGCTGATCGGTCTGGGCAAGGTGGCTGTCAACGGCAAGATCCTGGACACGCCCGCCACCCTGGTGACCCGCGACGACGTCATCACCGTGGACGGCAAGCCCATCGGCTCGGCCGAAAAGACCCGCGTCTGGCGTTATCACAAGCCCGCCGGCCTGGTGACCTCGCACAATGATCCGGGCGGTCGCCCCACTGTGTTCGACGCCCTGCCCAGCGGCCTGCCACGCGTGATCTCCGTCGGGCGACTGGATCTGAATACCGAAGGCCTGCTGCTGCTGACCAATGACGGCGAACTCAGCCGGGCGCTGGAGCTGCCGCAGACCGAACTGGTGCGTCAGTACCGGGCCCGGGCGCGGGGACGTGTCAGCCAGCTTCAGCTCGATTCGCTCAAGGACGGCGTCACCGTCGACGGCATCCGCTATGGCCCGATCGAGGCGACGCTGGACAAGGCCACGGGCGGCGATGCGGAGAAGCAGTCGGCCAATCTGTGGATCAGCGTCTCGATCACCGAGGGCAAGAACCGCGAGGTCCGCAAGGTGCTGGAGCATCTGGGCCTGACGGTGAACCGCCTGATCCGCCTGGCCTATGGCCCGTTCCAGCTGGGCACCCTGCCCATCGGCTCGGTCGAGGAGGTAGGGCCGCGCGTGATCCGCGAACTGTTGGCCCAGCATATTCGTCCAGAGAACCTGCCGACCGGCAACAGCGTCTCGACGCCTGCGCCCATTCCGGGGCGCCGGACCTCGGCCCCGATCGTCAAGGGCAACTCCGGCTCGGCCCTGTCCGACCCCTCGCGCAAACCCAGCCGCGTTCGCGCCGCCGGGGCCGCTGCCGAGGAAGGCACCGACCGCGCCTCCCGCCCGCAGAAGAAGGCCGGGTGGGCCAAGGCCGCGCCCAAGTTCGACCATCCGAAGAAGAGCTTTACCCCGCGTGCGCGTCCAGATGGGGCCTCCTCTGCCGATGGCGAGCGACCCAAGCGGGCATTCAAGCCGCGCGAGGATCAGTTCATTGACCGGCCGCGTGGCGATCCGCGCACAGGGGCACGACCTGCACCCGCCAAGGGCGGCTATGCAGGAAAGGGCGGGGATCGGCCCGGCGGTCGTCCTGCAGGCGGTGGCTTCAGCAAGCCGGGCGGATCGAAGCCGGGTGGTTTCTCGGGCGGTGGCTCCAGAAGCGGCCCCGGTGGCGGCAAGGGTGGGCCGAGGGGGCCTCGCTCTTAGCGTCTAGTCTGCTGAGGCTTGCGCCGCGCCATCCATTCCACCGCAGCCAGCACCGCCACCGCAGTGACCACTTCGAAGACCAGATAGATCGGCGGGATGGCCTGTCCCGGCATGGCCGCCGACGACATCGGCTCGATCAGCCAGGCGATCAGCAGGTTGTTGGCCAGATGGGCCCCCACCGCGAACTCGATGCCGCCCAGGCGCAGGGCTGCCCAGGTCCAGACAAAGCCGGACAGGGCGCGGGCCACAAAGGCCGTCGGATCGGGGTCCAGATGGATGGCCGAGAACAGTACGGCGTTGAGCACACAGATCAGCCAGAGCTTGCGCGTCAATCCGGCCGTGACCTTCAGCAAGACCGCGCGGAACACGATCTCCTCGGCCAGGGCCGCGATCAGGAGCAGGACGACAGCCCAGCCCGCATAGGCCAGGCGGGTCTCCAGCAGATAGGCCGGGTTCAGGATCGGCGCAGGCATCGGCGCGGGCTCGAACAGCAGATTAACCCCTAGAAGCACGACCGACACCGCCGCCATGATGCCGAAGCCCGCCAGCAGCAGGCGCGGCGAAAACGACCGCCCCGGCCACAGGAACTCCGGCCCTGCGCGGCGATAGACGATCATGGCCGCGAACAGGATGGCCACGGCCAGCAGCATCAGCGACGCCGCCAGAAAGGCCATGAAGGTGATCTCGCCGTTCAGGCGCAACGGGCTGTCGGGCAGGGCACCGCTGAGATCGGGCACCTGATAGCCACTGAACGACAGCACGGCCCCCAGGCCCAGCACGCCCACGATCATGAAGACGATCGACAGGGCGATCAGCGCCGCCAGCCGCAGCCACGGATGGTCTGTGGCGGCCCGCGTCAGATAGGAGCTGTGCTGCGCCGCGGCCCAGCTGTGGCGCAGGTCGGGCAGGGCGAATCTGGGTGATGACATCGCGCACCGTTGCATCGCGCCTGCTTTCCGGTCCAGAGGCTGAGGCCATGAGAATCGTATCGGGACAGTTTCGCGGGCGCAGCCTGGTCGCGCCTCAGGGGCAGGCCACGCGGCCGACGTCGGACCGGGCGCGTCAGGCCCTGTTCAATGTGCTGGAACACGCCGCCTGGGCCGAGCCGCTGGAGGGGATGCGGGTCATCGACCTGTTCGCCGGATCGGGCGCCCTGGGCTTCGAGGCCATGAGCCGGGGGGCGGGGTTCTGCCTGTTCGTGGAAACGGACGAGGGGGCGCGGGGCGTGATCCGCGAGAATGCGGAAGCCTTTGGCCTGTTTGGCTCCACCCGGGTGCATCGGCGCAGCGCCATCGACCTGGGGCCGCGCCCGGGGTCGGTGGGCGACGCTTTCGACCTGGCGTTCCTGGATCCGCCGTACGGAAAGGGACTGGGGGAGCAGGCG
Organism: Brevundimonas sp.; assembly: GCF_041648055.1. Lineage (GTDB taxonomy): Bacteria > Pseudomonadota > Alphaproteobacteria > Caulobacterales > Caulobacteraceae > Brevundimonas. The sequence continues at coordinate 75,144 of NZ_JBAZPS010000009.1, forward strand.
CTGACGCGGCTGGTGGCCGACGGCTGGCTGAAGCCCGGGGCGCTGGTGGTCTATGAGCGCGGCTCGGACGAGTCGGAGATCGACACGCCGGGCTACCGGCGACTGGACACGCGGGACTATGGCGCGGCGCGGGTGTTGTTCCTGCGGGCTGAGTAGGGCTAGCTTTCTGGCATGAGCCAGATCGATCGCCGCGCCTTCATCGCCTCCGCCACGGCCCTGGGCCTGGCTCCCACAGTCGTCCGAGCCCAGGAGGCGACGGGTCCGCAGTGGACGACGCTGAGCCCGCTGCCCTGGCCGGTGCAGGAGATCTATGCGGCGGTCTGGGACGGGCGGATCGTCACAGCGGGCGGCCTGAGGCGGCGGGGACAGGAGACGCAGATCGAGGATCGCGTCGGCCTGTATGACCCGGCCACCGACCGCTGGAGCGAGCTGCCCCGCCTGCCCGAGCCCCGGCATCATCCGATGGTCATGGTGGCCGAGGGACGGCTGAAGATCGTCGGGGGCTATAGCCGCAGCGATGCGGGCGAATGGACCAATACGACCACTGCCTGGGTGCTGGAGGAGGATCGCTGGACCCCGGCTCCCGCCCTGCCGTCGCCGCAGGCCGAGGCCGTGGGTGTCGGCATCGGCGACCGGCTGCATCTGGTCACGGGCCGCAGCCCGGCGGATGGGGCCAATGGCCAGTGGAACGATCAGGTCGACACCGACCGCCATCTGGTCCGGATCGACGGACGGTGGGAGGAGGCGCGGCCTGCCCCGGCGGCACGGAACAGCGCGGCAGCGGCGGTGCTGGACGGGGCCCTGTGGGTCGCGGGCGGGCGGACGGTGTCGGGCGGGGGCACCGGGCGGCTGGACCGCTATGATCCCGTCGCCGACCGCTGGGACACCCTGGCCCCCGTTCCTCGCTCCTTTGCGGCCAACGCTCAGGTCGGGGGCGGCCTGGCGATGGTCGCCGTGGGGGAGCGGCTGGTGGCGTTCGGCGGCGAGTGGTTTGCGCCGCGCTCTGCGGGCGGAGGCGGGGTGTTCGCCGAGACCTGGATCTATGACCCCGCGCGCGACCGCTGGGAGGCCGGGCCTGCCATGCGGACGCCGCGCCACGGTCTGGCGGCGGCGGCCATCGGCGACACCGTCTATGCCATCGCGGGCGGGGCGGTGGTCTCGGGCGGCGGGGCCGTGGGGACGGTGGAGGCGTTAGGGTTCGAGGGATGAAGGATGAGGGATCACCCGTCAGCAGCTACCCCTCGAACCTCATCCCTCAAACCTCGCCACCAGCCCCCGCGCCGCCGCCGTGACCTCGGCCCAGGTGACGTCGAAGCCTGAGGCGTCGCCGAACCAGGGGTCGGTCACGCCCTGACCTTCCCGGCCGGGCACGTGGTCCAGCAGCAGGCTGAGCCGGGCCGAGGCATTCGCGGGCGCGAGCTTACGCAGGTTCTTCAGGTTCTCGTGGTCCAGGGCGACGATGTGGTCGAAGCGGGTGAAGTCGGCCCGCGTCACCTGCCGCGCCCGCAAGGCCCCGATGTCCACCCCGTGCCGCGCCGCCACCGCTATGGCCCGCTCATCCGGCGGCTCGCCCGCATGCCAGTCGCCCGTGCCCGCGGAATCGACGACCAGATCCACCCCGCGCCGCCGCGCCTCCTCCCGCAGCGCCGCCTCCGCGAGGGGCGAGCGACAGATGTTGCCGAGGCAGACGAAGAGGATCGAGAGCATGGGGTCGAGGTTACAGTGGCGCGAGGCTTGGGACAAAGGTCTGCTTTTGACACTTACCAGCAGTTCGTGCCGTCCAATGTGTGACGATCTGCGACTTAGACGTCCTTGACCGCCCAATAGGCTAGGCGTTGGGGCTCTCCAGCGTCCTGCCCGGGACGACCGAACAGCGCACGCCACCAGCCCCTCAGCGTGCGCCTCGACCGGAGGTCGCGCCACAGGTTGCCCCATTCATGGAAGGCAATGACGAAGGGGTTGTTGCTCGCCACCGGGGTTGTCAGTCCGTATTTGACCGGCACGTCCTTGCGCTCTTCGACGAAGGTTCCGAACAGGCGGTCGAACAGGATCAACACACCGCCGAAGTTTGTGTCGAGATACTCGGCATTCGACCCGTGGTGCACGCGGTGATGCGACGGCGTGTTGAAGATCCATTCCAGCGGACCCAGCTTGCCGACGACCTCGGTGTGCAGAAAGTACTGATACCGCAGGTTGAAGGTCAGCAGCGCTCCGATCGCGACCGGATGGAAACCCATCAGCGCCATCGGCAGCAGGATCACCCAGGCGCCCGAGATCGTGCTGGTCCACCCCAGCCGAAAGGCGGCGGGCAGGGTGAATTCGTTGGCCGAGTGATGGACCGCGTGAGATGTCCAGAACCAGCGTACGGTGTGGCTGAAGCGGTGCTCCCAGTAGTAGAAGAACTCCAGCACGAAGAAGCCGACCACCCAGGTCCGCCAGTCGTCCAGCGCCCACTGGAACGGGGCGAATGAATACACAGCGAACAGCGCTGCCGCGATAACGCCGCCGGTCAGAACGGTCGAGACCAGTTGGCCCGCCATCACGCCGAGGTTGCCGCCGAGTGAGCCGAGGTCATAACCGCGGCCAGAATGCCGGCGCCACGCCCATTCGACGACGGCGAACAGCAGGACGACCAGGCCAAACGCGGGATTGAGTTCATTCTCGAACATGGGATGCTCCTGAGCTATCGGGTGAGGGTGCCCCGTCGGGTCAGCGCGAGGGGCGGACGGCCGCGAGCTCGTCGGCGGTCAGTACGCGGTCGCCGTTGGCGTCTGCGGCCTCGAAGGCGTCGGCGGGACCATCGCGGAGTTCCGCGCGCGAGACACGGCGATCGCCATTGGCGTCCAGGGATGACAGGGCACGGTAGGCCTGATCGAACCGGTCGCCTATTATGCGCGGGCGGTCGGCGCGATCGACATAGCCATCGTTGTTCCGATCCATCCGGTCGAACATGTCGCTGCGAACAGCGGTGAACTCACCCCAGGTCACCCGTCCGTCCGCATTGCGGTCGGCGCGGTCGAGCATCGCGGACATTTGCGTGCCGGACTGTGCCAGGACCGGGCTGGAGATGAGCAGCCCGGTCACGGCGACAGCGGTGAGCAAGGGGATCGAGGCGGAAGCGGAAATCTTGATCATCGGTGGTCTCCTCAATTGGAATGCGAGGAGAATGAACCGGTCGTGTTGCCCGCGTTTGCCGGGAGGAAGGCCATTTGTGACGGAATGTCACCGATGAGGGGCGCCGGACACATTTCGTCACAACACCGTAGTGGAGCGGGCCTGGGACAACGACTATGACGGGTCGCATGGAGCAGGGGCCATCCATCCTGGTCGTCGATGACGACATCGACATTCGCACGCTCGTGCAAGGCGTGCTGCAACGCAGCGGAATGCGCGCACAGACCGCCGCTTCGGTCGCCGAAGCGGAGCCTATCCTGGCCGAGGGGCGGACCGATCTCGTGGTTCTGGACCTGATGATGCCGGGCGAGGACGGGCTGTCGTTCTGCCGAAGACTGCGTAGCGCATCGGCCGTCCCGGTCATCATGCTGACCGCGATCGCCGAGGACGTCGACCGGATCGTCGGGCTGGAGATCGGCGCCGACGACTATCTCGCCAAGCCGTTCAATCCGCGTGAGCTCGTCGCACGGATCAAGGCCGTCCTGCGTCGTCACGATGGGACCGGGTCCGCTCCAGCGGCGAGACGCCCTGGTGCGGCGTTTCGGTTCGGGCCTTATCGCCTGCTGCCCGACCAGATGGCGCTGGAATCCATCGACGGGAAAGAGGTCGTCCTGACCTCGGGCGAGTTCGCCCTGCTGCTTGCCCTCGCGGAGCGCGCGCCCCGTGTCCTGTCGCGAGAAACCCTTCTGGACCTCTCGCGCGGGGTCGCCACCTCACCGTTCGATCGCAGCATCGATTCCCAGATCAGCCGCATCCGCCGCAAGATCGAGAGAGACCCACGCCAGCCTGGGCTCATCAAGACCGTGCGTAACCTAGGCTATGCGCTGACGATACCGGCAGTTCGCGAAGAAGGGTGAGAGGATTGGTCCGCAGCGCCCTCAACTCGATCTTGGCGCGCATCGTCGGCCTGACCTTGGGTCTGTTGCTAGTGGCGTTCGCCGCCCTGGCCTTTGTCATGCAGACCCCGCTGTCCGATCGGGTGTCCGACCGGGTCATTGCCGAGAGCGGGCGTGGCATCGCACAGCTGGTCTGGTTGCTCGAAACCTCCCCACCCGAAGCCGAGAGCGCTCTGCTTTCCACCTATGCCAGCCGATCGCGGGTGGCGCGGATCACGCCGGGATTTCCAGCAGGGATGGAAGGGGATGATGCCCGGCGACCGTTGCTGACGGACGATGGCGCGAGTGTCGGGGGGCGATTGGACGGCCGCGATATTTGGTTTCGCAAGCTGGGACTGATCGAGCTGCGGCAGGTTTTGAGGAGCGAGGGCCTGCGCCCCTATTTCGCGGCCAGTGTCGTGCAGATCGCCGTCCGGCTGTCGGACGGCCGCGTCCTCAGCGTCTGGCTCGCACCTTCGATCTTTTACACGGAGGGCCCGTATTCGCTCGCCTTCCTGTTCGGAGGGGTCGCCGTCGTCACCCTGTTGCTCAGCCTGGCGATCTACTGGGTGATCATGCGGCCGATCCGGACGCTCGAACGGGACGCCGAGATCGTGGGCCTGGCCGAGACGGCGATCCCCGTGGCCGAGGTCGGCCCCCGCGAACTGCGGCGTCTGTCCATGGCGTTGAACCGTATGCGCGCTCGGCTCGCAGGCCTGGTCCGCGAGCGCGAACAGATCATGGTGGCGATTGCCCACGACATCCGCACCGGCCTGACGAAGATCCGTCTGCGCATGGACGCGAACGAAAACATCACAGCAGATCTGATCGAACCCGACATCGCCCAGATGGAGCATCTTCTGGTGGACATGATGGCCTACGCCCGTGCGGAACATCCTGTCAGCGGTCATGAAATGATCGCGCCGAACGATCTGGTGACCGGTCTGGCAAACGCCGCCCCCTATGCGGTTTCCCTTCAGATCGACCGGAACGCCGATAGGTTCACGATCGCCGGCAACCGACTGGCACTGACGCGCCTGTTCGAGAATCTATTCGAGAACGCACGTAGATATGGTTCCGGTCTCGTCCTGATCCGCACCGGGAGCAGCAGTGACGGGCTTTTCGTCGACATCATCGATGACGGTCCAGGCGTCCCGCCTCACCTTCTGGAGACCATCTTTGATCCGTTCGTGCGCGGAGAGGGATCGCGAAATCGCGCCACAGGCGGCTCGGGTCTGGGGCTCGGAATTGCCCGCGCCATCGCCCATTCGCACGGCGCTGAGATCACCCTGTTCAATAGGCCCGAAGGCGGCCTGTGCGCCAGAACCTGCTTCCCAAGCGCGCTCACCGAATAGGATAGGGTGCCCGGCTCAGGCTGACAGATGACCGGTTCTGTTCCAAAGTGGAAGCCAGCGGGGACACTCACCGCCGCCCAAACAGCCGCTCCAGATCCGCCAGCTTCAGCTCCACATAGGTCGGCCGACCGTGGTTGCATTGGCCGCTGTGCGGGGTGGCTTCCATTTCGCGGAGCAGGGCGTTCATTTCCGGGGCACTCAGCACGCGGCCGGCGCGGACGGAGCCGTGGCAGGCCATGGTGCCGCAGACCTCGCCCAGGCGCTCGGTCAAAGCGAGGGCGGTGCCGTGTTCGCTGAGGTCGTCGGCGATGTCGCGGATCAGACCCTGGACGTCCGTGTCGCCCAGCAAGGCGGGGGTTTCGCGCACCAGGACGGCCCCGCCGCCGAAGGCCTCGACGATCAGGCCCAGCTCGGCCAGTTCCTCGGCACGGGCGACCACGCGCATGGCCTCTGACGGGTCCAGCTCGACCACCTCGGGCGTCAGCAGGGCCTGGCGGGTGACGGAACCCCGGGCCATCTGGACCTTCATCCGCTCATAGACCAGCCGCTCGTGCGCCGCGTGCTGGTCCACCACGACCAGGCCGTCGCGGGTCTGGGCCACGATATAGGTGCCGTGCAGCTGGGCCCGGGCGGCGCCGAGGGGGAAGTCGACGGGATTGGGTTCTAGCGGATAGGGGCTAGGGTCTATTGAGGTGCCGTGAGGCTGGTCCCAGCCTTCGACCCGCGCCGAGCGCTCGTTCAGGCCCGGCAGAACCTGGGCCGTCTGGGTGGCGGGGGCGGCCCAGCCCTGCCAGCCGGACCAGCCGGCGGCGGAGGGTTGCGACGGGCTGTAGGCAGGAGCTCCGGCATGGGCCTGGAACCCCGCCAGCACACTGTCCGCCACCGTCGTGGAGGCGCGGTGGCCGGCGGCGGCGAGGGCGTGGCGCAGGCCGCCGACGATCAGACCGCGCACCAGGGCCGGGTCGCGGAACCTGACCTCGGCCTTGGCTGGGTGGACGTTCACATCGACATAGAGCGGGTCGATGTCGAGAAACAGGACGGCGGCCGGGTGTCTGTCGCGGGCCAGGAAGTCCGCATAGGCCCCGCGCAGGGCCCCCTGCAGCAGGCGGTCGCGCACGGGGCGGCCGTTGACGAACAGATACTGATGCGCCGCATTGCCCCGCGAATAGGTGGGCAGGCCCGCATAGCCGGACAGGCGCACGCCGTCCCGCTCCTGATCGATCAGCAGGGCGTTGGCCTCGAAGTCCCGGCCCAGCAGGGCGGCGAGGCGCTTCAGCCGCCCCTGATCCCCCGGATGCTCGGCGGGCAGGCGCAGGGTGGTGCGACCGTCCAGGTCGAGGGTGAAGGCGACGGCTTCATGGGCCATGGCCTGGCGCTTGATCTCTTCCGAAATGGCCATGGCCTCGGACCGCTCGGACTTCATGAACTTCAGCCGGGCGGGGGTGGCGTAGAACAGGTCGCGGACCTCGACCCGCGCGCCGTGCGGGCCGGGGAAGGCGGCGGGGCTGACGGGCTTCTGATCGCCGCCGTCGACGGTGATGCTGTGGGCGTCGCCACCGGATTTGGGCCGGCTGGTGATCGTCAGGCGCGCGACCGAGCCGATGGAGGGCAGGGCCTCGCCGCGAAAACCGAGCGTGGAGATGCGCAGCAGGTCGACATCGCCCGCATCGTCGGGCTCCAGCTTGGAGGTGGCATGCCGCTCAATGGCCAGGGCCAGCTGATCCGCCGCCATGCCGTGGCCGTCGTCGGCGATCAGGATGCGGCTCAGGCCCCCGCCGTCAGCCTGAATCTCGACCCGCGTCGCGCCCGCGTCGAGCGCATTCTCGACCAGCTCCTTGATGGCGCTGGCCGGGCGTTCGACCACCTCGCCGGCGGCGATGCGGTTGACGGTTTCGGGGGGGAGGCGACGGATGGGCATTGAGTCGGGAAGTATGCCGGTTTCCGCCGGATGAAAGTAGGGGCGGCGGTTTCACCTCTCCATTCGCCCTTCAAGCGAATGGAGAGGACAGATCGGCGCATCAGCGACGATCAGGTGAGGGCGACGCCGGCGGATGTGATCGGAGATCGACCGGCCACGGCTGGTGCCGCCCCCACCTGGTCGCGCCAGCGCGCGACCTTTCCTCCCCATCGCCTTGAAGGGGCGATGGGGAGGTGAGGGCGAGTTCAGCTCACCTCGGCCAGGGCTTCTTCCGCCGCCATCCATGCGGCTTCGGCGGCGTCGAGGTCGGCCTGGGTCTTGGCGCGGGCGCGGGTCAGGCCTTCCAAGGCCTTGGGATTGTTGACCGAGGCATTGGCCATGTCGTCGTCGATGCGGGCGATCTCGGCGGTCAGCTGCGTCATCCGCTCCTCGGCCTTCTTCACGCCGTGACGCAGAGTCGAGGGTGAAGGCCCTGATTTCTTGTCGTTCTTCTTGCCCTTGTTGTTCGAGGCAGGCGCGGCTGTGGCAGTCGTCTCGTCCTTGATCTGGGTCGGCTTGACCGCAGCCTGTTTCGCGCGGTCGAGGACGAACTTGGCATAATCGTCCATGTCGCCCTCATAGGGCTTCACCGTGCCGTCGGCGGCCAGCCACAGGCGGTCGGCGACCATCTCCATCAGCGACCGGTCGTGGGTGATCAGGATGACCGCGCCCGAATACTCGTTCAGGGCGTCGAGCAGGGCCCGGCGGCTGTCGATATCCAGGTGGTTGGTCGGTTCGTCGAGGATCAGGACGTGGGGCGCATCCATCGCCACCTGATTGAGCAGCAGGCGGGCGCGCTCGCCGCCGGACAGGCTGGCGACGGTGGTTTCCTGCTTCTCATAGCCCAGCCCCCACTGCGCCAGCTTGGAGCGACGGGCGCTTTCGGAGGCGTCCGGCATGGACCGGCGGACGATCTCCAGCGGCGTGTCGGTCGGATCCATGGCCTCGATCTGGTGCTGGTGGAACCAGCCGACCCTCATCTTGCGGTCGCGGTGCAGTTCGCCTTCGGAGACGTTCAGCGCCCCGGCGATCATCTTGGCGAAGGTCGACTTGCCCGCGCCATTGACGCCCAGCAGGCCGATGCGGTCGTCCAGATCCATACGCAGGTTCAGATTGCGCAGGATCGGCTTGCCGGTCTCATAGCCGACATTGGCGCGCTCCAGCCGGATCAGCGGCGGGGCGAGGGGGCGCGGCGGGGACGGCAGGATGAAGGGGGCGACGCGCTCCTCGATGGTGGTGGCGACGGGCTGCATCTTGGCCAGGCGCTTCATGCGCGACTGGGCCTGGGCGGCCTTGGAGGCCTTGGCCTTGAAGCGGTCGACGAAGGCCTGGAGGTGGGCGCGTTCGGCGTCCTGCTTGGCCTTGGCCGACATCTGCAGCCGGGCCTTTTCGGCGCGGGCCTGTTCGAACTGGTCGTAGTTGCCGGTGTAGAGCGTCAGGGTGTGGTTGGCGAGGTGCAGGATGTGGGTGCAGACCTCGTTCAGCATCTCGCGGTCGTGGGAGATGATCAGGGCGGTGTGCGGGTATTTCTTGAGGCGCGCCTCCAGCCACAGGGCGCCCTCGAGGTCGAGGTAGTTGGTCGGTTCGTCGAGCAGCAGCATGTCCGGCTCGGCGAACAGGGCGGCGGCGAGGGCGACGCGCATGCGCCAGCCGCCCGAGAACTCGGACATCGGCCGCTGCTGGTTGTCCTGGTCGAAGCCGAGGCCGACGAGGATTTCGGCGGCGCGGGCGGGGGCGGCGTCGGCGTCGATCTCGATCAGCCGGGTCCAGATCTCGCCCATCTCCTCGGGTTCGGCGGTCTCGAGCCGGCCCAGCAGGGTGTGGCGCTCCTCGTCGGCCTCGAGGATGGTCTCGAGCACGCTGACGGGGGTGGCGGGGTGTTCCTGATCCACCGAGCCGATGCGGGCGGTCTTGGGCAGGCTGATCTCGTCACCGCCCGCAGCCAGTTCGCCCAGGATCAGCTTGAACAGGGTGGACTTGCCGATGCCATTGCGGCCCACAAGGCCGACCTTGGAGCCGGGGGGCAGGGAGACGGACGCGTCCTCGAGGAATTTGCGGCCCCAGGCGTTGAAGGTCAGGTCGGTGATCTGGAGCATGGATAAGGAGCGCTTGAATCGGGTCCGTCCCTCATGCAGCGAGGGGCCGCGCCGAGAGCGTTAGGGACGCCTTGGAAATGACTGAGGGCGCGTCTATAAGCCCCCACCTTCAATCTCCCAAACAAGAAGTCACTTCTCATGACCGAACGCACCTTCTCGATCATCAAGCCCGATGCCACGCGCCGCAACCTGACCGGCGCCGTCAATGCCGTGATCGAAGCCGCAGGCCTGCGCATCGTCGCCCAGCGCCGCGTGCACCTGACCGAGGCCCAGGCCAAGAAATTCTACGAAGTCCACGCCGAGCGCCCCTTCTATGGCGAGCTGGTCGAGCAGATGACCGCCGAGCCGGTCGTGGTTCAGGTGCTGGAAGGCGACAACGCCATCGCCGCCTACCGCGAAGTCATGGGCGCGACCAACCCCAAGGACGCGGCCGACGGCACCATCCGCAAGCAGTTCGCCCTGTCGATCGGTGAAAACTCGGTCCACGGTTCGGATTCGGCCGAGAACGCCAAGATCGAAATCGCCCAGTTCTTCACCGACGACCAGATCGTCGGCTGATCCAACGCGAAAGCGCTGGACCTGCTGCGGCCGGATCGGAAACGATCCGGCCGTTGTCGTATCTGGACCCTGTACTGCGGAAGGCCACGCCCATGAAGGAGTATCGGCATCGGGATGTCGCGCTGGCCGCCGGGCTTTCGGCGCTGGCTGGCTATGTCGATGCGATCGGTTTCCTGACGCTGGGCGGCTTCTTCGTCTCCTTCATGAGCGGCAACTCCACCCGGTTCGGCGTGGCGGTGGCGACCGGGGAGTGGCACCTGGCCGCGACGGCACTGGGACTGATCGGCCTGTTTGTGGTCGGGGTGGTGCTGGGCTCGACGGCGGCACGCCGGGCGGGGGAGGGGCGCAAGGCCGTCGTGCTGGGGCTGGAGGCCCTGCTGCTGGCGATTGGGGCCGCCCTGTTGTCGGCCGGTCGGCCCCTGCTGGGCATGGTCCCTGTGGTGCTGGCCATGGGGGTGGAGAATACGGTGTTCCAGAAGGGCGGGGATGTGCGGGTCGGCCTGACCTATATGACCGGCACACTGGTGCGCGTGGGCCAGAGGATCGCCACGGCCCTGCATGGAGGCGCGCGCTGGGACTGGGTGCCGTTCCTGCTGCTGTGGATCGGGCTGGCGGCAGGCGGAGCGCTGGGCGCACTGATGTTTCTGAAGCTGGGCGTCGCGGCTCTGTGGTTCGCAGCAGCCGTCGTGGCCGGACTGGCTCTGCTAAGCCTTGTCGATGAGCGTCGGGCGCTTGTTCGTCAGGACGACTAGGCCAGCGTTCGGCAGAAATCAGCCAGGACCTGCGGATAGAGACGATGTTCCGCCTCCAGGACGCGCTGGGCCAGGCTGTCGGCAGTGTCGTCCGGCAGGATGGGCACCGCGGACTGGCCCAGGATTTCGCCTTCATCGACGCCTTCGGTCACCTGATGCACGGTGCAGCCGCCTAGGGTGTCTCCCGCTGCGATGGCGCGGGCGTGGGTGTCCAGACCGGGATAGAGCGGCAGCAGGCTGGGGTGGATATTGATCATCCGGCCGCGCCAGGCCTGGACGAAGCCGGGGGTCAGGACGCGCATGTAACCGGCCAGGGCGACCAGCTGGATCGCATGCTGATCCAGAAGAGTCCGGATTTCGCGCTCGTGAGCCGCGCGGTCCGGTCCGAAAGGCTGATTATCGACGGCGTGGGCGGCTATGCCCTTGGTCTGGGCGACCGCCAGCCCTCCGGCGTGGGGTCGGTTGGCGACCACCAGCACGACCTCGAACGGCGCATCAGCCTTCTGACCCGCATCGATCAGTGCGGCCATGTTGGAACCGGCACCCGAGATCAGGACGGCGACACGGACGCGGCCGGGACGGCTGTCGGGCATCAGCGGGCGGGGCGCGGCGGTGCCGGGACGAAGGCTCCGGCGGGTCCGGGGAAGACCACCGGGCTTTCGTAGCCATCCTGAGACACGGACGAGACGCCGAAGAAGAAATCGTCGATGACGACGCCCGGCAGGGTCAGTTCCGTCGCATTGCCGGCCGACCGGCTGTGGGTCCATTGCGGCGATGTCGTCGATCTCCACCACACCCGATAGCTGGCGGCACCCGGCACGGCGGCCCAGCGCAGGGTTGTGTCCGGCAGGACAGCACCGGCGATGGTGACATTGGTGGGGGGTGCCGGAGCGCGCGCCATGACCGCCATCGTCGCGATATTCAGGCGCGTGGCCTGGGCCAGATAATCGAAATCAACGCCGTCCAGTGTGTCGCCATAGACCACGCCCTCTTCCGTGCGCAGGTCCTGATGCTGGCGATCATAGTTCTCGGACCCTTCCGTGATGCGCACGGCGGGAAAGCCGAGGCGCAGGAAGGCGACCTGATCGCCACCGCGGCCGTAGCGGTCGGTGCGGTAGACCATTTCGACATCCAGATTGGTCAGATGACGGTCGGCGATGCCGTCGATGAAACGCGCCAGGTTCCGGGACGGCGAATCGACCTCGCCGCCGTTGTAGCGGCGGCTGTCTGCCTCGGCCTGGGTCTCGAGCGTGCGTGTGCCTTCGGCGAAGACGCGGATGCGGGTGTTGTCGATCACCCCGCTCTGACCCTCGATGTTGCCGACCATGTCGTTGTTCAGATTGGCCATAACCTGCCAGCCGTTGGCCCTGGCGTATTCGGCAAGGATGCGGGCACCGTGCAGCCCCTGCTCCTCGCCCGTCAGGGCGGCATAGACGAGGGTAGCAGGGAAGCGTTCCCTGGACAGGATGCGGGCCGCCTCGATCAGGGCGGCCACGCCTGAGGCGTCGTCATTGGCACCGGGGGCATCGTCGGTCGCGTTCATCACGTCTGTGACGCGCGAATCGAGATGGCCCGTGATGACGATGACCCGGTCAGGATCTGTGGTGCCGCGCTGGATCGCCACGACATTGACCACCTCGGTCGGGACAGGAATGCGCGGCTGGGCGGTGACCGTTTCGCCGGGCATGACGACCTCAAGGCAGCCGCCACAGTCCCGTCCGATGGTCTGAAACTCGCGCTCTACCCACCGTCGTGCCGCGCCCACGCCGCGCGTGTCCGATTCAGTCTCGGACAGGGTATGCCGCGTCCCGAAACCGACCATCGATTCCACATCGGCCCGCAAACGGGCTGTGCTGACGTGGCTGGCGAGGCGATTCACCAGCGTCTGTTCATCGACTGTCTGCGCCGCAGCAGGAATGGCGGCGAAAACGGCCGCCAGGGCCAGGCCGATGGTCAAGGTGCGCATAGGCGATCTCACTGAAAGCGGAGGCAGACCCTGCCGTGCACGTGACAAGCGGTCAACGCCTGTCAGACCGCCTGAAGCTGGCCGCAGACGAAGGCGACCTCGCCCGCGTTCAGCAGGGCCTCCAGCACCGGCTCGGCATTCTCGGGCGCGACGACCAGCATGAAGCCGACGCCGCAGTTGAAGGTCCGGCGCAGCTCGTGATCGGAGATGCCGCCGACCTCGCCCATCCACTGGAAGACCTGCGGCATGGGCCAGGCGTCCCAGTCGAACGACGCCTCCAGTCCCTCGGCGATGCAGCGGGGCGGGTTTTCGATCAGGCCGCCGCCGGTGATGTGAGCCGCGCCCTTGATCAGACCGGCCTTCATCAGCGGCAGGACCGGCTTCACATAGATGCGGGTCGGCTCCATCAGGGCCTGGGCCAGGGTGCGATCCTTGGCGAAGGGGGCGTCATCGCCCCACGACAGGCCGGACTTCTCGACCACCTTGCGGATCAGGGAATAGCCGTTGGAATGCGGGCCCGATGACGCCAGGCCGATGATGATGTCGCCCGGCATCTGGCGATCCAGCCAAGGCAGGGCATGCCCGCGCTCGACCGCTCCCAGCGAAAAGCCCGCCAAATCGTAGTCGCCGCCCGCATACATGCCCGGCATTTCGGCCGTCTCGCCGCCGACGAGGGCGCATCCGGCCTGGCGGCACCCTTCGGCGATCCCGGTGACGACCCGGCGGGCGGCGTCGATGTCGAGCCGGCCCGTCGCATAGTAGTCGAGGAACAGCAGGGGCTCGGCCCCCTGGGCCAGCAGGTCGTTGACGCACATGGCGACCAGGTCGATGCCGACGCCGTCATGACGGCCAGTCTCGATGGCGATCTTCAGCTTGGTGCCGACGCCGTCGGTGGTGGCGACGATCAGCGGGTCTTCGAACCCCGCCGCCTTAAGGTCGAACAGAGCCCCGAAACCGCCCAGGGAGGCTTCCGCGCCTGGCCTGCGTGTCGATTTGGCCAAGGGCTTGATCGCGTCGACCAGTCGCTCGCCCGCATCGATATCCACGCCCGCATCGGCATAGGTCAGACCGTTTTTCAGCTGGTCGGGGGTGTCGCTCATGGGTCACGGGCCTGAATCAGAGAGGCGGAAATGTGTCACGGCTCTTGCCACAACCGTATGGCGCGGGGCTATAGCATCGGAATGACGCCAATCACCACCACCGAGGCTTTGCGCGACTTCTGTGCGAAGCTGGCCACAGCCCCCTTCATCACGGTCGATACCGAGTTCATGCGGGAAACGACCTATTGGCCCAAGCTGTGCCTGATCCAGGCCGCGTCCAGTACCGATGCCGCCATCATCGACCCGCTGGCAGAGGGCATCGATCTGGAGCCGTTCCTCGATCTGCTGCGCGATCCGAACATCCTGAAGGTCTTCCATGCCGCGCGTCAGGACACGGAAATCTTCGTCAAGCTGGGGGCCATGCCCAAGCCGATGTTCGACACCCAGGTGGCGGGCATGGCGGCAGGGTTTGGCGATCAGGTCTCCTATGAGGCGCTGGTCCGTCAGATGCTGAAACAGGATGTGGACAAGGGCAGCCGCTTCACGGACTGGGCCCGGCGTCCTCTTTCGGATGCCCAGCTGACCTATGCCCTGGGTGACGTGACTCATCTGGCGGCGCTGTATCCGAAGCTGCGCGACCGGCTCGTCCGGGAGGGGCGGCTCGACTGGGTCATGGCCGAGATGGAGGATCTGACCGATCCGGACCTGTACGACACCACGCCCGAGAAGGCCTGGAAGCGGCTCAAGCCCAAGAAGTTTTCGGCCAAATACCTGGCCGCCTTCGTCGCCACCGCCGTCTGGCGCGAGCGGGCCGCGCAGGAGCGTGACCAGCCGCGCGGCCGTATCCTGAAGGACGAAGCCATCGACGAGATCGCGGCGCAGGGCCCGACCGATCCGGAGGCCTTCAACCGCCTGCGTTCCGTGCCCAAGGGGTTCGGGGCGTCGCGCCTGGGTCTGGAGCTGTGCGCCGAGCTCAAGCGGGTGCTGGCCGATCCGGAGGCGCATGCGCCCAAGCTGGAGCGTCCCGGCCACAACCAGCCCGCACCGCCCTCGGTGGTCGAGCTGCTGAAGGTGCTGCTGAAGGCCAAGAGCGACAATGCCGGCGTGGCGACCAAGCTGCTGGCCAATGTCGCGGATCTGGAAAAGATCGCCCTGGACGACCAAGCGGACGTGGACGCTCTGAAGGGCTGGCGTCGCCAGCTGTTCGGCGAGGATGCGCTGAAGCTGAAGCGCGGCGAGATCGCCCTGGTGCTTAACGGGCCGAGGGTTGAGGTCGTCGAGATCGAATAGTCAGGCGGTCAGACTGGTGATTTCGCGTGCCAGATTGGCGCGTGCCCGTGTCTCGTATCGCCTGGCCAAGATCGGGTCGGCGAACAGCGGCTCACTTTCCAGAAATCGACTGAGGATCGCCGCGCGTCCGGCTCGGTATAAAGGCTCAGGCACGTGCCCGTACTCGTGTCGGATAGCCGCGGCGTAGGTGTCATATCGCTCGGGTTCAGCACCGAGGATCGACAGGTCGATCGAGACAAGTCGGGCTCCGATGGCATCGTCAGGCTCAACGGAATGCCCGGCTGTCAGCATAATCAGGCGGCTGACTTCATCAATGAAAGTCTGGTTCGCGCCTTCAGCCCTCAGCCGCTCAACAGCTAGCCTTGCGCTCTCGGCCTCGTTGTCATGGCGTGTCGCGTCATAGACCGCGTCGTGGAACCAGATGGCGACCTCCATGAGGCGGCGTTGTTCGTCTGAAAAATCCGTCGACGCCGCAACCTGAGCCAGACAGTCTTCGATATGGGTCATCGTATGATAGCGCCGGTGCGGCTCGCCGTAGCGCGCGATCAGTTCGTTGCGAACCGCACCGGAGATCATAGTCTTCAGGCCACCGTGGCGGTGACGATCTTGCCTGGATTGCGGGGCGGTTCGCCCTTGGGCAGGGCATCGACGTGGTCCATGCCTTCGATCACTTCGCCCCAGACGGTGTACTGACCGTCCAGGAAGGAGGCGTCGTCCAGGCAGATGAAGAACTGGCTGTTGGCGCTGTTCGGATCGCTGGTGCGGGCCATGGAGCAGACGCCGCGAGCGTGGCGCTGTTTCGAGAACTCCTGCTTCAGGTTCGGCTTCTTGGAGCCAGAGGTGCCCGTGCCGGTCGGATCGCCGCCCTGGGCCATGAAGCCGGCGATGACGCGGTGGAAGACCACGCCGTCATAGAAGCCTTCACGCGCCAGTTCGGTGATGCGCGCAACGTGGCCGGGGGCCAGGTCGGGGCGCAGCTTGATCACCACGTTGCGGTCTTCGCCGTCACCGGTGTCGAGTTTGAAAGTCAGGGTTTCGTCGGCCATCGGCGCGCTCCATGTGTTGAATCTGGCGGGGGTCATAGCCCGTGAAGGCCGTCCCGGCTATGTGGGAAGGATGAGTGACGACGAAAAGACCCCTCCTGCGCCAGAGCGCCGCCGCATGGTCCGCCCTCCGTCGGGCGGCACGGCCTCTGGCCGGGGCATGGGCACCAAGATGAAGACGGCGGACACCAAGTCGATGTCCAGCCAGCAATGGATCAAGCGCCAGCTGTCCGACAAATGGTCCGAGCGCGCCCGGGCCGAGGGCTGGCGCAGCCGTGCGGCCTTCAAACTGCTGGAGATCGACGAGCGGTTTCACCTGATCAAGACGGGCAGCCGGGTCATCGACCTGGGGGCCGCGCCGGGCGGCTGGGTGCAGGTGGCGCTGAAGAAGGGGGCCAAGTCGGTGGTCGGGGTCGATCTGCTGATGATCGAGCCCATACCCGGGGCCGAGCTGGTCCAGGCTGATTTCACCCATCCGGGGGTGGATCAGCAGATGATCGATCTGCTGGGCGGGCGACCCGATGTGGTCCTGTCCGACATGGCCCACAACACCGTCGGCCACCGCCAGACCGACCACCTGAAGATCATCGCCCTGATCGAGATCGCCGCCGACTTTGCCATCCGCACGCTGAAGCCGGGCGGGCATTTCGTGTCGAAGAACTTCCAGGGCGGGGATGCGGGGGGCGTTCTGGCGCGGCTGAGGGCCGAGTTCGAGACGGTGAAATACGTCAAGCCGTCGTCGAGCCGGAAGGACAGTGCCGAAGTGTTCCTGGTGGCGATGAACCGGAAGTAGGTCTCAGACCTCGGCCAGTTCCGCCGCGCGTCGGGCCTTCCTGGCCTCGATCCGCGTCCACACCCGGTCGTGGACGGTGAAAAATAGAGTCTGAACCAGAGGCTCGATCGTGCCGATGGCCAGGGCCAGTTGCCAGTTGCGGGTCAGGGCGAAGGCGACGGCGACGGCGACGGCAAAGTGCATGACGCCGTAGGTCACCGTCTTGGCCGCGATCTGCTTGAACGAGCGGGGCAGGGCGTGGCTGTGGCCCGCATGGGAGCCGAAGCCGTGGCCATGGCCATGCGCGCGGGTCTGTTCCTCCGGCGTCATCATGCCCAGGCGGGCGGTGAAGGCCTCGGACGCCTCCTCGACCCCGGTCAGCATGCCGCGCCGCTCGACCCGGTGCCAGACGCGGTCGTGGATGGAATAGGCGATAGTCTGGAAGAAGGGCTCGATGACCCCGACCGCCAGGGCCAGTCGCCAGTCGCGCGTGATCGCGAACGCCACCAGAATCGCGACGACCAGATGCATCACGCCATAGCTGGCGATCTTCAGCGCAAGGCGACGGGCGGTGGTGAGGATGGCGCGGACCATAGGTGCTCAGAATGTGGGGGCGGGGCCACGCGGCGCAAGCCAATTGTCGTTATCGTCACTATAGGTCGCGGCAGGCCTTGCGGTTCCTGCCTGTCGGGCGTTATACGCGGCCCGCAAAACGGAGACTCCTCATGGAGATACGCGAAGGGCTTACCTTCGACGATGTTTTGCTGGAACCCGGCCCGTCAGAGATCATGCCCGCAGATGCGGACGTCTCGACGAAGCTGACCCGCGACATCAGTCTGAACATCCCGCTGACTTCGTCGGCGATGGACACGGTCACCGAAAGCCGGCTGGCCATCGCCATGGCCCAGGCCGGCGGTCTGGGCATTCTTCACCGCAACATGACGGTCGAGGAACAGGCCGATCAGGTGCGGGAGGTGAAGCGCTATGAAAGCGGCATGGTCATCAATCCCGTGACCATCACGCCCCAGACAACGCTGGGCGAAATCCGCGCCATCGTGGCCAAGAAGAAGATTTCGGGTTTCCCGGTGGTCGACCCCCGGACAGGACGTCTTGTCGGCATCCTGACCAACCGTGACATGCGGTTCGACACCGATCCGAACCGCAAGGCCATCGAGCTGATGACCACCGGCGATCTGGTCACCGTGCGCGAGGGAGCCGGACGCGATGAGGCGCGGGCCCTGCTGCGGGATCGCAAGATTGAGCGGGTCATCGTGGTGGACGAGGACTATCGTGCCACCGGCCTGATCACGATGAAGGACATCGAGAAGGCCCAGGCTCATCCCCATGCGGCCAAGGACGATCAGGGCCGGCTGCTGGTCGGGGCCGCCTCGACTGTCGGCGATGCAGGCTATGAGCGGGCCATGGCCCTGGCCGAGGCGGGCGTGGACGTCGTCGTCATCGACACCGCCCACGGCCATTCGATCCAGGTCAGCCGCGTGGTGGAGCGGATCAAGCGCGAATCCAACCGCATCCAGATCATCGCCGGTAACGTCGCCACCTATGACGCCGCCCGCGCCCTGATCGACGCGGGCGCGGACGCCGTGAAGGTCGGGATCGGTCCGGGCAGCATCTGCACCACCCGCATCGTCGCGGGCGTCGGCGTACCGCAGCTGACGGCCATCATGGAAGCGGTGCGGGCCGCCAAGGCATCCGGTGCTCCTGTCATCGCCGACGGCGGCATCAAATATTCGGGCGATCTGGCCAAGGCCATCGCGGCGGGCGCCAGCGTGGCCATGATGGGCTCGATGTTCGCCGGCACGGACGAGAGCCCCGGCGAGGTCTTTCTGTACCAGGGCCGATCCTACAAGTCGTACCGCGGCATGGGCTCAGTCGGGGCCATGGGTGCCGGCTCGGCCGACCGCTATTTCCAGAAGGAAGTCGAAGACAGCCAGAAGCTGGTGCCCGAAGGCATTGAGGGTCAGACCCCCTACAAGGGCCCGATCGCACCCGTGCTGCATCAGATGGTCGGCGGCCTGCGCGCCGCCATGGGCTACGTCGGTGCCGGGACGATTCCCGAGCTTCAGGAACGCGCCCGCTTCGTGCGGATCACCGGCGCGGGTCTGCGTGAAAGCCATGTCCACGATGTGATGATCACCCGCGAAGCGCCGAACTACCGGCAGGGCTGAGGGACAGGTTCATGACGACCGAACTGATCTATCTGTCGGCGACCCTGATCCTGGCGGTGGTGCAGATCTTCCTGCCTGCCGCCGGTCGCACGGCCCAGTATGGTGCCAAGTGGAATGCCGGGGCCCGCGACGGCGACATGCCAGCGGTCTCGCCGGTCACAGGGCGTCTGGAGCGGGCCCAGGCCAATCTCTACGAGACCCTGCCGCTGTTTATCGGCGCGGTCCTGGTCGCGCACGTCATCGGGGTTCAGGACGGTCTGACCTTGTGGGGCGCGGCCCTCTATTTCTGGGCCCGCGTCGTCTATGTGCCTCTGTATGCTTTCGGCGTGCCCTATGTTCGCACGGTTGTCTTCATGGTCTCGCTGGTCGGGCTGTTGATGGTGATCGCGGCTCCTCTGTTGACCTTGATCGGATCGTCTTGACCCCAGCTGCCCGCCTCGTCGCCGCCGCCTCCATTCTGGACAGCATCACACAAGGGCGCGCGCCCGCCGATGTCGTCATCAAGGCCTGGGGCACGGCCAACCGCTATGCCGGGTCCAAGGACCGCCGCGCCATCGCCGAGCGGGTCTATCTGGTGCTGCGCTCGCGCGGTCGTCTGGTCCGCGCCATGGGCGGACGCGAGGATGGGCGCGCCCTGGTGATCGGCTCGCTGGCTTTTCTCGATCAGCTGTCGCTGGAAGAAATCGAGACACTGCACTCCGGCGATGGCTACGGCCCGCGTCCGCTGTCCAAACAGGAACGCGCGCGGATCGAGGCCGGGGAGGGTGATGACGTCGATGCTGCCATCGCGGGTCTGCCCGCCTTCGTGATCGAGGACCTGAAGGCGACCTTCGGCGACGACTGGACGACGCAGGCGCAAGGCCTGATGGCGCGGGCCCCGGTCGATCTGCGGGTCAATACGGCGCGGACGACGGTGCAGGCGGCGAAAGCCGAACTGACGGCGGCCGGTCTGAAGCCAGAGGCCACGCCCTGGTCGGCCGTGGGCCTGCGCCTGCCATCCGAACCGGCCCCGAACGTCCAGGCGCTTGAGGCCTTCAACGGCGGTCGTGTCGAGATTCAGGACGAGGGGAGCCAATTGGTGACCTGGCTGGCCGGTGCCGGTCTGTCCCTGACTCCGGACAGCGTCGTGGTCGACTACTGCGCAGGCGGTGGCGGCAAGACCCTGGCCCTGGCCATGCTGGCATTGCCCGTCGCATCATCTGGCCCGACCCCCGCGCCCAAGCCTTCGGGCTGGTCTCCGACGGGCGATGCTGAAGCGGTGTCCGCGCCCAAGCCAGCGTCCGGCGTCCGGCTGATCGCCTGCGACGTCGTGCAGAAGCGGCTTGACAACATCCAGCCGCGCCTGGCCCGTGCCGGGGTCGCCGCCGACCTGCGCCTGATCGGTCAGAATGGCGGCGGGGTGGAGGAGTTCAACGGCAAGGCCGATCTGGTCTTCGTTGATGCGCCCTGCACCGGCTCCGGAGCCTGGCGTCGTCACCCCGAGGAGGCCTGGCGGCTGAAGGCAGATGAGGTCGAGCGACTTCATGCCCTGCAACTGCGTATCCTGACCCAGACGGCACAGCTGGTGAAGCGCGGTGGGCGTCTGGCCTATGTCACCTGTTCGGTCCTGCGGGCCGAGAATGAAGCGACGGCGGAGGCCTTCGAGGCAGCGCACCAAAGCTTCCGTCCGGTGGCCGTCGCCGATCTGGTCGCCACACCCACCCTGACCGACGCCGCCCGGGCCACGCTGGCAACGGCCGCGAACGGCCACACCCTGCGCCTGTCGCCCGCCTCCACCGGCACCGACGGCTTCTTCATCGCGCTCTACGAGAGGACCTGATGACCGACCACCAGAAAGTCCTGATCGTCGATTTCGGCAGCCAGGTGACGCAGCTGATCGCGCGGCGCCTGCGCGAAGCCAGCGTCTACTGCGAAATCCATCCTTTCCAGAAGGCCGAGGCGGCGCTGGCTGCCATGAAGCCCGCCGCCATCATCCTGTCCGGCGGTCCCGAAAGTGTGCACGAAGAGGGCAGCCCGCGCGCGCCGCAAGGCGTCTTCGAGGCCGGTGTCCCGGTGCTGGGCATCTGCTACGGCGAGATGACCATGTGCGAGCAACTGGGCGGTAAGGTCGAGGGCGGCCACACACGCGAGTTCGGTCGCGCCGAGATCACCGTCCAGAAATCATCGCCCCTGTTGGCCGACTTGGCTCCTGTCGGCGAGGACGAGACAGTCTGGATGAGTCACGGGGACAAGATCGTGGCTATCCCCGAGGGTTTCGACGTGGTCGCCACCTCCGAAGGTTCGCCCTATGCCGTGATCGCCGACGAGGCGCGCCGCTTCTATGGGGTCCAGTTCCATCCGGAGGTGATGCACACCCCGCGCGGTCACCAGATGCTGAAGAACTTCACCCACGGCATCGCCGGGCTGAAGGGCGACTGGACCATGGCCGCCTATCGCGACGAGAAGATCGCCCAGATCCGCGAACAGGTCGGTGACGCCAAGGTGATCTGCGGCCTGTCGGGCGGCGTCGATTCGTCGGTTGCGGCCGTGCTGATCCATGAGGCGATCGGCGACCAGCTGACCTGCGTCTTCGTGGACACCGGCCTGCTGCGCAAGGACGAGGCAACGCAGGTCACGACGCTCTTCCGCGAGCACTACAACATCCCGCTCATACACGTTGATGCCTCGAAGGAATTTCTCGGCGCGCTGGCCGGCCAGTCGGACCCGGAGACCAAGCGCAAGATCATCGGCCGCGTCTTCATCGAGATCTTCGACCGCGAGGCCGGCAAGATCGAGGGTGCCGAATTCCTGGCTCAGGGGACGCTGTATCCCGACGTGATCGAGAGCGTTTCCTCCTCGTCCGGCAAGGCCCATGTCATCAAGAGCCACCACAATGTCGGTGGCCTGCCCGACTATATGAAGCTGAAACTGGTCGAGCCGCTGCGTGAACTGTTCAAGGACGAGGTCCGTGCCTTGGGCCGCGAACTAGGCCTGAGCGACGCGTTCGTGGGGCGTCATCCGTTCCCGGGGCCGGGGCTGGCCATCCGCATCCCCGGCGAGATCACGCCGGACGCGGTCGAGACCCTGCAACAGGCCGACGCCATCTATCTGGACGAAATCCGCAAGGCCGGCCTTTACGACAAGATCTGGCAGGCCTTTGCCGTCCTGCTGCCGGTCAAGACGGTGGGCGTGATGGGTGACGCGCGGACCTATGAAAAGGTGCTGGCGCTCCGGGCCGTGACGTCGACCGACGGCATGACGGCGGACTTCTTCGAGTTTCCCTGGGACGTTCTGGGCAAGTGCGCGACGAGAATCGTCAATGAAGTCAGGGGCGTGAACCGCGTCGTCTACGACGTGACCTCAAAGCCGCCCGGCACCATCGAGTGGGAATAGTTCGGACCTTTCGGCAGCATTCGGCATCGCTTCCGAAACGTCCACTAAGCGGCTGACAACATTTTGAATTCTGTCGAGACCCTTTGAAGCCATTCGGAGGGTCTTTCTTCGTTTTGTCGGACTGGCCGACGGTATGCCGCTGCATTGATCTGGCGGACTCGGGCTCATACCGTCCTGACAGCCGGCCACGCCCTGACGGTATTATTTCTCGGCAAGTCATTGAAGATTTGAGAGAAAGTTCTTGATGGCGCGGTCGATTTCGAGGGCCGACAGCCGAAGGCGATTATACCGTGCTAACCGACACCGCACTGAAGAATTTGCGTCCAAAAGCAAGAGCTTACAAGAGTACCGACAGGGACGGCATGTATGTCTACGTCTCGACGGGCGGCGCAGTCTCATTCCGCTACGACTATCGGTTCAACGGCCGTCGGGAGACTGTGACGCTTGGCCGTTATGGCCGGGCCGGGCTGACGCTGGCGCAGGCCCGCGAGCGGCTGATCGAGGTGAAGAAGGCGATCGCCGACGGGGTATCCCCCGCCGTTGAAAAGCAGCGCGCCAAACGTCGCCTCAAGGAGGCTCGCGATTTCGCACAGGTCGCCCAGGGTTGGATGGACCGCGCGCCGATGGCGGACAGCACCCGCGACATGCGCCGGGCGATTTTCAATCGCGACATCCTTCCGAAGTGGAAGAACCGCCTGCTGAGCGAGATCACCCCCGACGACCTGCGGGCGCACTGCAAGGCGATCGTGGACCGCGGGGCGCCCGCGACAGCGATCCACGTCCGGGATATCGTCAAGCAGATCTACGGCTGGGCGATCCTCCACGGCGAGAAGATCGACAACCCTGCGGATGACGTGGGCCCGGCGTCCATAGCGACCTTCCGACCGCGCGACCGATCGCTCACCCCCGCCGAAATCCGGATCATGCTTATGCTCTTGGGTGAGGTGGCGACACTGCCGACCATCAGGCTCGGCTTGAAGTTCATCCTGCTCAGCATGGTTCGAAAGAGCGAACTTCAGGACGGGGTATGGACCGAGGTGGATTTCGGGAATGCGGTCTGGTCGATCCCCGCCGCACGCATGAAACGCTCGCGTCCTCACAACGTCTATCTCTCCACCCAGATGCTTGACATCCTGGTCGCCCTGAAGACCTGCGCCGGCAACTCGAAATACATCCTGCCGTCGCGCTACGATGCCGATGCGCCGATGTCGCGGGCGACCTTCAACCGCGTCACCAGTGCGATCGCTGAGAAGGCCGGAAAGGGTGATCTCCCGCTCGAACCCTTCACCGTCCACGACCTGCGGCGGACGGCCTCGACCCTGCTGCACGAGATGGGCTTCAACTCGGACTGGATCGAGAAAGGGCTGGCTCACGAAGAGCGATCCTCGCGCGGCGTCTACAACAAGGCGGAGTTCGAGACCCAGCGTCGGCACATGGCTCAGGAATGGTCTAACGCCGTAGACGCTTGGGAAGCGGGCCATGCCTACACCCCAGTTCTGACCGTGTCAGAGGTCAGCGCACCGCGTTTTGATCCGAAATTTTGAGATGCATCGGGGGATGCCAACAGAAAAAGCAGGGACAAGGACATGATCGACGCGCGGGATAAGGCTGCCGTCACCGAGCGCGCGGCCGAGCGGCCGGGACTGCGGAAGCGGTCGCCGCACCTGCTTGGATTGTAGGCTATGGCCGGGCCGTACTTTCCGCCGCTGGAGGTCGCGGGGCAGACGCTCGTGTTCGACCATCTCGAGCCCTTCGTGCTGGAGATGGCCACCCAGTCGCGTCCGAACGGAGTGAAGATCGATGTCCGGTTCAGCAACCACTGCTTCAGCGAAACCTTCGACGCCGCTGAGCACGACGACAATGCTGTGACGGTCTGGGACGGCCCGAGGCGGCGCGTCTTCTGTCCCATCCGCTACGGGCTGTCGCAGGCGCTGCCGCACATCCTGAAAGGTCTGCCGACCGCGCATGTCTATCAGACCCCGGAGGCGAACTTCCTGCGTATCGGCGTGCGCAACGACGGCGGAGCAGGGGACTACAGGGTCTTCTTCCGTGTCAAGCGCGGCGCCGATGCCGGCGTCGATCTCAAGCTCTTCGTGGAAAGCGCCTACAGCCCTGAGCCGGCCCAGGCGCTCGCCATCGCCCACATGAGCAAGGTTCGCTTCGCCGTCCTGATCGACAAGACGCTAAAGGGCGAGAAGCTGAAGTTTCACCGGAAAAGATAAGGGCGCCCGGAGGCGCCCTTATCAGAAGTCACTCGGTAGCCGCTTCCGGGATCGAAATCCCTATCTCGCTCACGCGTGGACCTCCGAAGAGGCGGGTGAGGCTGTTTCAACCGATCTGGCCTCGGGACGACATATAGCTCCAGGGAGTGAAGAAATCAATTATCGGCCCTGGAAGCCCTGTCCCGTCGTCCGTGGCTCCGCCATCCCCGAATGAAGCATCTCATGACCCGCTCGCCGCTTTCTGAAGCGAAGCGCAGCTTAGAGGTGCGGTCGGGAGGCGCCCGCCCCGTCGTGGACGGGGCGTGATCGGCGCAGTCGCACATCCGGAGCCTTGGCCGGCGTGACGGGGGCGCGGCGGCGCTTCTCCAGCCAGGTCTGGACCTCCGACAGATCCCAGACCACGCATCGCGGAGTCAGCCGGAAGCGTTTGGGAAACTCTCCGCGCTGCTCCATCTCCCAGATGGTGCTGTCTGCAAGCGGCACCATCTGGCGCAGTTCCGGCTTCTTGATCGTTCGCGGCAGGGAATCTGAGCGGGCCATCTTTCGATCTCCATCGGCTGTCCAGTCCGATAGAATCAAACCGAAACGCAACGAAGGCGAAACCCGACAGGATGCGATGTGACGTTTGCGGGACGAACCCGCCCGGATACTTTATCGCCGACCGCCGTAGACTAGGCCGCACCGCACGCCGTCGGTCGAGGTTGAGCCGCCAAATCGTCGATGTGACGGCGGCAATCGGAACCTGACGGGGGGCTACCTGCCCGGCCTGATCGCACGGACCTTCTGAGCGAGACTGGGCCGGCCTGCCGCCGCTGCGCCGTCGACGAAGGCGTCCAGAAGGTTGGTCTTGCTGAAAACGTCGTCCAGACGCCCCATGGGTCTCCCAGAGACGCCGTACGTGCGCTGGGTTTGCTCGAGATTGGCGTCGTAGTGTTCGCCGTCTTCGCGGTTGCGCCCCAGGTAATACACCGTCTCAAGATCGGCGAGTTCCTCCGATGTCAGAAGAGCGGTCATCGCGGCATTCAGGCTCTGACGCCTTTGCTGATGCGTGGCGATAGCCTCCGGGTCCCGAGGGAAGAATGACGATCCGAGATCCGCTGTTCGGTCCTTGACAGGGTGAGCCTCTGCCCAAGCCGAAAGCGCTGCGACCGCCTTGTCGTCACTGAGGTGCTTCAGGGAGGTCTCAATCCCGACGAGCGTCGCCAGCGGACGCGAGTTTCGAATGGTCGTCAACGCTTGGCTGAACTTCCGACTCCCGAGACCAAAGCTCTCCATGACCTTTGCCTTGCGGTCGGAAAATTCGGCGTCGCCCCACCCGGAATGGGGCCCCACCATCGCCGCGACCCGCTTGAGATCCTCTCGTGAACACTCGCCGGTGTGTGCGCCGGTCAGGCGCTCCTGCTCGAGCTCCAGCACGCGGATCTTCATCTGACCCAATATCGCTTCCAACGTCTCGATACTGGTCCTGATATGCGGGAGATTGACGACCGCAAAGCCGCCCAGGCTTTTTACGCCGGCACGGTTGCTGGCGTAACGCAGTTCCTGTCCGTCGTCGTCCACGGCCGACAGGCTCGCCACATAGGGCTCGAGCTGAGCCACAAGATCCACGATCCGTGCGTCTCCGACCTTGGCGTCCCTAAGATGCTTCCACTGGGAGCGGATATCGTGGTCCGGCTTGTGACGCTCGGCGACCATTCCGGCGTCATGCAGCCGGTTTATCGCGAACTTCAGGGACAGTTCGATCGCATGTCGGCAGTTGTACAGGATCGGCATGGCGAGAGAGTCTCGACTGCCGAACATCTTCTTGTCGATGACGGCCACAACGAGTTCGCGCGCAGCCTCAATGTAGCCGTCGACATAGGCCTCCTCGCTGCCCTGCACGCCGATACAGGCGTTCCAGAGTCCATCGGGGATCTTCTCGAAGAAGGGGTCGGGGTGAGGAGCAGGTTCGGGCTGGGCGACGTCGGTCATAAAGTCCGAATGGCTCAACGTCGGAAGGTCGGCAAGCGCGCCGAATGTCGGGTCGCAGTCTTCCCACGCTCCATCGAAATACGACGATGCCCCTGAAGCGCTAAGGGCTCCGCCCTCGCGCGGGCCAAGGTGAAGCGGCTGCGCCGCCGGACCGGCCGCTAAGGTTTGACCTGCGCGGGCTCGGCCTCCTCCGGACCAAGACCATGCTCGATCGCGGGTTCGTCGATCTCTCCCGCGCGGAACGCGTGGACGTTTTTGACATACTGGGAGCAGCCCTGCGGCCGCAGGACCACGGAGAGGTCGCTGTTGACCATCGACGGCCGCCAGTCGTCATAGATCACTCCCGAGCGGAACATTCTCAAGCTGCTGCACAACAGGGCTGAACAAGGCGGAGGTTTGGCGTTTCGCGGCGGCGGCTAGGTCCAGGTGGGTCAGCAACAGAGCGAGAAAGAGCGGTGTCTGGCTATCGCTAGGTCCATCGCCAGCGGCCGACGTGAGGACGGGTTGCGGAAAGGCGTCATCATCGCCGCTTGCCGGAAACTCATAACGCTCGCGCACCATATGAGCGTTCGGCACACAAACCGCGCTTCCCTGCGATCGCCGTGGCGCCCGGTCGAGTCGCCGGTCGCGTCCTTGGGCTATCCGCCTCGGCGCAGCATGGCGTCGAGTTGAGCCATGCCGGGGTCGGACGGAACGAGTTTGAACCGTGTCCTAGGCCCCCGTTCGAGAATGACGACATTAATGTCTCGGATCATTTCGGACCCTTCCGGATAGTAGATCTGCGCCTCGGCGAAAGGCGCGTGGCGCATCGCGGAGCGGAGCAGCGCCGGCTGATCGGTCCAAGCCTGTCGAAGGGAGCGTTGCGGATCGTAGCCCCCAATGGGCAGCTGCACCCAGTTGTCCCGGCCATACAGCACCAGCCATTGCCCCTCCTTGAATTGTTCGGGGCGCGGCGGACCCGAGCCCATCCGACCGACCGAGAACAGGGCGGCGCCGGCGCGTTGCTCGGGGTGCGCTTTCAGCCATGTTCGCGCCGGCTCGAAAGCATCCTCATGGGCGTAGACGAAGCGCTCGCTGCCACCGACCTGTTTCAGGTTGAAGTCCATAACCTGGTCATCGGTGATCGGGACCGGCCGTCCCGAGAGTAATCCGTCCCGCAAGGCCAGGAGCCGGGCCTTGCGATTCGCCGACAGCTCGAGACGTTCGATCGGAGCGTCCGTCAGTTTGGCAAGGATGCTCGGACAGACGAGGCCGAGGAGCAGGTCGCTGGAGATCGGCGCATAAAAGGCTACACCGAGGTCCTTGACGCCACGCCGGTCGTCGGGCGTCGAACCCTCGCGCACGATCGGATGATCCGAGGTCCAGAACCGCGCTCCGCCGGCAGGCTCGTAGAGGATCGGGATTTTCGTGAGCAGACCCTCGACGATCTCGTCCCGATTGGCGATCAGGTCGAGCGTGATCTTGCGGATGTCGTCTTCGCTCGGCATCGGATCGTCTAGCGCGGGTAGGCCAGCCTCCACGAGCCGTTCGACCAGCTGGCGCGGCAGGCGATCCAGCGTCGTCCGAACCTTGGGCGTGCGCAGGAACTGCACCGCTACGCCGGTGCAGACCGCCGCCTCCGCCACTGACGGACCCCGGCTCAAGTTGCGCCCGTATCTGACGGCGCCCGACGCCGGACTGTGTAAGAGGTCGCCAAAGCAGGAGCAATCAGTCTCTGGCGCTGGCTTCGATCCTGAGGGGCAGCGGGTCCGACGTCGATTCTCCGCAACTTTCTTGCGGAGAATGCGCAACTCCTCTGTGTTGCTCGTGGCTGCTGGTCCGTTCAGCCTTCACCGGTCAATCGCGAGTGAAATCATGGCTCCGAACCTCCAACCGAATGTCGGCTCTCGAGTTTTCGCCTTGAGCCCGCGAGAGCTGGAGTGCCTGTTGTGGGTCAGTCGCGGCAAGAGTTCGGGAGATATCGGCGCCATCCTCGGATTGTCGCCGCGCACGGTCGACAGCTACCTTGAGAAGGTGTGCTCGAAGCTGCGCGTGCGCACCCGGATAGAGGCCGTCGCGGTCGCGGTGGGGGCCGGGGTTATCGAACCGGAGTGACATCGTTGGTCACACGCGATACGCGAGTTTTCCGCTGAGAATCGGATCATGATTGCGCGCCTGAACGGTGATCATGTCGCTTATGCCCGGAGACGTCGTCCAAGCTTTCGCTGGGGAGATCGCATCACGCGATGTGCGTCGCCTCGAATCCTATCTGTCGGAGCAGGTCGCGGCCCAGTTCGACATCGCGGGCGAACTCGTCGGACGCACCGCGCTTCTCGGCTTCTGGCGTCGGCTCTTCCAAAGCTATTCGCTGTTCGAACTTCACATCCTCAAGTCCGTCACCCAGGGCGAGCTGGTCATAGCCGAAAGCCTCTATCTGCTGGCCGCGAACCGTGGCCTCGTCATGAACGTCCGCGCCATCAACGTTTTCGAGGTTGAGAAGGGTGTGATCACTCGGTGGCGCGATCACGCCGATCTGGCCGAGGTGCCTCTGGCTGAGAAGGATCGTTGGCGTCGCCTCAGCGTCGCCCGTTGGTGAGGAGGGGAGGGGGCGGGCCGGGAACTTCTGTGTGAAGCTCGACGTCTTCACCCGTGATCGCCGCCGACGCAGAGCGTCCCCTGGCTCAAGATCAAAGGCTATCCGGTCGAGGCCCGCCGACAGCCATCTTAGTGAGAGTGTGGACCGAAGCCAAAACCTTGAGTGCGGTGCGCGCTCGATCCTACGGGCGTGCGCGGAAGCCGCTCGGGTGCCCGTGAGATCGGGCTAGCGCTCTGAGCCGCGCGGCCGCAGGACGAGGCTTGACAGGTTGGTCCGTCGGCGGCCGTAAGGAGGGGCGGTGCGAGGTCAGGATCCGGGATGAACACGTCTGAACTTCGCGAGGGCCTCGAAGCCCGACAGGTCTGGATCTATTTCGCCGCCGTGATCGTCGCGGCGGCTATCGGGTTGCTGATCCCGGGCACGGCGGTGCTGGAATCAGCGATCAATCCGGCGCTGGCTCTGATGCTGTTCGTCACCTTCCTGCAGGTGCCGGTCGCGGCGCTCGGCCGGGCGCTTCAGGAATTGCGGTTCGTGGGCGCCTTGCTGGCCGTGAACTTCATCGCCGTGCCTCTGCTGGTCCTGGGCCTGGTGCAGTTCCTGCCGGCCGATCCCCTGATCCGTCTCGGCGTGCTGATGGTGCTGCTTTGTCCCTGCATCGACTATGTCGTGACCTTCGCTCATCTGGGTCGTGCGGACGCCCGGTTGCTCCTGGCCTCGACACCGGTGCTGCTGATCGCCCAGATGGCGCTCTTGCCTATCTATCTGCGTCTGTTCCTCGGCGCCGAGGCGGCGGCCTATGTGCAGCCAGGTCCGTTCATCCACGCCTTCGTCTGGCTGATCGCCATCCCGTTCGTTCTGGCGGCGCTGGTCCAGCCCTGGGCGGCCCGCAGCAAAATGGGCGAGCGAGTCTCGTCTGGTCTCGGCCTGGCGCCGGTGCCGGCCACGGCCTTGGTGCTCTTCATCGTCGTCGCCGCGGTCATGCCGCAACTCGGACAGACCCTCGACCGGACCCTGAGTGTCGTGCCGGTCTATGTCGCCTTCGCCGTGCTGGCCCCACTCATCGGATGGGCCGGCTCGCGGCTCGCACGGCTGACGCCGGAAGCCGGCCGCGCCGTCGCCTTCAGCGCCGGAACCCGCAACTCGCTCGTGGTCCTGCCGCTGGCCCTCGTCGTGCCCGGCGCCATCCCCCTAGTCCCGGCCATCATCGTCACCCAGACCCTGATCGAGCTTTTGGCGGAGTTGGTCTACATCCGCTGCATCCCGAGGCTGGGACGTCGGTCAATCTGAACAGGGCGCAGCGAAAGGTTGAAGCTCGATCGGCCGCGACGAAGACGCCCCGGATCCTGCTCTTGTACGGATCGCTGCGCGAACGGTCCTACTCACGGCTCGTCGAGGACGCAGCTTGCCTGCTGCAGCGAATGGCGTGCGAGACCCGTATCTTCGACCCGTCCGACCTGCCCCTGCCGGGCGCGCCCGGCGATGACGACCGCACGGCGGTGCGCGAGCTGCGCGAGCATGCCTTCTGGTCAGAGGGCATGGTCTGGTGCAGTCCGGAACGGCACGGCCAGGTCTCCGGCGTGATGAAGTTGCAGATCGATCACCTGCCGTTGAGCCTCGGCGGCATGCGTCCGACCCAAGGCCGGACGCTCGCAGTCAAGCAGGTGTCGGGCGGGTCTCAGAGCTTCAACGCGGTGAACACCCTGCGCCTCCTTGGCCGCTGGATGCGGATGGTCTCCATCCCCAACCCGTCGAGCGTGGCCAAGGCTTTCCAGGAGTTCGACGAGGCCGGCCGGATGAGCCCTCGGCCGACTATGAGCGGATCGTCGATGTGATGGAGGAACTGGTGCGCTTCACCATCCTCACCCGTCCGCACCCGGCCCGGCTGGTGGACCGCTATTCCGAGCGCAAGGCGGCCGGGACACCCGTCGACGCCGCCTCCAATCTCTCGGGGATCGCCATCGCGCGACAGGCCTGACCTTGCCCCGAAACGCGCAAGGACGTCTCGCATTCGCCTACCTTGCTACGGGCCCTGGCCCGATGGCCGCGCTGCGCCGCATTGTGGCTTGGCGGGCTTCGTGCTGGCCGTAACGCGCCAGAAGTGGCGAAAGACTATGCTCCGCCTGAAGTCCTCACATTGACGAACCTCCAAGCCGCTGCCGCGCTATTCAAGGGGCCGGGCGCTCGTCCGGCCGAACAAGTAGTCCCGAAACAGAATAGGAGCAGGACGTGCCCCGCACCGCAGCCGATTTCCTGTCGATTTACCAGCAAGGCTTCGTGAGGGTGGCTGCGTGCCGTCCCGTCTGCAGGATCGCGGATCCGGCGTTCAACCTGGAGCAGACACTACGGCTCGCCCGTGAGGGAAACGAGGCCGGGCTCGCGCTGATGGTTTTCCCAGAGCTCGGCCTGTCGGGGTATTCCATCGACGACCTGTTGCTGCAGCGGGCGTTGCTCGACGAGGTCGAGCGGCAACTAGTGAATCTCGTAACCGAAAGTCGCGATCTCTTCCCGGTCATACTGGTTGGTGCGCCCCTCCGCCGTGAGGGACGACTCTACAACTGCGCGGTGGCTATCCACCGGGGGCGAGTCCTTGGCGTGGTGCCGAAGGGCCACCTCCCCAACTATCGCGAGTTCTATGAAAAGCGATGGTTCGCCTCCGGGCGGGATGTGGTCGGCGAAATTACGATTGGAGGCGAACCGGCTCCATTCGGAATGGATTTGCTGTTCCAGGCCGACGACGTCGATGGCCTGATCTTTCATGTGGAAATTTGCGAGGATGTCTGGGCGCCAGCGCCGCCCAGCGACTTCGCCGCGCTCGCCGGCGCGCTGATTCTGACGAACCTGTCGGCAAGCAATATCGTGGTGGGAAAGGCGGACACGCGGCGAAGACTTTGCGAGCTGCAGTCTGGCCGCTGTTGGGCGGCCTACATCTACTCCGCCGCCGGCTATGGAGAATCGACGACCGACCTGGCCTGGGACGGACAGGCCTGCATCTACGAGCTGGGGGCGCAGCTCGCGGAGACCGAGCGCTTCAGCCTGGAGTCCCAGATGGCCGTCGCGGACATAGACGTCGAACGGCTGCAGCTGGAACGTATGCGGACCGGCACGTTTAACGAAGCCGCGATCGCCAACGGGATGCCCGACCGGCGCTTTCGCCGGGTGACCTTCCATCTCGTTCCGCCAGTTCGCAACCTCGGCCTGCAACGATGCATCGACCGTTTTCCCTTTGTGCCCGATGATCCCTCCCATCTCGACCAGGACTGCTACGAGGCGTTCAACATTCAGGTGAGCGGGCTGGCCAAGAGGCTTGAGGCGACCGGGACAGCCAAGATCTGCATCGGCGTGTCCGGAGGGCTGGATTCAGCTCACGCCTTGATCGTCGCGGCCAAGGTCTTCGATCTGCTTGGCCGTCCGCGCACGGACATTCTCGGGTTCACAATGCCCGGCTTCGGCACGAGCGCGAGGACCAAGTCTAACGCCTACGCCTTGATGAACGGGCTCGGCGTGACCGTCGAGGAAATCGACATCAAGCCGCTCGCCCAGCAGATGCTGCAGGACTTGCGCCATCCGTTCGCCAGGGGCGAACCGGTGTACGACACGACGTTCGAGAATGTGCAGGCCGGGCTCCGGACAGACCTCCTGTTCAGGGCCGCCAACCAGCGGAACGGCATGGTGCTCGGCACGGGCAACATGTCCGAGCTTGCGCTTGGTTGGTGCACCTACGGCGTTGGCGACCAGATGAGCCACTACAACGTGAACGGCTCGCTCCCGAAGACCCTCATTCAACACCTCGTCCGTTGGACGGCGGCGAACCGCCTGTTCGACCCCGCGGTGTCCGATGTCCTGCTCGACATTCTGGCGACAACCATTTCGCCGGAGCTCATCCCGCAGACGGCCGAGGGGGAGTCGCAGAGCACCGAAGGCAAGATTGGCCCCTACGAGCTCCACGACTTCTGGATCTACTATCTCACCCGGTTCGGGCTGCGGCCCTCCAAGATCGCCTTCCTGGCCTTGCACGCCTGGCGGGACACCGCCGCCGGGCACTGGCCGCCGGGCTTTCCGGACGAGCAAAAGCGGGCCTACCCCATCGGGGCTATTCGCAGCTGGCTGGAGGTGTTCCTGCAGCGCTTTTTCGCCAATCAGTTCAAGCGCTCGGCCCTGCCGAACGGGCCCAAGGTCACAACAGGCGGTTCATTGTCGCCGCGCGGCGACTGGCGCATGCCTTCGGACGCTCATGGCCAGGTCTGGATCGACGAGCTGCATCGCAACGTGCCGGAGGTTCTTGATCCCGCAAGCGACGACATTCCAACGAAAGAGCCCAAGGCGTCGCCTGTCGGAGGCAAACCCATCGTCCGATAAGTCCGTCGCCCGGCTGCGAACTCCGGGGTCGGAGGGGCGGTTCAGGAACCGGAAGCCGGCGCCTGCCCATCCGGCCCCCGGCGGGGCGGAAGATTAGCTGAAGGGCTGGCGGCCCTAGCCGTTCTCCGCCGGCCGCGCGCTCTTCGGCGGCGGGAGCCGGGAGAAGCCGATCACGAGGATGACGATCGTCAGCAGCTGAACGGCGACGCCTTCGACCGTCGGGTAGAGGCCGAGGATTTCGATGCGGGGGATCCAGGCCAGCGGATGGACGTCGAGCCACCCCGCCTCCTGCAGCGCCGCCACCCCCTTCCCGACGAGGACAACCGACAGGATGGCCATGAGAATCGAGCTCAGGGAGAAGAACCGGCCGATTGGCAGGCGCTTGCTGTAGGCCAGCAGGGCCCATGCCACCACGGCCAGGATGACCACCGCCGTGAGGGCGCCGGCCAGCATGCCGAGGTGGCCGCCCTGGCTCCAGATCGCCGCATAGAACAGGATGGTCTCGAACACCTCCCGGTAGACCACCACGAAGGACAGCAGGAACAGGAACCAGGCCGACCGTTTCGACAGCGCATGGGAGAGCTTGTCGCGGATATAGGTCTGCCAGGCGTCGGCGTGCGACTTACCGTGCATCCAGATGCCCACCGAGACGAGCACGACGGCGGCCAGAAGCGAACCGAACCCTTCGGTCAGTTCCCGGCTGGCGCCGCTGATGGAGATGAAGAAGGTCGCGGCCGCCCAGGTAGCCCCGCCGGCGACCAGCGCGGCGACCCAGCCGCCGTGGACGTAGCGCAGCACCTCGGGCCGTTCGGCCTTCCTGAGGAAGGCGATCATCGCCACCACGATGAGCAGGGCCTCTAGGCCTTCGCGCAGCAGGATGGTGAAGGCGCCGAGGAAGCTGGCGAGATTGTCCGCCTCCTGGGGCGCGAGGGCCCGCTCGGCCGTGTCCAGCAGGGCGTTCGCACGAGCGACCCGACCGGCGACCTCCTGGGCGGGCGCACCCCGGCTGATAGAGACGCGCAGCTCGGTCATGGCGGTCTCGACCCGGCGCAGCAGGGCGCTGTCCCGGGCGCCGAGGGCCGGCTCGATCGGCTCGACGCCGTCGAGGTAGGCGGACAGCGCCGCGTCGGTGGCGGCCTTGCGATCGCCCCGTCGATAGGCGGCCTCGCTCTCCGCCAGGCGCGTCCGC
>NZ_JBAZPS010000010.1:0-92062 GCF_041648055.1 Brevundimonas sp.
GAGCGTCAGAAATCCCGACCATGCAAGTCGTCGAAAAGTCGAACGAAGGCCTCAGCCGCGTGTTCGCGGTCACCATTCCCGTCGCGGAGCTGAACGAGAAGCTCGAAGCCCGCGTCAAGGAAGTCGCGCCCCAGGTGAAGCTGAAGGGCTTCCGTCCGGGCAAGGTGCCGGTCGCCCACGTCAAGAAGACCTTCGGCCGCGAGTTCATGGGCGAGATCATCAACGCCGAACTGAACGAGACCAGCCAGAAGGCCCTAGACGAGGCCAAGATCCGTCCGGCCGCCCCGGCCGAGATGAA
The DNA here is from genome assembly GCF_041648055.1 of Brevundimonas sp. Lineage (GTDB taxonomy): Bacteria > Pseudomonadota > Alphaproteobacteria > Caulobacterales > Caulobacteraceae > Brevundimonas. The sequence continues at coordinate 299 of NZ_JBAZPS010000010.1, forward strand.
GCTGACCTCCGACATGGACAAGGTCATGGCCGGTCAGGAAGACTTGGCCTATGAAATGGCCCTGGAAATCATGCCGGACTTCACCCCGGTCGATCCCAAGACCCTGAAGCTGGAACGCCCGACCTACGAAGCCTCGGACGCCGATCTGGACGAGGCCCTGACCGAACTGGCCGGCCAGGCCAAGTCCTACGAGGACAAGAAGGGCAAGACCGTCAAGGCCGCCGAGGGCGACCAACTGACCATCGACTTCCTGGGCAAGCTGGACGGCGAGCCCTTCGACGGCGGCGCCGCCGAGGACGCGGACCTGGTGATCGGGTCGGGCCGTTTCATCCCCGGCTTCGAAGAACAACTGACCGGCGCCAAGGTCGGTGAGGAAAAGACCATCGAGGTCACCTTCCCTGAGAATTATCAGGCCGCCCATCTGGCCGGCAAACTGGCCACCTTCGACATCAAGGTGAAGGCCATCAAGGCCGAGGTCGAAGCCAAGGTCGACGAGGACTTCGCCAAGCGCATCGGTCTGGAGTCGCTGGACAAGCTGAAGGAACTGCTTAGCCAGAACCTGAACCAGCAATACGCCGGCGCCGCCCGCTTCAAGCTGAAGCGCGCCCTGCTGGACCAGCTGGACACGGCCCATGACTTCCCGCTGCCGCCGAAGATGGTCGAGGCCGAGTTCGACGGCATCTGGCAACAGGTCGAGGCCGACAAGGCCGCCGGCCGCCTGCCGGAAGAGGACGCCGCCAAGTCCGACGAGGACCTGAAGGCCGAATACCGCAAGATCGCCGAGCGCCGCGTGCGCCTGGGTCTGGTCCTGGCCGAGATCGGCCGCGCCAACAACGTCCAGGTCACCGACCAGGAGCTGAACGCCGCCCTGCTGCAGGAAGCGCGCAACTATCCGGGCCAGGAACAGGCCGTCCTGAACTTCTACCGCCAGAACCCCAACGCCGCCGCCCAGATGCGCGCCCCGATCTACGAGGAAAAGGTCGTCGACCTGATCGTCGGCCTGGCCGAAGTGACCGACAGGCCGATCACCAAGGAAGAGCTGCTGAAGGAAGACGAAGAGGGCTGATCGGCCTCACGTATCTTACGTACGTGTAACTTCCCATTCTCGTCAGAAATGGTATGCGAAAGGGCTCGCAGCGCGGGCCCTTTTTGCATCTGTCGGTTGCCCGGAGACCTAATCTGATGAGCCTGTCTGCAGCCCTAGCCGCGGCCCTTCTCCTTACGTCTGCGCCCCAGGCCGCGCCCCAGCCTCCTCAGCCCTCAACGGCAGAGCTCGAGGCCATCATTGTCGAAGGCCGCCGAATCGAGGAAGCGGCTCGCGCCTATATCGAAGAGGTGGGCGAGCCGCCGCGCGGAACCCGTCTTGCGCGTTGGAACCGCCCCGTCTGCATCAGCATGAGCAATATGCAGCCGCGCTTCGCCCAGTTCGTCATCGACCGCATCGCCGCCAACGCCCTCGACGCGGGGGCCGACGTCGGCGAACCGGGCTGCAAGCCCAACGTCATCATCCTGGCCACTACCGACGGCCCGGCCCTGGCCAAGAAGCTGGTCAAGGAGGTTGGGCTCGGCTTCCGGCCCGCCATCAACCACACCAACCTAGACCGCGACGCCCTGTCCGACTTTCAGAACTCCGACGCGGCGGTCCGCTGGTGGAATGTTGTCATGCCCGTGACGACCGACACGGGAGACGTCGCGATCACCTTGCGCGGGGAAGACCCCCGCCAGGTCACGGTTCGCGACGGTTCGCGTCTCCGTTCCAACATCCGCTACGACATGGCCTGGACCATCGTCATCATTGACATGACCAAGACCGGCGGCGCGCCGTTTGGCACGCTGGCCGATTATGTCTCCATGGTCTCCCTGGCCCAGATCGACCCGGACGCCGACCTCAGCGGCCAGTCGACCGTGATGAATCTCTTCCGTAATCCCGTCGAAGTCGACGGTTTGAGCCAGTGGGACAAGGACTACCTCGCCGCCCTGTACGCCGCGCCCTCGGATCGCGTGAATGGCGATCGACAGGAAGCCGCCGTGGCTCATTCCCTGATCCAGCAAAGGCGCGAGCGCGCCGGTCTCGAGGATGCGGCGGCCGGCGATACGCCGCCTGGCGACGCCCCGCAATGAGGCAGTGAACGCGCCGCCTTGCGCCACCCCCCCGGGGACGCGATATGCTAGGTACGAAGGGCGCGGCCTGAATCGCGCCCACGGCATCCCGAGAAGGCTTGAATGCGCGATCCGATCGAACTGATGAACATGAACCTCGTCCCCATGGTGGTGGAGCAGTCCAGCCGGGGCGAGCGCTCCTTCGACATCTTCTCGCGCCTGCTGCGCGAGCGGATCATCTTCCTGACGGGGCCCTTCGAGGACACGATGGCCTCGCTGATCTGCGCCCAGCTGCTGTTCCTGGAATCGGAGAACCCCAAGAAGGAGATCTCCATGTACATCAACAGCCCCGGCGGACAGGTGTCCTCGGCGCTGGCGATCTACGACACCATGCAATACATCAAGAGCCCGGTCTCGACCGTGGTCATGGGCATGGCCGCCTCGGCCGGTTCGCTGATCCTGACGGCCGGCGCCGCGGGCCAGCGCATCGCCCTGCCGAACGCCCGCATCATGGTGCACCAGCCTTCGGGCGGCTTCCGCGGCCAGGCCTCGGACATTGAGCTGCATGCCGCCGACATCCGCTACACCAAGAAGCGTCTGAACGAGATCTACGTCCACCACACCGGCCGGACCTACGAAGAAGTCGAAAAGACCCTGGACCGCGACCACTTCATGTCGGCCGAAGAGGCCAAGGCCTGGGGCATCGTCGACCACGTCTACGACAAGCGCGAACAGGCCGACGCCGACGGCGTCAAGACGCCCGGCCACTAAACCGCCGGATGATATGGCGAAAGGGCGCGCCGTCGCGGCGCGCCCTTTTCATTTTGTGCTATCGGAACCGTCATGCAGTTCACACGAGATCCCAGCGGCACGGTCGAGGTCGACGGCGAGACCTATGTTTGGGAAATCCGTCGCCAGCCTCAACCCAAGGGCGGCAACGTCTGGGAGGGCATGGCCGTGTCTTTGCGCCACGTCGATTTCAAGCGCGAAGCCATCGTGCAGTTTCCGCCGCCCTTGCGCCCCAACGGCCGGCCCGACGTCGAGAAGCAGCGCGTCAATGTCGATGCGGTCCGCAACGCCGTCGCCTCGGCCATGGAGGCGGGATGGGACCCGACCTCGCGCGGCAAGGCGGTCGTGTTTGATGTGGATGCGGACGGCGCCTGACCGTCACGGCTTCTGGCGGAACACCCTGAATCCGGGCTGCTGCGCCATGGCCAGCATCTCGCGGTCGCCCGAGGTGTCGCCATAGGCGGCGGTCAGCACCATGTCCTCGCCATAGGCGGCCTTCAGACGCCGCACCTTTTCCAGCCCGCGACAATTCGGCCCAGCGAATGCGCCCGTCACCCTCTGTTCCGAATCGAACACCAGCGGGGTGCCCAGCAAGGCCTCGGCGCCCAGTCTGTGTGCAAAGGGCGCCACCGTGGTCTCGGGCGAGGCGGTCACAATCACGCGATGGGCGCCGCGTTCGCCCCAATCGTTCCAGACCTTCAGCGCGTCGGGCCGTATGAAGCGATCCCAGACGGTGTCTGCGAATTGCGTCGCCTCGGCCTCCAGGGCCGTCTTCGTCTCGCCGGCCAGGAATTCCTTCACCGAGGCGGCCTTGATCCGACCCCGATCCCGGTCCCGCGCATAGACGGCCAGGGCGGGCGCCAGCTTGACCAGGCCCAGGGCCCAGCCGCCCGGACCGGCCCGCCAGCGCAGGAATTCGGTGAAACTGTCGCGAATAGTCAGGGTGCCGTCGAAATCAAAGGCCACGATGGGCGCCGCGCCCCGGTCCGGCGCGTCTCCCGACTTCGTCCGGGACTGGCGCAAATCCTGCAAGCTCCCCATGTCAGACATTCGCCTTGATCCCCACCGACACTGATCCATCCCCGCCTTGCAACATTCCCCTGCCGCCTTCGGGGTTGTCGTTGAACGTGGGATGGGTGATTGTCATTTTTTGAAGACCTTTGCGTCCAGAGTGCTGGAATCAACGTGGAGGAAGCGCGTTTCGGGCCATTTCGGTCCGCTCCGCGGGAGTGAGATAAGGGTCTATGACCAAAGCAGCCGGCTCTGACGCCAAAAGCACCCTGTACTGCTCGTTCTGCGGAAAGAGCCAGCACGAGGTCCGCAAACTGATTGCGGGCCCGACCGTGTTCATCTGCGATGAATGCGTCGAACTGTGCATGGACATCATCCGTGAAGAGCACAAGATCGGGTTCAAGAAGACCACCGACGGCGTCCCCACGCCGAAGGAGATCCGCGACGTCCTGGATGACTACGTCATCGGCCAGTCGCACGCCAAGAAGGTCCTCTCGGTCGCCGTTCACAATCACTACAAGCGTCTGAACCACGCGACGAAGAACAACGACGTCGAGCTGGCCAAGTCGAACATCATGCTGATCGGCCCGACCGGGTCGGGCAAGACGCTGCTGGCCCAGACCCTGGCGCGCATCATCGACGTGCCCTTCACCATGGCCGACGCCACCACCCTGACCGAAGCCGGTTATGTGGGCGAAGACGTCGAGAACATCATCCTGAAGCTGCTCCAGGCCTCCGACTACAATGTCGAACGGGCCCAGCGCGGCATCGTCTATATCGATGAAATCGACAAGATCAGCCGCAAGTCGGACAATCCCTCGATCACCCGCGACGTCTCGGGGGAGGGCGTGCAGCAGGCCCTGCTGAAGATCATGGAAGGCACCGTCGCCTCCGTGCCTCCGCAAGGCGGCCGCAAGCATCCGCAGCAGGAGTTCCTGCAGGTCGACACCGCCAACATCCTCTTCATCGTCGGCGGCGCCTTCGCCGGGCTGGAGAAGGTGATCTCGGCGCGCGGGGCAGGGGCCTCGATCGGCTTCGGCGCCCAGGTCAAGGAAATCGACGAGCGTCGCACCGGCGACATCCTCAAGGGCGTCGAGCCCGACGACCTGATGCGTTTCGGTCTGATCCCCGAGTTCATCGGCCGTCTGCCCGTGCTGGCGACCCTGGAAGACCTGGACGAAACGGCCCTGGTCACCATCCTGACCGAGCCCAAGAACGCCCTTGTCAAACAGTACAAGCGCCTGTTCGAGATGGAGAATGTCGAACTGACCTTCACCGACGACGCCCTGATCGCCGTCGCCAAGAAGGCCATCACCCGCAAGACCGGCGCGCGGGGCCTGCGTTCGATCCTGGAAGGCATCCTGCTGGAAACCATGTTCGAACTGCCGACCTTCGAAGGCGTCGAGGAAGTGGTGGTCAACGCCGAGGTCATCGACGGCAAGGCCCAGCCCCTGCTGATCTATTCCGAAGCCTCCAAGAAGAAGGCCGACGGCGCCGCCTGATCGGGCATCGCCTTCGCACTGAAATGAAGGGCCGGAGCGACAACGCTCCGGCCCTTTTTCTGTCTCCGCTCAGACCCTCTCCCGCTTGCGGGAGAGGCGGCCCGGCGTCCGCGCAGCGGACCAGGGTCGGAGAGGGGAGGCTGGCTTGCTGGAAGAAGACTTCCCCCATCGTCACGCGTGTCGCTTCGCGCCACGACGCGACACTTCCCCCGCAAGCGGGGGAAGATCTGATCAGCCGCCCAGCACCAGCATATGACCGGGATGGGCTTCCGCCTCGGCCCGGGCGCACTGAACGGCGCTCTTGGCGTCGGTGAAGACGCCCTCGAACAAACCGTCGCTCGAGGTGACAAGCCAGCGGCCGTTCGCGGGCTGGATCGTCAAGGTTTCGACAGCGGGCGGCGAAGGGGGAGGGCGGCGATCATTGCGCCCGCCTGTGCTGGTCGCGGTTCAACCGATCGGCCTCGGCCTGCAGCCGCGCCGCAAGCCGTTCGGCTGCGGCCCGATCAGGCAGGGGACGGGTCGCCACGCCGTTGACCGCGACGGCCCATCCGGCCGCGCGTGCCACGACCCTGTATCGTCGCGGCGGGACCGGCTCGGCGGCCCCGCCTTCCAGATGGCCCTGCATCATCGCGACGGCCCCCGGTGAATCGGCGCACCGAACAGAGCGCCGATGACGGTCCAGGCCATCTTCAGTGTGGACGGTTTGTCGGCGGATCGTTTCAGCGACTCCACCAGTAGATGTGAACGGCTCATGGTCTCTCCTTCGCCGACCAGAAGACGCCCAAACCCCGTAAAGCCGCCATGTCGAAAGCGCGGGCCGGCGTAATGCGGACGTAAAGCGCTACATTCACCTCGCCGCCCTCCCTCTTTCGTCATTCCGGGCGAAGCGCAGCGGAGACCCGGAACCCAGCGGCGCCAAAGGCGAAATCCATCCGCCGCACAATGCCGGACGACCTAATCCGCGACAGGTTCGCGCTCTCGCGCGCCGCTGGGTTCCGGGTCTGCGGGCCAAGCGGCCCTCCGCCCGGAATGACGAAAGTGATGATCGACAACCTAGGCCAACTGTCACAATGACGCTGGTCTGAATCGAACGATTTCAACGCCCTAAAAGATTTTCACCCCAACTTCCCCGCCATACCCGCCGGCGCCCGTATCATCCTCTCATCCCCGCCGATGGGGAGGGCGTCGGATCCAGCGCCCTGACGGCGGCGGGGCTGTGGTCGAGCGATGAAGCCGGTGGGGAGGAGACCGCCGGGGTCCTTAGGGGCGGCGATGGATGCCGCCTCCTGCTCGCCGCACGCCTAGGAAAGCGGGCCGCTGTCGATCCTTGTCGGCATGTCCGCCCCGGCGAAGCCGTCGCAAGGCGGCCCGCCGATCCGGCAAGGCTCGAAGAATAGGGCCGCCAGCCGGAGCGCGTGTGGAAAACGACCGCGTGGGACGACGACTGCGCCGAAACGGTACTTAAAATCCAAAACACCGGGTGCAGACCCGGCGTCCCACGCCCTCCCCGAACTTCGCCGTGAGAACGGCGAGGACAAGGCCAATTCCGCATGTGCGTGCGGCGTCCAAACCACGCAGGTGTGGGCCGTTCGCCAGCCACGCTTGAACCACGGCTCTTTCAAACCACATACTCATCCGAACGCCGTCGGAATCGACGGGCTGTCATGCGCTGGTCGGACCTCTTGTCCGGGCGACCGTGGCGGCGGGCCGGAGATCATCAATGGCCCAGGAGTACGCATCATGACTGAAACAAAGATCCTGCCCGTCCTGCCGCTGAGAGACATCGTCGTCTTCCCGCATATGGTCGTGCCGCTCTTCGTCGGCCGCGAGAAATCGGTGAAGGCCCTCGACGAGATCATGAAGGGCGAAAAGCAGATCCTTCTGGCGACCCAGAAGAACAGCGTCGACGACGATCCGTCGCCCGACGCCATCTATCCGATCGGCGTGCTGGCCAGCGTGCTGCAGCTGCTGAAACTGCCCGACGGCACCGTCAAGGTTCTGGTCGAGGGCAAGGGCCGGGCGCGCCTGACCCGCTTCACCGACCGCGAGGACTATTTCGAGGCCGAGGCCGTCGAGATCGAGGACGAGCCGGGCGACGCCTCCCAGACCGAGGCCATGCTGCGCGCCGTGGTCGAGCAGTTCGAAAACTATGTGAAACTGAACAAGAAGGTCCCGCCCGAGGCCCTCAGCTCCATCCCCCAGATCACCGACGCCTCCAAGCTGGCGGACTCGGTGGCCGCCCACCTGTCGGTCAAGATCATCGACAAACAGGGCCTGCTGGAAACCTTCGACGTGCCCAAGCGGCTGGAGAAGGTCTATGGCCTGATGGAGGGCGAAATCTCGGTCCTGCAGGTCGAGAAGAAGATCCGCTCGCGCGTGAAGCGCCAGATGGAGAAGACCCAGCGCGAATATTATCTGAACGAGCAGATGAAGGCGATCCAGCGCGAGTTGGGCGAGACCGACGATGCGCGCGACGAGATCATGGACCTGGAGAAGCGCATCCGTAAGACGCGCCTGTCCAAGGAAGCTCGCACCAAGGCCGAGGCCGAGGTCAAGAAGCTGCGCAACATGTCGCCGATGTCCGCCGAGTCGACCGTGGTCCGGAACTATCTCGACTGGCTGCTGTCCGTGCCGTGGGGCAAGGCCAAGCAGAAGCCGATCGATCTGGTCAAGGCGGAGGAGATCCTTGAGGAGGACCACTTCGGCCTGGAGAAGGTCAAGGAACGGATCATCGAATATTTGGCGGTCCAGGCCCGCACCGGCAGCCTGAAGGGGCCGATCCTGTGCCTCGTCGGCCCTCCCGGCGTCGGCAAGACCTCGCTGGCCAAGTCCATCGCCAAGGCGACCGGGCGTGAATATGTCCGCATGTCGCTGGGCGGCGTGCGCGACGAGAGCGAGATCCGCGGCCACCGCCGGACCTATATCGGCTCCATGCCCGGCAAGATCATCCAGTCGATGAAGAAGGCCAAGACCACCAACGCCTTCGTCCTGCTGGACGAGATCGACAAGCTGGGGTCCGACTGGCGCGGCGACCCGTCGTCGGCCCTGCTCGAGGTGCTGGACCCGGCCCAGAACTCGACCTTCGGCGACCACTATCTGGAGGTGGACTACGACCTGTCCCAGGTCATGTTCGTGACGACCGCGAACAGCCTGAACATGCCGCAGCCGCTGATGGACCGGATGGAGATCATCCGGGTGTCGGGCTACACCGAGGACGAAAAGGTCGAGATCGCCAAGCGTCACGTCCTGCCCAAGCAGCTGACGGACCATGGGCTGAAGGCCGACGAACTGATCGTGCCGGAAGACACGATCCGCGACCTGATCCGTTACTACACCCGCGAGGCCGGGGTGCGGTCGCTGGAACGCGCCCTGGGCGGCCTGGCTCGCAAGGCCGTGCGCGAGATGGCCAAGACCAAGGTCACGTCGATCACGGTGGACGCCGAGAAGCTGGCCGAATACGCTGGCGTCCGGAAGTTCCGCTATGGTGAGACGGACGAGGAGGATCAGGTCGGCATCGTCACCGGTCTGGCCTGGACCGAGTTCGGCGGCGACATCCTGACCATCGAGGCCATCAAGATGCCGGGCCGCGGCCGCATGACCGTGACCGGCAACCTGAAGGACGTGATGAAGGAGTCGATTTCGGCGGCGGCCTCCTATGTGCGGTCGCGGGCCCTGGCCTTCGGCGTCAAGCCGCCGGTGTTCGAGAAGACCGACATCCACGTCCACGTGCCGGACGGCGCCACGCCCAAGGACGGCCCGTCCGCCGGCGCCGCCATGACCGTGGCCATGGTCTCGGTCCTGACCGGCATCCCGATCCGCAAGGACATCGCCATGACCGGCGAGATCACCCTGCGCGGCCGGGTCACCGCCATCGGCGGTCTGAAGGAGAAGCTGCTCGCGGCCCTGCGGTCCGGCGTCAAGACGGTGCTGATCCCGCAGGAGAACGAGAAGGACCTGGCGGACGTGCCGGACAACGTCAAATCGGCGCTCGAAATCGTGCCGATCTCCACGGCGGACGAGGCCCTGCACTGGGCCCTGACCGGTCCCCTGACGCCGGTCGAATGGGATGAGGCGACGGATCCTCTGCCCGCGCCCGTGCCTCCGCTTGACGGCGCTGCGGCGACCGTCAGCCACTGAGCCGCGACCTAGGTCGCAGACGAAACGCCGCCGACACCTCTGTCGGCGGCGTTTTCGCTTTTGACGCAACCGCCGATCCGCCCTTTACTGGTTCGCTTGGGAGGATGACATGACGAAAGCCGAACTTATCGGCCGTATGGCGACGGCCGCGAACATCAGCCGCGATCAGGCCAAGACGGCGCTCGAAGCCTTCACCGACGGCGTGGTGGAAGCCCTGACCCAGGGTCGGGACGTCAAGCTGATCGGCTTCGGCAGTTTCACCCCCGTCGATCGCAAGGCCGGCGTCGCCCGCAACCCTCAGACAGGTCAGGCCGTGGCCCGGCCCGCCTCCCGCACCGCGCGCTTTCGCCCCGGCGAAGGCTTGAAAAGCGCCTTGAACGGTTGAAGCCCAACGGGCATAAGCCCGGCTCCGGTTTCCACTTCGGTTTCTTGGGCGGCTAGCTCAGCTGGTCAGAGCATCTCGTTTACACCGAGAGGGTCGGCGGTTCGAACCCGTCGCCGCCTACCAACCTTTCAGGGGTTTCTGGGGAATGCCGCAGGGCATTTTCCCAGAAATGTTCCCAGAAACCGTTACCCGAACTTGTCGGCGACGTCGTTCTGATAGTCCGGCCGATGGTGGCCGTAGTGCTTCAGCAGGGTCGTGGGCGACATGCCGAGGAAGCCGGCGGCATCCCAAGTATCGACGTTGCGCTCCATCAACCAGGTCGCGCAGGTGTGGCGCAGATAGTGCGGTGACACGCCCTTATCGAGCCCGGCGTCGCTGACGCAGCTGGCGAAGCTCTTTTTGACCCGCAACACCGGCTCGCCGCCGAAGTGGATCACGGCCGTGACTCCGGCCTTCTCATCGAGGCGACGCCACCTCTCCATATGGGCCTGCAGGCGCTTCGGAAACTTCACGACCGGGCGGCGCTTGGTTCGCTTATCGCGCTGCCCTCGAGCGCGACGGTACATGACGCCGGCGTCGACGTTCGCCCAGGGATGCGCCGGGCTCTCTTCCCAGAGCGCCGCCGCCGTCACGCCTGAGCGCGAGCCGGTGTAGAGAGAGATCAGGATGAACCGGCGCAGGTGCATCCGATTGGTCCGCGCATTGGTCGACGGCCGCACCCAGCGGCCAGGCGCACCGGTCCTGGGGTTTGTCGCCGTTTCGTCCCAGCGCCAGCCCATCGAAGCCCAGAGCAGCCGGGCGGCCTCGCGTCGGCTCAAGGCGTCGCGGGGCGATTCGGATTTCGAAGGCAAGACGACCTTGGGGACGACGCGGAGGTGATGCTCCTCGTGCCACTTCCCGATCGCCGTCGATAGGCATTCCAGCTCGCGCCTGGCGGTCTGGTCGCTGACGCGAGGGGCGTTGGCGGGATCCTTGGTGTAGGATTTGATCGGGTCCAGGATCCGCGTCGCAACATACGCCTCGGTGCTCGAGCGCCGAACATCGGACAACACCTTGCCCTCCCACCTGGGGAGCAGGGTGGCGATGAAGCTCGCCTCCTTGGCCGGATTGGATAGGCGTGTGGCGGGACCGGCCGCGTATTCGGCCAGGACCTCCGCTACGTAGACCTGATCTGGATCACTCTTGCGGCGTCGTTCGACCTCCCGATCTGTGGGTTGCTCGACGGCGCTGGCGTTCTTTTGGAGGATGTAGAGGGCGAGCTGCTCGTCCGCCCCGCCAGGGCCCTCACGGCGATCAGGGCCGCAGCCTGTGCCGATTTCGACCGTTCCGTCTCGGATGCAGTAGACATCGGGGATGGTGACGCCGTCGGGCCGCCGCCTACCTTTTCGAAGATAGAGGCGCGGGCCTTTCGAGGGACGGGGCATGCAAAAAGAGCCTTGAGATTCGCTGGGGTGACGTAATAGGCGCCGCCGACATAGGAGGCCGTCAAGCGCTCACGTCCGATCTCGAGGCGCAGGGTGGACACCGTGCAGGGATAGAGGCTGGAAAACACCGCCACGATTTCGGGGAGGGTCATGGGATCATCATCCGCCCAATCCGAGGGGAGCGGTCGATCAATAGAGCGGTCGCGGCGACGCGCAGTCATCCGTTTCCCCCGATCTTCTCCGTCGTGAAAATGGTTCCTCGCGCGCGCATGGTCCGCAGTCGGCCGAGCGGCGTGAGGCGCCAGCTCACCGCGCGCACCGTCTCGATCGCGTCGGCCCCGAGACGTTCGCGGATCTCGATCATGCAAATCTCGGGCGGCCTCGGTCGCATGTCGATGACCTGACCGCGACGGCCGATAGTTCGGGCGGCGTCTTGGAGATGGACCAGCCTACCGTTCGCCTGTGCTAATTGGTCCAGCAGACAGGCGGCGTCGGCACGGAGGCCGAAGGCATTGTGGTAGAGCGCTCGACGGCGGTCAGCCGCGCGCCGGTCTCGCAGAGACTTGCCGCCGACGACGACGTGCACCAGGCGCTGTGAAAGCTGGGCGAGATCTAGGCGCATGGTGCGGCCTCTTCGAACAGATCGGGGTGGCTGGTCGTCTCGAGACCGTATCGGATGCTCAGGTTCTGATCGGCCCAGGTCTGGTGGCCGGTGGCGTCGTGGTGGCGTGCAGCGACGGCCATGGCGTTCTTGCCGGTCCAGATGGCGTCGGAGCCTTTGCAGACGAAGCATCCGGCCATGACGGTGCTCGATGTCGAGGTCGAGCGGCTCATGAGTCGAGCCGTTTCACGCGCTCACCTGTCGCGATCTCCAGCTTCTGGCCGATCTCCGCCAGGCGGATCAGCTCGCTGACGAAAGCGGCAGGGTCATCATCGATGGTGAGTTGGCCGGCCGGCGTCTCATTGGTCACAACGCGAAGCCCTTTGACCAGGTGCTGCGTCTTCAGCCACACAAAGTCGATGCGGGGGCGCGACATCAGGGTTCAATCCCCGCTTCGATCAGCGTGCCCAGGTCGGTGTTGAACAGGACGGCGATGTCGCGCGGCCGATAGCCGGCGCGGCGGAACCAGGTCGCCCAGATGATCAGGCGTGGATGGTGGCCAGGAATCGGGTCGAACATCAGGCGGCCAGCCTCCGTTCGTTCAGCAGCTCGGCCGCCTGGGCATAGGCGAAGCCGGTCAGCATCTCTTCATCGCCGACGAACAGACGCGGCCCGACATAGCGCCCGTCCTTGTCGTGCCGTGTGACCAGGACGACGGAAGGGAACTCGACGGCGACGTGCAGCCGGTCCTCCCCGTTGTCGTCGGTGATGACGGAGCGCAGCTCCATCGTGGCGCATTCCAGATGCGCCGCGCGGATGGGAAGCCTGAGCGCCGCATCGGGGCAGGCGCTGCAGCGGTCGGCCGACAACCAGGCGCAACCGCTTTCGCAGGCATGGAGCTCCCAGCACCCGCAGGCGCGGCAGATCCGGACGTCGGCCGGCGCGCGCATCAGGCGGCCGCCATCCGGGCCAGGTCGCCGGCCGACGGGCCGGCCATGGCGCGAACGATATTGATCAGCGACCGGCGGTGATCCTCGGACATCCTGACGAAGCTGTCGGCCAGCTCCAGGCCGTCATGGGTGCGGCGGAGCTGGTTCAGCGGGTCGCCGGCGTCCGCCGCCTGGTCGGCCTGGCCGTAGAAGTCGGCCGGGTGCGCTTGCAGGAAGGCTGCGATCTGCGCGAGCCGTGCTGCGCTGACGCGGTTCACGCCGCGCTCGTACTTCTGAATCTGCTGGAACGTCACCTGGGCGGCGGTCGCCAGCTGGGCCTGGGTGATCCTCATCGCCTCGCGGCGCTTGCGGATCCGCGCACCGAGCGCGACGTCGAAGGGGTCGTGTGAGTCGGACATGGTCTACCTCTGGAGTTGAAGGATGAGCGCCACGACGATCGCGGCGCAGTAGGCGAGAACGAAGGTCAGCAGGACAGGACGGCGGCGCATCAGCGGCTCGGCCAGAAGCACCAGACCAGGAAAGCGGCCCCGACCAGGACGAGGCACAGCGGCTGTCCGAGGGCGATGTCGGCCAGGCCGGCCACGACGCCGACGCCGGCGACAGCCATGTGCGCCTTGATGACCAAGCTGATGGGAGCGCGGCGCCGGCGACCGCTGCCCGTGCGGATCTCTACGTGCGCGAGCGGCCGGCCGGCCTCGCTGCGAACGATGTTGTGGTGGGTCACTGCGCGTCTAGCTCCGCAAAGGCCGCATCCTTGGCGGCGTTGAGTTCGGCGGCGGCGGCGTCCGACCCGCCCTTGTCGGGATGGGCCGCCTGCAGGCGGGTCTTGTGGCGGACGGTGATCGTCGCCTTGGCCTCGGCCGCCGAAAGTTCGCCAGGGAACAGCGGGTCGAAGCCCAGCACGTCTCGCCAGCTCCGGACGCCGCTCGATGGCGGGGGCAGGGCGCTGAAGGCCTGAAGCGTCTCGGCCGCGCTGGCGACGCCGTAGCGAGTGATCGCCGGCGTGGACTCCAGGTGCGCCGCCAGGGCGCCGATGTTCTGCGCGGCCTCTGTGTAGGTGTCGCAGGCTAGGGCGAACGGCTGGTTCTTCAGCGTGAAATAGAGGCAGACGCCCGGGTCGGCCGGAGCGGCCCGATCGGCACGCGGACGTCCGTCCAGTCGCAGCTCGAGGTTTGAGGACAGCACAGGCTGCCAGCCGCCTATGCGCTCGAGCTCGTTCTCGACGCGCACCATGGCCTCGGCCGGTGACAGAAGCTTGCCGGATTTCTTGAACTGTCCCTGCCGGCGCTGGGTTGCCGGCGTCCTGGGGCGGTGCGCTGGCCAAGCCAGCGGGAAGCGATCAGGCGTTCTCATTTGCCACCCCGCGTTAAGTCCGTCTCGCGGCCTCGCAGCACGGCGCGTTCGATAGCGGTGCGCTTCACGGAGGGAAGCGCCACAGCCAGAGTTGTGAGACATGCGAGGGTCGGAAGACTTCCGATCGACATGCCGAGGCCATCTGACATCCCTTTGATGCGCAGCACGGCCTCTTCACTGTCGATGTTGGCTTTGCGGTCTTCTCCACCGTTCCAATGGTCGGACATCAACAGCGACTGCACGGCGATGCTGACGACGTCGTCGATGTTGTTCTTGCTGGGCTTGTAAGCAGGCGACTTCTTCGCGGCCTCGCGGCAGGCGTCCAGCAAAAGCAGGGCCGCGTCCTGGACACGACGGCTGGTATCGAGATCGACGAAGTGCATCAGACCTCTCCCAGGGCGGAGAGGTAGAGATCGAGGATCGCGTCCTCTTCCTGTCGCTTGGCCTTGTCCTGCTTCCGGATCCGGATGACCTTGCGCAGGATCTTGACGTCGTAGCCCTCGCCCTTGGCCTCGGCGAAGACCTCCTTCATGTCGGCCATGACGGCCTGCTTGTCCTCTTCGAGGCGCTCAAGGCGCTCGATGATGGTGCGCAGGCGGCCCTGGGCGGTGGCTGTCAGGACGTCGGCCGAGGCGTCAAACGCGGCGTCGGTGGACTGATCAAAGGCCATCAAAAGCCACCGTCTGCAGCGAGGGTCTTGCCCGATAGCAAGACACCTTCCCGCCCGGTGTGGTCTTCCACATCGAGGAGGCCGCCGTTGACTTGGAACACTTCAGAGTCGCCCAGGACGAAATAGACCTCCGCCTCCGGCGCACACAGCGCTTCCAGCCCCGAAATCAGGTCTCTAGCTTTCATGAGCGAATGGTCCTCAGAGCAAGGTGGGAGGGCAGGGACCGCCAGTAGACGTAACCCTGCGGGTTGAACTCAGCCGAGCAGCTGCAAACGAGCGTGATTGGGTTCAGCGACTTGGATCCGCAGCGCGGGCAGTCGATAGGCGCCGGGCCACTCACGGCCACACCGCCGGCAGCGCACCTACCGCCTGTGCGATAGCGCGTTCTTCTTCGACCGGGACGCCGAAGCCCTGGCCGCCCCATCCTGACAGGATGAATTCGCGATGCTCGGGCGTCAGAAGCGTGTTGAAGGTTGTGGGCGGGGTGTAGGCACCGCGACCGCAGCGCTCCATATCCTCGGCGCTCGGCAGCGGGAATCTGCCCTTGCTGATGCTGGCGCTCACGACGGCATCGCCTGAGCCGCTTCCTCGGCTCGGCCGAGGACGAAAGCCAGCGCCAAGCCCGCTTCGCGATAGGGCGTCGCGCCTTCCACATTGAGCCTGCCGACGCGGGTCCAGCCGTCCAGGATCGATTCGACGTTCGAGCGGATGGTGGTCAGATCGTCACCGAACCCGAGATCAGGGAATGGCGGATTATCGGGATAGGCAAGGTTCAGCAGGTCAGCGAGCGCGTCGCCGGTCTTCGTCTCTCGCATCAGGCGCACATGGGATGTCAGCGTCGCCAGCACCTGGGCGCGGGTCAGGCTGAATGCCGTGTTGGTCGAGCGCCTCACGAGGCCGCCCTCAACAACTTCACCGCGTCCAGCACTGCCGGAGACGACAGCGCCCGCACCGTGGCCTCCTGTTCTGCCTGGTACTTCTCGCGGGACGCCTTGGCTTCAAGGGCGGCCAGCGCCTGGGTGGGCGTCTTGCCCAGCATGGTGTCCAGGGCGACGTTGGCGCGGTGAAGCGTTTCGCCCACTTCGGCCGCCGCGGTGGACAAGGATCCATGTTCCCGCATGGCCAGCTTCAACTGGCTTAGTTTGCCGACGGTCCAGCCGCTCAGCGTGCGGGGCAGACTGCAGCGGCAGATCCGCTCCAGGTCACAGCTGCAGTAACGGCGGATCAGGAAGGGCGTCGCGGTCATCACTGATCGCCCTGGGCGATTGTGTCGATGCTGCGCTCGAGGGCGTCCAGGTCGCTCAGGAGTGCGTAGGTCTGCCCGTCCAGGGTCTGGCTAAGCGACATCCACTCGTGGCGGAGCCGGAGCAGGGCCTGTCGTGCCTGTTCGACGTCGTCCCTCGCCGCGCGTTTGGCGATGGCGACGAACTTCATGCTTGTGGTTGCGGCCAACGGCTCTCTCCCTCAATCGTGAGGGGAGTTTGGCAAATCCAAACATTATGAGTCAACTACAAAGTTTGGAAAAACCAACCCAGATAGTCAGGTCGCGTATCCAGCATCAATTCGAGGCAACTGACGCGCTGCCACGGAGCGCTGAGTCACGGCTCTGCGGATGCGCTCATTCAGTGTGAGGTTGCTGCGCTACGGTAGCACTGGCGAAAGGTTAGGCGGCTTTGACCGATGGCTTCGCGCGGCGGGCGTTAGGCGTGCGTCCAGACTTGGGCGCGGGATCCGTGGAGGCGGGAAGGGGCGACCCTTCCGAGATGGATCGCGCTGCGGCACGCAGGTATCTAATGGCGATGGCCTCTTGGGGGTCCATGAGGAGTTCGTAAGGCTCGATCTGAAGCCAAGCGGCGATCTCATTGACCAGGTCGCGTCGGTAGGGCTGCTTCCCGTGATAGACGAAGTTGGCTCGAGATTTGTCCCAGCCGAGCTCATTTACCAGCGACGCCTGCCGCTTGTCGAAGTGGTCGAGCCACTGCTGAAGGAACCAGTTCTTCTCCACCAAACGAGTCTGGCCTGTTCGGTGACGGCGGTCGTTTGTGATCATCTCAACAATTCCGCTTGACTCGCAGTTGAGAAAAACCAAACTTCCGCCCTTATGGACTTACCATCGTGGCGAAAATCAAAGGGTTGGACGCAAAGCGTCCTCGCTGACCGACTCGGTTTGAGGTCGAAGGCGCATGTCTCACGTCTCGAGACTAAGCGTGAACGGGTCTCGGCAGAGCTGGCGATCGCCATTGATCGGCTGACCACTGGCGCGGTGCGCGTCGCGGACCTTCGCCCAGATCTGCATGATGTCCGTGTGGTCCGGCCCGCTCCTGCCGATGGCGGAATCTCCGCATGACGCCGCTGGAGCCCGCCTTCGCCGCCATCGCGCTGTTCGCCGCATTCGGCCTGGGCGCCCTGGTCGGCCCGTCCCTCACGCGCTGGATCACCGAGGTTGATCGCCGGCAGGCGATTCGCCTCCACGCCCAGGGCTGGACCCACGGTCAGATCGCAGAACAGCAGGACCGCGACCCTAGGCAGATCGCCGAATGGCTCGCCGAAGGCGACAGGTCTCGGACGTCCTAGGATGGAGATCAGGGGAGGGGATTTTTGCGACGACTGCGCCTGGCCCGAATGCGCGGGCGCCGGCCTATGCATCAAGCCGTTCGTGTCGCCCGTCGCCCTCTTGGGCCTTGCGCTCACGCCGCTCGAGACCATCCAGATCCTGGATGAGATCGCTGCGGCCCCGCCCAAGTTCGTCTTCCTCGGCGTGGATCTCGGCTCGACCGATTTCTGCATCGAGCACCCCCTCGCCACCGTCAGCCTGACCGGCGCTGGCGAGAGCCCCGTCATCGCAACCGCCATGCCAGCGGCCCCCCTCCGGAGCGATGACGGGGACCTCCTTTCCAAGATCTCGACGCGTGAGCCGCCTCTCTCCGTGATCGAGCGTCCCGTCGCTGAAGTCGGAACAGCCATTGCGCCTTTCGGCGACGGGACACCCTCGTCCAGTACCGCGTCCCCCGCCAACGCAGGGACACAGTGCTGAGCCGCCGCGAGATCTTTTCGCACCACGGCGCCGGTCTGATTCACGACAGTTCCCGATTCGTCCCGAAGGTTAACGAGACGTGCCTGCGCGGCCGTTCGCGGCTGCTCGGCCGCCGCCGCTGCGCGCGTCTCACCGCCCTCCGTCACCAGCTCCTGGCGAGGCTGTGCCTGGACCGAGAACGACGCCCGGCCCCCCAGCGTGATCAGCGCCAGACCCACATCGGCAAAGCACCCGCTTCGCCCGCCTGACGGCCATGCCGGACAGCCCTGTGAACCCGCCGGGGGCGGATTTCTGCAGCGCTGATCGTGATCGCCAGAGGCGGCGCGTGCGGACGGCTTGCCCCCATCACAGCCAACCATGGCCGCCATACGGACGGTCATCGGGATTGCTCATGTCTAACGCCGGGCGGGAAGCGCTTCGGCGAACGCATGTCTGCGCCCCGAAAGGACCGGCCGTCAGGCGGATTCGCAAGGACCGAATCCACCATGAACGCACGACAGCACACCCTGCTGGCGCGCCTGCTTATCGACGCCTGTGGCGGCGTTGATGCATGCTGCAAGCCGATAACGCGGGTCGAACGATCCGCCCTCTATGCGTACCGCGACTATGAGAAGCCGGCCTTCATGCCGGCCGACGTGATCGAGGCGCTGGAAAAGAAGTGCGGGAATCCGGTCTACTCCGGCTTCCTTTTCGAGATGGCGAAGGAGTCAAGCCGGGCCGACGCACTCGCCTGCGTGGGCGCCTCGGCCGACCGAGTTCATATCTCGGCCTTCCGCCTGTGGGAGGCGGCCAAGGACGCCCTTGCGGACGGCGATCTCAGCGAGATCGAGAAGCGCGAACTGGCCGCCGGCCTTCAGAAGCTCGAGGACGCGGCGCGTTCCATGCGGTCGTCCCTGGACGCCGAGCCCCTGGTCGAAGGCGAGCCGACATGACGGCCGTCCCGATCGACCACAGCCACCGGCGTCGACGGCCTGAGCCGGAAGGCCGCCGCACCTTTAACCCCACGCGGCGCAACAGCCGCACGGTCGAACACGGCCGCAAGGAGAAATACAGCAAGCTCTCGAAGAAGGAGCAGTGGCTGCGCTTGTTCGCCCTGAAGGCCTACCGCAAGAAACTCCGGAAACCTGGCCAGCGTTTCGGCGCGGCCGGAACGATCAGCGCCGGCGCCGTCGAGTTCTATGAGCGCCTTCTCCGCCTCGAGAGCCGGTTCGGCCTGGTCGATCCATCGGTCGCCTGGCTGGCCGAACAGGAGAACGTCCCCGAGAAAGTCGTCCATGCCTGGAAGGACCAGCTGAACGAGCACGGCTTCCTGTTCTGGGAACGGCGCTGCGTCGAAACCGGCAACGATGGCCAGCGCGGACCCCAGCTGCACCAAACGTCGAACCGCTATTGGTCGGCGCTGCCGGCGAAGGCGGCCGAGCTGGTCAAAGCGGTCCGGAAGAAACTCGGTCTCGAACCGAACCCCCGCCACGTCACCGAGGCCGAGAAGGGCCAAATGCTGCCCGCTGCGCGGCGTCGGAGCGATCTGGTGGAGAAGCGACAGCGAGACGACCGAAGGGCCCTGGAGCGCGCTCTGAGCGGTCTTTCAGACGTTGTCGATCAGGAGGTCGCCGGAAACGGAGGAGTTAGCGGGGAAAGAACGCGAATCCCACCAGACCCGACCATCCGGACGATTCAAGAATAAGAAGGCGTCGAGCTAGTCGCTCGACCACATGATCTAGGGATGAAAGGCGTCGCGCTAGGACGCGCGACAACATTTCCCAGGACCACAACGACCGCCAACGGCGGATTTTCTCCCCCTCACAACAGGGGGCCGAGCAGTGCTCGGCCTCATTGACCCACGCTGTCGCGTGCCAACCGGCCGCCGACAGCGTCTGCTCGCTCGTATGTGGGCTAGGCGAGGACGGAGGGGTTTCGAATTTCGGGGCACGCGGCAGGCGCCGGATTGCCCGAACGCTGAGAGTTGTGCGAAGAGGGCGCAACCTGTGGGGGATGGAATGGAAGCTGTCGCGATTATCATCATTTTGGCGTCGATCGGCGCTGGACTGTTCGGCTTGATCAACCTGGTGAAGCCGTTGGGTCTGCTGCGGATCCGCCGCCGGCGTTACGCGGCGGCTGTCGTCGGTGGATCCGTCTTCGCCTTCTTCTGCGGCGCTTTGCTTGGCGCCGCGAGCCAACCAGGCGGGCTCAACACCGGCATCGAGCGAGCGGAGAAGGAGAACGGCGCGCGCGGGGGGGCGGCCGCCGCGCTGGCCGAAAAGACAGCGCCGAAGGAGGCTCCGCCGCAGGGCGTGACCCAGGTCGAATTCAACGCCGTATGGGGCGCGGCCAAGGTCGTGATGTCCAGGTGCGACACGCCCCTGCGCCGCGCTGGTGAGATCGTCGGCACCGGCGACGTCTATGCGGCCTACCCGGCGGTCCAACGGGCCGAGGAGGACTGCAACCAGGCGATGATGCTGATGAGCGACATTGAGCCGCCGAAGTCCGCGAAGGGTGATGTCAGGCGGGCGATCATTGAAGCGCGCGATGCCTGTGCGACGACCGCTTTCATCAAGGCTGACGCTATGAAGAAGCTCGGCCTGGTCGTGAATGGCGATACACGGCCTTCTGCCTTCGCCGATGCAAAGGCCGAACTTGAGCGCGGCCAGCTGTCCAACCTGCACTGCCTGGCCAAATTCGCCGCCGCCGCCGAGGCCGCCGGCGTCTCCCTGCCGGAGTTTGACCAGAAGGAATCTGAGCCGGCCGCCTGATCTGATCAGGCGGCTGCGCGGTCGCCATCAATCGAAAGGGCGGGCCTGATCCCCAGCGCGCGCAGAGCCTCGAGCGCCGCGTCGATCGTGGCCTTGCCCTGCAGGATCCGGCGGACGTTCTTCTCATCCTTGCCCAGGCGTTCCGCCAAGGCGCGGCCGGACACATGCTGGCGGTCCATTGCCATGACCAGCAACAGTCGCGCGGCGACGGCAGGTGAAAGCGGGACCAGGACTTCGCCATCCTCGGCCGGGCTGGGCGAGGGCACGTCACGGGTGTCGAGCAGCAAGCCCTCGACGGCGACGTCCAGGGCGTCGGCCGCCAGCTGATACGATTCCTCGAACGTCGCGCCGCCGGTGATGGCCTCGGGGATATCGCGGAAGGTGACGAGGAACTCGCCGGGTGCTTCCTCTACGATCCGGGCGGGATAGGTGAAAGCGGTCATGGTCTCGATCTCTCTTGAGGATGGGGCCGTTGGCGCGGCCGCTGCGTTGGGTGTGGACGCCTTCAGAAGGCGTCCTTTGGAAGTCCGAGCTGTTTGAGCAGCCCCTGTTTGACGACGTTGCTGATCTCGCCGTGCTTGACCGTGGTGAAGGCGTCTCCGACGTAGACCCGGCCGTGGCCGCCTTTGCCGTGCGCCGCGTCGAAACGGTAAGGAAGCCCTGCTTTCTTGCAGTAGGCTCGGAGGTCACGAAGGAAGGTGTCGCGGTTCATGGGTGTCTTTATGCGGACTTTTTTGTCCGCAGTCAAGGCGCGCGGACAAAAATGTCCGCGAAAAACTACCAATCAGCTATCGACTAGCGATCAGCTATCCAGTAGCTAGTGGCTATCCGATAGCCGCCAGCTATCTACTAGCTAGGAGTAAGCCCCTTGCCCGTTATCACTATGTCGTCGCCGAAGGGCGGCGCCGGAAAGACGACCTCGCTCGCGGTGCTGGCGACGCAGTTGGCCAAGACGGCCCGCGTCGCCATCATCGATGCCGACAAGAACCACCCGATCGTGACCTGGTCGGAGCAGCCCGGCTTCCCCGAAAATATCGAGGTCATCAGCGACATTACCGAGGAGAACTTCTGGGACCGCCTGGACGACGCCGCGCGCCGGGTGCCGTTCGTCCTGATCGATCCCGAGGGTACGGCGAACGTGATCTCGTCTCATGCGATCAGCGCCGCCGACCTGGTCGTTATCCCGCTGCAGGCGTCACAGCTCGACGCCGACCAGGCGCAACGCGCTATCCGCCAGGTCGCCAACCAGGAGCGATCTTCGCGCCGCAAGATCGCGACGCGGATCCTTTTCACCAAGACCAGCACCGCGATACAGACCCGGACGCTGAAGCACCTGAAGGCGGAGTTGGCCGAAGCTGGGGTGGCCTGTTTCGAAACCCAGCTGGTTGACCGCGAGGCCTTCCGCGCGATGTTCTCTTTCGGCGGGACACTTGAGCTTCTGGATAGCCGTCAGGTATCCAGTCCAGAGAAGGCCGTCGCAAACGCTCGCGCGTTCGCGGCCGAGGTCCTCCAGGTGCTGAAGGGACAAGAGCGTGAACGAACGACGTAAGACATTCGGTGCGGATCCCGGCCCGGCCGACGACGTCGACGCCGGCGACTTCCAGCCCGCGCCCATCCGGCGACCGGATCCGGTCGTCGCTCGCCGCGTCGCGGTGGAGGGCGGTTACGCTGACCCCGCGCCGACGCTCGCCCCCGGCGACACCCAGCGCCGCCACCGCACCGGCCGCACCGCCCAGCTGAACCTAAAGGTTACGCCGGAGAACAGGGCCCGCTTCGCCGATATGGCGGACGCCGCCGGCGTCAGCATGAACGTGCTGTTCGAACAGGCCCTGCAGGCGCTGGAGGACCGCGAATGAGTGAGCCGCCGAAGATCTGGTTCGACGAGTATGACGAGATCACGAGGATCGCGCGGGACTTGCCGATGACGCTGGCAGGGTATCAGCGGCTGTTCATCGGCAGTTGGACGTGTGCGCCCGAAAACACGGCGAGGCCGCAAGAAACTGCAAGACCGGAGCCCCCCAGCGAGCGCCTAATCCAGCCCAGGCGGACAAGGATCCGGCGGGACTGGTGAAGTGCAATAATTGCGACCCATAAAGCGGCCAGGCGAGGCGGGGGGAAAAGCGCGGGCCTGGGGGGATCGGCGGGCGTCGGCGGCCCTTGGGGCCTCGCGGGCGCGCGAGGGCCTTCAGGCCCGCGCGATCGGGGTCTCCGAAAGCCTGGTCGTGTAGGCCGGGCTTCGCATGTCGGCCTTGGTCGCCCAGCGCTTGGCCAGCCCGGCCCGCGCCGGCACTAGGGCGCCGCGCCCATGCCGGCGGTTGACCTGGTCAAGTGCGGCCATCAGCTGGTCACGGCGCGGATCCGCCGCGGCGAGCAGATCACCCGTCGTCGCGCCCGGCCGCACCAAGTCATCGAGCATGACGCCAGCCTTGGCGTATCTGAAGCCCGGCGCCCACAGCCGACGCACGACGGCCGTCCCCGCCGCAATCATCGTGGTGGTGTCGCAGCTAGGCGACCACAGCGCGGCGCGCCCGCTGACAGATCGAGGCGGGCCGGCCGCGTGAGCGGCGGTGTGGAAGAAGATCGTCATGTCGGCCGAGGCGAGCCCATGCTGGCGCAGCTTCTCGCCGGCGCGGGCGACATAGCTGGCCACGGCCTCCAGCATCTCGTCCAGGTCGGTGATCGGCCGCCCGAACATGCGTGTCACCGCGATGCCCTTCCGCACCGGCGGCGTCAGCTCCAGATCCGCGCAAAGGACGCCGGCGAGCTCGAGCACCAACCGCTCGCCCGTCACGGTCAGCAGGGCGCGGGCCGCGCGCGGATCCATGGCCCGCAGATCCGCCGCCGTCGTCACGCCGACGGCCCTCAGCTTGGCGGCCGACGCCCGGCCCACGCCCCACACGTCCGCCACCTCAACGCTCGGCAGCAGGGTGTCCCGCCGCGCCGGGTCGGTCAGGTCGCAGACGCCGTCGAGTTCGGGCCGCTTCTTGGCCAGGTGGTTCGCCACCTTGGCCAGCGTTCGCGTAGGGCCCAACCCCACACAGGTCGGAATTCCGGTCCAGCGCCGGACCGTCGCCCGCATCTCCCGCGCCCGATCGGCCGCGTCCGCGTCGCTGGTGAAGTCCAGGAAGCTCTCGTCGATCGAGTAAATCTCGACGTCCCGCGCATAGCGCCGATAGACGTCGTTCACCCGCCGGCTCATGTCGCCATACAGGACGTAGTTGGATGACCGCGCCACGACGCCGGCGGCCGTCGCCTGGTCGCGGATCTTGAACCACGGGTCGCCCATCTGGATCCCCAGGGCCTTGGCCTCTGGCGTCCGGGCGATGGCGCACCCGTCGTTATTCGACAACACGATGACCGGCCGCCCCTCGAGCGCGGGATCGAACACCCGCTCGCAGGAGCAATAGAAGCTGTTCCCGTCCGACAGGGCGAAGATCCGTGCCGTCATCGCGGCGCCGGCCGGTGCGGCGTCAGCGACCAGGTGATGACGCCCCAGATCATCGCCTCCGACGCCTCGTCCAGGACAAGCGGCGACATGGCCGGGTTGTCGAAGTCCAGCGCCAGCCGGCCGCCTCTCAGTCGGATGACGCGCTTCGCGCTGGGCTGGCCATCGATGACGGCGACCACGGCGTCGTCCGCGCGCGGCGCCAGGGATCGATCCACCACGACATAGTCGCCGTCGTTGATGCCCCGGCCGATCATGCTGCGGCCGGTAATGCGCCAGACGAAGGTGGCGGTCGGGTTGGTCACGATCAGCTGGGCCGGATCCAGCGCCTCCTCCAGATAGTCGTCAGCCGGCGACGGGAAGCCGGCGCATAGGCTGGCCCCCATGAAGGGCAGGGGCTGCCCTTCGCCCAGCCTGACTGAAACCCCGATCCTCGTCGCCATGCCTACGGTTCGCTCTCGATCGCCAACCGACCCTGGGGGCGCCTTACGCGGCCGGTGATGCGAGGAAAAGGAAAAATGTTCGCGGAATGTTCCCTTTTTGTGGATCGGCTCGGTTTACAAACGGCGGGGCGGTTTACAAATCGGCGGCCGGTTGACAGCCGGCCGCCGTTGCCCAGACACCTTATCAGGTGTCCTGTTCAGCCAGCGCCTCGGAGAGTGCGCCACGCGATCGCTGCAGCCAGGCTGCAAACCCCGTTACCCGCTCCTCGGGCGCGGTCCAGCCGATCGGCCATCCCATCACCATCTCGTAGAAGGGCGGGTTCGAGATCAGGCCGGTCACGTAGGAGCCGGTCCCATGTTTGAAACTCACCCGGACGTGGCGCGAAGAGCGGCGGCAGGGCTTCGCCGGAACGGCATCCAGCCCCCGCAACAGATTGAAGATCGTCGTCCAGATCCGCGCGGCGTTCGCCAGGCTGAACTGCCCCGCGCTGCCCGCCTTCGCATCGAATGGCCCCGTGAACGCCGCCTTGGTCTCGTCCAGGACGAAGTCCGGGAAGTAGCCCGCATCCTGCGCCGTGGGCGTCGGCCAGAATGAACAGCCGCTTCCGTATGTGAGGCGCGCCCGCTTCAGCCGCCGTGAACAGGCCCGCCTTGACGCCGTAACCCAGGCGCTGAAGGTCTCCGATGACCTCCCGACATCCCAGGGACAGATGGCCTTCGACGTTTTCGAGGAAGACCCAGCGGGGGCCGACCTCGCGCACGATCCGCTCGACCTCGGGCCACAGGTGGCGCGGATCGTGTTCACCGCGGCGTCGGCCGGCCTGGCTGAAGGGCTGGCAGGGATAACCGGCAGAGACGAGATGAACGCGGCCGCGCCACGGTCGGCCGTCGAAGGATCGCAGATCGTCCCAGATAGGCGCCGGAGCCAGGGCCTGGTCTTCCATCCGGGCCACGAGAGAGGCCGCAGCGTGGGCTTCCCGCTCGACGTAACCCACAGTGCGATAGCCGGGCTCGGCGATATGGAGCCCGAGGTCGAGACCGCCGTAGCCGGCGCAGAGAGAAAGTCCCCGCAGATCTGCGAGGGGTTGTTGTTTGGTGTGAAGAGCCACAAAGCCCGTTCCCTTGTTCGGCCGCTCCTTGGCGATCGGGTGGGGGCTCGGGGCCTCGAAAGGTGAAAGCGCGCCTCCCCGACCAGGTCTGCCGGGGAGGGCGTCGCCGGCGACGTCAGCCGCCGCCGGTGATGATGACCTCGCGCGCGGGGCGGGCGCCGCCGCCGGCGAGGCCGTAGTGGGTGTCGACCGCCTCGATGTCGAAGGCGGCGAAGATCTCGCGCACTTCCGGCCGGTCGTTCAGCGACAGGATGAACCGGCCCTTCAGACGGCCCAGCTGCTCGGCCATGGCGGCGAACTCACCCCGGCCGAACAGGTCGGCGCCGTAGTCGGTCTCGCAGCCGAAATAGGGCGGATCGATGTAGAACAGCGCGCCGGCGCGGTCGTATCGCGCGATGCAGTCGGCCCAGGGCAGCTGCTCGATGGTGACGCCTTCGAGGCGCCGGGCCGCGGCGATCAGATCCGCGCCGACCTCGCTGGCTCGGAATCGGCTCGGCCCGTCGGTCCGGACGCCGAAGCTTCGGCCGCTGACCTTGCCGCCGAAGGCCGTGCGCTGAAGATAGACGAACCGCGCGGCGCGCTGAAGGTCCGTCAAGGTCGTTGAATCCTCGCGCATATGCCGGTCGAAGTCGGCGCGGGCCTGCAGCTGCAGGCTGACCAGCTCGACCAGGGCGCCCGGATGCGAGCGCATGCACCGAAACAGGTTGGCGACGTCGCCAGACAGGTCGTTGATGATCTCGCATCGCGGGCGAAGGCGCCGGCGGAAGAAGACGCCGCCCATGCCCACGAAGGGCTCGATGTAGAGGGTGTGCGGCGTCGCCTCGATCTGGGCGGTGAGGCGACGCGCCAGGTTGCGCTTGCCGCCGATGTAGGGGGCGACAGGCTTTGCGGGATCGACGGGCGTCAGCCCTGTCCCATGGGGGTCATGCAGACCCCCGGAATCTCGAGCCATGGTGCTCGTTCCGTTCTTCGGCCGCTCTGGTGGCGATCGGGTTAGGGCTCGAGGGCCTCAAGACGTTCAAGGCCGAGCAGCGCCGGCACTTGATTTCGACGACGCCGGCGAGGGCGCCGGGTTCGGATTTGAACAGCAGCGCCGAACAGCTGGCGCAGCGAACCGCCTCGCGCGAGACGGAAAAAACCTTTGCAGTCATATGAGACTCAACCCAAGCGAGCCCCTGCCGGTCAGGCCGGTGGCGGGGCGAAGGGGGCGTGCACCCCCCGACGTGCTGAGCTAGTTCTCGGCGGCTCGGGTGCGGCAAACACCCGGCCCCCGCCTCCAAAGACGAGGGCATGGCCCTGATCGGAAATGCGTTCCCCGCAGGCTAGTCGGCCCTGTTGTGCGGGTGCATCCGACAACAGCCCTAGGTCTTGGGCGTGCGCTCCCGGAACCGAACCACCTCAGCGCCCAGCCAGTCGTTGATCGCCCGGAAGCGGTGCTGCAGCGGGATGATCTCGGTCAGATAGAATACCCATTCGGCTTTCTCGACGTCGCCGAACCCGCCGGCGGTCTGCGGGATGATGCCCAGCAGCTGGGGCGGCACGCGGTGCGCCGCCAGGACGTCGTCGCGGGTGATGTTCTTGATGCCGACGAACTCGTCCTTTGCCGCCGCCTCGCCGGGGTGCAGGATCTGCACCGAATCCTTCTCGCCCTGCGGAAGGTGAAGGAACAGGCTCTTGAAGTTGCCGACGCCCTTGGTGTCGCGGATGGCCGAGCGGATCTTGTCGGCGTCGTCTTCAGCCAGGCCGCCCTTGCCGACATACATCACGAAGCCGGCGTGCGCGCCGTTCAGGAAATAGCGTCGGCGGAACAGCGTCGCGCCCTCGTTCAGGAACGCGGACTGCAGGCCGCCCAGGTATTCGGGCATGCCGTAGATTTCCTGGTCCAGCCAGGGCTGCATCCCATGGAACACGGCGTCGCGGTCGAACCAATGCTCCTTCATGAAACCGGACAGGAAGACGAACTGACCAGGATCGACGCCGGCGCGGGTGTATCGTGCCAGGCTCCGCTTCAGCTTCATCGGCCGACCGGCGAGATTGTTCACACGTTCCACGAAGTAATCGCCGAACACCAGGTGATCCAGCACCAGGCCCTCGAACGTCTGCAGGTCCAGGACGGGGGAGGGGATGAAGTCCCGCAACAGCTGATTGACCTTCACGCGGAAGGCGCTGGAGTGGTGCGAGGTGACGTTGGCGGTCTTGCTCAGCAGATCGCGCGACACGGGCGGCGCGTAGTATCGGCCGCCGACGCCCTGGACGGGCCAGCATTCCAGGTGGTCCATGAACTCGCGGCGGTTCAACACCGGCTCCGGATCGCCCAGGCTGAACGCCATGGGCGCGGCCGACGTCGCCGCCGGCTGGACTTCGCCCTCGATGGCCCGGCTGAAGCCGGCGGCGGTGCGAGCGCGCGCCAGGGCGCGGCCGCGCGAGGGCAGGGCCGTTGTCATTCTGAAATCTCCACACTGGATCGGGTCGCCCCGCCGATGCCGGCGGCGAGCGGTTCGTTGAACAGGGCCTGGAACAGCGCCCAGGCCAGGTCGGCGTGGCCGCTGTCCTTGGTGCGGCTGGCCTCATAGGTGACGTGGCGCCCGCTAGCGGTCAGGGTCCGGCGGATCGATAGCAGGGCGCCAGTCAGGTCTCGGAAATCGACGTGATATTCGAGGCGGTGCTTCCCGATGACGTCCAGCGCCTTGTAGACCATCTGGGTCTTCAGGATCGGGTCATATCGGTGCTCGGTCATCTGCGGGAAGAAGGCGCGCACCAGCTGCGCCACGGCGCCGCCGATGCCGGTCCCATCGATGTCGATCTTGGTCACGCGGTAGCGCTTGGTATAGGCGCGGATGACTTCGGCCTGCTCTGTGAAGTCCGAGCCCTTGAACTGCTGCCGCTCAAGGACGCGGAACTTGCCCCGCGGCGTCTGGGGCGGGGCCACGATGACCAGGCCGGCGGCGTCCGCGTTCTCGCCGTTGCCGTTGGGATCGTAGGACAGCCAGACTTCGCCGGCGTAGGGTCGACCCGCGCCCAGGAAGATGCGGGCCATGTCGACGTCGGCCCAGGCGTCCTCGCCGTCGACCATGCACGGCGACAGCGACGTCATCGGGAAGACGCTCAGGGTGTCATCGACAAACCCGCACATCAGCAGATTGTCGAACTCCGGCCCCGAATACTCGTCGCGCAGATCCTCGATGTCGAACAGGTCGCAGCCCTGGGCCTCGGCGTCCTCGATCGTGACGGTGTGGCGCCAGATCCGGTCGGCGCCCATCTGCCCGTCCTTGGTGGCGTTCCAACTGACGTCGAAGTCGCGCCGCCTGTCCTTGGCGCGTTTGCGGTTCCACTCCAGGCCCGTCCAGAAAGCGTAGGCCTCGTGGGTGACGGAGCTGGGCGTGCTGAAGTAGGTCTTGCGATACTTCTTCTGCATCGCCATGCCGCTGGCGACCTTCTTCAGGGTCTCGAAACCGAACACCCAGAAGAATTCGTCGAAGTAGAAATCGCCGTGATAGCCCTGCGCCGTCCGGGCATTGGTGCCCAGGAAGATCAGCTGCGGCTGCTCGAGCAGGACGCCGTCGTCGTCGTGACCCCGATCAATGATGATCGGGTCGCCGCTCAGCTCGACGCCGATCACCTCCATGACGAAGGCGCGGATATAGCCCTTGAAGACGTGCGCCTGATTTTTGGAAGCCGATAGGAAGATCTGGTTGTGCCCGGTCTCCAGCGCCTTGATCAGGGCCTCAAGCGCGAAATAGTAGGTCGCGCCGATCTGGCGGCTCTTCAGGATCATGCGCGAGCGCAGGTCCGACTTCGACCACCAGGTGCGTTGGTAGCCGAACATCCGCTTCAGCATCGTCGCCTTCAGGATTTCGACCTGGTCGGGCGTGATGCGGTTGCGCTCGGGCTTCTTCTTCGGCCCAGCGTTTCGGTTGGCGACCTTCGGGTTGATGTCGCCTTCGTTCCCGCCGTCCATGTAGCGGCGAAGGCGGGCCAAGCGCTCGGCCGCGCGGAGCAGGGCGTCGATCTCCTTGAGATCCGCGCCCGTCTTGGTGGCCTTCATCGTTAGGGCGACGTATCGCGCCTCGGTGACCCCGGCCATCCGCTCGATCGGCCCGGCCTCGTCCCACTTGTCGCGGCTTTTCCAGCTGGCGACGGTGTTCTCGGGCACCTTCAGCAGGCCGGCGATGTCGGTCGGCCGCCACATCGACCAGTAGAGGAACTTCGCGGCCCGCCGCTCGTCGAGCATGGCCGCGACCGGGAAGGCGAAACCACCCATGGCGGCCAGCAACGCGCCCAGGTCGTCGCTGCCCCCGCTGGGCGTCTCCGTCTTTTTCGACCTGGTCCTCATCGCGGCGGACGCTAACGGCGCGCCCGCCGCCGTCTGACGGCCGCGTGTTGTCAGACGCGCCCGCACAACAGGCCTGCCTTGAGACGGAAGGCGATCAGGCGGTGATCTGCAGCCTCATTCGCCGGGTCGCCCGGCCGCTCTGCAGATCGCCCGAGGCCCGATGTCCAAGAAGCTGACGACCAAGTTCACCCGCATCGCCGTCGCCGGCCTGACCGCCTCCGATGGCCGGACCATCGAGCCGCAATGGCTGCGCGACATGGCCGCCAACTACAACCCGGCCACCTACACCGCCCGCGTCAACGTCGAGCATTTCCGCAACGCCTCGGCCGCCGGTCCTTTCCCGGCGCTGGGTGATGTCATCGCCCTGCGTGTCCAGGAAGACGAGATCGAGCTCGGCGGCAAGACCGAGAAGCGGGTTGCGCTCTATGCCCAGATCCAGGGCAACGAGACCTTGCAGGGCTATCTCGCTGCCGATCAAAAGAAGTTCACCTCGATCGAGGTCGAGCCCAACTTCTCGGGGACCGGCAAGGCCTATCTGATGGGACTGGCCGCCACCGACAGCCCGGCGTCGCTGGGCACCGAGGCTCTGCAGTTCTCCGCCCGCACCGACGACGCCTTCGCCAAGATCCGCAAGGCCGACCTGGACAGCCGCAAGAAGCACGAGACCTGCCTGTTCTCGGCCGCCTTCGCCACCACGATCGAGTTCGCCGAGGAAGGCGCCCAGGTCGAAAGCGCCGACTCGGTGATCGACAGGATCGTCGCCAAGTTCACTTCCGCGATGAAGGGCGCCGAGCCCAAGGCGCCGCCCGCCGCCGATCCCGCCAACCCGGGCGGTGACCTGACCGCGCTCGCTACCGCCATGTCCTCAGGCCTCAAGGAACTCGGCCAGTCGTTCACCCAGGCCTTGGCGACGCAGAGCGGCGAGATCAACGCCCGCTTTGCCAAGATCGAGAGCGAGCACGCCGCCATCAAGCGCGACGTCGAGCAAACGCCCGACCGCAACTATCGCCAGCGCCCGGCCGCCACCGGCGGCGGCGAGGGTCAAGAGCTGACCGACTGCTGATCCGCCCCTCTCGCGCCACCGATCCCCTCCCGACGCCCGTCACGGAACCTGAACCCGATGAAGACGAAAACCCGCCTCCTTTACACCACCTGGCTTAGCCGCCAGGCCGATCTGAACGGCGTCGCTGAAAGCACCGTCCTCGGCGAGAAGCAGTTCGCTGTGGACCCGTCGGTCCAACAGATCCTGATCGACAAGCAGGCCGAGAGCTCCGCCTTCTTGGGCCTGATCAATGTAGTCCCTGTCGACGAACAGTCTGGCGAAAAGCTCGGCCTGGGCGTCGCCGGCACTCTGGCTGGCCGCACCGACACCAACGCCCGCGATCGCGAAACCCGTGATCCGACCACGCTCGATGCCGACCGGTTCGAGTGCAAGCAGACCAACTTCGACACCCACGTCGGCTACGCCAAGCTGGATCTCTGGGCGAAGTTCAAGGATTTCCAGCTCCGCATGCGCAACCAGACCCTGCAGCAGCAGGCTCGGGACCGCATCATGATCGGCTGGAACGGCATCATCGCCGCCGTCCAGACCGATCGCGTGGCCAATCCCCTGCTTCAGGACGTCAACATCGGTTGGCTCCAGCAGATTCGCGTCAACCGCCCGACGCACGTCTTCGCTGAGGGCGCCACCCCCGACAAGATCATCGTGGCGCCGACCGGCGGCGACTATCGCAACCTCGACGCCCTGGTCTACGACGCCGTGGCGAAGTTCCTGCCCGAATGGGTCCAGGGCGACACCGAGCTGGTGGCGATCGTCGGCAGCGGCCTGCTGCACGAGAAGTATTTCCCCATGGTCGATGGGGAAGACAAGCCGACCGAGAAGGTCGCCGCCGACATCCTCCTGTCCAAGAAGCAACTGGGCGGCCTGCAGGCGGTCAAGGTGCCGTTCTTCCCGGCGGGCACCATCCTGGTCACGCGCCTGGATAACCTGTCGATCTACGAACAGGAGGGCACGCGTCGCAAGACGATCGTGGACAACGCCAAGCGCAACCGCGTCGAGACCTATGAGTCGGTCAACGAGGCCTACGTCGTCGAAAACTACGACTTCGCCCTGCTTATCGAGAACATCGAGGTTGGCGCGGAGGACGGCGAGTAATCGCCGTCCCACCCCTCAACCCACCTCCTGGAGAACGTCGATGAGCGCCGCCGAACGCGCCAAGGCCCGAGCTGTAGCGGCCGCTGAACAACAGGCCGCTGAGAAGGCGGCCGAGGTTGAGGCTGCCTTGGCCACGGCCAAGCCCGCAAAATTCAAGCCTGCGTTCAGGCCGGCGCCGTCCGTGCCCGCTCCCGCGCCGGGTCGCCTCTCGCCAGCTGCGCGGCGGCGCTCGTTCCTGATCGCCTCATCGGCTGGACGGGTGCTGGCCGCCGCCGGCGTCCACATGGACGTCAGCGCCGCCAATGATCCGAACCTCGAGAGCGAGGCCGCCAAAACCCTGCTGATGCTCCAGGACGACAAGCGCAAGCTGAAGGGCCTTCAGGCCCAAAGCCGCAAGATCGAACTGAAGCGTCAGCTGGTCCCGAACTATCGGGACTGGTGCAACGGCGTCCTCGCCGGTGGCCGGGGCGAGCGCGGGCCGCTGGACGCCATCTTCACCACCATCCTGATGTGGACCATCGACATCGGGGACTACATGGCGGCCCTGCCGATGGCCGAGCATGTCCTCCGCTATGGCCTGGAGATGCCGGCGCACGTCAAGCGCACCCCGGCCGTCTTCATCGTCGAGCAGATCGCTGAGGCTGCTATCGCCGCCTACGACCTGGGCGACAAGGAAGCCGAGGCGTTCCCGCACGCCGTCCTTCCGATGGTGGAGGATCTGATCGACAGCGTCGACGCAGACATGCCCGACGAGGTGACCGCCAAGCTTCAGAAGGCGATCGGCAAGGCCATCATGGCGGGCGCCGACCTCGAAGACGAAGACGATATGCGCCAGCGCCAGGAAGCGACCCTGCGCCGCTACTTGGCCGCGATGAAGCTGGACCCCCGCGTCGGCGTCAAGGGCGACGTCACCAGGCTGAAGAAGGCGCTGGGCAAACCTGACGATGAATCCGGAGCGCAGCCCGATGCCGCCGACGCCGTCGCCGCCCTGGGCGCCGCCATCGAGGCGGCCGCCACCGAACCGAACCCGTCGGCCTCCGAAGGAGCCGGCTGAACCAGCTCGCCCCCCGGCGCTCGGCGGCGGGGCTGGCCCGACAACAGCGGGTTCGCCCGTCTGCAGTGTCCGACCAGCCCCCCACCGCCGTAGCCGGCGCGACCGAACGAAAGAGATGTCGTCGCCACAGGCGGCACAGCAGAACCGACCCGCTCTAGCGCAATGAACATCTCTTTCCCCCCTCCCAGCAGCGACGACCAGGTCGCGCCGTCCTACCCCGCGGCGGCCGATATCGAGTGCGATGGCTGGTGGCCATCTGTGAACCTGCTCGCCGTGCGTGACGCCGTGCGTGTCCCCAGCGGCGAAACGGAGCGCCTGCGCGACGCCGTGCGCCAGGCCATGCTCGACATCGCCCATGAACTTGCTGCTTGGCGAGCCGAGCAGGAAGCCGCCGGTCACGCCAAACTGGCGGATGTTCCGGGGCGAATGAAGGTAGACGGCAAGTCCGACTACGAGCTGCGCTGGTTCCGAGCCGTCTATTCTGTTGTCGCGGCCGACGTCGGCGAACGCGCCCTCGGGCCGCAGGTCTCCGGGGCTGGCGCCGAACGGGTTGAAACCCTTCGCGCCGACGTCCACGCCCACCAGCGTAACGTCTCCTACGCCGTTCGGGACTTCCTCGGCCGGCCGCGCATCATCGCAGAGGCGATCTGATGGCCGGCCCCTTCATCGACACGGCGCTCGAAGGTGAAACCGTCGATGCGATCTGCTGGCGCAACCTGCGCCGCAGCGCGCCGGCCATCGAGCAGGTCCTGCGCGCCAACCCCAACCTTGCCGACCACGGTCCCTTCCTCCCGCGTGGAACGCCTGTGGTTTTCCCGACGTCCGCCACCGCGCCGGCGACGACGCCGATGATCAATCTGTGGAACTGACGATGACCGCCCAGCCAATCCAGTCCGCATCAATCACTCTGCCGTCCTGGGCGGCGCTTGGCTTTTGCCTAGCGCTCGCCGGTCAGCTCGTCGGACTCGTGATCTGGGGAGCCAAGGTCGAGGCCCGCACGACCGAGCTGCATGCCACGACCGAACCTCTTCGTCGCGGAGACCTGGTCAAGATCCAGACCGACGTGTCGTGGATCCGTCAGGAGCTCGAGCGGGGGAGGGCGCAATGACGCCGGACCCGCAGGATCCACTGCCGGAAGGCCAATGGCTTTTCCGCCGCATCTTCACCTGGTCGTTCACCGCCATCCAGCTCGGCCTGCTTGGGTGGACCATCTGGCGCATGCCGGCGGCCGACCTTCAGCTGGTCGCCCTCTGGCAACTCGGACTGCTCGCCCTGGTCGTCACCTACTACCTCCTCGCGCCTAGCTCACCCCAGCTGGCGCGGATCTTCGCCGAGATCCGCGGCCGACTGCCGTTCACCCGCCCCCCTGGAGACCCGTCATGAAACCCGCGAAGCTGCTTGTCGTCCATTGCTCTGCGACGCCGGCGAACAGAGACATAGGAGCCGCTGAGATCCGCGCCATGCACAAGGCCAAGGGTTGGCGTGACATCGGGTATCACTACGTCATCCGCCGCGATGGCACGGTCGAGAAGGGCCGGGCCGACAACGTCATGGGCGCACACGTGACCGGCCATAACGATGGCTCCCTTGGGATTTGCATGGTCGGCGGAGTAAAGCCGGACCTGAAGGCCGAGATCAACTTCACGCCTGCGCAGTTCGCCTCGCTGCGAGAGTTGCTGACCAAGCTCCAAGGCAAGTTCCCGGGCTCGCGGATCTGCGGCCACCGCGACCTTTCCCCCGATCGCAACGGCGACGGCGTCATCACGCCCGGCGAGTGGGTCAAGGAATGCCCCACATTCAACGTCGATCTGTGGTGGTCGCAGGGCAAGGTCCAGCGCTGATGAAGACCCTGACCCGCACCTTCAATTTCGCCTCGCCATGGGGTTGGGCCCTGGCTGGCCTGGCGCTGCTCGCGTTCGGTTGGCTGGTCGTCGTCGCCCTGGGCGGCGTCGGCTTCCGCTTCGATCCCTTCAACGCCGTCCAGCGGCGGGCCGACGCGGCCGAGACCCGCGCGGCGACGGCGACGATCGACGCCGGCGCCAGGACCCAGGAGGCCGCAGGCGCCCGCGACACGACCGCGAAGGTCGAACGCACCCTCGACCAGGTGCGCCGCGCCGAAACCATCGCCATCGATCTCACCACTCAAGCCAGGGCTGCACCCGATGCGAACCAAGACCATGATCCTGACCGCCGCGCTCGTCTGCGCAGCGAGTATGAGCGCCTGTGCGACGCGCGTCCTGCCGTCTGCCCTCCCGACCCCGCCCCGCCGCGAGATGCCCGAGACCGCTAAGGCGACGTGCGCCCTGCCGCGTCTTCCCGATCTGCCGACACAGGCCGATCTCGAGGCGGCCTTCTACGCTAGGGGCGTCGTCATCGTCGCCTGCGACGCCGCCCGTCAGCTCGCTGTCGATGTCCACCAGGGCGAACACGACGACGAGGACGCCTGGCTAAGAACTATGGATTGACCATCTGGCCTCAAAGCAGCCGTTCCGAACGGCCGAGAGGGGGCGGAAGCAGAAATGGATTCCTGAGTTGATAGCGGAAGTTCTGATCACGACGATGCTAGGGTGATCTGCGTCCCCAGCCTAGGGCATCGCTCGCCTCGTCGATGAACATATTCAACAGGCGCGCCTCGTCGTCGCTCCCGAAGCCGATCAACTCGCGCTTGGCATAGTCCACTTCGGGGCCGTCCTTCGCCACGCGATCTCTGCGGCCGTCGTGGTGGATCAGAGCGATGCGGCTGGCTCGCTGGGTGAACTCAATCCATCCGCCGTCCGCGTCGGCGCCGGCCTTAAGGTGGCGGCCTGACCTCAAGCCTCGGAACATCTGCGCCGGCCGAGCCTTCGATCGCGGCGCGGGATCGCCGTCCGAACCGGCCGAGCCGATCGGCGTGATCCAGCGGACGATCTTGGCGCGTTCAAATGTGCGCAGGCCTCCGGCCTCCCTATCGAAGCCCACCAGGTAGTCGCCGCGTCCGATCCAGCTGCGCATGTCCACTACGCGCGGCTCACCGAACCCGCCTGAAGGATACAGGAATCGGGCAGGTCGGCTCGCCGGTTTGGCTTTCGGCCGGCCTTTCCGCTTTTCCCAGGCCGATCCGTCCGGCGCGACCTGGCGCGCCATGCGGCGTTGGTTCGCCCGCCGCATCTCCATGACCATGCGAAACAACATCCGCCGGCGCTGGCCGGGCTGCAGCTTGTCCAGCATCTGCTCGGCCAGCTGGTGAAGGTGGTGGAGGTCATCCATCGGTCAGGCCGATCAGGGCGTCACAGCTTCGTCTGGATGGGCGGCGCAATGCACGATCAGCGCGTCATCCAGGAACACGGCGTGCAGCGGCGGCCCGCTCGCCAGGGCCATGGGCATAGGCGGATCGACGGGAACGACGTCCTGGCCTGAACCATCCGGCCGGGCGACATAGCGGAAGTCCTCCGTCAGATTGACGGCGGCGTGGAGATCGTAACGGTCGGCGTCCAGCCGGACGCAGGTCATGTCGATGGCCTTCGCCGCCTTGTCGCCGTTCGCAACTAGGTCGTGCTGCCAGCGCTCCAGCCAGCGCAGCATCGGAACGATCACCTCGATCGGATTGCCGTTGAAATCCGGCATGTTGATCTCGACGGTGTAGCTGAGGCTGAAGCCGGATCCCGGTCGCGCGTCGGTCTGGGGACTGACGTTGCTCAAGACCATCTGCAGCCGGGCTGTATCGCCCTTCACATGA
This sequence comes from Brevundimonas sp., assembly GCF_041648055.1. Classification (GTDB taxonomy): domain Bacteria; phylum Pseudomonadota; class Alphaproteobacteria; order Caulobacterales; family Caulobacteraceae; genus Brevundimonas. Next base: position 37,259 of record NZ_JBAZPS010000010.1, read on the forward strand.
TGTCGGGCGTCCAGGGCGTCCGCGAGGGTGGCCAGCAGGCTTTCGGGCTTCTTCATCATCAGATCTCCGCTGCTCGATCCCTCGCGCCTGGGCGGGTCTTCGGGCAGGGCGGCGTGTTGTGCGGGCGCGTCTGACAACAGGGCGTCGTCGCGCCCCTGGGCAAGGGACGGCGACAACCATCGCCATGTCCACCTACGCAGGCCAAGCCAGCGGCTCGACCGCCGTCGACCTCTCCAAACTGCCGATGCCGGCGGTCGTGGAGGTGATCAGTTTCGAACAACTGATCACCGAGGCGAAGACCATCTTTCTGCAGTACATGGCGGCCGTCGCTCCCGACGCGGTCGAGGCCCTTGAGGCTGTCCTGAAGCTCGAGAGCGAGCCGATGGTGAAGCTGATCGAGGTCATGGCGTATCGGGAGCTGATCCTGCGCCAGCGGATCAACGATGCGGCGCGGGCCGTCACCATCGCAGGAGCCTACGGCGCGGACTTGGACAACCTTGTCGCCCTCCTCGGGGTTGAGCGTCTTCTGATCACCCCGGCGGATCCTGTCGCCCAGACGCCGGCCGTGATGGAAACGGACGAGGCGCTTCGGCGACGGGCGTTGCTGGCGCCCGAGGCCTATTCGGTCGCAGGCCCCGAGGGCGCCTATATCTCGCACGCCCTGGGCGCGTCCGGCGACGTCCTGGACGCCAGCTGCACCAGCCCCGATCCCGGCGACGTCGTCGTCACTGTCCTCTCGCGGCTGGGGGACGGCACGCCCTCGTCATCCCTGATGGACGCGGTCGAGGCGGTCGTTGGCGCTGAAACCGTCCGTCCCCTGACCGACCATGTCATGGTCAGGCCGGCTCAGATCCTGACCTTCGAAGTGACAGCAAGGATCACGACCTTTGCCGGCCCTGACGCCGATGTGGTGATGGCCGAGGCGAGAGGACGTCTGGACGCCTACCTCGCCGGGTCGTTCCGTCTGGGTCGCGACATCACCCGGTCCGCAATCATCGCCGCTCTGGCGGCCGAAGGCGTCCAGGACGTCGAACTGACTTCGCCGGCGGCGAACGTCGTTTGCAACCGTCTGCAGGCCGCGCGCTGTACCGACATCGATGTCATTCACGTGGGCCTGGGCGAATGAGCGGCTCGGCTGCCCGTAGCCTGCTGCCCCCGAACGCCACTCCCGTCGAACGGGCTTTGGAGGCTGTGACGGCGCGCCTCGATGGCATGCCCGTCCCTCTTCGCGACCTCTGGAGCCCGGAGCGCTGCCCCGTGCATCTGCTGCCTTGGCTGGCCTATGCCTTGTCGATCGACAGCTGGAACTCCGGCTGGTCCGAGCCCGTCAAGCGGGCGGTCGTCGCCCAGGCCATCGCTATCCAGCGCATCAAGGGCACCGCCGCCTCCGTTCGCCAGGTCGTGAAAGCCTTTGGCGGTCAGATCGCCATCCGCGAACCCTGGCAGATGAACCCGCCCGGTCGGCCCCATACGTTCGAGGTCGTCCTGTCCTTGACCGGCGAAGACGGCGAGCCCGCCACCGCCAGGTTCGTGGACGAGGTGATCGACGAGATCGCCCGCACCAAGCCGGCCCGCTCTCACTTCACCTTCACTCAAGGCCTGAAGGCCGAGGCCGCGCTTGGCGTCGTCGCCGGCGCACGCCCTGCCCATTACCGCCGCCTGCAGCTCGAGGAGGCCGCCTGACATGGCCGGACTACAGATCACCATTACCGACGCCGGCCGCGCCGCCCTGCCGAACGGGCCGAACACGGGCACGTCGGCCATCACGATCTCGCACGTCGGGATATCCAACGCCCACACAGCCGGCTCGCTCAAGGGGCTGACGACCCTGCCGGGCGAGATCAAGCGGGTCACCACATTCGGCGGCGACGTCGTCGCGGACGACGTGATTCACGTCACCATCAATGACGAAACGCCCGAGGTCTATTCGGTGCGGGCCTTTGCCCTGTACCTCTCCACCGGCGTCCTGTTCGCAGTTTTCAGCTCGCCCGATGTCGTCGTGGAGAAAAGCGCCGGCGCCATGGTGCTGCTGTCGGCAGACATCACCTTCAAAACACTGGACACCGCCGTCATCCAGTTCGGCGGGACCGGCTTCATCAATCCGCCGGCGACGACGGAGCGGTTGGGTGTTGTCGAACTGGCGACCTGGGAAGAGTCGGCCGCCGGCAATCGGGCCGATGCGGCGGTCACCCCCTTCGGCTTACTGAAGACGCTGCAGTCCTGGGCGACGAACTTCGCTGCTGCAGTGCACCGTCATGCGATGACGTCGATCGACGGTCTGCCTGAAGCGCTCGCCAGCAAGTCGCCCGTCGGCCACAAGCACGATGCCTCGGACACGAACGCCGGCGTGTTCGATGTCGGCCGGATCCCTGCTTTAGGGATGGAGAAAGTCACCGGCCTGGCCACGGCGCTGGCGAACAAGGCGGCGCTGATCCATGGCCATGTCATGGCTGACGTCGATGGCTTGGTTCAAGCGCTCGCGGGCAAGTCCCCCCTGGGGCACAAACACGACGCCTCCGACACCACTAGCGGCGTGTTCGACGTCGGTCGCATTCCGGCCCTGGCGATGGAAAAGATCACCGGCCTGGCTTCCGCATTGGCAGGGAAGGCAAGCCTGCTCGCCAATGTCGTTTTTGGCGACGTTCGCGCCACCCGAGGCGGTCAGACTGGAGTTATCTACTTCGGCGATGGTGACGATTATTTGCTGTTGACGCAGGGGGTGCTGGCAACCAATCGGCCGTTCAACGCGGCGACGGTATCAAGCGGGGGGAATCCGACCTGGCACTCTGGAAACTTCAACCCCGCCACCAAGGCTTCGCTCGGCGAGAGCGCCACATTCCAAGACGTGCGGGCTTTCAGAGGCAACGGAACGGGTGCGGTCTATCTCGGCGACCTGTCTCACTACCTCCACTACGACGGCGTCAACTACGTCCTGCCCAATGCGCCGCTTGTCCTGAACGGCGGCATGGTGTGGACCACGGCCAACTTCGACCCGAGCGACAAGGTCTCGATTTATCAGACCAACCTAGGACGTACCGGCGGCGGCCCCGTCGTGAAGATGAATACGTTCCAAGACTATGGCGACGTCGCGACGGGTTGGTCGGCCATGATCCATCCAGACAGCGCCTACGCGCCGGGCGGGTGGGGCTATTTCATGAAGGCCGGGCGCCGGGATAACGGCAACGGTTGGGGCGGCCTCTTCTTCGGCCGGGTGACCGAGGCGAACACCAAGCCCGATCTGTGGGTCGGCATGGCGATCACGCGCGATCACCAGCCCTATTGGGCCAAGCTTTGGAGCGACGCCAACTTCGATCCTGGGTCCAAGATCACCATCGTCAACCCGGACGGCAACGCCCACACCATGGTGATGGGTTGGAACGGCGCGCGGTTCGTCGCCACCGTCGACGGCCTGGTGTCTCACTCCTTCCTTCACATGGCCGATGCTGCGGCGTCCCTGGGCGCGAGCGGCTACGCCATGATTCCCGGCACCGGCCTGATGATCCAGTGGGGCGTCGTGACGTCCAACATCGCCGAGGGCTCGACCCACGCCGTCCTGCCGGTCGCCTTCGGCGGGGGGTGCCTGGTCGCCCTGGCGACGCCGCGCAACCCCGGAAGCAGCGTCAACTCCGATTACTACATGCAGGTCGTCGGTCGGTACCAGGACCGGATCGTCTTCTTCGCCAATCGTGCGAACGGCTCGGCCGGCAATCTGGACGGCTATGAGTGGATCGCCTTGGGACGCGTCAGCGGCAACCCGGACCCTGCCTACTCCTCGGGCGGAGGCGGCGGCGGCGGCGGCGGCGGCGGCGGCGGCGGCGGCGAGATCGACCCCTATGTCTGACCTTCAGATCGAGAAAGCCCGATGACCCTCCTTTTCAGCCCCTCGACGGGCGCCTTCTATGATGACGGTTTCTGGGATGCGCCGCTGCCGGGCGACGTGTCCGAGGTCTCGGCCGAGGATCACGCCGCCCTTCTGGAAGCTGCCGGCCGGGGCCAGGTCATCCAGGCGGGGCCGGACGGCGTGCCCGTCGCCGTCGATGCGCCGGCGCCCCCGGTCGAGACCTTGGCGGTGATGGCTCGCCGTCGGCGTGACGGCGAGATCGATCGCCTTCGCTGGTTGGTCGAACGTCACCGTGACGAAATCACCCTGGGCGTTACCACCACACTGACCGCAGAGGATTTCATCCTCGTGCTTCAGCACATTCAGCTTCTGCGCGACGTGCCCGACCAGGCGGGCTTCCCGGACCAAATCGAATGGCCCGTCCTGGCGCCGGAGCTTCTCGCGACCGCAGCCTAAGTCCCCCTGCTGTTGTGCGGGCGCGTCTGACAACAGGCGCGCCGCGAAAGCAGTTTGCCGCTGCGCCATCGTCCGCCGGCATGACCCGCGCCCCGTCCACTTCCAGCGCCGAAACCGATCTGACGATCGGCAATCTCGCGCGCGTCGGCGTGATCGAGAGTGTCGATCTGGCGGCCGGCAAGGCGGTCGTCCGTTTCGGTGATGAGCTCACGCCGCCGATCGACTGGATGATGTCCGCCGGCGACACGCGGATCTGGCTGCCTCCGACTGTGGGTGAACAGGTTCAGGTGCTCGCCTGCGAAGGCGACATGGAGCAAGCCGTCATCCTGGGCGGCCTCCCGTCCTCGATCTTCGCACCCCTGTTCCTGGGGGCGACCGTAGCCATCCAGTTCAAGGACGGCGCGATCATCAAATATGACCCCGAAAGCCACCGCCTCGATTTCGATCTACCGGGATCCGCCGTCATAACGGCCCCGTCCGGGGCGGTCCTCAACTGCGACGTAGAGATCCAGGGCGACCTGAAGGCGACTGGATCCATCACCGCCGAGGGCGACGTCAAGGCGGGTGACATCAGCCTGAAGAATCACCCCCACGGCGGCGTCGCCACCGGGCAGGGCGTTTCTGGAAAGCCGCGTCCATGACCGGCCTGAACCGGCAAACGGGTCGAGGCTTGGATCCGAACAGCGACGAGCACCTGATCCAGTCGATCGGGGACATCCTCACGACGCCGCTGAACCTGCGCGTCGGACGTCGCGGCTACGGATCCGAACTGCCCGATCTCATCGACCAGCCGCTTAACGCCAGAACGCGGATCCGCATCTTCGCCGCCACGGCGATGGCCCTGCTGAACAACGAACCTCGTGTCCGACTGCGCCGGGTCCAGCTGCAGATCGACGCTGCCCATTCGCCCAGGCTGCTCCTGGACATCCTGCGCACCGATCGTCCGCGCCGAACGCCGACGACGCTCTCCGTCTCCCTTCGTCCCGCCTGACCTTTCAAGGAAGCCCGCCCATGGCTCTTACGCCCCGTCCTCACGGCATCACCCATCAAGAAGCTCCGGCGCGCAGCGTCCTCCTCGCCGTCGCCGCCACCTCGGTGTGGGGTGTTGTCTGCACCGCCTCCGACGCTGACGCCGACGTCTTTCCGCTGGAGACGCCTGTCGCCGTCGTCGACGCCGAGGCCCTGATCGCGGACGCCGGCGTCGCGGGGACGCTCTCTCGGACCCTGCAGGCGATCGGCGCCTTCGGGCCATCGGCCGGCGTCATCGTGCGTGTCGCAGAAGGCGAGGGCGACACGCCGGCCGAGATCGCCGCCGATCTCGACCTGAAGGTTGTCGCCGGCATCGCCAAGCTCCGCATCGCCGAACAGTCGGTCCAACTGCGCCCGCGCATCATCGCGGCGCCGGGCCTGGACACCAAGGTCGTCGCCACGGCGCTTGCGACGGCCGCCGCGCGCCTTTCGGCCATCGCCTATGCAACGGCAGAAGGCGAGACGCCGGCCGAAGTGAAGATCTATCGGGACAGCTTCACCCAGCGGGAGCTGATGCTGATCGACCGAACCTTCCAGGCCACGGACGCTGCCTCGGCCTTGACCGTGGAGACCTTCGCGCCCGCGGTCGCGGTGGGCCTTCGCGCGCAACTGGACCGCACGGTCGGCTATCACAAGACGATTTCCAACGTGATCCTGCCCGGCGTGGTCGGGATCGTCGAGCCGCGCGAATGGGATCTGGGAAGCGCCCAGACCGAAATGGGTCTGATCAACGGCGCCGACGTCACCGGCCTGATCTGGCGCGACGGCTTCCGCTTCTGGGGCAATCGCACCTGCAGCGTCGATGAACGCTACGCGTTCGAAAGCGCCGTGCGAACCAACCAGGTCCTGCGGGACACCATCGTCGAGGGCCTGTTCCCCTATATCGATCAGCCCCTCATCGGCTCGATCCCGACCGACATCGTCGAGAACATCAACAAGCTGTTCCGCCGCGAGGTCTCGGCCGGCCGCCTGGTGGGCGCCGTCGCCTTCATCTCGCCGGGTAACACGCCGGAGAGCCTCGGGGCCGGCAAGCTGAAGATCGGCTACCGCTTCACCGACGCGTCGCCGCTCGAGGAGCTCGGCGTCACCAGCGAAATCACCGACGAGTTCTACGCCGACTTCGCCACTGTGGCCTGAACGCGTTCGCCCGTCCCGAAAAACCAACCGGCCGCGCGCCGCCTAGGAAATCCGTTCGATGAACCTCCCGCGTAACCTTCACGACTTCAACGTCTTCGCCGGCGGGCGCTCCCTGGCTGGCCAGGCGCGCACCATCACCCTGCCCAAACTGGTCATGAACACCGAGGAATATCTCGGCGCGGGCATGGGTGCGGCCGCCAAGATCCTGACCGGCAGCATGGCCGCGCTCGAGTTCATGCACAACTACGGCGGCGAAGTGCCCGAGCTGAACGCGGGCTTCGGCGACCCCCGCCTGGACGGTCAGCAGTTGCGGTTCGCCGGCGCCTATAAGAACGACGCCATCTCCACCTACGACGACGTCCAGATCACCGTCAGCGGCCGCACCAACGAGATCGACACCGGCGAGCAGGAGATCGGCTCCAAGAACGGCGTCAGCTACAAGACGGACTGCGTCTATTACAAACAGGTCCGCAACGGGCAGGTCGAGTTCGAGATCGACATCCTGAACAAACTGCTCCTGGTCTACGGCGTCGATCGCTGGGCCCAGCTGCGCGCCATCACGCGCTGACCGTGGCTGATCGGCGCGTCCAACCTCCAATCCTGATCCCGGCCGCCGTCGAGCGCCGGCGACCTGACGCGTCATCGCGTCAGCCGGCCGAGGATCGCCAGCCCTTCATGGCGCGCATGCTGTCGCTGCCGCCTCATCTGCTCCGGGGAGCCTGAACCATGAACGACGTCGTCGAAACCACCACAGCCGACAAGCCGCTCGTCGATGAGAAGGGTCGCCCTCTCTTCGACGCGGCCGGAAACCGTGTCGCGTGGGTAGACCTGGACAACCCCATCAAGCGGGGCGGGCAGGACATCTTCGAAATCAAGCTGCGCAAGCCGGATACCGGCCATCTGCGCGGCACCAAGTTCAACGACCTTTATACGATGGACATCAACGCGGCCTCCATCGTCGTGCCCCGGATCTCCGACCCCGTCATTCCGACGGCCGAGTTTCTGACCATGGCCCCCGAAGACACCGCCCAGATCGCGGGGGAGATCGTCGGTTTTTTGCTGACGAAGCGGCAGAAGGTCGCGGGTGGTCTGGAAGCATAGAAGACGCGATCAGCGACATCGCAGGCGTCTTCCACTGGTCTCGCGAAGAGCTCTCCCGCCTTTCCCTCAATGAACTGTTCGAAGAGCGCGAGCGCGCTGTTGCCTGGTGGAACCGCGTCCACGCTCCGTCGAAGAAAGACTAGCCTACGATGGACAAGAAGCTCCGGCTCGATCTGCTCTTCAGGGCCGGCGGCAATGCCGTCGGGTTCCTGAAGGGCATCTCGTCCGAGAGCACGACGGCGGCCCAGGGCGTCAAGGCCGCGCGCGATCGGATCGTCGAGCTTCAGCGCGCCGCAAAAAACGTCCAGTCCTATCGGGCGACCGAGACCCGGCTGGCGGCCACGCGCACCGCCATGGAAGCGGCGCGAACCGAAGCCGCCCGCTTGGGAAAGGCGCATCGCGACGCCGAAAACCCGACCAAGCAGATGGGGCGGGCGCTTGAAGTCGCCCGAACCAAGGTCAGAGAGCTCCAGGTCCAGGAACAGTCCCAGATCCGCACCCTTGGGGAGATGCGGGTCAAGCTGAAGGACGCCGGCCTGGACGCCCGTAACCTCGCCGGGTCCGAAGCCAAGCTAACCCGCCAGACGCGCGAGGCGAACGACGCCCTTCGGGACCAGGCGCGTCGCTTGACCGAGGTCGGAGAGCGTCAGCGCCGGCTTCAGACGGCGCGCAATCGATATGATCGCAACCAGGCGCTGGCCGGCTCGATGCAGGGCGCAGGCATGTCCGCTGTGGGCGCCGGAGTCGTGGCGGCCGCCCCTCTGGTGGCGTCCGGCACGGAGGCAGTGAACTTCGAAGACGCCATGCTGGACGTCAAGAAGGTCGTCGATTTCGACACGCCGCAGCAGTTCCAGCAGATGAATCGCGATGTCCTGGAACTGGCCGAGAACCTGAATCAGGTTCCTGAAGGCATGGCGGCGATCATCGCCGCCGCCGGGCAGGCGAAGATCCCGCGTCGTGAGCTGCTGGGTTTCGCCGAGGACGCCGGCAAGATGGGCGTCGCCTTCGACACCACGGCCGAGGACGCCGGGTCGAAAATGGCGACCTGGCGCACCGCCTTCGCCATGACCCAGCCTGCGGTCCGCGCCCTAGCTGACCAGATCAACTACCTGGGCGACAACGGCAACGCCACGGCGCTCAAGATTTCCGACGTCGTGACACGCGTCGGCCCCCTGGGTGAGGTCGCCGGCCTGGCTGCCGCAGAGATCGCGGCCCTGGGATCCACCATCGTGGGCATGGGGGTTGAGGAAGAGATCGCGGCGACCAGTATCAAGAACACCATGCTGGCCTTGACCAAGGGCGAGGCCGCCACGAAGGCGCAGCGCGTCGCCTACAAGGAGCTCGGGCTGGAAGCGGTTGCGGTTTCCAAGGCGATGCAGGCCGACGCCGGCGGCACGATCATGGATGTCATGACGCGGATTTCGAAGCTGTCGCCCGATCGGCAGGCCTCGATCCTGACCCAACTGTTCGGCTCCGAATCGGTTTCCGGCATCGCACCTATGCTGACCCAGCTGGGCGTCCTGAAGGAGAACCTGGACGCGGTTGCGGATTCGAGCCTCTACGCCGGCTCGATGCAGAAGGAGTTCGAAAACCGTCAGAGCGGCGCCAAGACCGCGATTGGCCAGAGCAAGATCGCGCTGCAGGGCCTGGCTATCGAGATAGGCGCCAACTTCCTGCCGGTGATCAAGGCGGGGTCTTCCGCCATTCGCTCGACCGCCCGTCAGGTCCGCGATTTCAGCAAGGCCCACCCGAACGCCGTCAAGGTGGTGGCGGCGCTCGTCGCCGTCATCTCGGCGGGGCTACTCGTATTCGGAGGGCTCGCCGTCGCAGTCGCGGCCGTGCTGGGACCGTTCGCCCTGCTTCAGCTCACGTTCACCCAAGCCGGACTGTTGTTCGCCCCCGTCATCGCCGGGCTCACCGGCACCGGCGCTGCGGCCGGCGGCGCGGCGGTCGGGGTCAACGCCTTGCTGTGGCCGGTCCTGCTCGTGGTCGCGGCCGTCGCCGCGCTCGCCGCCGGCGCATACCTGATCTATCGGAACTGGGGCACGATCGGGCCTTGGCTCTCCAAACTGTGGAGCGGCGTGTCAGGCGCTGTCCAGGCCGCGATCGGGCTGATCACCGGATACATCATGAACTTCACCCCGCTGGGGTTCATCATCCGGAACTGGCAACCGATCTCCAACTTTATGGGAGCGCTCTGGGGCCTGGTCTTCCAGGCGGTCGGGCTGGGCGTCGATAACATCAAGCTCTACCTGCTGAACTTCACACCGCTCGGCCTGATCATGCGGAATTGGGGCGGCATCACCGGCTATGTCGGCGGGGTCTGGAACCAGATCAGCACGGCGGTCTCGATCGGGATCGGCGCGATCAAGTCCATCATCGCCAACTTCCAACCGCTCAATGATTTCAGGGCGGCGTTCGCCGGCGTGTGGACATTCCTTCAGGAACTGCCCGGCCGGCTGATGAACGCCGGCGCTGACGCCATGCGTGGGTTCACCCAGGGCATACGAGGCCAGCGCGCTCAGGTTCAGGCTGCGGCGGCCGACGCCGCCGGACGGGCCGAGACGGGTGCGCGCACGCGCCTGGACACCCACTCGCCGTCGCGGGTGTTCGCGGCGATCGGTCAGGACGTCATGGCCGGCATGGGCGTCGGCATTCTCGGAGGGACTGGAAAGGTCGTCAGTCGCATGCGTGCTGCGGCCGGAGCGGTTGCAGCGGCCGGGGCGCTTGCCGCCACCGGCGCCGCAGCCGACGGCGCCGCCCAGCCGACAATCACCATCGACGATGCTCCGCCTCCAAGCTTCGCGCCGCCACCAGGCTTCGGGCGACGTCCGCCGCCGCCGGCGGGCGGCGGCATGAGCATCGCCAAGATCGAGATCCATATCCACCAGCTCCCGGGCGAAACCTCCGAGGACCTGGTCAACAAGGTCGCGGACAGAATGATCAGCCTCCAGCGCGGCAATACGGCGAGCTATGAGGCCGACGCCGATTCGTGGGGCGACTGACCATGTTGCTTGCACTCGGGATGTTCGACTTCTCCATAGACACGGCGCTGTTCAACCAGCTGCAGCGCCGTCGCAACTGGCGTCACCCCTCGGGCGATCGCGTCGGCGCGCGCGCAGTCAGCCAGTTTGCAGGGCAGGGCGATGACATCATCACTCTGGGCGGGCTGTTGGCGCCAGGTCAGATCGGCCATGCGGAGGCCCTGGACGACATCGCCCTGATGGCGGACGCCGGGGCGGCCTATCCGCTCCTCGATGGCGAGGGCTACGTCTACGGCGCCTTCGTTATCACCGATCTGGATGAGACGAAGCGCAACTTCCTGGTCGACGGGCAAGCGCTCACCGTGGACTTTGTCATCACCCTGAAGCGGGTCGATGATGACCAGGGTGAACCGGCAACAGTCGCCTCATCAGGTGCAGCATGACTACGGCCGATGGCGCAGCCGCCCGATATGTTCATCGCAAGGCGGTCTACGACCTGGTCGTCGATGGTCAGAGCATCAGTGCGACCGTCAATCCTCGGCTCGAAAGCCTGACCTTGACCGAGAAGCGAGGCGCTGACGCCGACGAGCTGGAACTGGTGCTGAAGGACCATGACTTCAATCTTGCCATCCCGCCGGCAGGCGCGCTCATCACCCTGAAGCTGGGGTGGCTGGATCTCCGGGAAGGCGCGACCCCGCAATTGGTCGATAAGGGAAGCTTCAAGGTCGACGAGCGGTGCTGGAGTGGAACGCCCGACATTCTGACCATCCGGGCCAAGTCTGCCGACCTGACTCGAGCCTTCCGGTCGCGCCGCTCTCAGACCTGGTCCGACACCACCCTTGGCGCCGTCCTGGGCGAGATCGCCGGCCGGAACGCGCTGACCCCGGTTGTGGCGTCCAGTATGGCCTCGATCGTCGTCAATCATCTGACACAGGGGCGGGAGAGCGACAGCGCCCTGCTGGCGCGCTTGGGACGTGAATACGATGCCCTGGCCACAGTGAAGGCCGAAAAGCTGCTCTTCGCCCCTGTAGGGGCAGGGGAGACCGCAGGAGGGCAACCGATCCCTCCGGTGACCATCACCCGGCGCGCCGGCGACGGCTGTCGCTGGGAATCGGCTGAGCGCGAGAACTATTCCGGCGTGACCGTCGCCTGGCATGACCGGGGCAGCGCGCGCCGGCGCGAGATCACGGTTGGATCCTCGAACAACCCAAAGAAGCTTGGAAAGACCTATGCATCCGAGCGCGCCGCTCGGCGGGCGGCCGAGACCCACCAATCCAAACAGAAGCGCAAGGTGGCGAAGTTCTCGATCAATCTCGCCGCAGGGGATCCGGCTCTCTTTCCAGAGCGGAAGGTCACGGTTCAAGGTTTCAAACCTCAGATCGACGGCACCGAATGGCTGATCGTCGAGACCAATCACCGCCTCGACGGAGCGGGCGGATTGCGAACCAGCTTGCAGATGGAGCTGGGCGGCTCTGCCACGCCAGCCACGCCATGATGTCCGGTTACAAAATGCATAACCTGAAGTTTTTTAACAGCAGCGCTGGAACCATTTCTGTTATAGCAGGAGTGGGGGCTGCGACGGGATCTATCGAATGCTTGGAATGAAGCGTTACGGCGGCCGCGTGCCTTGCCCTCATTGCGGCGAAGCCGCCAAGACTAGATCCTCTCGGGGGATCTCCGCGACTTATCGCGAGACTCACCTGCAGTGCCAGAACCTGGAATGCGGTTGGATCGGCGTCGCCTCGGTGATCATCGAGCGCACCATCGTTCAGAGCGCGAACCCGAACCAGCGCATCAGCCTTCCGATGGCAGTGACGCGTCGGAAATCCGACAAAGCTCCAACACCGACGTCGGCGAATGACGACGCGGTCGAAGCTGCCGCTGAGGCGCTTTAGTTTCCCAGCTATTTTCCGGAAACCGCCAAAATTACCGGGAACGAAAACGGAAACATGGAAGGCCCAAAAGCCCGCCACGCCTAGCTTTCGGGCTCAAAGCCAGTTGTTTACACCGAGAGGGTCGGCGGTTCGAACCCGTCGCCGCCTACCACCGAACTTTAGCAAAATCAGCCGGTTATACGGATATTATTGCGACGGATTGCTCCGTGTTCGGAGTGATTTTGGCTAATGGGGGCAGTAGGGGGGCACTTTCTGCGGATTTCGTTGAAAAGCGCTGCACCGAGTTGGATGGCTTGCAGGCCTTCGGACCCGTGGATTTGTTGACTGCGGCTCCCGCAGCGGGGGTCAGCGGCGAGCGGCAAGTCGATGTCGGGCTGGTGGGTAGAGTTCGGCGCCGACGTCAGCATGGGTCGGCCATGCATTCCGATCTGGCACGTGCGATACCGGCCATCAGGCAGGTGAAGTCTCCGGCCGGATCCTGTTACTCAGCCTGTGGGAGAGCTGCCTCTACCGCCTTGGGCGCTTCTGGCAGCTCCGTGCGCGGGAGGACACACCGGATCGTTGACGTCGATGTCGCCCGCTCACGATACCGAGCGGATCAAGGCGCTGGTGATGTAGTTGTCGGAGCAGGAGTGGCGGGCGTCATGCGACTACGCCGGACCGATGATCCGCGGGCGACGCTGCAGCAGGCGGAGGGGCGGTTGTGTTTCACTGCACCGCCGGCAAGGACAGAACCGGGATCGCGGCCGCCCTGGTCCTGACCATCCTCGGGGTGCCGCGCGAGACGATCATCGAGGATTTCGAGATGTCGAACCGGTATTATCACTACGCCTCTGCGGCGGGCGTAGGAGAGGGGCGGGGGCCAGACCCCGCAGCCTCGCCGTTCGCTCATCTCTGGCCCGAGGCCAGGGCGGTCTTCGCCTCTGTGGATGGCCGGTATCTTCAAGCGACCTTTGCGGACATCGAAGCGCAGTACGGTTCCGTCGAGGCCTATCTGGCGGCGGAACTCGATATCGATGCCGATAACGTGGCGCGCCTGCGGAGTCTCTATCTGGAGTGAAGGTGACGAGTCGGCACGCCGAACTCGATCCAGTCCATCGAGCGGTGTCGCCCGATGCTGGAGCGTGGCGCTCTGCCAAGGCGATGACGGGTGACAATCCAGAGTCGGTCTGGCGAAATCTATAGTGCCACGACGATCTTGCCCATGGCGGAGCGGTCGCCCAGCGCCTGGATGGCCTCTCCCGCGCGCTCCAGTGGGAAAGTGCGGCTGATCCGCGGTCTGATCCGGCCCTCGGCGTAGAGGCGCATCAGGTCGGCCATGTTGGCGGCGTGGGCGGCCGGGTCGCGCATCACGGCCGCGCCCCAGAAGACCCCGACCACCGACACGGACTTCAGGAGAGTCAGGTTGAGCGGAAGCGACGGGATGCCCGCCGGGAAGCCCACCACCAGATACCGGCCGTACCAGTCCATGGCCCGAAGCGCCGGCTCGGCGTAGTCCCCGCCGACGGCGTCGTAGACGACATCGGCGCCGTCGCGCCCGGCGGCCAGCTTGAACTCTCCGGCCAGGGTCTTCTGCGCGGCCTTGTCCATCGGGCCGGACGGATAGACCAGGCCATTGTCGGCGCCGAGGTCGAGCGCGAACTGGACCTTGTCGTCGCTGGAGGCTGCGGCGACGACGCGCGCGCCCAAGGCCTTGCCCAGTTCGATGGCGGCGGCCCCTACGCCCCCGGCGGCGCCCAGAACCAGCAGGGTCTCGCCGGATTTCAGCGCGGCCCGGTCCTTGAGCGCATAATAGCTGGTGCCATAGGTCATGATCAGGGCGGCGGCTTGCTCGAATGACATGGCGTCGGGGATCTTCACCAGGGAGGCGGCGGGCACGGCCAGCCGCTCGACCAGGCCGCCCCAGCCGGGAACGGCGATGACCCGATCGCCCCGCGCCACCCCGACGACGCCTTCGCCGATCGCATCGATCACGCCGGCGACCTCCCCGCCGGGCGCGAAGGGGCGCTGGGGCCTGAACTGGTATCGGTCCTCGATGATCAGGGTGTCGGGGAAGTTGATCCCCACGGCCCGGACATCGATGACCACCTCGCCCTTGCCGGGGGTCGGGTCCGCGATCTCTTCGAGAACCAGGGTCCCGGGACCGCCGACGGCCTTGGACAGGACTGCGCGCATGGGGTGTCTTCCTTGTGGGAGGGCGATAGGGCGGGTCAGACGTCCTTGTGGGGCAGGATCAGGTACTTCTCGCCCGTCGCGCGCCGGTTGTAGGCGTTGACGACATCGGGATGGAGAGCCTCGGCCAGGGAGACGCTGGCGGTGTAATGGCTGGCGAAGGTGGTGGTCAGTTCCGCCATGACCCGGGCCTTCATCGCCTGCACCGTCTCGCGGCCGACGACGCCGAAGAAGGTGGTCAGAAGCCAGCCGCCCACGCCCCAGGCCATGCCGAACGCACGGTTCAGCTCGGTCGGCCGCATGTCGAGACCGCCATAGATATAGACCTGCTTGTGCGTCGAGGAGCCGTAGCGGCTGTAGGCGCCGCCCGAGCGGCTGGCGGCCGCTTCCATGGCGTTGAGGATCTGACCCGCCAGCTTGCCGCCGCCGATGGCGTCGAAGGCCAGGGTGGCCCCAGTGGCGACCAGGGCCTCGGTCAGGTCCGTAACGAAGCTCTCGGTCGAGCTGTCGCAGACGTGGACGGCGCCGATATCGCGCAGGATGGCCGCCTGTTCGGGGCTGCGGACGATATTCACCAGACCGATGCCGTCGGCGATGCAGATACGGTTCAGCATCTGCCCGAGGTTCGACGCCGCCGCCGTATGCACCAGCGCCTTGTGCCCCTCGCGTCGCATGACCTCGGTCATGGCCAGGGCCGTCATCGGATTGACGAAGGCCGAGGCGCCCTGGATCGATGTCGCGCCCTCGGGCAGGACCAGACAGTCGGCGGCCCTCAGGGTGCGGTGCTGGGCGAACATCGAACCGCCCGCCACCGCCACGACCCGGCCCAGGAGGTGTCGGGCGTCCGCACCCGCCTGGACCACCACGCCCGCGCCCTCGTTGCCGACCGGCATCGACTGGTCCAGCCGCGCCGCCATGGCGCCCATGCGTCGCTCGGGAATGTCGGCGGTCAGGACGGGACGATCGGCCGGGCCGGAAAGACGCATCGTCGCCAGGTCTGCTGGCCCCAGCAGCAAGGCGAGGTCCGACGGATTGATCGGCGCCGCCTCGACGCGGATCACGACCTGGTCCGCCGCCGGAGGTGCGATCTGTACGGGCTCCAGCGACAGTTCGAGCAGGCCGCCCGAGGTGACGCGGGTGCGAAGTTCAAGACTGGAAAGGGTGTCGGTCATGGTCGGGAAATCCTGAAGTCCAGGCCTCGGCCTGGAGCATTGGGGGAAGGGGAGATCAGCTGAAGCCCTGACCGGACTCTGCCCTGGCCCTGAGCGACGACGCGACCTCGAAGCCGTTGCGGTCGAGCGAGGCGACGATCTTGTCCAGCCCCACGGTGTCGGCCCAGAACATAGGGCCGCCGCGATAGACCGGCCAGCCGTAGCCATAGATCCACACCACATCGATGTCCGATGGACGCTGGGCCATGCCTTCCTCAAGGATCAGGGCGCCCTCGTTGACCAAGGGATAGAGTGTGCGTTCGATGATCTCCTGGTCGGTGATGTCGGTGCGGGGTTCGGCCAGCCCCGAGGCCTTGCGGAAGTCGGCGATGATCTCGGCAACGCGGGGGCTGGGCGTCGGGTTGCGACGGTCGTCGTAGTCGTAGAAGCCCGCCTGCTTCTTCTGTCCCCAGCGTCCCTCGGCGTTCAGGGCGTCACGGACGCTTTCGATGCGGGTCGGATCGCGGTGCCAGCCGATGTCGACGCCCGCGAGGTCCTCCATCTGGAAAGGCCCCATAGGCATGCCGAAGGCGACGTGGGCGCGGTCGATCTGGTCGGGGGTCGCGCCCTCCAGCACCAGCTTCATCGCATTGATGTGGCGCGGCGCCAGCATCCTGTTGCCGATAAAGCCATAGCAGACGCCCGAAACCACGGCGACCTTGCCAATGGTCTTGGCCAGGGCCATCGCCGTCGCCAGCACGTCCCTGGCGGTCGCCGCGCCGCGCACGACCTCCAGCAGCTTCATGGCGTTGGCCGGAGAGAAGAAGTGCAGGCCGACGACGTCCTGGGGCCGGGCCGTCGCGGAGGCGATTTCGTCGATATTCAGGTAGCTGGTGTTGGAGGCCAGGATGGCCCCTGGCCGGGCGACGGCGTCCAGCCGGGCGAAGATGTCCTTCTTGATCGACATCTCCTCGTAGACGGCCTCGATGACCAGATCGCAGTCGGCCAGGGCGGCGAAATCAAGCGTGGGCGTCAGGATGCCCATCGCCGCCTCGACCTGGGCCGTGGTCAGGCGTCCCTTGGAAGCGGTCGCCTCATAGTTCTTGCGGACCACGCCGACGCCACGGTCCAGCGCGCCCTGCTGCATGTCGAGGAGGGTCACGGGGATGCCGATCGACAGGAAATTCATGGCGATGCCGCCGCCCATGGTCCCGGCGCCGATGATCCCGACCCTGCCGGTCGCGCGTCGCGGGGTATCGGCTGGCACGTCGTCGATCCGGGCGGCCTGACGCTCGGCGAAGAAGATGTGACGCTGGGCGGCGGACTGGACGCCGTTCATCAGCGTCATGAAGGACTGGCGTTCGAACGCGGCGCCTTCGTTGAAGGGGCGATCGGTCGCGGCCTCGACACAGGCGATGTTGGTCTCCGGAGCCTCGAACCCGCGAAAGCGGCGGGCGTTGGCCTTGCGGAAGGCGGCGACCGCCTCGGGGTCGGGGGCGGCCGTCTTCTCGCTGGCGCGGGGTAGGGGGCGCCGGTCGGCGACCTCTCGCGCAAAGGCGACGGCTTCGGTGACGAGCGAGTCCTCGCTTTCGACGACCCGGTCGACAAGGCCGACGGCCAAGGCCTTCAGCGCGGTGATCGGCGCGCCGAGGGCGGTCATTTCCAGCGCCAGGGCCACGCCGGCGATCCGGGGGATGCGCTGGGTGCCGCCCGCGCCGGGCAACAGACCCAGCTTGACCTCTGGCGTGCCCAGCCGGGCCGACGCCGTGGCGATACGGTAATGGCAGCCCAGGGCGACCTCGCAGCCGCCGCCCAGCGCCGTGCCGTGGATCGCGGCGACGACCGGCTTGTCGCCGGATTCGATCCGTTCGATCACCTCGAGCAGATCGGGGCCGACGAAGGGCTTGCCGAATTCGGAAATGTCCGCGCCGGCGAAGAAGGTGCGCCCGTTGCAGCGGAGGACGATGGCCTTGACTTCGGGATCGGCGAGACCCGCCGTCATCTGATCCAGAAGGCCCTGACGCACCGCCGCGCCGAGGGCGTTTACCGGCGGGTTGTCGGAAACGACGACGAGCACGTCGCCCTCGCGTTCTGAGCGGATCGGGGTGGTCATATGGGCCTCCTTGGCTTGTCTCCCGGCTTGCGAGGGTCGGCGCCGACATGGGGTGGTCAGCGTTTCCCTTGGCCGCAGCCGACTGTCGTTTCGGGCAGGGATGACCGATTTGCGACTGGGCGGCAAGAAAAATCGCATAATCGGTATGGAACTCAGTCCTTGTATCAATGGATAAAAATAGAAAACAGAAAAAATAGGCTGCCCGCAGGCTTGCTTGGAAGGCTCCACCCTCGTTAGGCTCAGGCTTCAAGGGCGGGAGCGAGCAGCCATGGGAAATGCGGGAATCGCCGCGCTGCGCGATGAGATCGGACAGGCGCGTGTTTCGGACTGGGTCGTGGTGGATCAGGCGCGGATCGACGGCTTCGCCGACGTGACCGAAGACCATCACTTCATCCATATCGATCCCGAGCGGGCGATCCAGACGCCGTTCGGCGGCACGATCACGCACGGATTCCTGATCCTGTCACTGGTCCCCCGCATGCTGGAGCTGACGCCGCGCCCGCCGGTCGAAGGGCTCAAGATGGCGGTGAACTACGGCCTGGATCGGGTCCGCTTCCTCAGCCCGGTGCGATCCGGCAGTCGCGTCCGCTGCCTGTCGACTCTGCTGTCGGTTGAGGAGAAGCGACCCGGCCAGCACCAGCAGTCGATGGAAGTGGCCATCGAGGTCGACGGGGCGGAAAAGCCCGCGATGGTCGCCGTGCTCCTCGCGCAATTCTTCATCTGAATCCCGGATATCTCAGGAGTCTTCCCATGCGCGATGCTGTCATCGTCTCTACGGCCCGCACACCCATCGGCAGGGCCTATCGCGGCGCCTTCAACGCCACGCCGTCGCCGACCCTGGCCGCCCATGCGATCCGCGCGGCGGTCGAACGCTCGGGCGTCGATCCGGCCGAGATCGACGACGTGGTCATCGGCGCGGCGCTCCAGCAGGGCTATCAGACCACGATCGGCCGGCTCGCCGCCCTGCGCGCAGGCCTGCCGACCAGCGTCTCGGGCCTGTCGATGGACCGACAGTGCGCCTCCGGCCTGATGGCGATCTCCACGGCGGCCAAACAGGTCATCGTCGACCGGATGGATGTGGTGGTCGCGGGCGGCGTCGAGTCCATCTCCCTGGTTCAGACCCAGGCGATGCGGGTCGATCAGGACCCCGAACTGGTCGCCCTGTCGCCCGACGTGCACATGCCGATGCTGCAGACCGCCGAGATCGTCGCCGCCCGCTATGGCGTCAGCCGCGAGCGCCAGGACGCCTATGCCCTGCGCTCGCAGCAGAGGACGGCGGCGGCCCAGGCCCGCGGCGCCTTCGACGACGAGATCGTTCCGGTGACGGCGTCCATGTCGGTCACCGAAAAGGCGACGGGCCAGACCTCGCTCCAGAGCGTGACCCTGACGAAGGACGAGGGCAATCGCCCAGAAACCTCCATCGAGAGCCTGGCGGGCCTGAAGCCTGTGGTCGAGGGCGGCGTCGTCACCGCCGGCAACGCCAGCCAGTTGTCGGACGGCGCCTCTGCCGTGGTGGTCATGGAGCGGACTCTGGCCGAGGCGCGGGGTCTGGCGCCGCTCGGCCGCTATGTCGGCATGGCCGTCGCCGGGACCGACCCGGACGAAATGGGCATCGGCCCGGTCTTCGCCGTGCCCAGGCTGTTGGGCCGCTTCGGCCTGACGGTCGACGACATCGGCCTGTGGGAGCTGAACGAGGCCTTCGCGGTTCAGGTGCTGTATTGTCAGGAGCGGCTCGGGATCCCCGACGACCGCTTCAACGTGAATGGCGGCGCCATCTCCATCGGCCACCCCTACGGCATGTCCGGCGCGCGGATGGTCGGTCACGCCCTGATCGAGGGCAAGCGCCGGGGCGACCGCTATGTGGTCGTGACCATGTGCATCGGTGGCGGCATGGGCGCAGCCGGCCTGTTCGAGGTCCTATGATCCGTCGATCCCGCTGATCTCCTTCACCGCAATCGCCGAGGTTTCCCGATGGGACGTTTCAACGACAAGGTCGCCGTCGTCACGGGGGCGGGCTCCGGCATAGGGCGGGCGACCGCTCTCAGGTTCGCCGAAGAGGGGGCGCGCGTAGTCGTCGCCGACCTGTCGGACGCCGTCGATGACACCGCCGCGATGATCCGCGAGGCGGGCGCCGAGGTCGAGGCCTTGAGGATCGACGCAGGCGACACAGTCCAGGTGAGAGGCCTGATGCAGGCGGCCCTGGATCGGTTCGGGAGGCTGGATGTCGTTCACGCCAACGCCGGGATCAGCGGCGGCTGGGCGGGACTGTTCGACCAGACCGCAGAGGACTGGATGGAGATACTGAGGGTCAATCTGATCGGACCCTTTCTCGTCATTCAGGCGGCGGCGCCGCTCATGGCCGAGCGCGGAGGCGGGGCGATCGTCTGCACCGCCAGTGTCGCCGGTCTCAGGTCCGGCGCCGGCGGAGCGGCCTATTCGGCGTCGAAGGCCGGCGTCATCAACCTGGTCCAGACGGCCGCCCAGCAACTAACGGGCGCGCGAATCCGAGTCAACGCCGTCTGCCCCGGACTGATCGAGACCGGCATGACCCAGTCGATCTACGATGGCGCCAGGGCGGCCGGAAAGGCGGACCGGATCGGCCAGCTCAACCCCTTACGCCGGGGCGGCGAGCCGGACGAGATCGCCGGCGCCGTCCTGTTCCTGGCCTCGGACGAGGCGAGCTATGTCAACGGTCACGCCCTGGTCGTCGACGGCGGTCTGTCGTCGTCTCATCCCTTCTCGCGTCAGGGTTACGGAAAGCCCGCACTCTGAGGTGTCTTCGGACGACCGGCCTGCATGCCGCCCCTGCAAACCTCATATTCCAATATGGAATTTCAGCGTCCAAGGTGCGCAGGCCACGGTTACGGCGAGGGGATTGGTTGAGCCTTATCGGGCCACGCGGCGCTGAATTTCCAGGGCCGAAGTCTAGACGGGGTCGGATGGCCGGTCGGAGACAGGCTTGGGTTTCGGCTTATTGCGCCATACCAGTTATTCGATATAGTTCCTCTTAAGGTCAAATAATGGCCACAAGGACGCACCGCTCACGAACGAGCGGGCCAGGGAGGATGTCATGAGATTGCAAGACCGTATGAAGAGTCGCGCCTCGCTTATGGCGGTCGCGATCGGGCTGGGCCTCTGGGCCACAGGCGGCGCCGCGACGGCGCAGGAGGCGGAGCCGACCGTCAACGTTCTGGACGAGATCGTCGTCACGGCGCAGAGGCGCGAACAGAACCTTCAGGATGTTCCGATCGTCGTCACGGCGCTCGGCGAGCAACTCCTCGAAGACGCGGGCGTCCGGGACATCAAGGACCTTCAGATCCTGACGCCGGGATTGACGGTGACCTCGACCTCCAACGAGACGATCACGACGGCGCGCGTGCGGGGCGTCGGGACGGTCGGCGACAACGCCGGGCTGGAATCATCGGTCCTGGTGACCATTGACGGCGTCTACAGGCCCAGGAACGGCGTCGGCTTCGGCGACCTCGGCGTCCTGGAGAGGATCGAGGTCCTGAAAGGACCGCAGGGCACCCTGTTCGGAAAGAACGCGTCGGCAGGCGTCATCAACATCTTCACCGAAGCCCCCCGTTTCAACTTCGGCGTGGAGGCGGAAGTCACCGCCGGAAACTATGGTCAGGTGGGGGGCTCGATCCTGGTGACCGGCCCGCTGATCGCGGACACGCTCGCCGGCAGCCTGTATTTCGCCGATCGCCAACGGGACGGTTTCCTGGATGTGGTCACGGGACCAGGGCCGCGGACGCTGACGGAAGACGTCGATCAGAACTTCTACACGGTGAGGGGCCAGTTGCTGTGGCAGCCGGCCGACCGGCTCTCGGGGCGGTTCATCGCCGACTACACCAGCCGTGACGAGAACTGCTGTCTGGGGGTTCAGTTGTTCGTCGGAGGCGCGGCGAACTCGCGCGCGGCCTTGATTAATGCGGTCAGACCCGGTTCGATCGACACGACCGCGACGCCCTTCGACCGCATCGCCAGCGCCAACAGCGATACGGGCCAGACGATCGAGGATCAGGGCGTCTCTGCCGAATTCAATTTCGACGTCACGCCGGATATGACCCTGACCTCGATCACGGCGGCCCGAAAGTGGCGCAGCGAAAACGGTCAGGACAGCGACTTCACCGCGGCCGACATCGCCTATCGTCCCAGCGACGGTTCGAACTTCAACGAGATCAAGCAGTTTTCCCAGGAACTGCGCCTGACGGGGACGGACGGTCCGGTCGACTGGCTGTTCGGCGCCTTCTACGCCAAGGAAGACCTGACCTCCGGTTCGGTCCTGCTCTACGGCGCCGACTATTATCCCTATTTCGCCAACGGCGTGCTGGGCGGCGTTCCGGGTCTTCTGGGCATGACGGCGGCGCGAATCTATCAGCCCGGAAACGGCCAGCGCGACAGCTACGACCAGTCCGGCGAAACCTTCGCCATTTTCGCCGACACCACCGTCAACATGACCGATCGGTTGGCCTTCAATCTGGGCCTTCGCTGGACGCGGGACGACAAGACCCTGACATCGGTCTATTCGACCACCGGCGCCTCGTGCGATCAAGCCGAGGCGACTTACCGGACGCTGGCGGGACTGGTCGGAGCCGCTACGGCGGGCACCATCGTCGGCGGTCTTTGCGTCAACCATGAGAACGACGATTTCGACGCATTGGGCCCCGTGACGCAGGATCGGTCGGAAGAGGCCACGACCGGTACGCTGAAGCTGAAGTACGACTTCAGCGACAATGCGATGACCTATGCCTCCTATTCGCGCGGATTCAAATCCGGGGGCTATAATCTCGATCGCGAACAGGCCATCGTGATCACACCGACGGGCCCGAACTTCACGGCGGATCCGAACACGGATTTCGCCGGCGAGTATGTGGATTCCTTCGAAATCGGGAGCAAGCTGCGCCTGCTGTCGGGCGCGCTGACGTTGAACGCAGCCGCCTTCCACCAGACCTACACGGACTTCCAGCTTAACACCTTCGTGGGTACGGCCTTCGTCGTCGAGACCTTGCCCGAGGTCATTTCCAAGGGCGTGGACGCCGACTTCGCCTATGCGACGCCGATCGACGGTCTGAGCCTCCAGGGCGGGCTGACCTATGCCGAAACGACGATCAGCGACTTCACCGCGGCCGACCTGATCGATCCGAACCGGTTTCCGCAGTTGAGCCGCCTGCCGGGCGCGCAACTGTCGTTCGCGCCCAAGACCTCGGCGTCTCTCGCCGTCAGCTATGAACGTCGGGCCGGCGGCGGCCTCCTGCTGCGCGGGAACGTGTCGGCGAAATACATGTCGGAGTTCAACACCGGCTCCGACCTGCACCCGGCCAAGGCTCAGGACGCCTACACCCTGGTCAACGCCCGGATCGGCCTGGGGGCGGAAAGCGGGGCCTGGACGCTGGAGGCCTGGGCGCAGAACCTGTTCGACGAGGATTACCTTCAGGTCGGCTTCAACGGCCCGTTCCAGGTCGATGAGTTCAACGATTCCGTCAGCGTCTACAACGCCTTCCTCGGACAGCCCCGCACATACGGGCTCACACTACGGCTCTCCTACTGATCCCAAGCCCACTGGGCCGCCCCGACCAAGAGGTCGGGGCGGCCTTTTCTTCCCTACAGCGACGGCATGTTGACGCTCCACACCTGGCGCCGTGAGAGGCGTTGATCTCAGAAGCCATGGTTTTCTCAGGCTTCCTGA
Organism: Brevundimonas sp.; assembly: GCF_041648055.1. Classification (GTDB taxonomy): domain Bacteria; phylum Pseudomonadota; class Alphaproteobacteria; order Caulobacterales; family Caulobacteraceae; genus Brevundimonas. Next base: position 60,830 of record NZ_JBAZPS010000010.1, read on the forward strand.
TTGCGGCTCGAATTGACCGCGCGCGCTGTGGATCGACCACGGTTCTGCGGCCGCGGCGCTGCCGCTCAGGCGTCGGCGCCGGCGGCGCGGGCATGGGTCCAGGCAGCGTCGGCGAGCGGGATCAGGCGGTCGATGGTGGCCTGGGCGTCGGCGCCGGCGGCGTTGCCGTCGATCATCCGCTTCTTGATGCCCTGCACGATGCTCATCAGCCGGAACAGGTTGTAGGCGAAATACCATTCCAGATCGGGAACGCCGTCGCGTCCGGTCTTCTCGCAGTACCGGGCGGTGATCTCCGCCAGAGTCGGAACGCCGGTCGCGGCGAAGTCCACGCCCGCCAGCCCTGCCCGGTCTCCTCGAGGCATGGTCCAGTTCATGGCCAGATAGGCGAAGTCGGCCAGGGGATCGCCGAGGGTCGACAGTTCCCAGTCGATGACGGCGATGATTTCCGGACGGTCCGGCGCATAGATCAGATTGTCGATCCGGTAGTCGCCGTGGATGATCGAGGTCCGCGTCTGCGGCGGCGCGGTTCGCCCGAGGAAGTCCATCAGTTTCTCGACGACTGCGAGGTCGTCGGTTTGACTGGCGCGGTACTGGCGGGTCCAGCGCGCGACCTGACGCTCGAAATAATTGCCCGGCTTCCCATAGTCGCCGAGGCCGACGGACGCCGGGTCGATGCTGTGCAGCCGGGCCAGGGTGTCGACCATGGTCTCATAGATGGCGCGACGTTCGGTGGGCGTCTGGTCTGGCAACTGGCCGTTCATGAAGCTGCGCCCGGCCTTGAACTCCATCAGGTAGAAGACCGAACCGATGATCGTCGGGTCCTCGCACAGGATCGCCGGGCGAGGCGCCGGATATCCGGTCGGATGCAGGGCCGCGATGACCTGGTATTCCCGCTCCACGGCGTGGGCGGACGGCAGGATCGCGCCGAAGGGCTTGCGCCGCAGGGCGTAACTCCCTCCGGCCGTGTCCACCCGATAGGTCGGATTGGACTGGCCGCCCGACAGTCGCGTCAGGGTCGCAGGGCCGCGAAAGCCCTCCAGATGTTCGCCCAGCCAATCGCTCAGCCTGACCTGGTCGATATCGGACATCATGCGGAAGCGCGTTCGGGCCGCGGGGCCGCGACGTCGGCGTACTTGGCCAGTTCCGCGCGGGCGATGGCGCGGTTGTGGACCTCGTCGGGGCCGTCGGCGAAGCGAAGGGTGCGGATGTTCGCCCAGGCGGCGGCCAGTTCGAAGTCGCCCGACACGCCCGCGCCGCCGTGCGCCTGGACCGCGTCGTCCAGGATCTTCAGGGCCATGGTCGGTCCCTGGACCTTGATCAGGGCGATCTCCAGCTTGGCGGACTTGTTGCCGGCGCGGTCCATCATGTCGGCGGCCTTGAGGCACAGCAGGCGACTGGATTCGATGTCGATGCGGGCGCGGGCGATGCGCTCTTCCCAGACGCTGTGATCGCCGATGCGCTTGCCGAAGGCCACACGGCTGACCAGCCGGCGGCACATCGCTTCGAGCGCCACTTCGGCCGTGCCGATGGTGCGCATGCAGTGGTGGATGCGGCCCGGCCCGAGCCGGCCCTGGGCGATCTCGAAGCCCCGCCCTTCGCCCAGGATCAGGTTCTCGACCGGGACGCGGACATTCTCCAGCACCACCTCGCCGTGGCCGTGGGGCGCGTGGTCATAGCCGTAGACCGACAGGATACGCTCGACCCGGACGCCCGGCGCGTCCATGTCGACCAGGATCTGGGACTGCTGTTCGTGACGCGCCGCGTCGGGATCGGTGCGGCCCATGACGATGGCCACCTTGCAGCGCGGGTCGCCGACGCCGGACGACCACCATTTGCGCCCGTTGACGACATAGTGGTCACCGTCGCGCACGATGCTGGTGCGGATGTTGGTGGCGTCGGACGAGGCCACCTCGGGCTCCGTCATCAGGAAGGCCGACCGGATCTCGCCTTTCATCAACGGACGCAGCCAGCGTTCCTTCTGCTCGCGCGTGCCGTAGCGGTTCAGCACCTCCATGTTGCCGGTGTCGGGGGCCGAACAGTTGAACACCTCCGAGGCCCATTCGACCTTGCCCATCTCTTCGGCGCAGAGTGCGTACTCCAGATTGGAAAGCTGGGTTCCCTCGAACACGAACGTGTCGTCGACTGGGGCGGCGCCGCTGCTCGGCGGCATGAACAGGTTCCACAGTCCTTCGGCCTTGGCCTGGGCCTTCATCTCCTCGATGACCGGAAGCACCTTCCAGCGTTCGCCCTCATCCCTCTGGGCCAGGAAGTCGGGATGAAGCGGGCGAATCCGAGTGTCGATGAAGGTCCGCACGCGGTTGCGGAACAGGTCCTCTTGTTCGCTGAGCCGAAAATCCATTGCGACCTCCTGAAATGAAGCCCTCGCAAAGAGGGCATACCGATATTTCAATAATCTGTTATCGACAGGATTCTCGCCAAGCAAGCCATGAAAATTATCGAAGCCCTATCCATACCGTTTCGGCGGCCTTGTCGGCGGCCTTGTCGGCGGCCCTGTCGGCAGGATTGGCCAAACGGCGTGGCAGTGACGGCCCCGCAGGCGTTTGCTAGGATTGTGAAATGACTGTGACGACACTTCCCGCGGCCTCGACCAAGCGTTTCGAACGCAAGCGGGACCTGATCTTGAGGGCGGCCTCCGACCTCATCAACGAGTCGGGCATGCGGGGCATGGCCCTGGCCGACGTGGCCGAGCGGGTCGGGCTGAGCACCACCAGCGTCACCTATTATTTCCGCAAGAAGGAACAGCTCGCGGCGGCCTGTTTCGGGCTCGCCTTGGCGCGGCTGGAGGAATTCGTCGCTCTGGCCGAAGCGGAGCCGGGACCGCGCGAGCGGACCGCGCGGCTGGTCCAGCTCTATTTCGAGGCCACGACGGCGGCGCATCAGGGACGGCAGGCCGCCGTGGCGCGACTGTCGGAGATCCGGGCGCTGGACGATCCCCTGCGAGAGGAGACGCTGGAACGATACCGCGTCATCGTTCGCCGCGTTCGCGCCATGCTGGACGACGGCTCCGGCGACGCCTCCCGCGAGATCAGGACGGCGCGCGCCAATACGCTTCTGGAGATGCTGTTCTGGCTGGACGGCTGGATCGGCCGGTATGCGCCGGAAGATCATCCCCGCGTGCGGCGCCGATTCATCGAAATTCTCGAGGTCGGCCTGGCTCCGAAAGGATGGCGCTGGGCCCCGCAGGCCATGATGCTGTCGCTCCCCGACGAGCCAGGCGCGGCGATAACAGCGGGCGCGTCACGCCAGGATTTCCTGATGGCGGCGACGCGACTGATCAATGAGCGTGGCTATCGCGGCGCCTCGGTGGAGCGGATCGCGTCGGAGCTCAATGTCACCAAGGGCAGTTTCTACCACCACCTCGACGCCAAGGACGATCTTGTCCTGGCCTGCTTTCAACGCAGCCTCCAGACGATCTTTCAGGCCCAGCTTCGATCTGACGGCCTGGGCGGCGACCATCTTCAGAACCTCGCCTCCTGTATAGCGCGGCTCCTGGAGTTCCAGTTTTCGGACGAGGGGCCGCTGTTGCGGACGACGGCGCTCCAGGCCCTGCCGCCCGAATTGCGCGAGCGGATGGTTGATCGATCCAACCGGGTCGCGGCGCGTTTCGCGGACATGATGATCGACGCCATCGGCGAAGGGGCTATGCGTCCCGTCGATCCGCTGATCGCCAGCCAGATGCTGATGGCGGCGATCAACGGCGCCTATGAGCAGCGCGCCTGGGCGGATCGCCAACCGTCGCTTGAGGAGGCGATCGATATCTACGCCTCCATCCTGCTTTCGGGCGTTTTCGAACCTCGCCGCTGACCCCGAGAATGGCGGCAGGGTCTTCGAGCTTTCGTCCCCGTCACGGCGGTGGACGTCTCGGCTTGACTTGCTCCCCGCTCATACCGCAAGTTCGAAACTGTAGCGAGCATCTCTGCAGTAAGCTGTAGGTTCGCTGCGTTTCGATGTCAGTCCGGCATCTCGAAAATACGAACGAGCCTGGATCAACCCGGCCGACACCGAGGAGACGACGATGACCAGCGACCTGTCCGCGCCTGAAATTCCCGGCTGGCCAGTAATGAGCCTGGGGCAGGCGAACGCTCTGTTGACGGCGCCCGGTTCTCCCTTCGAGATCGAGACGGTCCAGATCGACGGGCGCCCCGTGAAATGGTGGAAGAATGGGCCGAGAACGCTGCGGGACACCTTCCTGATCGCCCGCCTCCATGCGGCCAGGACCTTCCTGGTCTACGAGGAGGATCGCGTCACCTACGACGCCTTCATGAGGGCGAGCCTCGCCCTCGCGGAGGTGTTCATCGAGCAGGGGGTCAAGCCGGGCGACCGGGTCGCGGTCGTGATGCGCAATCTGCCGGAATGGCCCGTGACCTTCTTTGCCGGGGTCCTGACGGGCGCCATCGTCGCGCCGCTCAATGCCTGGTGGAGCGGGGCCGAGCTGGTCTATGGGCTGAAGGATTGCGGGGCTGTCATCGCCGTCGTCGATGACGAGCGGCTGAAACTGCTCGCGCCGCTGCTGGACCAGATGCCGGCGCTCAGGCGCGTCTATGCCTGTCGTCAGTCGGGACCTGCGGCGGACGACAGGATCGTTTCTCTGGAGAGCGTCATCGGCCGGCCGGGCGACTGGGCCGCGCTGCCCGAAGGCCGGCTTCCCGATGTCGAGCTGACGCCGGAAACGCCCGCAGTCCTGTTCTACACCTCGGGCACCAGCGGCCAGCCCAAGGGCGCGCTCGGGACGCATCGCAACTCGGGGTGCGGGCTGGTGGCGAGCCAGTTCTCGGTCGTCCGCAGCGTCCTTCGGCGCGGCGATCCGCCGCCCTCGCCCGATCCGGACGCGCCCCAGGGCGCCGGGCTGGTGTCCATCCCCTTCTTCCATACCACCGGCTGCAACGCCTTTCTGCTGGTGGCTCTCGCGACGGGACAGAAGCTGGTGTGCCAACGCCGGTTCGACGCCGAGGAGGCCCTGGCCCTGATCGAACGCGAACAGATCACCTCCGTCGGCGGGGTTCCCGCCATCGCCATCACCCTGATGACCCATCCGAACAGGGACAAATACGACCTGTCGTCGCTGCAGCTGGTCAGCTACGGCGGGGCCGCCGCGCCCACCGAACTGGTCCGGCGGATCGTCTCGGGCACGGTCGCTGCGCCCGGATCCGGCTGGGGAATGACCGAGACCAGCGCGACCCACACCCATCACGTGGCCGAGGACTATATCCATCGCCCAAACAGCTGCGGTCCGGCCCTGCCGGTCGGCGAGGTCAAGGTGGTGGACGAGGCCGGAAACACCCTGCCGACTGGCGAGGCGGGAGAACTGATGGCCTATGGCCCCAATATCGTGAAAGGCTACTGGAACCGCCCCAAGGAGACCGCCGAGACCTTCGTCGACGGCTGGGTCCGCACCGGGGACATCGCCTGTATCGACGAGGAAGGGTTCGTCTTCATCGTCGATCGCAAGAAGGACATCATCATCCGGGGCGGAGAGAACATCTACTGCCAGGAGGTTGAGGACATCCTCTATGAACATCCGGCGGTGGAGGAGGCGGCCCTGGTCGCGCGCGCCCACCCGGTCCTGGGCGAGGAGGCCGTCGCCTTCGTCACCCTGATCGCAGGCGAGGCGGCGACCGCCGAGGAACTCCGCGCCTTCGTGGCCGCCCGTCTGGCGGGTTTCAAAGTGCCCGCCGAGATACGAAGTCTGGCCCAACGCCTGCCTCGCAATGCGGCGGGCAAGATCGTCAAGCCGGACCTCAAGGCCCTTCTTGCAGCGGAGACCGCCGCGTGAACCTCGACTTCTCACCTGAGGACATCGCCTTTCGCGAGTCCGTGCGCGCCTTCATCGCCGCCGAATATCCCGCCGACCTGAGAGCGAAACAGGATCGGGGCGAGGAACTGGGCAAGGAGGACTTCCTGTCCTGGCACCGGGTCCTGGCCCGCAAGGGCTGGATCGCGCCCGGCTGGCCCGTCGAATACGGCGGTCCCGGTTTCACCTCGACCCAGCGCTACCTGTTCGGCGAGGAGATGGCCGCCGCCGACGCCGTGCCGATCCTGCCGTTCGGCATCAACATGGTCTCGCCGGTGATCTACACCTTCGGCACGCCCGAGCAGAAGGCGCGTTTCCTGCCGCCGACCCTGGCGGGCGACATCTGGTGGTGCCAGGGCTATTCCGAGCCGGGCGCGGGGTCCGATCTCGCCAGCCTCAAGACCCGCGCCGTGCGCGGCGCGGACGCCGATGGGGACCACTATGTCGTCAACGGCCAGAAGACCTGGACCACCCTGGCTCAGTACGCCGACTGGGGCTTCTTCCTGGTGCGGACCGATCCCGACGCCAAGGCCCAGGAGGGGATCAGCTTCCTGCTGATCGACATGAAGTCGCCGGGCGTCACGGTTCGCCCGATCATCACCCTGGACGGCGCCCACGAGGTCAACGAGGTCTGGCTTGAGGACGTGCGTGTTCCCGTCGGCAATCGCATCCACGAGGAGAACAAGGGCTGGACCTGCGCGAAATTCCTGCTGGCGCACGAGCGCAGCGGCATCGCCGGGGTCGCCCGCTCCAAGCGCGAACTGGAAAAGGTCCAGGCAATCGCCGAGGCCGAGGGTCTGGCCGACGACCCCGTGTTCGAGCGCAGGCTGGCGGAGCTTGAGATCGACCTTCTGGCGCTCGAATACACCGAACTTCGCACCCTGGCGCGCGAGAGTGCGGGCAAGGGGCCGGGGCCGGAATCCTCGCTGCTGAAGATCAAGGGCACGGAGATCCAGCAACGCCTGACCGAACTGGCGCTGGACGCCGCCGGCGCCTACGCCCTGCCGGATGCGCGAGCCCTTCGCGACGGCAATCTGGGCCCCATCGGGCCCGATTATGCGGGGCGCGCGGCCCCGACCTATTTCAACGTGCGCAAGACCTCGATCTACGGCGGGTCCAACGAGATTCAGCGCAACATCATCGCCAAGATGGTTCTGGGGCTCTGACGATGGATTTCAGCTTTTCCGAAGAACAGACCCTGCTGAACGACGCGGTCTCCGGCTATCTGAAGAGCGTCTATGACCTCGACAGCCGCAACAAGGCCGTGCGCTCCGAGGCCGGCTGGCGGCCCGAGGTGTGGAAGGCGCTGGCCGAGGATATCGGGGTGCTGGGCGCGACCATTCCCGAGGAGGCCGGCGGGCTGGATGGGGGTCCGGTCGAGACGATGATCGTGATGGAGGCCGTCGGGCGCTCTCTGGCGCTGGAACCCTATCTGGAAACCGCCGTGCTCGGCGTCGGCCTGCTGCGGCGCGCGGGTGGACTGGCGGCGGCGGCGCTCCTGCCTGCCATCGCCTCGGGAGAGGCCGTGATCGCCTTCGCCCATGACGAGCCCCAAGGCCGCCACGCCGGACTGTCGGTCCTGACGACGGCCCGCAAGGTCGCCGAGGGCTGGCGGCTGGACGGCGCCAAGGCGGTGGTCGCGGCCGCCCCCTGGGCCACCCACCTGATCGTCAGTGCTCGCGTGTCGGGCGAGGCGGGCGACGAGGTCGGGCTCGGGCTGTTCCTGGTCGAGGTCGCCAAGGCGGGAAGCGGCTTGTCGCTTCGGTCCTATCCGACCGTCGACGGACGCCGCGCCGCCGAGGTCGAACTGGACGGTCTGGTCGTGCCCGAGGACGCCCTTCTGGGCGCAGAGGGTCAGGGGTGGGCGGTCATCGCCCCGGCCCTGGACGAGGCAGTCGCCGCCCAGTGCGCCGAGGCGGTCGGGGTCCTGCGCGAACTGCACGAGCAGACGCTGGACTATGTGCGACAGCGCCGCCAGTTCGGGCGTCCCATCGGCGAGTTCCAGGTCATCCAGCATCGTCTGGCCGACACCTTCGCCGCCGTCGAACAGGCGGCGTCCCTGACCTATATGGCGACGCTGAAGCTGGACGCGCCCGAGCGGGAACGCGCCCGCGCCGTTTCGGCGGCCAAGGTGGGGGTGTCGCGGGCCTTGCGCTTTGTCGGCCAGGCGGCGATTCAGACCCACGGGGGCATCGGCATGACCGATGAACTTGCGCTCAGCCACTATTTCAAGCGCGCCAGCGTGATCGAACAGCAACTGGGCGGACCCGAAGTCCACCTGCGGCGCTTCATCGCCCTGCGCGGCTGAACGGCCGCGATTGGCCAGAGCCGGATCGCGGCCAACAAGAACAGAGACAGGGAGAAGTCCGCCGTGAGCCAGACCGACATCACCGCGCCGACAGGCCGGATCGAACGCCCAGGCTATCGCTACTACGTCCTGGCGATACTGACCCTCGTCTATATGCTGAACTTCATTGATCGGCAGATCATCGGCATCCTGGCGGCGCCGCTGAAGGCGGAGTTCGGCCTCAGCGACAGTCAGTTCGGCCTTCTGGGCGGTCTGGCCTTCGCCCTTCTGTACACGACCCTGGCCATTCCCATCGCCTGGCTGGCCGATCGGTTCAGCCGGGTGTGGATCATGACGGCCGCCCTGACCCTGTGGTCCGGCTTCACTGCCCTGTGCGGCGTAGTCGGCGGATTCGGCCAGTTGTTCCTGTGCCGCATGGGGGTCGGCATCGGCGAAGCCGGGGGCGTGGCGCCCTCCTATTCCCTGATCTCCGACTACTTCCCCAAGGCGCAGCGCGCCCGCGCCCTGGCGGTCTATGCGTTCGGCATCCCGTTCGGGACGGCGGCCGGGACCCTGGTCGGGGGTCTCGTCGCGGCGACCTATGGCTGGCGCGCGGCCTTCATCACCGTGGGGCTGCTCGGCGTGCTCGTCGCGCCGATCCTGCGTCTGACCGTCCGAGATCCGCAGCGCGGCGGCATGGACCGGCCGGCGCCCGTCGCCGACGCCGCGCCCGTCGCTTTCGTCCCGGAACCCGCGCCCTCGTTCGGCGCGGTGCTGAAACTGCTGTTGCCCAAGCCCAGCTTCTGGCTGCTGGCGCTCGGCGCGGCCTCGGCTTCGGTCTGCGGTTACGGCGTCGCCGCCTGGATGCCCAGCTTCTTCATGCGCAGCTTCGGCCTGACCCTGGCCGACACCGCCTGGTATTATTCGGGCATCGCCCTGGTCGGGGGCCTCACCGGAATCTGGTTCGGAGGACAACTGGCCGACCGTCTGGGCCGCAAGTCCAAGGGCGGCTATCCGCTGGTTCCGGCCATCGCCTTCCTGATCTCGGTGCCCTGTTTCCTGCTGGCGATGAACGCCCAGAGCATCGTCTCCTTCCTCCTGCCCGAGACCTCGAACAACTCCTGGCAGGCCCTGACACTGGCCTTCCTGATCTTCCTGATCCCGACGGGGCTGAACCTGACCTGGCTCGGGCCGCTCACGGCCTCGGTCCAGCATCTGGTCCCGCCCACCATGCGCACCACGGCCTCGGCGCTGTTCCTCCTGATCAACAACCTGCTGGGGATCGCCGTCGGCATCTTCTATTTCGGCTGGATGAGCGATCTGCTGCGTCCGGCTTTCGGCGAGGAGTCCCTGCGCTGGTCGATCTATACCGGCATGGGCTTCTACCTGCTGGCGTCCGCCCTGCTGATCGGCGCCTCGCGCACCCTGACGCGGGACTGGGTCGACTGAGCGCCTGGGGTCGATGTCCGATGACCGAAGTGGGTCACCGTCCGAGGCTGGTCATCCAGACCTCACGCCCCAGCGCATTATAGGGGGCCATGGCTCCGACCAGATCGTCGAGTGACGGCCCGGCTTCCCATTCACGGGGCAGGAGCGGGTCGCGCACGATGGCGCGCACGGCGGCGCGCCCGATCGTCAGAGCCTCGCGGGCGGCGTCGGAGTTCGACAGGCGCGGCAGCCGGACCTGGCTGGCCATGAGCAGGTCAAGCAGATTTTGTCTGCGAGCCGCCAGGCCGGGAACGTCCCAAAGAGATCGCGCCACGTTGGTCGATGCCGGATCGAGTTCCTCGAAGCGTCCGGTCAGCAGTTCCCCCGAGGCTCCATAGGACATGAGCCGCAGTCGGCAGCCCTGAATACCGCCTTGAAGCGTATCGGGCCGCACAAACAAGCCCTGCGGAATCTGGCGGAAGCCCTCGACGTCCAATGCGCGCAGAGTGGCCCGCCAGGCGGTGCGCGAGACACTCGAAGGTTTGGCGGTCGCCATCAGCCAGGCGCCGGTCCAGGCGGTTCGCCGGGACGGCGCGCTCCGCCAGTGGTCGATCCGTCGCCGCCAAGGATCGTCGATCCGGCCCGGTCCATAAACCCCGCGCCCGAGCGCTTCCACGCGCCCCTCCCTGCGCAGCCGCGTGAGCGCCGTGCGCATCGCCGTGCCGGAATGGTCGAACAGGGCTCCGGCGCGGATCAGTTCCGCCGAGGTGAAGTGCGGGCCGCCATGCGCCACGAACAGGTCGAGGATCAGGGAGCGAGCATCCGGTGCGAGAAGAATATTGCCGTTGTTGTCCATATGGGTCAGTATTCGCCACAAATCATGATCGCGGTCCACCGCGACGGAGGAACCCTAGAGCAAGGAGGACAGCCATGTCCGCTCCGCTATCGACGATCACCGTCCTGGACCTGACCACTGTGGTGGCCGGGCCGCTCGCCACCAGCCTTCTTGCTCAGCAGGGAGCGCGGGTCATCAAGGTCGAGCCAGCGTCCGGCGACACAGCTAGGACGTTGGGGCCGCAGCGCCAGCGTCTGAGCGGCTCGTTCCTTATGCTGAACGCGGGCAAGAAGTCGGTGGTGCTGGACCTAGCTGGGCCGACCGGGCTGGCGGCCCTGTTCGACCTGGCGGAACAGGCCGACGTGCTGATGCACAACTATCGTCCCGGGGTGATGGAGAAGCTAGGCGTGACGTCGGATGCACTACGCGCCCGGCGCCCCGACATCATCGTCGCGCGAATCTCGGGCTTCGGCGATAGCGGACCCATGGCGGGCGACCGGGCCTACGATCCGGTCATCCAGGCCGAAGGCGGCATGGCGGGGCGTAACGACGAGGGGGAGCCGCGCCTCGCCCTCCAGTATCTGTGCGACAAGGTGACCGGACTCTATGCGGCCCAGGCTGTGACGGCGGCGCTCGCGGGACGGGCCATGGACCGCCGCGCGCGAGAGGTCGACGTCTCCATGCTGGAGACGGCGGCGGCCTTCATGGCCATCGATATCCATTCGGGCCTCGCCTTCCTTGAGCCCGCCTCGCCGATGCCGAACGTGGCGGCCATATATCGGCCGTGGCGCACGGCGGATGGCTGGGCGGTCGTCATCATGCTGACCAACGCCGAGTTCGCCGCCTTCAGCCGGGCGCTGGACTTACCGGATCTCCTGGACGACGCACGGTTCGCCGACATGCCGTCCCGCTTCGCCCACTGGGAGGCGCTGCGTGCCGCGGCGGGGCCGGCGGTCGAGGCGATCGCCAGCGACGCGCTGATCGACGCCTTGCGCCGCGAGGGCGTGCCCTGCGGTCGGGTCAACGATGGCGAGGCCCTGCGCGAGCATCCGCAACTGGCCGCCACCGGCTTCTGGCGCGAGCAGGACCATCCCGTCGCCGGGCGCCTGCGTCTGCCCTCACCGGTGGCGCGCTTCGATGGCGAGCGGCTTGATCTCTCGCCGGCTCCAACGCTGGGCCAACACACCGCTCTTCACCGCAAGGTCTGACGCCATGTCCGATTTCCAGTCCATCGCCTACGCTACGGATGGCCGTATCGCCACCATCACCCTGAACCGACCGGATCGCTTCAACGCCATCGACGACCATATGCCCGGCGAGATCGCCCGGGCGGTCGCCAAGGCCGACGCAGATCCCGACGTCCACGTCATCCTCGTGCGCGGAGCGGGACCAGGGTTCTGCGGCGGCTACGATCTGGTCGATTACGCCGAGGCCAAGGGCGCGGTCTCCGGCAGCCAGGACATGCCATGGGATCCCACCCTCGACTTCGCCATGATGTGGAAGAACACCCAGGACTTCATGAGCCTGTGGCGGGCGAGAAAACCGACCATCGCCTGTGTGCACGGCGCGGCGATCGCGGGCGGCTCAGACATCGCCCTGTGCTGCGACTTCCTGATCATGACCGAGGACGCCCGCATCGGCTATCCGCCCGCCCGCGTCTGGGGCGTGCCGACCCCGTCCATGTGGGTCTATCGGCTGGGCGCCCAGGCGGCCAAGCGGATGATGATGACGGGCGATGTCATCACCGGCCGTGAGGCCCAGGCCATGGGTTTGGCCCTGTCGGCTCCGCCCGAGGATGCTTTCGAAGGCGAGATCGGCAAATTGGTCGGCCGCCTCCAGGGCGTGCCGCGCAATCAGCTGATGATGACCAAGATGGTGGTCAATCAGGCCTACGAGAACATGGGGCTGAACTCGACCCAGATGATGGCGACCTTCTTCGACGGGGTGTCACGCCATTCGCCGGAAGGAATCTGGTTCCGCGAACGCGCCCAGGAGGTCGGTTTCAAACAGGCCGTGGTCGAGCGCGACAGCGGCGACCCCATCGCCACCCAGGTTTCCAAACGGGGCTGAATCCGTTCGGGCGGTTGCGCGGGGTCCCGGGATACCCCATCCCTTGCGTCATGAAGTGGGAGACTTTGTCAGAGGAGCCGTGTTCGGTCGCTCGCACCAGCGCAGTGATCGGAGACCGTTGGACCGTGCTGATCCTGCGGGAGGCCTTCACCGGCGCGCGGCGGTTCGACGATTTTCAGGCCGCGCTCGGTATTTCGCGAACCATCGTCACAGACCGGCTGGCGCTGCTGACCGGCGAAGGCGTGCTGGAGCGGATCGCCTATCAGGACCGCCCGCCGCGCTTCGAATATCGGCTGACCGACAAGGGCCGGGAACTGCACCCGGTGCTGCTGGCCATGTTCCACTGGGGCGACCGCCACTATGCAGGCGAGGCGGGGCCGCCGCTGGTGCTGCAGCACAGCGGATGCGGCCACGATTTCCACGCCGTCTCGATCTGCTCCGAATGCGCGGCGCCGCTGACGCCGGAGACGGTCGAGGTGCGGGCCGGACCTGGATACCACAGCGTGCCGCGCAGGGAGCGCCGGAAGACGGCTTGACTTAGTACATAATTGATACTCACTAGGCCTCCGAACGAACTGGAGGTCTGGATGACGGCGATCACGGTGATGACTATTGAGGATCGCCTGTCCCTCGATCAGCGCCGCCTGCTGGCACGCACACTGACCGACGCCGTGCTGGTTCCGGAGGTCGGACAGGTCGCGCTGGCCGCGCGGGCCGGGTTCCAGGTCCATTTCGTAGAACGCGCCGCTCACCGGGTCGCCATCGGCGGTGTGCTGGCCGCCGATCATCCGGCGGACATCATCCTGATCGATATCGCCGTGATGCAGGCCGCCTGGCCGATGATGGTGAGAGCGCAGGTGATCGCCAATGTCTACGAAGCCCTGGCCGAGGCGCTTGAAACCGCCACGCCGTCACCCGCCTGGTGGGTCAATTTCAGGATGATCGAGGAAGGGTCGTGGGGATCGTGCGGCGGGCCGCTGTCGATTCTCGACCTGCTGGACAGCGGCGTCTTCACGCCGGAGCGCGCCTCGGAAATCCGCGTGGCCATGGCGTCGCGCGATGCAGCCTGAGGCGAGCGTGTGATGGACGCATTATCCCGCAAGGTTCTCATCATCGCCAATGTGGCGATGATCGCCGCGATCACCCTTCACGACCTGGATCATATCCGGCAGGCTAGGGGCTGGTGCTATACGATCACGGCCCTTCTCTGGGTCATAAACGGTCTCGTCTACATCCCCGGCATCTTCGCCCTGGTCGCGTCCGTGAAGCGCGCGCGCTGGGCCCCGTTCGCGACGGCGTTCGGCGCGCTGCTGATCTCGACCCTGTTCGCCAAGGTACATCTCTGGAAGCCCTTCTTCCAGGTCTGGGGCGTCTGGAACCGCAGCTTCCTCGACCTGGGCGCGGACGCGCTGAGCTGGGGCATCCTGACGCTGCTGGTGACGGTCGCCGCCTTCGTGGCGATGGCGGCGGCATGGGCCGACGGGCGCATCCATACCCTGTCCGGGGTCGGGCGGGTCTCGACCTGATGGCCGGCGTCTCCCTTCACCATGTCCACATGGTCACCCATGACGTGGACGGGTTCTGTGAATTCTTCATCCGCAATTTCGACGCCGAGATCGTCTTCGACGCCCCGATCGACGGCGATCGCAACGTCTTCCTGAAAATCGGCTCTGGACGCATCCATCTGTTCGAGACGCGCGACGCCCCGCCCGATGGTCGCAACGCCTTCCACCATCTCGGCATGATGGCGGAAAACCTGTCGGCCCTGGTCGAGCGGTTGAAGGGCGACGGCGTCCCCGTCACCCCCATCACCCGCGTTCCGGGCGGCGGCTTCGCCATCGCGACCGGGCCGCACGGAATGAAGATCGAACTGTTCGAGGCGAACGCGCCGGACACCCGGCGCTTCTTCGTCGATCCCGAAACCTCAAACCCTGACCCTGGAGAGAAACGCCATGTCGACGCCTGAAACCCTCACACTCGAGAAGCGCGGTCATGTCTTCCTGATCGGCCTGAACCGGCCCGAGAAGAAGAACGCCTTCACTTTGAAGATGCTGCGCGAACTGTCGGACGCCGTCGGCGAGTACGAAGCCGATCCGGAACTGCGCGCCGCCGTCCTGTTCGCCCACGGCCCGGATTTCACTGCCGGCCTCGATCTGATGGACGTCGCCCCGGCCATGGCCGGCGGCGAAGGCATCCTGGCCGAGGGCGCCTATGATCCGCTCGGCGTGCACGGCAAGGCGCGGACCAAGCCCCTGATCGCCGCCGTCCAGGGCCTGTGCCTGACGGTGGGGATCGAGTTCATGCTGGCCGCCGACATCACCGTCGTCGCCGACAACGCCCGCCTGGCCCAGATCGAGATCAAGCGCGGCATCTTCCCCTTCGGCGGCGCCAGCCAACGCTGGGTGGCCGCTTCGGGCTGGGGGAACGCCATGCGTTATTTGCTGACCGGCGACGAACTGGACGGGGCGACAGCCTACCGCCTGGGCATGGCGCAGGAGCTTTTGCCGGCCGACCAGATCCTGGCCAAGGCGATCGAGATCGCCGAGACCGTCGCCGCTCAGGCCCCCCTCGGCGTCGAAGCCACCCTGCGCTCGGCCCGCCTGGGCGTCGAGCAAGGCGACAAGGCCGCCTTCGCCCAACTGGTCCCGGAAATCCGCAGGCTGATGGCGACCGAGGACGCCCAGGAGGGTGTCATGTCCTTCATGCAACGGCGTCAGGCCGTCTTCAAAGGACGCTGATCGCACGCTCTTGCGACCTTCCGGAGCACTGTCGCTCAGGAGGGTCGGAACGACCGATCGCGCCGGAGCCTGTAACCCGGGCGCGGACGCGCAGTCGTGTCGCATGACCAGGAGAGAACCATGACCAGTTATTCAGCGCCGCTGCGCGACATCCGCTTCGTCCTCCACGATATGCTGGACATCGAAAGCCACTATGCTTCGATTCCGGCGTTTGCGGAGGTATCGGCTGACGTGGCGGACAGCGTGATCGAGGCCGCCGCCCGCTTCGCCGAAAACGATCTGGCGCCGCTCAACCGCATCGGGGATGAGGAGGGATGCCAGTTCAACGACGGCGTCGTCACGACCCCGCCGGGCTTCAAAGACGCCTACGCAAAGTTCCTCGAATTGGGCTTCGGCGCGCTTTCGGCCCCTGTGGAATATGGCGGTCAGGGCCTGCCGCCTTCTCTCGGCATCGTGGTCGGAGAAATGAACGGGACCGCCAACTGGTCTTGGGGCATGTATCCGGGGCTGTCTAACGGCGCCATCGAAACGATCAAAGCGCACGGCACCGAGGCGCAGAAGCAGGCCTATCTACCGCCGATGACGACGGGGCGGTGGACGGGCACCATGTGCCTCACCGAAGCCCACGCCGGCTCTGACCTGGGCCTCATCCGCACAAAGGCCGAACCGCGCCCTGACGGCGCCTATGCGATCACCGGGTCGAAGGTGTTCATCTCGGCCGGCGAGCATGACCTGGCCGAGAACATCGTCCACATCGTGCTGGCGCGCCTGCCCGATGCGCCGAAGGGCACCAAGGGAATCTCGCTCTTCGTCGTTCCCAAATATCTGGCGGGCGCCGACGGCGGCGTCGGCGAGCGCAACGCGGTTCACTGCGTCGGCATCGAACACAAGATGGGGATCAGGGCCTCGGCCACTTGCTCGATGAATTTCGAAGGCGCGACCGGCTATCTGATCGGGCCGCCGAACCGCGGCCTTCAGAGCATGTTCACCTTCATGAACGCGGCGCGGGTGGGGACCGCCGTCCAGGGCGTGTGCACTGCCGAGGGTGCCTTCCAAGGCGCTCTTCGCTACGCGCGAGACCGGCTGGCGATGCGGTCGCTGTCAGGTCCGAAGGCGCCGGAAGAGGAAGCGGATCCGATCATCGTCCACCCTGCCGTCCGCAGCATGCTGCTGACCCAGAAGGCGTTCGCCGAGGGCGGCCGGGTCTTGGTCTACTGGCTGGCGACTCAGATCGATATCGCCGAGGCGGCCGGAACACCCGACGTTCGCAAGCAGGCCGACGACCTGATGAGCCTGCTTACGCCCATCGCCAAGGCCTTCCTGACCGAGATGGGTTGCGAGGCGGCCAAGCACGGCGTCCAGATCTACGGAGGACACGGCTTTATCCGCGAATGGGGCATGGAGCAGGTCGTTCGCGACGCCCGCATCTCGACGCTGTATGAGGGCACGACGGAAATCCAGGCGCTGGACCTTCTGGGTCGCAAGGTGCTGCAGAGCCAGGGCGAACTGCTGAAGGCTTTCACGAAGATCATCCACAAGTTCTGCCAGGCGAACGCCGAAGACCCCGCCATGGCCGAGTTCGTCGAACCGTTGGCCGCCCTCAACAAGGCGTGGGGCGACATCTCGATCAGCATCGGCATGAAGGCCATCATGAACCGGGACGAGATCGGCGCGGCCGCCGTCGATTATCTCTACTATTCCGGTTATGTGACCCTGGCCTACATCTGGGCCTGGACGGCCCGGACGGGGTTGCAGAAACTGCAGACGGCGGAGGGCGACGCCGCCTTCTATCAGGCCAAGATCCAAACCGCGCAGTTCTACTATCGAAGGGTTCTGCCTCGCGCTCAGGCCCATATCGAGATCATCAAGGGCGGCCGGGAGGTGATCCAGCAGATGGACGAGGCGGCGTTCGCCTTCTGACCTTTCAAGCAGGACGCTTCAGTGGAACGACCAAGACGCCGTCGGATCGGGTGCGCAGCGGATGGAAGCCCGCTGCTGGGCGTCATCGATGCTGGACGCCGTTTTAATATGGCCTTTGCGGTGACCGAGGACGACATCGACGAATTGGACCATGTTAACAACGCCGTCTGGGTCGTCTGGCTGCAGGATGTCTCGGTCGCCCACTGGTACGCCGCAGCCCATCCCGATCACCGCGATCAGCATGGCGCCGTCGTGTTGCACCATGACATCACCTATCGCGGGAATGTCGGCCTGGGCGCCCGGGTGAAGGCGCAGACCTGGATCCAGGGCCTGCCGCGAGGCGCCCGCTACACGCGCTGTGTCCGCTTCGAGGACGAGCGGGGAAAGCTACTGGTCTCCGCCGTCTCGCAATGGGGGCTCATCGATCGGAACGGTCGACTGGTCCGCGTCACCCCTGAAATGGCCGCTCCATTTTTGCCGCCTGCACCAGCTTGATCTGACGGTGCCATCCGGCCCGGTCTTGGAGGATAGAATGATGGACATTGTGGAAGCGGTCGAAACACGGCGCTCGGTGCGGCGGTTCCTCGATCGTCCGGTCGATCGGGGCGTGCTGGAGGAGGCGCTGCGGCACGCCCTGCGCGCGCCCTCGGGCGGCAATCTCCAACCCTGGTGGCTGCATGTGGTCGCCGGCGAGGACCTTCGCCGCCTTCAGGACGCCGTCCGGATGCAGGCTATGTCGGGCGTCTTCGCCGAGGAGATCGAGTACGACATCTATCCCCCGAAACTGGCCTCGCCCTACCGTGACCGGCGCTTCGAACTGGGTGAGGCGATGTATGCCCAAATCGGCATTCCGCGCGAGGACAAGGCCGGACGCCAGCGCTGGTTCATGCGCAATTTCGAGTGTTTCGGCGCGCCGATCCTGTTGCTGTGCACGGTGGATCGCAGCATGGGCAAGCCGCAATGGTCCGATCTGGGCATGGTCCTGCAAACGCTGATGCTGCTGCTGCGCGGCCAGGGGATCGATAGCTGTGCGCAGGAATGCTGGGCGCTCTATCCCCAGACAATCGACCATGTCCTGGATCTCCCGCGTGAACGCATGCTCTTTACCGGCATGTCCATCGGCTACGCCGATCCGGCCGAGCCGCTTAATCAGCTCAGAAGTGCGCGCGCGCCGCTCGAAGAGGTCGTGGAGTTTCGCGGTCTTTAGGGGTTTTAGGCCCGGCGGTATTGACGCTCCGCTTCTGCACCCCGAACATTATCATTGATAATATATCCCAACGTCGCCGACCCAACGGCGCATTCAGGAGGAATAAGGATGCTTGGTTTGATGCAGAACTGGCCACTGACCGTTGATAAGATCATCGACCATGCGGCCCGCTGGCACGGTCAGCGCGAGGTGGTCACGCGGGCGGTCGAAGGGGCGATCGTTCGCACCACCTATGCAGAGATCCGAAATCGCGCCAAGCGGATATCCTGCATCCTCACGGAATGGGGCATCCAGCCGGGCGACCGCATTGCTACCTTGGCCTGGAACACGGGTAATCACATGGAGACCTGGTACGGGATCATGGGCATTGGCGCAGTGTGCCACACACTGAACCCCCGCCTGTTCCCCGAGCAACTCATCTACATTATCAATCACGCCGAAGATCGGATCGTCTTCACCGACCTGACTTTTACCCCGCTTTTGGAAGCCATTCTGCCTCACTGCCCAACGGTCGAGCGGGTGGTGATCATGACGGACGAACGGTCGATGCCCGCCGCTAGGCTGCCGCGTGTCGAATGCTATGAGACGATCCTTGCCCAGGCCTCGGAGGGTGCGGCGTGGGGTGGGTTCGACGAGAACACCGCTTGCGGCCTTTGCTACACCTCGGGTACGACCGGCAATCCCAAGGGGGTGCTCTACTCGCACCGGTCCAACTATCTGCACACCCTGATGACCATGCAGGCCACCGTCATGGCGGCTTCGCCAAAGGAAACCATCCTGCCGATCGTGCCGATGTTCCACGCTAACGCCTGGGGACTGGCCTTTTCGGGGCCGGCCTCGGGAGCCAAGCTGGTCATGCCGGGCGCCAAGATGGACGGTGAATCCATCTATGAGTTGATCGAGGGTGAGGGCGTCACCTTCTCGTCCGCCGTGCCGACCGTCTTCCAGGGCTTGCTGGCCTATCTGCACGAGAGTGGAAAGCGGTTGTCCACTCTGCATAGCGTGCTGATTGGCGGCTCGGCCGTGCCCGAAAGCCTGATCCGCGGCTTTTACGAGTTCGGCATCGAGGTGGTGCAGGGCTGGGGTATGACCGAAACGTCTCCGGTCGGCGCTCTGGCGCGCCTGACCCCCGAACTTGAAAAACTGCCCTATGACGAGGGCATGAAGTGGCGGATCAAGCAGGGCCTGCCGCTGATGGGCTTGGAAATGAAACTCAAGGACGACGCCGGACGGGAACTGCCCCACGACGGCAAGACCTTCGGCCGGCTGATGGTCCGGGGGGGGACGGTCGCGGGGGCCTATTTCAAGGAGGAGGGCGGCGAAATCCTGGATGGCGAGGGCTTTTTCGACACCGGCGACGTGGCCACCTTCGACGCGCACGGCTTCATGCAGATCACCGACCGGGCCAAGGATGTGATCAAGTCCGGGGGCGAGTGGATCAGCTCGATCGAGATCGAGAACATCGCCGTGAGTCACCCCAAGGTCGATCTGGCCGCCGTGATCGGCGCGGCCCATCCCAAGTGGGACGAGCGGCCGGTGCTGATCGTCAAGCTCAAGCCGGGCGAAGGCGAGGACAAGCAGGAGCATCTCGAGTTCCTGCACGGCAAGATCGCCAAATGGTGGATGCCCGACGACGTCGTCTTCGTGGATGATATCCCGCTGGGGGCCACCGGCAAGATCGACAAGAAACTGCTGCGCGAACGGATGAAGGACTACGTCGTCCCGTCTGCGGCCGCCATCGTTTGACGCATAGCGCCTTGGCTCACACAGGCCGCCGGCGAATGCCCGCTGCGGCCTGTATAGCCCGACGTCATGGTCTGCGGATCAAACAGGTCGCAGAGCCGCTCGCCAAGAGCTTGCCATCCGGATCCCGCAAGGTTCCTTCGGCGACACCGAGGGAGCGGGACATGTGGGTCACGCGGGCCTCTGCGATGAGCTTCACATCCTGGGGAACTGGCCGCAGCATCTTTACGGCCAGATCGATCGTCGCATAGCGAACCGCCGCCTCCAGCCTTGTATGGACGGCATATCCCGTCACCGAATCCAGAACCGTCGCAGCGAAACCGCCATGTACGCCGCCCATGGGGTTGAGGTGGCGCTCGTCGGCGCGGGCGCCGAACACGACATGGCCATCGGCGAGTTCGAGGATCGACATTCCCATCGTTTCGAAGATGGACGACAAGGGAAGCCTCCCCTCGAAACCGGCGCGCAGAAACTCCATCCCGCTGACAGTGTCCAAGGTCGGGGCGTGTTGAGGGTTGGTCATGGGCTAATCTCTTAAATCCTGTGCGGTAGCGGGGGCGCTGGCGATTCCCGCTTAATCCGCTTGATGTTGGGAACTCGTCATCCCCGCGAAAGGAGAAGTCAACTGCCCAGCGGCGCCTGCGCTCGCAGGCTTCGTTTCGTCAGCAGGGCTCGGCCCATCCAGCGGGCGCCATGCAGGACCCCAAATGACAACATGTCATCGCACACCCTGGCGGTAGACCGCTGCGTCCTATCCTCCGGCTTACGCAGACGGGGGGCACGGCGGGTTCGGAGACGATGGCCTCGCCTGAACTGATTTTGGGCTAACCCTGCGCCGCCGCTCGCAGATCGGCCAGACGGGTGATGCCGCCCGCCACACCCCAGCCACCATCCTTGATTTCGCTGAGCAGGACCCAGTGATTGTAACCCGCCCCGGCCTTCCCGAACACCTCATCAACAATCTTGCCGATATCAGCCACCAAGCCTGCGCGCTTCTCGTCATCAAGAACGCCCTCAGGCGTCGTGATTTCGATCCTGAACTTCGGCGCCTGGGCGACCTCGCCGCCGACATAGAAGTTCTGCGCGGGAACCTCGATAATAGCTCCACGCTGAAGCACGGATCAAAGCGTTGTCGAGCGGCGCTCCCTCCCACTTCAGCAGGGTCTCCGTCGCACGCTTCAGAAGAGTGTCTCGGGACGCTTGATCGAGAGCGCCTTCAGGGGCTGTGACGTTGATCATCGGCATCGGCATCCTTCTCTTGCGTAAGGAGACGCTGGCCTTCCAACGTCAGTTTCGTAAGATAAATGGTTTTGGCCAGCGCCTTTAGTAGCGTTACGCAACTAATTTTGATAGGCGAAGTTATGGCTCGAACCCGATTTTCCGAAATGGATTGTGCGATCGCTTAATCTCTTGAGCAGATCGGCGATTGGTGGACGTTGCTCATCGTCCGCGACGCCTTCAATGCTGTCTGCACTTTCACGCAACTCCACGAGAGCTTGGGGATCGCCAGGAACATCCTGACCGAGCGGCTTAATCACTTGGTTAAGCACGGCATTCTCATACGCGTCCGCGCACGGCCCGGAGCAAAGCGGCATGTTTACGCGCTAAGCGACAAGAGGAAGTCGTTGTTGCCGCTGATGGTTTTCCTCATACAATGGGGAAATCGATGGGTCTTTAAGGGCGATGGAGCACTCGACATTCTCGACATGCGGGACGGGACGAGTATCCGCCCCCCAGCCGTGCTGGCGGCCGACGGTCGAACCTTATCCATTGAGGATTTGAGGTTTCAGTCCCCTTGGGGGAAGGAAAAGACTAGGATGATAGACTAGGACGATAGCTGAGAGAGGGGGATTCAGCGCGGAACATGCGCCATTGGGTGGTGCATGTTCCGCACCAAATTTCACTCCGCGTCGATGCTGGCTCCAAGAGCAGCGTTTACAACGCCTCCATCCACCACGAGAATGTCGCCAGCCACATAGTCTCCGGCCCGGCTGGCCAGGAAGATGGCGGCGCCCGCCATGTCCTCGGCCGTGCCGATGCGACCAGAGGGAATGGCCTTGCCGACCGCGTCGGGATGGTCGCGCGCGGCGCGGTTCATTTCCGAAGGGAAGGCGCCCGGCGCTATGGCGGTGACATTGATGTGGTCTTCGATCAGGCGCGCCGCCATTCGTTTGGTCAGTTGATGGATCGCTGCCTTGGACGCCTGGTAGCTGTAGGTCTCCCAGGGATTCAGGCGCAGTCCGTCGATCGAGCCGATGTTGATGACCTTGGCGGGGTGGTCAGCAGAGGCCGCCGCCTTTAGCGCGCCGTGCAGGGTTTGCGTCAGGAAGAAGGGCGACTTGACGTTCAGGGCCATCACCTTGTCCCAGCCACTTTCCGGGAACTCGCCAAATGGCGCGCCCCAGGCCGCGCCGGCGTTGTTGATCAGGATGTCCAGGGACGGCTCGCGCTCCAGATAGGCGGCGGCCAGCGCCTCACAGCCCTCGACAGTCGAGACGTCGCCCGGCAGGGCGATGCAGTTCGGCCCCAGCGCCTCGGCCGTTTCGAAGCAGGCCGGCGCCCTGCGCGCCGAAATATAGACCCGCGCGCCCTGGGCGACGAAACCGGCGGCGATCATTTTGCCGATTCCCCGCGAGCCGCCGGTGATGAGGGCTGTACGACCCTCCAGTGAGAATAGTCTGCTCGTGTCCAAAGTTTGGTTCCTTCACATGGCGAGACGGGCTGCAGCGGGCGTCGATCTCAGTGATCGCTCGCATGGGATCGATGAATTTTGGCGGCGGTCAGAAACTCTCCGACCAGGGGCGGAGGTCGATTTTCTGCGATCAGGCCTAATCTGCGTTGCCTGCCGCTTGGGAAAGCAACCCCGCCCACATCATTTCCGCAATCTGCAACTCGGTCGTGCAACTCCGTGAGGCTTATTGCTGAAATCCTTCGCATATGTGCGCGATTGGTGGCGGTCGGTCCCTTGTCGAATCGCTGCTCGCCCCGGCGCACAGTTCAGGGGAGAGTTCGCGAGGTGATCGCCATTGAATCCAGCCGCGCGTAGCATAAGTGAACACCGATAATAATGTCGCATTCGCGCATCAAAGGAGTTCACACTGTGCATTTTCAGGACAAGGTCGTCATCATAACCGGTGGAGCCAGCGGCATTGGCGAGGCCACGGCGCGGCGGTTCTCGGCTGAGGGCGCGCGCGTCGTCATCGCCGATTATTCGGAGCACGGCGCCGCTCTGGCAGATGAGCTGGGCGCAGCGGGCGGCAGTGCTCTGTTTGTCCGGACCGATGTGGGCGACAGCGCGCAGGTCAAGACCCTGATGGCGCGCACGGTGGAGGCGTTCAGCCGCATCGATATCCTATTCGCCAATGCTGGCATCGCCGCCGATGCGCCCATCGATCAGCTGGACGAGGACAGTTGGCGGCGGACCATCGACATCAACCTCACGGGTGTCTTCCTTTGCAATAAGTACGCGGCGGAACGGATGGTCGCTCAGGGCGGCGGGGTCATCGTCAACTGCGGCTCAATTCACAGCCATGTCGGCAAGTCCGGCGTGACGGCCTATGCGGCGGCCAAGGGCGGCGTGAAGCTACTGACCCAGACGCTCTCCATCGACTTGGCGCCCAGGGGGATTCGCGTAAACGCGGTCTGTCCGGGCTACATCGACACGCCTCTGCTGGCCAAGGCGCCGCCTGAGATGAAGGAGGCGTTGGCGAAACTGCATCCGATGGGCCGCCTCGGCCGAGCGGAAGAGGTGGCCAACGCTGTGCTTTTCCTCGCCAGCGATGAGGCGTCCTTCATCACCGGGTCCTCGCTGATGGTCGACGGCGGCTACACCGCGCCATAGGGTCTCGCGCTTGTCGTGCGTTCAAGGGGCGCAATGTTTCTCGTCGCTGTCGACCTATTCAGGAGCGAATGGCATCTCGGTTGGCGGCGTGGCCGTAATGACGCGGGCCGCAAAGACGCCGGTCCCGTTCTGGCCGGGGCCCCTCACCTTGCAGACCTTGGCGGTCACGGCCTTTGCGATGGGGCTGGGGCCGCAGGTCGCAACGGCCATATTCGGCGCCTACATGATAACGGGCCTTTCGGGTCTGCCTCTCTTTGCGGGGGGGGCACCTGAACGCAGCGTCGGGTTGGCTTATCTGATCGGCCCGACGGTGGGATTTGCTGGGCTGCTTGGCCGCCTCGTGGCTGATCGGCGTTATGGCGTCGAACAAGGCTGTTCTGGGACGCACCACCGCCATGCTGGCTGAGACCGCCGTCATCTATGCCTGTGGCCTCGCAGTTCTCGCCGCCTATGTTCGCCGTGAGCAACTGCTCACCGTCGGCGTCGCGCCGTTCGTGCTGGCGATCTGCTCAAGATCACCGCGGCCGCGGTTGGTTCGCAGATGATCTCTATCGGTCGTAGGACCCGCGTCGGGGCGTCCGGTTCCTGAAGCCTCTTTCGCCGAACGCCCTGATCCAGCACCAGTTTCCGGTTGGGAAGAAGCGTTGGCAGAAGGCGCTCCGCTGCACGACCTCCCTCTACCTATCCGTTCCGGAACTCGCCGTCGCCCAGGCTACGTCCGTCGTTCAAGATGTCGAGTGCTCGAGCGGGGGCCATGGCTGCGCCAAGCCCGCGGGCGCTGCCTATTCTCGATGGCCTGGGTCCCAAATCGCGAAGACATGCTCAGAGCTGGAGGCCTCCGTGCGCGCCTGGTGTTACGTTTCGCATGTTCTCATCAACCCTTCCTGCATGGTTGTCGCGACGAGCAGGCCTGCGCGGGTGTAAATCGCACCCCGGCAGAACGCGCGGCTACCATGCACATTGGGTGAGTCGATATGATAGAGAAGCCAGTCGTCCATGCGAAAGTCGCGATGGAACCACATCGAATGGTCAATGCTCGCCAGCCTAACTTGACCGCGAACATAGCTGAGCCCGTGCGGCAACGTTGCGGTCAGCAGTGGTCCATGGTCGGAGGCGTAGGCCAAGAGCGCTTGGTGAATGAATCGGTCGTCCGGAAGGGCGCTAGAGGCGCGCATCCAGATCGAGGAGCGTGCTTCACGCGGTTTGGGATCCAGCCAGTCGAACGGAATGACGGGACGGTAGTCTAGGCCGTTGAGAACCGGTGACTTGTCGCGGAACTGCTCTGGCAGACGTGCGCGCACGGCCTCGAAGAGTTCGGCTTCCTCGAGGAGCCGCTCGGGGCCGGGTATGGCAGGCATCGGATCGTGCCGGTCCAGTCCTGTTTCAGGTTTCTGGAACGACGTCGTCATCTTGAAGATCGGGTTGCCATCCTGCCGAGCGACAACACTGCGAGCAGAAAAGCTACCGCCGTCCCGATGACGATCAACGGCGTAGTCGATCGGTTGATGCGCGCCGGGTTGCAGGAAATAGGCGTGCAGCGAGTGCGCCACCCGATCCTCGGAGACCGTCAGCCTTGCCGCCATCAACGCCTGTCCCAAGACCTGCCCTCCGAAGACAGCGTTGGTGCCGATGTTTTTGCTTCGTCCGACGAACCGATCCTCGCCGACTGGCTTGATCTGAATCAGGTTTAGCAAGTCTTGGAGGTGGGCGTGGCTTTCGTTCTTCATTCCATTTTCCTAAAGATGGCGCGGGGAGACGTCATCCGTGACGCTGGCGCTGTCAGGCTATGCCGAGCCTTGGTCGGCGTCGGGCGTCCAGCCGCCTCCCAGCGCTTGGTAAACCGCAATAGCGGCGTTGAGCCGCGCCTCCTTGACCTGAATCAGCGCAAGGTCTGCTTCGAGGCTGTGGCGCTGCGCGTCGAACTGATCCAGGTGCGAGACATACCCCGCATCATAGAGGCGTCCGGCACGTACGGCGGCCTCGGCGGCGGCATCTCTCTGATCGCTCAGCCGGGCTCGCTGGGCGCCGAGACGGACCAAGGCGTCCAGGGCGCTCTCGGCTTCCGAAAATGCGCCTAGGACTGCGCGGCGATAGGCCCAGGCGGCCTGTTCGCGGCGGGCGTCGGCGGCGTCGGCCTGCGCCTCGCGGCGGCCGCCGTCGAACAGAGGCGCCAGCACGCTGCTGCCAAGGGTCCAGAGCGAGATCGGGTCAAGGCGTTCGACGAACAGCCCGCCCGCAGCCGCCGTCAGGCGAACCTGCGGCAGAAGCGCCGCGCGGGCCGAGGCGAAGGCGGCGTCGGCGGCGACGAGTTGGCTCTCCGCTTGGGCGATGTCCGGGCGCCGCGCCAGCAGGCTCGACGGCAGGCCTGGCGCGATGACGGGGAGGCGCAGGTCTTGCAGGCGAGACCGCTCGACCGGGCCGGGCAGGCCGCCGGTTAGCAAGCGCAAAGCGTTCTCCTGCCGGCTGACCGCCAGTTCCAGCGCCGGGATCCTCTGGGCGACATTGCTATGCTCGGCGCGGGCGCGGGCGAGGTCCAGTTGCGATGCGTAGCCCGCATCTACCCGCCGTTGCATCAGCGCCAGAGCGTCGCTTCGGTTCTCCAGTATATCCCTAACGGATTCCAACTGAGCGTCCAGAGACAGCAGGGTCATATAGGCCCGCGCCGTCGCCGCCGCGACCGACAGGGCCGCCGCATCGCGGCCATGGCGGCTGGCCTGCAGGCCGGCGCGCGCCGCCGCGTCCCCGTTCCTCAGCCGCCCCCAAAGATCGACCTCATAGCCGATGCGGACCTCAGGCTGGGCGGCCAGGGTCTCGGTGACGATCCCAAGGTCGGTGAGGCGGCGCTGGTCCTGTACGCCAGCGCCGATGTCTACCGACGGCGTCAGGGCGGCGCGCGCGCCTGCGGCCGAGGCTCCGGCCTCGCGGACCCGCGCCTCGGCGATGGCGAGGTCAGCGTTGGTCGCCAGCGCCTGTTCGACCAGGGCGGTCAGGCGCGGGTCGCCGAAGGCGCTCCACCAGCCGGCCTCGACGGTCGCGCCCGATTCGGGAATCCCGGCCCGCCAGGTCGCGGGCGCCTCGACGGCCGCGCCTGGAAGCGACGGCACCGGGGCCGTGGCGCAGGCGGCCAGAGTCAGGCCAAGCCCGACCGCAGCCGGAAGGCCTGCGCGAAAGCGATGACGGCGCATCACCGCGCCTCCGGCCCGGACGGGTCGGCCGCCGCGTCCGTATCAACCCGCGCTACCACCGACATTCCCGGACGTAGCCGGTCCAGCCCATCCTGCCCCGGATCGAGCACGATCTGGATGGGGATCCGCTGCGCCACCTTGGTGAAATTGCCCGTGGCGTTCTGTGCCGGGAGGAGGGCGAACTCGGATCCGGCGGCGGGCGAGATATGTCGCACCGTCCCGGTGAAGCGGCGGTCGTCCAGCCCGTCGACCGTGACGCGCACCGGCTGGCCGGGCTGCATCCGCACCGTCTGGCGTTCCTTGAAGTTTGCGATCACCCAGCGTTCGGGTGGGACGAGGGAGACCAGTTGTGTTCCGGCCGTGACCAGTTGCCCCTGGCGCGCGCCCACCTGACCCAGTTGACCGCGCCGCGGCGCGGTGACCGCGGTGTTGGCGAGGTCGATCTCGGCCAGGCGCAGCGCTGCGCGGGCGCCCTCCACGGCGGCTTCGAGGCTGTCGCGCGACACGGTCACCGCGCGGACGTCCTGACGGGCGGCCTCTCGTCCGGCCTCGGCTTGGCGCACGGCCGCCTCAGCCTGGCGCGCAGCGGCGGTGGCGGCGTCATGTTCGCGCTGGGAGAGGTCGCCCGTCGTCGCCAAGGGCGCTATCCGCGCCAGGTCGGCGCGCGCTCGCTCAAGCTGGGCCAGGGCCGCGCCGACCTCGGCGCCGCG
Organism: Brevundimonas sp.; assembly: GCF_041648055.1. GTDB lineage: Bacteria > Pseudomonadota > Alphaproteobacteria > Caulobacterales > Caulobacteraceae > Brevundimonas. The sequence goes on from NZ_JBAZPS010000010.1 coordinate 88,606, forward strand.
CGCGGCTTCGGCGGCCCGACGCCCCGCCGAAGCCTGGGCGCTGTTGGACAGTTCGGCCTCGCGCGCGGCAAGCGCCGCCCGTGCCTGCTCCACCCGCTGGCGATAGATGCGGTCGTCGATACGGAACAGCGGCTGACCTTCCTCCACCATCTGGAAGTCGCGAACCAGCACCTCGGTCACATAGCCGCCGACCTGGGGCGCGATCACCGTCACCTCGCCGCGCACATAGGCGTTCTCGGTCTGCTCCAGGCCGGAGACGAAGGGCGGCAGGCGCCAGGCGTAAAGCACCGCCAGGATGGCGACCAAGCCGACGGCGAGCGAGATCAGCGTCGCCCGGCTGGGCTTACGGCGCGCCTTTCCTGCGGTTTCGGGGCCAGTTTCGGAAGGAGCGGCTTGGGTCATGGGCTGTCTTTCAGCGATCATTCGGCGGCTTCGGCCGGCGTCGCGCCGGGGATGGCGGCGGTCTTCAGCTTGGCGCCGATGGCCAGGACGGCGGGGATGGAGACGATGAGGTGGATCAGGGCGACGACCCCGATCGCGAGGAAGACGTCATTGAACGCCAGGATGTTGGCCTGCTGCGCGGCCTGCTGGGCCACATTGGTGACGCCCGCCGCCTGTTGCAGGGCCGGATCGACGATGGCGGCGGACTGCGCCAGGCTGAGCGCGTGCACCGTGGCGGCGGTCTGGGGATCGGAAACCGCGATCTGTTCGGCCAGATAGGCGCCGTGGTGGCTGGCGCGCAGGGTCTGGAAAGTGCCGAGCAGGGCCGGTCCCAAAAGGCCGCCCAGCATCTGCGTGACGCTAAAGGCGACCACGAAAGTTATCAGGGCACCTGTCCCACGCTGGAACAGCATCAGGAAACCCAGCATGAAGGCTGCGGCCATGAACATCGGCCCCGCAAAGCCGATGATAGCCTGGCTGACATAGAAGGACTGGGGGTTCGACAGGAGGCTGGAACCCGCGTCCATGAGGGCCGCCACTGCGATCAGGGCGGGCGCCGCCAGCTCCAGCAGCAGGATGAATTTCGGCGACAGGGCGATGAGCAGCGCGCCGACCACGATGCCGGCGACGGCGGCGGCGAGGATGACCAGGTGCAGCATCCGAAGCTGGTCCGGCCCCACGCCCGTCACCTGCAACAGTCCCGGAACGCCGAAGGTCTGTTCCGCCAGCAACACGCGCACCAGCAGCACCGACACGCTGAAGCGCAGAAAGGCGGGGGTGAGCACCCAGCGCGTATCCACCAGCGGGTGCTCGCGCTGATGCTCGATCACCGCCGCAACCACTAGAAGGCCGATTGAGGCCGCCAGCGCCCAGCCGATCCACGGGGCTTCCAGCCACCATTGCAGGCGCCCCTGCGCGATCACGGCCGTCAGTAGGCCGAAGCCGAGCGTCAGTAGGCTGAAGCTGAGCAGGTCGCCGCGCTCGAACACGCGAGTACGCACGCCTCTGGGCAGCGGCAGGCTGACGACGCAGGCCACGCACGCCAGCGCTAGCCCCGCCTCCAGCCAGTAGAGCTGGGTCCAGTCGCCAATGTCCAGCAGGCCGGGCGATAGAACGCGCGCCAGTGGAAAACCCAGCTGCGGCAGGCCGATGCCGATCACCAAGCTGACCAGGCGCCGTTTGGCGTCGAACGCCTGCAACAGATAGAAGACGCTGAAGGTGGTCATGGCCGCCCCGGCCACGCCGCTGAGCAGACGCACGGCGAAAACGCCGTGCGGGTCGCCGATGAAGGCCTGGGCGACCGCAGCGAAGGCGAAAAGGCCGAGGAAAACCGCCAGGAAACTATCGAGGCCGAACTGTTGCCGGTACTTGATCAGCAGCAGGTTCATGGAGACGCCGCCCATCACATAGGCGGCGCCGATCCACGCCGCTTCGGTCGGAGTGAGGCCAAGCGCGCCTTGGACGAAGAGCAGGTTCACCGACATCAGGGAGCTGCCAAGCGCGCCGGTCACCCCCAGCAGCAGCCCGACCAGGCCGTAGGCGATGCGGGTTCGGGGCGGGAAATCCGGCGTGGAGGGGGAGCCTGGCAAGATCGGCGCCTCGGCTGGACCCCAGTCTGGCACCGGCTCCAGCAGTTCGCCGTATCGGGATTTGCTCATGCCGCCGCTCCGGAGAGGAGGGCGCCGTACAGCAATAAGTCGAGCACACGCTCGCCCCGCGCCTCGCCGTCCGGCCCCGTCATGGGAATGGTGATCAGCCGGATGATCAGGCTGATGTCGGAGGTGGTGATGTCCGGGCGGATCAGCCGCGCTTTCTGGGCGGCCTCAAGGGGGGCCCCGAGGCGCTTGATCAGGCGCGCTCGCCCTGCGGCATAGTCGGGATGGTCCATCGGGACAATGCGCCAGCCATCGGCCAAAGCGGGCGCTCGACCCGCGACATCGACCAGATAGCGCAGCATTCCCAGCAAGGCGGCCTCGGGCGGGAGTGTTTCTCCGTGCCGGAACATGGCTTCGGTCTCTTGCTGGAAGAGAGCGATGATGAGGGCCGCCCGGTCGGGAAAGTGTCGATAAAGAGAGCCCTTGCCGAGGCCCGCCTCCTGCACGACGAGATCCAATGAAACATGGACGCCGTGCTCGCTGAACACCCGCCCGGCCGCCGCGAGCAGTTGCTCACGGTGACGCGTCACGTCGCTTCTCTGCGCCCGTTGTTGTCCCATTAGGGCACCAAATGGACTATTTCGTCCGTTTTTGCAATTGGGGGTGGGGTCACGATCTGTGGAAGTCAGAGTGGATTGTACGCCCGAGTACGGATCCGTTCATAACGGTCTAATTCGGTTCAACCAGCTGGAGTTGGCGGGGCGTCTGGCACTGCCTCTTCGAGGCCCTGTCGCCGAACTGGTCCGAGCGACTGGTGGGGCGCCGTCCGGAACGAAGCCGAACCGCTGGAAGTTGAAGCCGCGCGGACCGGGACGGAGTTGCGAAACTCGTAGACTCAGCGTGGTCATCAGAGCGCGGTATCGAGTGTCGACCACACGGGGTGCGAAGAAGCGGGCGGTGGCGATGCGTTGGGCCTGATGGATCTCGCCTTCCTGGAAAAGGACCGCTATACGCGCGCGGCTGCGGATCCGCTCAAGCAACGCGGCCTTGAAACCGGCCTGACGGAGGCCTTCCCAACGCAGCAGTTGGCGTGCGGGCGCGAAACCCGTGATCCTGATCCGGTCCTCATCGACCTGCGCTACGCCCTCGCCCCAGATGGAACTGGAAGGACGAACGCCTGATTTCCGTTCACACTCGTCGGCCCGTGCGGACACTGGGGACTGGTGGCATCCATCATTATATGCGCTCATGTTACGAGATTGATGGATCATATCTAGGAAGGTCTCGCATTGACACTGTTCGGCGTCAGCGCCTTTGGCACAGATCTGGGGTTGCGGATAATGGAGGGATTGGGTCTCGTCGCAGTGACGTAAGGAACGCAGATGAGACCCAATCCCTCCAGCCCAAAATTGGCTGCCAAG
>NZ_JBAZPS010000011.1:0-80632 GCF_041648055.1 Brevundimonas sp.
CCTCGGAGGTGGCCGACATCTGCTCGGACGCGCCGGCGTTCTGCTGGGTCACCTTGTCCAGCTGCTGGATGGCCTCGTTGATCTGGCTGGCGCCGACGTCCTGCTCGCGGCAGGCGGCGCTGATCTCGGACACCAGTTCGGCGGTCTTGCGGATATCCGGCACCAGGCGTTGCAGCATTTCGCCGGCTTCCTGGGCCGCCTTGACGGTGTCGCCCGACACGGCGCCGATTTCGGCGGCGGCCGTCTGGCTGCGTTCGGCCAGTTTGCGCACTTCCGAGGCGACGACGGCGAAGCCCTTGCCGTGTTCCCCGGCGCGGGCGGCCTCGACCGCCGCGTTCAGGGCCAGCAGATCGGTCTGACGCGCGATCTCCTGCACGATGCCGATCTTGTCGGCGATGGTGCGCATGGCGTCCACCGCCCGATTGACCGCCTCGCCGCTGGCCTCGGCGTCCTTGGACGACTGACGCGAGATCTTCTCGGTCTGGGCCGCGTTGTCGGCGTTCTGCTTGATGTTGGCGGCCATCTCTTCCATCGAGGCCGAGGCCTGTTCGGCGGCGGCCGCCTGTTCGGTCGCCCCCTGGCTCATCTGTTCCGACGTGGCAGACAGCTCCTGGCTGCCCGACGAGACGTTGTCCGCGGCCGACAGGGCGTCGCCGACCACGCCGCGCAGGCGTTCCACCATGGACTGCAGCGAAAGACCCAGCGTGTCCTTGTCCGACAGCGGCTTGGGCTGGACCGTCAGGTCGCCGTTGGCGATCTCGTCCGCCATGGTGGCGGTGGTCTTCAGATTGTCCGTCAGTCTGTTGAAGGCGTTGACCAGGTCCTTGATCTCGTCGTTCGACTTGATCTCGACCCGCTCGTCCAGGTCGCCGATGGCGACGGCGTCGGCCACGGTCATCAGGCGGTTCAGGCCGGCGCTGATGCCCAGGGCGATCCACAGGGCGGCGGAAACGGCCAAGGTGATCGCCAAGATTGACAGGGTGATCAGAAGGGTGCGGGTGTTCTGATAGTCCTTGTCCGCATCCGCCTGGGCCGCATCAGCGCGATCGCGGTTGAGTTGGACGCCCTCATACAGCTTCTCGGTCAGCGCCACCGCAGCCTCGCGGCCTTCGCCACCCGAATAGGCGGCCGCAGCAGCGGTGTCACCCGCAGCGGCGAGGGCGCGAACCTTGTCGTCAGTCCGATCGAACGCCTCTGTCTTGGCCTTTATGTCCGCCCACAGGGCCCGTGTCGCCTCAGAGGCCGACCCGTGCATATCGTCGAAAATCTCCTGATATTTCGCGCGCGCCTCATCGCCAGCTTCGATCTGACGCTGCATTTCTTCGGGTGTCCGCGCCAGAACCACATTCTTCTGCGCGCGCACGACCATCAAGGCGTAGCTGTTGAGCTGGTGCATCTTGTCGAGGCGGACGACAGCCCCTTCAACCACCTCATCCATGGCGTCCTTGGCGACGCCCAGGCTGAAGATGCCGTATCCGGCGACTCCCGCCAAAGCGAGAATGAGAAAGCCGAAGGCTACGGCTAGTTTGGCCTTGATGGTGAAACGCATGGCTGATCTCCCCGATAGCCGGTCAATGACGGGTGGCGGACGCGACCGGCTGGCGGGCGTCCTGCTGTTGATTGAAGATGGCCTGGAGGTCGGGAACGACGATGAACTCGCCGCCGCGCTTGACCAGGCATTGGATGAACTCGGGCCGCCAGCGCATGCCGACGCTGGGCGGCGCCTCCGAGTCGGCGCGGGCCAGGGTGGTGACTTCGTGGACCTTGTCGGTGCGAAGGCCGACCAGGGTCGGTTCGCCGGCCAGTTCGATCTCGATGACCACGATCCGGCTGTCGATGGTGGCGGCCCCCCGCTCCAGCCCGAAGGCCACGCGCAGGTCGGACAAGGGAATGACCTTGCCGCGGAAGTTGATGACCGCCCCGGCGAAGGCGCCGGCGCCGGGCACCACGGTCTCGGGCGCCAGGTCCATGATTTCCTGCACGCCGACGGCGTGAAGGGCGAACAGCTCGCCATTCAGTTCGAAGGTCAGGACCTCGACCTGTTCGGCGCCGGTCCAACCGGGCGCGGTGGTGATTTCGGCCTGGGTGCTCATATGGCTTCGCGCATCTGCGCCTCCTGCTGCTGGCCCTTGGCGACCAGGTGGCCGACGTCCAGGATCAGGGCCACGCCGCCGTCGCCCAGGATTGTGGCGCCCGAGAAGGTCGGCAGGCCGGAATGGAGTTTGGACATCGACTTGATCACCGTCTGGTGGTCGCCGATGATCTGATCGACCACCAGGCCGATCCGCTCGGTCCCGGTCGAAACGACCACGACCTTCTGGTGCAGTTCGGGCGGGGTGCCGGTCTCGAACATCTCGCGCAGGCGCAGATAGGGCACCAGGCTGTTCCGCAGCGAGATGAAGCTGCGGCCGCGCGAGCGCAGATCCTCGTCCAGCGACAGTTCCAGGCATTCCTCGACGGCGCCCAGCGGGATCACGTAGCGGCCCTGACCGACGCGGACCAGCAGGCCGTCGATGATGGCCAGGGTCAGCGGGATCCGCAGCGAAACCTCCGAGCCCTCGCCAGGCCGGCTGGCGATGTCGATGGAGCCGCGCAGCGCCTCGATGGTGCGTTTGACCACGTCCATGCCGACGCCGCGGCCGGACAGATTGGTCACCGCCGCCGCCGTCGAGAAGCCGGGATGGAAGATCATCTGCAGCAGGTCGTGGTCGCTGAGTGCGGCGCCGGGCTCGATCAGGCCCTGCGCCTCCGCCTTGGCGCGGACGCGGTCGCGGTCGATGCCTCGACCGTCGTCGCGGATGGTGATGACCACCTCGCCGCCCGACTGATGGGCCGACAGGCGGATGCGGCCGGTGGCCGGCTTGCCGGCGGCCGCGCGATCCTCGGCGGTCTCCAGTCCGTGGTCGGCGGCGTTGCGGATCAGGTGGACCAGCGGGTCGGCCAGACGTTCGATGACCGTCTTGTCGATCTCGGTCGTTTCGCCGTCGGTCGATAGTTCGATGACCTTGCCGGTCTCGCGGGCCAGGTCATGGACCAGGCGGCGGAAGCGGCCGAACAGGGTCGCCACCGGCACCATGCGCAGCACCATCATGGTGTCGCGCAGCTCGCCCGACAGGCGTTCGATCTCTTCCGAGACGGCGCGCAGGGCTGTGTCGACGCCGGAATTGGCGATCTGGCTCAGGCGGGACTGGGCGATGACCAGTTCCCCCACGCGGTCCATCAGTTCGTCCAGGCGATCGGCCGGCACCCGCACGCTCTCGCTCGGCTTGGCCGTCTTGGCGACGCCGGCCTCGGCGGCGTCCGGAGCGGTGGGGGCGGAAGACTGGACCGGTGCGGCGACCTGAGCCGGTGCGGCGGTCTGGGGTAGGATCGAAGAAACCTCGGCGACGACCTCAGCCGGACCGGTCTGGTCCGCAACGACCGCGTCCGCATTGGACGCGTCCAGGGGCTCGATCGACAGGTTCATCTCGTCCATCACGAAGATGAAGACATCCTCGATCGCCCCCCGGCCCTGATCGGTGGCCAAGGTCACGTCCCAGGCCAGATAGTGGTCGGTCGGCTCGATCTGGCTCAACGGCGGCACGCGCGAGACGTCGGCCACGACGCGCGCCTCGCCCAGGTCGCGAAGCTCGGCCAGCAGCGCCAGTGGGTTGGTGCCGTTCTTGAAGGCGTGGGACGGCAGATCGAACCGGATGCGCCAGGCCGTCTGGACGGGGGCGGCGGCGACGGGCGCATTCCCGTCCGCTTCGCGCACAGCCCGTTCCAGGTCGGCCAGCAGGACATCGCCCGCCGCGCCGTGATCACCCGTCGGATCCTCCATCAGGCGGCGCATATGATCCCGCGCCGCCAGAACGGCCGAAACCAGATCGGTCGTGGCCGCCACCTCGCCCTTGCGGACGCGGTCGAAGGCGGTCTCGCAGTGGTGGGTGAAACCGGCCAGGGCGTCGAAGCCGAACATGGACCCCGATCCCTTCAGGGTGTGAAGCCCCCGGAAAACGGCGTCCACCAGATCGCGATCCTCGGGTCGGTCCAGCAGATCGAGCAGGCCCTGCTCGATCAACTCCAGGTTCTCTCTCGCCTCAACCTGGAAAACGGCGATGGCTTCGTCGCTCATCGTCCCAGCACCTTCTTGGCCACACGCACCAGTTGATCGGGATCGAAGGGCTTGGTCAGCCATCCGGTGGCGCCTGCGGCCTTGGCCCGCGCCTTGAATCCTTCGTCGGATTCCGTGGTCAGGAAGACGATCGGCACGCCCATCTGATCGGGCATCCGGCGCATCTCCTCGATCATGGTCAGGCCGTCCATGACGGGCATGTTCAGATCGGTGATGATCAGGTCGAAGGCGCTGGCCTTGGCCTTTTCAATGCCCTCGGCGCCATTGACCGCTTCGGCTACCGAATAGCCGGCGTTGGTCAGCGCGATCTTCAGCGCGACGCGGATGCTGGGCGAGTCATCGACCGTGAGGATAGAAGCGGTCATTGGGCGGGTCCTTGGTGAAGCCAGAACTGGAGATCGTCAGCCGTGGCGTCCGTCAGGAAGCCGGCCGCATCGAGCGTTGGCCGAAATTCCGTCGCCGGACGTTCCAGGACCAGGGTCTTGCCGACCGCCCGGGCCTGGCGCCGCGCAGACTCGATCAGCTGCAATCCGCAAAGATCGACGGGCTGCTCATCGGCAAGGTCGAGACTGATGGTGTCGTCTTCCTCGAAGGCGTCGAGAATCGACTGGCGAAGGACGACGACGTTCTTCACTACGAGAGCAGCGTCGATCAGCACACGTTTCGTCATACCCCATCCCCACCACGCATGACGCAGAGCCATGCAACTGATCCCCATGGTTGACGATGGGCGTTAAACCGCCTTCAAAACTGCGATAGGTGAATCTACCTAGCTTGGCCGTAAGCAACGCAAGGCTGTGTCGTTCACTTCGACTTCACCTTCCCGGATTAGATTCGAATCCTCAGCAGAACCGCTGAACACAGGGGGGTCCGAATTGACCTACGTCGATGCAGATGATGAAACCTGCTATGAGGGCGACGTCTTCCACGGCCAGATCGCGGACGCCTCGCCCGCCTATATATGGCTGCTGAACCCACAGGGACGGATCGTCCATGTCAGCCGTGCGGCGCGGCGTTTCCAACCGGAACCTCCAGCGCCCCATACCATGGCCTGGCGCGACGCCTGGCCGGTCGACTGCCGCTTTTCCATCGATCGCGGCGTCCAGGAAGCACAGGCGGGTCGGGCCTTCTCCTTCCGCACGCGATTCACCACTGAACAATCGTCGGCGGTCTATCTGGATACGACGGTCAGCGCCGTGCGCGACGACACCGGGCGGATCGTGCGCCTCCTGGTCAAGGCCGAGGACGTCACCCAGGAGACCGAGACCGCCGCCTTCCTGAACACCGTCATCGAGGTCCTGCCCCTGGCCCTGACCGTCAAGGACGCCCGGACGGGCCGCTACATCCTGGCCAACCGCGCGGCGGAGAAACTGTTCGGTCGGTTCGAGGGGCTGACGGGACTGCGCGCCTCCGACGTCCTGCCCGCCGCCTTCGCTGAATGGGCGGCGGACGCCGTGCCGGGCATGGGCTCCCAGTCGACGGTGTACGAGGATCACGCTGAGGCCGGGTTCCGCTATCTGGCCGCCACCAAGCTCGCGACCTATGACGACGAGGGGGTGCGCCATCTGATCGGCCTGACCGAGGACATCACCCAGAAACAGCGCGACGCCGACGCCCTCTATCAGGCGCTGGAACAGGCCGAACAGGCCAACCGCGCCCGCAGCGCCTTCGTCACCAACATCAGCCACGAGATTCGCACCCCCCTGAACGGCGTCATCGCCGGGGTCGACCTTCTCGCCGCCCGCTCGACCGCGCCCGACATCCAGGAAGTCACCGAGATGATCCGCGCCTCGGCCGCCGTGCTGCAGGATCAGTTGCAGCAACTGCTGGCCGTCGCTCGCCTGGACGGGATAGACGGGCCGCCGGAGGTCGAGACCTTCGCCCTTGGCGACCTGATCGAGCGGGTCGTCCGCCCCGCGCGCGAGGCCGCAAGGGCCAAGGGTCTAGCGTTCGTCGTCGAGATCGCCCCCGCTCTTCCCGCAGCCTTCGTCGGCGATCCGGCGGGCATAGAGCGGGTGCTGACCCCCTTGCTGAACAATGCGGTCAAGTTCACCCACCGGGGCGAAATCCGCCTGACCGTCGATCCATGCCAGAACGGGGGTGTTCGCTTCGCCTGCGTGGACACGGGCGTCGGTTTCGATCCCGCCCTGAAGGCGGCCATGTTCGCCGCGTTCCGGCAACAGGACGACGCCCTGACCCGCGAATACGGCGGCATGGGCCTGGGTCTCGCCTTGGCGCGGAAAGCCGCGCGAGCGCTCGGCGGGATCCTCGACGCCGCGCCGCGTGAAGACGGGGGGTCGGTCTTCTGGCTGGATCTGCCCCTGTCCACCGCGCCGGTTCAAACCACGGACGAAGTCACGACCGACCCGGTTGACCGGTTGCGCGTCCTGGTCGCCGACGACCATCCGACCAATCGCCGGATCGTCGAAATGATGCTGGAGTCCGTTGCGGACGTCACGACGGCCGAAGACGGCGTCGAGGCTGTGGAAGCCGCCGGACGCGAAACCTTCGACGTCATCCTGATGGACATCCAGATGCCCCGCATGGACGGAATCACGGCGGTCGCCCGCATTCGCGACGCGGAACGCGCGGCGGGCCGGGCCCACGTCCCGGTCATCATGCTGACCGCCAACACCCAGCCCGAACATGTCGAAGCGGCGCGGCTGGCGGGCGCCGACCGCCACCTCGGCAAACCCTTCACCCTCGCCCTGCTTTTCAACGAGATCCAGGCTCTGCTGGCGGACGCCCCGGCCCGCACGCCCCTGGGCCGTCACGCGAACGCCTAGGGTTCGAGCTCGATGTCCCGATAGAGGCAGGTGACAACGCCTGATCCGCCGCAATAGGCCCCTCGCGGGCGCTGATGGAATCCGCTCCGACATGGAGCGACATCTATCTTTGAAGACCACGCGGGGGGCTGTGGCCGTCCGGGCGTCCTTGACGGCAAGGGTCAGGGGCAGGGCCTTGATGACGGTGTTCAGGAAGCAGCCCCCTGGCTGAGGTCGTCGCTTGATCGAGTGGAAAATGCGCTCGACCAGGGGGGAGCGAGAACGTGACCAGAGAGAGACATTCGGGTCGCTTTGGTCACGTCGCCACGGCCCTCTGACACCCACTCTAGCCCATCAGGTTTCCGTTTGCGGACGCGACGACGCACGCGCAAAATCACCGAAGTGACCGGAGTCACGCCGTGGCTTTCTACGATGCGATATTTTGCGCTGCCCACTGCTTCCCATAGGGTAGCACGGACGACTGGGAAGCAGTTTTGGACCCCGGAGGGGAAGGCTAACTGCTTGTCTACCTTGGTCTCGACTTGGAGCGGGCGAAGAGATTCGAACTCTCGACCCCAACCTTGGCAATGTTGGGGATCAGCATTTCCGGGCTTTTCAGCACGTTCCAAAAATCAGTTTTGTATGTTGTTTTAACTAGGTTTTCTTGTTTATCCGGTTACGGAGCGTTTCGCCCGGTTTCACTTGAGTTGGTAGCGGAGTGGTAGCGGTGGCTCGGAAATGAGCGTAGATTTCCATCGCCATGACGAAGCAAAAACTCACCAAGCGCGTGGTTGAGAGCGCGCCCGTTCCGGAGAGCGGCGAGGGTCGAATTTGGGACAGCGAGATCGCAGGCTTCTGCCTCCGGATCTATCCCGGGACCGAAACCCGACAGGGCCATGCCGCCAAGCCTGTCCGAAGGATGTTCGCCATCAAATATCGGGTCCGCGGGATCCAGCGCTGGCTGACGCTTGGCGAGCATGGGGATGGGCCGGACAAGCTCACGGCGGATCGGGCTCGCAAGGAGGCGGCGTCGGTGGTGGTCGATGTGCGGCGCGGCATCGATCCCGGAGAAGCCCGCAGGCGCATCGAGGGCCTCACCGTCAAAGGCCTGGTCGAGTTGTATCTGGAGAAAGGGCCGGACGACAAACCGACCAAACGGGATTCGTCATGGGCCATGGACCGGACCAACCTCGAGCGCCACGTCGCGCCCCTGCTTGGGAAGATGGCGCTTGATACGGTCACCCGCGACCACATCACCGGGATGATCCGATCGATCACGGCCGGGAAGACCGCCAAGGATGTAAAGACCAAATTTCGTGGTCGATCCATCGTGAAGGGCGGAGCAGGCATCGCTGACCGCACCTATTCCACCCTGCGGGCGACCTTCAACTGGGCGATCGATAAGGGCCATTTCGCCGGCCCGAACCCCTGCGCGAAGGTCGAACGCAAGCGCCGACCGGCGGTCGAGCGCTTCCTGTCCGAGTCCCAGGCCCAGGACCTGATCGCCGCGCTCGACGCTCTGGAAGCGGATGCGACGATCTCCGAACGGCAGGGCGCGGTCTATCGGCTTCTGCTTCTGACGGGTGCGCGGCGCAACGAGATCGCTGGTCTGCGCTGGACGGAGGTCGACTTCGACCGGCGCCGGCTCGTGCTGCCGCCGAGCCGCACCAAGGCCGGTGGGCGCACGGGGGATCGTCGGATCTCGCTCAACGACATGGCCTTCGGAATCCTGCAGCGTCTCTACAAGACGCGCGGGCGAAGCCAGTTCGTCTTCCCGGCCACCAAGGGCGACAACGGATATGCGACGTCCGAGTCCAAGATCTGGCGCGACAAGGTGCTCCCCAAAGCCAAGCTGGAAGGCGTGCGCATCCACGACCTGCGCCACAGTTTCGCAAGCTTCGCCTTGGCTGACGGGGCCAGCCTCCCGATGATCGGCAAGGCGCTGGGACACGCCAACAGCCGCGCTACAGAACGGTACGCCCATTTGAGCGATGACCCAGTTCGGGCGCTTGCGGAACGGATTGGCGAGCGCTTCAGTCCTAAGGTGACTTAGCAAGCGTCTCTCTGATGGGCAGGTATGCCATAAGGATCCAATCCGAGTTTGACAGGCCGCAAGTTACGACACTCAGGGCGCCCCAATAGGCCGACCAATAAACCTGCAATTTCGATCAATCCGACCCTTCAGCATTGGCTGGATGTCTCGGGCGGAAGAACTGGGCATATCGCGAAGTCGAACACGCTATCGCGGCCGCACGCGTCACAGGTCCATTGGAAACCCTGGCGGATCTCGTCGGGAAAAATCCGATGGATACCGTCGCAATTCTCGTGTGCGCATGGCGCTGGAAAGGCTTTCGTTGTCCATTTTCCCTCCCCGTCCTCCTCGAAGAAGACGAGATGGTCAGCGCCGCAGGCTACGCATTTTGCAGGAAACTGACCTGCTTCGTCGCGCGGCAAGCGTTTGCGCATGTCCTCGCCACATCTGAAGCACGGGCAGTGAGAGAAGGTCCCCATAATGAAGGAGGTCTTCGCTGGCGTGACGACAGGATCGAGTTCCTCAACCAAGGCTTCGCATCGCCGCCGCAACTTTTCGAAATCGGGGCCGCCCTTTTCATTTAGCTGCTTCAGGGTCGGGAAGTGCAGGTAGCTCCCAATGGCGCCGTAATTGTCCTTCAACGTCGCTTGGCGGATGGGCTGCTCGAAGAAGACAGCGGCGCGCGCGTCATCCACTCCGGGAGCCAGGTTGCGGGCGATCTTGACGGTCTGTGGAGTATCGGCCCGAGGGTCGATTTCAAGAAGCAGCCTCAGAACCTTAGGTGGCTGCCACGTCTCATAGACGCTGGGCGGGACATCTCGCCTGTAGTCGTGCAGCCGGTCGTAAGCGATCGCCTCGAGCGTCAGGCGCAGTTCCAAGGCGGCATAGCGTAGCGCCTGGTCGTCACCTTGGGCCAGCAGCGCCTTCGCCCGCGCAAGTGCCTGACGGGCCTCATGACGGAACTGCATGCTCGCCCTTTCCGGAAAACAATGTCACAGGTGCCACCGATCTGTGACGTCGCCGCAGGAATGACTCCCTCGGAGCTGGAGGCCCCCCATCAGGTCGCGGGCTTCCGCATAAACAGCCTCCATCGGTTTGCCGCCCTCGCCGCTCTGAACCCAGTGCTGGACACGGTCGGCCAACTTGACGGACAGAATTTCACTCAGGAGGTCGCCAAAGGGCGCCGGGAAGTTCTGATCGCGCATCGCGCCCTTGAGCAGGATTCCGACCGTCGGGGTGACGGCGATCAGTTCTGCGCCTCGATAAAGCTTGTCGTCCGTCAGACCAAAGAAGCCGGATCCGCACGGATGGTGGATCAGGCCGCGCTTGTGCAGCCGCTCGATGCGCACCCGCGGCAACCCGGAGATCCAGTAAGGAAACTTCGGCTCGCCCGGCTCAATGCTCATAAGGAAAAACGGGTCGAAATCCTCTTCCCAAGAAATCCGCCCTGCTTCTTGCTCCGCGTCGAACGCCACCTTCATCTCGGCCACTTCGACCAGCCAGCCAAGCAAAGTGAGATGGCTGTAGCCAGTAGTTAGATGCTCGCTGTGAATCCGAAGGATCGGCAGGTTATCTCGCTTGCAGAGCTCGTCCTTCTTGGCGTCTCGCTCCCGCTGGCGGACACTTCGGTGCGACGCTCCGTCGAACTCGATCGCGTAGACCGGGTCACAGTCATTGCGACAGATCACAAAATCGAAGTGCGCTTTTAGCGCGTAGGTCTTGAGGTCGCCGGTTGCCCCGACCTCGTCGGGATCAATCACGTCCGCGACCCGAACTTTCGGAAAAATGGACAGGCCGAATCGGTCGGCGACCGGCTTGACCGCGTTGTGGGTCATCTGCTCGTAATGATCGAAAAGGCGTTTCACGGCCGGCTCCGGGTTGACGCGTCAGCCCTAGCACGGCGAGAACATAGGGCGAACCGCACAAAGGGATTGATCCTCCTGTGCGCGACCGTTGCGCGGTAGTCGCGCGATACGGCCACCCGCGATTGCGGCCTAGCTTTGCCGTATCCATATCTCCGATGGTCGAGTTTTCGACGGGATGGGGGTGCCGCACATGGCCACTGCAAACTATTGGCTGAGCTTCATGGTCGCGACTGAACGTTCTGCAGCGAAAGGCGTCGAGTCTCTTCGCCGCCAGTCGATCTATGCGGCCGTCCAGGTCTTCGACTCGGGCTACTGGGACGAGACGACCTCGTTCATTCTGTTCGAAGCCGATGATGACATCGACGTGGTCGGCAAGGCGGTGGTCGCCGGCCTCGATTCTGATCTCGACCTCCTGATCCTCCGAAAGGTGTCAAGCGCGAGCGCCCGGTACTGGGGCAAGGTCACGCAGCCAACCTCTCTGGGCGGCTACGTCGCAAACATCGCCCGCTTGCGCTGATAAGGACGCCCCATGCCTGATCTTACACAGGGGCACGCTCCGCCCGCCTATTGGCAGCAGTTCGAAGACCTGACCGTAGGCGCGGCCCGTGTCGTGTTCGGCGACCCGACGCCGCAGAAGGTCGGGCGGCAGGGCCAGAGCCAGAACGGACTCGACGTGCTCGTTCAGGCGGAAGATGGCCGCACAATCGGCATCCAGTGCAAACAGCGCGATGAGCGCGACGCGGACAATGTGCTTCTGGCTGGCAGGGCCATCACGGTCAAGGCGTTGACGGACGCTGTCCGGCGCGCCGAGAGCCATCCGGCGAAACTGGACCTGTTTATTCTCGCGACGACGGCCAAGCCGGACCGGGCAATCCAGAACAAGGCGGCCGCCATGGCGGCTGCCCGCAAGAAGGTTGGAAAGTTCGGTGTCCTGACCTGGTCCTGGGGCGACTATGACGCGGTCCTGAATCGCGATGCACGGCTGCAGGATGAATATTATCGGACCGTCGCCCAGGGGCTCACGGCGCCCGAGCGCGATCAGAAACTGCTCGGGCTTTTCGCGGTCGCTTTTGATCGTCCTGCGTTTCGCGACCCGTTGAGCTGCGAGCATGCCGACAATTTCAAACAGGCCCTAATCGACACTCAGCGCCTTCTCGCGACCGGTGATCTTCTCGACAGGGAGGGGAGACGGGTGCAACGGGCTATTGGTGGGGTTCGCACGCTCAACGATGACGATCTTCGTCTTGGAGCTGAGGCTCTCGCCGGTGAGCTGAACGACTTCAGGACCACCTTGCTGAGAGCCGAGCGAAACGGCGATGTAAGCCAGCACAATGACTGGCTGATGATCCCGAACTTCGCGGTTCAACAGGCTTTGGAAGACAAGCGGCGTCGCGTGGTCACAACCTTGAATCGATTGCTCCTTGCCGCTGACCTTGCACCGCTCCCGCAACATTCCTGGTGAAAAAGCCGTGCGGCCCTGAAGTACGCGCAGGGCGCGCCAGCGTCCTCAAGGACAGGCATGTGCTTGGGCCCGTTGAGTTGTTCTACCCCGCCTATCTCGTGACATTCTGACGTGCGGGCGCCTGCACCGCCGGTTTCGCTGCCATCAGCCTTGGCGGCATTGTTTGGTCATCCCCTGCTGAAGACAGATGAAAGGATCGCATGGATAAGTACCGCATAGCCCTAACCGAGGCCGAAGAAGCGCTGGTCTCCAAGATCGACCTGCGCCTGTCTCATCGCAATCACGATGAAGCCCATGCCGCCTACAACGCGAATGCCGAACCCATTCTCGCCCTCCTGGCTTCGCTCAGCGAGCGAGACGGCGTGCCGCCCCAGAGGGTCCGCTACTGGAACGATGTCGAATACAATCCCGGCCGGATCAAAGCGTCGAGAAAGGGCGGGTTCGAACGCAATAACTGCCGGGGCGAAGACATCTATACGCACCCGAATTTCATCAAGCACCTTCGCTACATATTGCTCGGCGCCGACTTGCCGGAAGCGCTTATTCTCGATTTCGAGGAACAAGCCGGCAATCCCGAGTGGGTCTCGCTCAGCGACGCTATCCCGCTTGGCAAACACGCCCGCAAACTCGTGCGTCAATACGGTCTGGAGGCCCATCAGGCTTCGGAAGAGTTCTTCAAGTTGTGCCTGGACATGGGTCTGAGCCTCTCGGTCGCCTTGAGCATCATGAAAGCAGTTAAGCAAGCCCGCTAGGCGCTCTCTGCGAGGGGTAGATAAATTGTAAGCTTCGTACTACATATTAGGCCAATCCGTAGTGCGAAGGTGTCAAATGCCTACACCACATACGCCTCCCGCCGCCGTGCGGCGCGTCATGCGAAAGCTCGGCGCGGACATCCACGACGCCCGTCGGCGTCGGCGGCTGCCAATGGCCGTCGTCGCGGAGCGCGCCTTCACGTCCCGTTCGACCCTGCAGAAGATCGAGGCTGGCGACACCAATGTCAGCATCGGCATCTATGCTGGCGTCCTTCAGGCGCTCGGCCTGCTCGACGGTCTGGGCCAGATCGCCGACATCGGCAACGACCCGGTCGGACAAGCGCTGGCCAGCGCGGAACTGCCCAAGCGCGTCCATCTCAAGCGAACAGGCGGATCATCTCGCGATGACTGACTTTGAGGTACATCTCGACCTGGATGGACGCACGCGCCCTATCGGCCTGGCGAGGAGCAATCGCGTTCGAGGCACGGAGACCATCCTTTTCGAATATGATGGCGCGTGGCTCGCCGATCCAGACCGGTTCTCGCTAGAGCCTGCCCTTGCCCTGACCCGCGGTGCCTTCGCCCCTCCTGCCGGACTGGCGACTTTCGGCTCCATCGGAGACTCAGCGCCCGACACATGGGGGCGACGTCTTATGCAACGGGCCGAACGCCGCCTTGCCGAACGCGAAGGCCGCGCCGTTCGCACCCTTGCGGAAAGCGATTACCTGCTCGGCGTCGCCGACGAGACCCGCCTGGGGGCCCTCAGATTTCGTTGGGCGGGCGAAGATATGTTCCAGGCCCCGATCCGCGCCGGCGTCCCCGCCCTGATCGAACTCGGGCGGCTGCTCCAGATCACCGAACGGGTCCTCCGCGACGAGGAAACGGACGAGGACCTTCAACTCATCTTCGCCCCCGGCTCTTCCCTGGGCGGGGCCCGGCCCAAAGCGTCGGTCATCGACCAGCACGGACACCTCTCCATCGCCAAATTTCCGAAGGAGACCGACGAATACAGCATAGAGACGTGGGAAGAGATCGCGCTCCGACTGGCTGGCCAGGCGGGCATCACCACCCCTCACCATGAACTCATTGAGGTCGCCGGCAAGGCGGTGATGCTGTCGCGGCGCTTCGATCGCGCCGGCCCGATCCGCACGCCTTTCCTGTCAGCCATGGCGATGATGGGCGCCAAGGACGGCGAGCGCGGCAGCTACCCGGAGATCGTCGACGCGCTTACGCAACATGGCGCTCAGGGGAAGACCGACGCTCATGCCCTCTATCGGCGGGTCGTCCTCAACGTGCTGATTTCCAATGTCGATGATCACCTGCGCAACCATGGCTTCCTTTGGCTCGGCAAGACGGGATGGTCCCTCTCTCCCGCTTACGACCTCAACCCTGTGCCCACCGACCTCAAGGCGCGTGTGCTGACGACCAACATCGACCTCGATGAGGGCACTTGCTCGCTCGACCTGCTTGAGGCGGCTTCGGAGTTCTTCGGCCTCACGCTGCAGCAGGCCCGCGCCATCATCAAAGAGGTCGCGACCGTGACCGCGACGTGGCGTGACACCGCCAAGGCCGTCGGCGCCCGCTCCGCCGAAATTACCCGGATGGCCAGCGCCTTCGAGCACGATGATCTCAAGCGGGCGCTGGCGCTATGACCCGAACCTTCATCTACAACTTCACGCCGCCATCACTGGACCCGTTCCCGGGCGCGACCATCGCGCTGGACGTCTCCGACATCGAAGACGCCGGCATCCGCGAAGTGCTCCAGACGCCGGGCGCAGCCTATGGCGCCTGGTCGATCCTGGATGCTCTCCTCGCCCCGACCGGCGCGGGCACATCCTTCCTCTTCAGGCAGCCGCTGGGCCAGGCGCGCGAAGTGAAGGTCGCGTTGTCGGGCCTGTTCGGGCGGTTCGTCGCCCGCGCTTATCTCGAACGATATTTTGACCTCTCCGTTTTCGCCCATCTCGGCAACCAAGTGATCGATCTCGATCGCCGCAAGCAGGCCAGGATCAAGCGCCTCGCCCGAGGCGACCTCCCTGACTGGATCGCATGCAAATCCGATCTGACCTCGCTCACGATCGCGGAGGCCAAGAGCTGTCACGACCCGGGAGGCCCCGCGAAAGCACTCGCGCGCGCCTGGACACAAGCCGGGCGCATCGACGTGACGGTCAAAGGCCAAAAGGTCACCGTAAAGCGGATCGCGGTCGCCACCCGTTGGGGCGTGGCCAATTCCAATCCCGCTGATGCTCACCTGTCGGTTCGCGATCCCATCGACGAGGGCGTTCCCATTGATCCGCAAGACAAGGACGCCCCGTTCATCGGGCTGCTCCGCCTGCATGTCGCCAACCTGATCGAGCCCCTTGGCCATGCCGAACTCGCACAGGCGCTGCGCACGCTCACACGCCAGACCTTTCCGCGACCGCTCGCGGTCGCCCGACCGGACCGCGCTGGTGGCTGGATCATCCCGCTCGGCGGGGACCGACACATAATTGGAGGGGTCTGAACCGTGGACACTGGATTTGTTGATCTCGACATCCTCATCACCCGAATTCGGCATCCGCAGTCGAAGGTGTATTTTCTTGATGCGGTGAAAGCCTACAAGGCCGGCGCGCTGCGTGGCGCACTCACCTCAGCCTGGGTCGCCCTGGTCTACGACCTGATCGCCAAGTATCGCGAGCTGAGCGCTATGGGCGATGCGGCCGCCACGGCATTTCTTCAGGCGTGGGACAACGCGACCGTCACAGGCGATATCCCCAAGCTGCTTCAGCTTGAGGGAGGCATCCTCGAAGACGCAACGGCCAACACTCAGGTCGTCAATCGCATCGCCCGAACGCATCTGGAGCGCCTGCGCGAAGATAGACATCTTTGCGCGCACCCGGCCTTCTCGGCCGAGGCGGATCTCTTCGCGCCGTCGCCCGAGCTGGTGCGGCTTCACCTCGTCAATGCGGTCGATCTTGTTCTGTCGCAGGAGCCCTTGCAAGGCAAAGCGATCTTCGAGCTGTACGACATCGACGTGCAGTCGCCCGGCTTTCCAACGGAATACGCGCGCATCCTGGACTATGTCGACCAGCGCTACCTGGCGCGCGTCCGCGCTCAGAACGTCCGCAACTTCGGCACGGTGCTCGCAAAATCCATTCTCAAGGGCGTGCCCGCGCAATGGGAGCCGCTCCATCGCAAGATAATCCCCTCGCTGGTCGCGGTGCGCGAACGCGCCGCTGAGGCCTGGCCGGATATATCGCTGGCGATCGTCAGGCTCATAGACAACCTCGAGCCGGCGAACCGCCCTCGCGCCATCGCGTTCATCGCCGCTTTTCCGGATTTCTGGCCGCAGCTTCAGGAGCCGACTCGGACGGCCCTTCAAGCGACCATCGACAACGCCGACCCCGCGGCGCTCGCTGACTACCGCATTCTGGCAGGCGTGACTGTCCCACAATTCCGCGCCGCGCTACTGCCGCTGATCGCCGGCCTCAATCGGGAAAATTTGGTCGCCGCAATCGCCTCTCAGCCGCTCGCCGACCTCTGGCCTCGGGCGGTCGATCTGTATCAGGCTTCTGGCAGCTGGCGCGGATCAGAGGTGAACTTCAGCGATCTCATCACGCCGTTCGCCGGCCGCCTCAACGGCCAACAGCTTGACCAACTCCTCGATGCCATCATCGACAACGGGCAGAACTGGGATGCGTCCGAAACGGATACGCTTCTGCTCGGCGTGCTCCGCGACGCGGCGCCCGCTGATCGGCCGACCCCTGACGCGCGCAATCGATTCTACCAACACGTTCGCCGCGTGCGCCGTGCCGACAAATACGAAGACGTTCTCACCTTCCTACAGTCCGACGGCTGGGTGCTGCCACCGCTGGAACAGCCGGTCGACGACGAACTGGATTAGAACGCAGGCGCTCAGGAGGCCCACGCACGAAGCAGAATCAGACAGGCAGCTCCGGATCGCCGCGCACCTGGTCATCCAGGCGCCTGAACCCGCCCCAGCAAGAGCGGCAGCTTGCTGTTCTTGAAATCCCAATCCGAAAGTGGCGCGAACCATTCCGGGGCCGCCTCTCCATGGAGCTGGATGACCTAGTCACCGTCTATCGTCTGCGCAGCATAGTAGCGGCTAAAAATGCGGCTGGCCCAGCCTATACCTTCCCAGCCCTGATTGGACGATTCCTCTGGGTTCGCGACAAACTCGACACCCGCGAACTCGCCGCCGTCGGTGACTGCAAGCGGCCCCTCAATGGACCACTCCCCGTAGAGCAGAAGCACTTCCGCAAGCTTGCGGTCCCTAGGATCCGTCAGCTCGACGTCGCCGCTATAGAGTTTCGCCGACCCGATGATGAAGTTGGCCAGCCCCTCCGCGCTCAGCGAACGCGGCATATCGGTCGACGCCCCGAGCACCAGGCGCAGCGGGGCCTTGGTCATGATGATCACCTCGCCGAGCCTTCCGGACTCGTTGGCGATCACCGCATCCTTCATCGTGACGCGGAGACCGCCGTTCGGACGGCGGAAGCGATCCGGAGAGATGACCGTCCAGATGTTCCAGAGCGACCAGAATATCGCCAGCTTCAACGGCGCGCCAACCATGTCCGCGTAGGTCTGGAGCGAGGCCAGATACGCAGCCGTCATTTGCGTTTTCTGCTTGAAGGGCTCCTTGCTTCGGACGTTCTTGACCTCGACGAGCCACTGCTCGCCGTCGTCCAGCACCACTCGGAAATCCGGCGCGCGGCAGGTGTCGGCGGCATGGACGCGGCCAACATCCTCGGTCTTGAGCAATCGAAAGTGGCCCAGGCTAAGCACCGTTGCTTCAAACAGGCGCTCGGTTCGCGAGCCATGAATTAGCGTCGGGTCCGCCAACGCCTCCTCCAGCTTTGGCGTTGCGTCGGCGACAAAGCGTTCGACCAATGACGGGTCGTTCAGCGCGATACAGTGTTCGCGCGCAAATGCGGCTACCGACGCGAGCAGGTCGAAGGCTTTGGTCTTTGGTCGCTCTGGCGGCGGCTGGTCGCTCACAACCCCGTCATCCCGCCGGCGGCTCGACATCCGGCGGGTTCATATAGGCTTGGAAGCCGACCAGATCAGCGTCGCTCGGATTTTCCGCCTCGGGGATGAACCGAATGGTTTCGGCAATGTCGCGGCGCGTGACGTTTCTGATGATCGCGCCGCCATTGCTCAGCTCATACTCCATCGAGCCGCACCAGCGGTTGGGGCGGGCAAGGCCCGGCGCGAACGCAATGGGCTTCTTGTTCCCCTTCTTGCTCACCTCGTGCTTGGCGAGCGCGACGCGGATGAATTCGAGCGTAGTGAAGCCCATCTCCGTCCGCCGCAGGTCGAGGCGCATCTGCTCAACCAGTTCGGGCCGCTCCTGGGCATCACGCAGTTGCTGCGCGCGCAGCTCGCGATCGTAGTGGCGGTATCCTAGGTCTCGTTCGAGATGGGCGGCCTTGAGGCCGATTCCTGAATTCTCGGCGAGCTTGATGACGTCTTCACAGCGCTGGCGCCATGTCCGCAACAGCTCGTAGGCCGCGTAGATCCACATGGGCGAGAGCGCGCCCAGCAACGCGATCTTCCCTCGCGGCGGCTCGTCATCGAACTGGTGGCGCATGACCTCGTGCTCCAGCGCGTTGAGCGAATTATCGACGAGGCAAAGCTGGCTCGCCTGCATGGCTAGGTAAGGGTTGGCGGCAAAGCCGGCCAAGCTCATCAGCGCTTCGTGGAGCTCACTCGTGCCGATCTCAGCGACATCGCGATAACGCGGCTGATCGTCAAATTCGTCGGCGTCCGTCACGTTGTTTCCCCGCCCGTTGTCGCGAACCGATAGGGCGGATCGATCACCGCCATCGGAAGAGTGTCAGCCAAGCCCCAGAAACGCGTTGTCGCCCGGATATAGCAAACGAGGTCGCTCGCGCGGATTCTGAGATGTTCGCTCGCAATCGGCAGCCCTGCCAGGAGATCGTGATAGTCGTTGGCGGCCTCGTCCCATAGCGCCGGCGCGATCGTCTTCAGTTCTTCGCACGACGAACCTTCGCCATGACGCACGACGTTGGCGACCACGAACATCTCGGTCAGATCAGCACCCAACCCGCCGTGCCCGACGTCTATCCCGGCGCGCTCGGCGCAGATCGCCAGGAGCTCCCGGAAACCCCGCGCCTTGGGCATGTCCGTCGCGTCATCGCGATGGACCGCTCGCGCCCATATACTCAGTTGACGCTCGAAGGTCGCAGCGAGGATCAGCGTGAACGCCTTCGCCGCCTCATTGGCGGTGTAGTTGTCGACCTGGGCCGCAGCGCGAACGAGAAATTGATCCATCGTCGCCGCCTCGCCGCTTTCGAGCGACGAATGAACCGGCAGCGCCTCCATCGCGGGCTGGACCACCCGCTCAAACAGTCGCGCAAGGTTGGCCTGGAAGATGCGCGGCAACTGATCCTTGACTAGCATTTTTCGCCCCTTGTCGCCCTGAGTTCGTTCGGTCGCGTCGATCAACGACTTTGCTGGCATGGCCAAACCGCTTGCCCTGAGCAATTCCCGAGAGCTATGCCGGGGTATGGCAACCCTGTTCAAAGATGGAGACGTACGGCGTGCAGTCTATGCACGTATGCTCGGCTCCGCGATGCGCAGCGCTGATACGCTCGTGATCGATGAACTCGGTCTCGATCACGGATCCTGCCGGATCGATATCGCCGTGATCAACGGCCACATCCGCGGGCTAGAGATCAAGGCCGAAGCGGATACCCTGGCCCGCCTTCCGTTCCAAGTCAGCGCTTATGGCGAAGTCGTCGATAAGGCCTCTCTCATCGTGGCCGAACGTCACCTCGACGCGGCTCGGCTCCTCGTGCCCGACTGGTGGGGGGTCGTGCTAGCGCGACGGTGCGCCAACGGTGAAGTCGCGCTTAGGCGAATCCGTGACGAAAAGGTCAACCGCTCTATCGATCCGGTGACACTCGCGCGCTTGCTGTGGCGCCCGGAGATCGTTCAAATGCTACGCGATCTCGGGCACCCGGAGCGCACGCTCAGAGCACCTCGCGATGCTCTGTATCCTATTCTCGCCTCCGCCTTGCCGCGACGCGTGCTAGGCGCGCGGGTCAGGGAAACGCTCAAGGCGCGGGCAGTTTGGCGAGATCGTCCAAGACCACAGTGATATGGTGGTTGGTCGCCACCCACTTCCAGACCGTGGGGTTGCCGCGCTTGGCGGCGCCAGCGTGACAATCCTCGATATAGGCGCTGCCTTCCGAGAACGTTGCGCCGTGGTACTGACCCGAGCTTAGGATCAGACCGCATAGGCCGGGGTAGGCCTGGTTAGTCTCGCCCTTCTTGCGTTTGGAGCGCGCGACCAGCCAGCCGCCGTCCGACACCGCATAGCGTACGTTCGGGGATCCCCGCATAAATCGCATATCCCCTTGGGCGAATTTAACCGCCGCGACCGCATAGTCGCCAAAGGACGGACGTCGTTCCTGGGGCGACTGGGCCGTCACCAAGGCTGCGTAAAGCCGCCACTCTTCGCGCGACACGGTCTGGATCGGGAGTTTGAGCTCGGTCATCGTCTCGGGGAAGGACGCCGCCATAACGACAACGCTACGCGCGGACAGCATTCTCGCGCCGTTCAGGGCGGCGCGTATGACGCCCACAAGCGGGCCTTGGGGCGAATAGGCTGGCGCCCCCAGATCCAGTACGATGTCGAGTTGGGCAATGTCGATCGCCAAGGCTTTGAGCAAGGCATCAACATGATCGTCAAAGTCTGGATCGAGCGCCTCCTCGAGCGTGCACCGCAGGACCGCGCCGTTCATGTCGATAGCATCGATGTCGTGGACCGCCTTCCGGTAGGCAGCGTCGCTCTCGAGGTTGATGACCGGCGTCAACGAGGCCCCAAGCTTGCGGGCCTCATCGAACAGGAACGTCATCGTGTGCCGGCCGTCCGCCATGCGGGTCGCAGGGGCCAACTGGCGGCCGTCGATGAGCGCGGGACGATCGCTCCACTTCTTTTCCAGCTTGGCCGCGAAACCACCGAGGTGGTCGTCGATCTCCTTCTTCGGCCGCCATTGCTCGAAATCGAAGTCCGGCGGCAGGACCTCGATTAGAGGAACGACCGCCGGCTTCAGTCCGGCCGCGAGTTTGAACAGGGCCTGATACTCGCCCATCCGCCAGCGCAGGAGGGGGACATACTGGGTCGGGGCGATCGCCATTTGAACCTCAAAGACCAAATTGGCGGCGCACTTCCCCGGCGCCGACGAGAGAACGGAGAACAGTGTAGTCGCCAGCCTCGCGACGAACCCGGCCGGCGATGACCGCTGGGCCGACGCCGAAGCGTTTGGCGTCAGTCAGCACTGCTTTCTCCGTGCGCGAGAACCGTGACACCGCGAGATCCCATTGAGCCACAGGCAGCAGCGCGTTCCGTGCAAAGCCGTCTGCCTCCTCTTCGTGGCGCTCGTCCGACGGGCTCTCCGTGTCGTCGAAGATGGCGGCAAAGGCTTCCGGGCCGATGTGGAGCTTGAGGTGTCCGATCTCGTGCAAAAGCGTGAACCAGAAATTGTCCAGCCGGTCATGGCGGAGCGTCAGGCCGATCAGCCCGTAGCCGTCGAACGAGCCCATGGCTGCGCCGTCCAGCAGGGTTCCGGGTAGATGCCGTTCGACAACGAAGGCGATGCCGATCTGGCGCAGGTGGTCGACGGCCTTCAGTGGGCCGTCGGCATCCAGGGTCAGGGCGACGAGGGCAGCGATCCAGGCATCATCGATCAAGGCGGGATCGAAGGTTGCCGTCGGCGGGTTTCGGGCGGCCAGCTGTCGCACACGCGCTTCCCATGCCGCGATCGCCGGTTCGTGCACAGCGCCGTTCGACCGCACAGACTTCCGGTGCAAGCCGGCAGGGACGAATCGGGCCGAGCCACTCCGCAGGAAGGCCGGCACGAGGTGGTCGGCGGACTTGCGCGCCTGCGTCAGCGTTCCGGAGAAGTCTTCGAACCAACCGCGCTTGTACATCTCGGCCAGAGGGAAAGCCTGCCAGGCGGTGGGATCGACCGACTCCAGGCTCCCGTTCCCGGCGAGCGACGCACGGTTCTCGATGCGCACGTCGAGCGCATCGGAGACCTCGATCAAACGCTCAAGGCTCGCGGATCGATAGCGTTCGGCTTCGTATCGCTGGACCTGTTGTTCCTTCAGCCCCAGAAAATCCGCGAGATCCTTCTGGCTCATGCCTCTCGCGATCCGTGCGCGGATGAGCGTCTCGGGGAGATCGGCAAGGCGTGCGGCCGAGAACGTCGTCTGCGCTCCTGACTTCAGGGCCTCGTAAAGGGCGACATCGGCTTCGAGTTCCGCCACTTGGCTTTGGAGCGCACCGCGCGCGATGACGGCGAACGCGGGATCGACGTTGGTGGCCGCCGGCGCGCCCGCCGAGGCTTTCAGCTGGTCCAGCGCCGCGCACGTGGACCGGTACTGTCTTTCGTTCGTGATCATTACAACGCCCCTTTCGAGGTCGCGAGCGTCAGCCGCAAAATGCCTTTGGGCTGGCCCGAATGTTTCTCGATCTGGAAGAAATCGAGGAAGGTGCCCGTCGCGCCGTTCGGGGCGAAGGCCGGAAACATCTCGCCGAGATATTTGGCTTTTTGAGCCTCGCGCTTGCCGGCGAAGTTCTGGAGAACGGGGTCAAGCAAGGAAAAGTCCATCCCCGCATGATCCCAGCAGCCGTCGAAATCACCGGGGTGGTCTTTCGCTGTGGTGAAGCTGCCATCGAGGTAGACGGCACGGCATCCGGCGAGCCGGAGCGCCTCCACCGCCCGTTGAAAACCACCGAACAACCACTGTCGGTGTGGCGTGGTGGCGAACCGGGCGGCAACCTCCTCCAGCGTCGTCTCGTGGACGCCCGAAGGCAGAACCGCCCAAGGCGCGCCAAAGCCCGGATCAATAAGGGAAGGGATCATGAACACAACAATATCGTTGTGTGCATGTATTGTCCAGTCGGGTGAACGGTGTGCGCGGAGGTGTGTGCGGAACAGCCTTGGCGACGCCTGCTTGGCGTCCGGCCGGCGGGATCATTCGTAAGAATAAGCCAGATGGTCGGTGCTCGACTTCGCCCAGGCCGGAAGGGCGCCAAGAGTCTCCAGCTGTAGCCGCAGCGCCCCATCGAAAACTTCTGGCAGCAAGACGTGAATCGCCGGCCAGATCGCATGCGCCTCTAGCACTAGATTGCCCTCGCCCAACTCGAGTGCCCTTCGGAGGTGCACGCCGACGGTGCCCTCGAGCAGGGGGCCTGCCGAGGTTCGGGCGAGCACCGTTTGAAGAACCGGCGCGAAGGGCATGAGGGGGTGTCCCGACAACTTGCTGTTGAGCATCGCCTGGATGTTCGGCTGTCGGGAAGCGTAGTTCTTGAACGCCCCGCGGCGTAGCGAAGTGTCGAGAACATCACCGCGATGAAGTGCGCAAATTGCCAACGATCGAGGTTTTGATGCTGCCAAAGCGCCAGACCGGGCACGCGCGCACACAGATCGCTGTTGGCCGCAATGAACGCCGGCGTCGTGAGCTCCGAGTAGGAGAAATCAGTGCGGGCCTGCAGCGCCACCTTCCAAGGCGCGCGCACGGCCTCCCCTCGCGCCAGCAAACTCGGCGTGACCCGATCCTCATAGTAGGGCCAGCCGGTTTCAGGAAAAGTGAGATCATTGACAGCGACCTGTCTCTCGTCGCCGAAGCTGCCGTCCGACTTCCGCAGGAAGCAGGTTAGCATCAGGCGTCGAGCGGCTAGAGACGTCTCTATGGCCGCCTGATCGAGCACGAAGGCGTTGTCCCGATGGCGGAGGATTACGTCACGGAACGACTGCGGCAGATCGCCCGACTGGAGTTCGTGCCCCAACAGAACCCAGATCAAACCGACCCCTTCGCGCCTGTAATGCAGTGACCGGTCGGAAATCTCCGTCTGGAAGGTGTTGGACAACTGGATCTCGAAGGCGACCGTGCGGCCGTTAGTATACGTCACGAGTACGTCCGGGTATCGGCCATGGCCGCCGGCGGTAGGTGCAAGATAGGTGTCTACTGCCACCCGCGTGCAGCTTGGATCCTGTTTGGCAAGTTGGGCGATCTGCTCGCAGATCAGCCGGTGCGCCGGGCTTTCCTGGTGACCGTGGTACTGGCCCGCCTTCAGGCTATCGGGGTCCTGGGTATCGCCGGTAAACCAAGGACAGGCGGCAACGGCGCCCTTGAAGTGGGCGAAATAGGGAAGCCGTTTTTGACGGAAGGCGCGCGCCTTGATGAAGACGGCGCCGCCGCAACGAAGACAGGCGGCAATGGATCGGTGATCCCGTCCTCGCCGAGCGTCGGTAATGCGTTGCCTCAGCAGGCCCCACTCAGCCTCGGACATCGCCATCAGCCGCTCGGCCGTGATCGGACCGACCTTGTCGATCACCGCCACCTCGATGATGCGCTGAGGTTTCTGGGCCATTTCCGTCCCGCCAACTCCGAATCAGGAAGGATTGCACACAGTCGGTGCGCCAGTATCGGTCGTGACTTGGTGAGTCGGCTGGTAAAGCTAAAGTCCGCCTTCGGCAGAGGTGCGGTCACATCGGCGCCAATGCGTCTCGCCGTGCCGCATCGTCGCTCAGCTCGCCCTTTAGGTATAGTCCTCGAAGCTGGAGAAGGCCTTCATCCCTTTAGCCGCGTTTGACTTGGCGATGCGCGTTCGGCTGATCCTCTGCTGAAGATAGACGCACAGGGCGTCGAAGTCCTCGATCGCCAGCATCCTCCAGGGGCCTCTGAAGTTCGCTTCAATATTCTTGGAAATAGCCTCGTAACTGAACTTCGTGTCGCGCGTTTTATCGGCGCTCGCGAATTCATTGTATCGGCTGATCAGGTGCTGAGTATACCGGCTCGCCTTGAGATCGGCCCCGATCGTGCCCGCCGCGGGCTGAATCTTTACCGTGTTACGGGTGGTCTTCACATTGACGGTTTTGGCTATGATCGCGCCGGGGCTGTCGATGACGACGTTGCCACTATTGTTGGTCACCTCGATGCGCCGAAGGTCGCCGAGGAGGATCTTCGCATAGAAAGCATCGGTAGCCTGTTCGGGCCGTCCCATATCACCTTCTCGGATCCGCTTGATCTCCTCGAGCGCCTCTACGGAATAGACATCGGGTTCGGCATCCACCATTTTATGGTGTCGACGGCATAGCAGAACCAGGTTTTCGAAGCCCTGCCGTTCGTCCTCGCTCTGGGTGACGTCGAAGCGGGGGCCGCCCTCATTTCGCGCCCGGATATGGCAGATTTCGCCGGTGATCGTCCCCACGGCTTCGACGATGGGCAAGTCGCACCTTGGAAAGGCGCAGAGATTCCCCGACGTCGCGAAGAGCCTTTTGATCGTCGTTTCCGACGGCCTCATCTCGCGCGACGCGCGCCAGCAAACGGCTCGACCGAACTTAGCCTATTCAGCACCTCATCGCTCCAGCCTGACTCTCAATCTGCGGGCTCGTTCCTGGAAGGCGCCTTCCCCACCTTCCAAGATGTCGCAAACCGCTTTTCTGATGTCAGCGTTCTCCAGGCCACCGGACTGATAGGTGATCGGCGGCAAGGCACCGTGCGGATGCGGCCCTGACTCAGCGATGATGATCTGATCGGCGTCAGTGTTGATCACAAGGTTGGCGTTATGCGTCACCATGATCACCTGGCGGTTCGATTTGGCTTCGATGAACAGACCCACCAACTCTTCGAAGACGGATTTCGGGTCGAGGTTCTCCTCCGGCTGGTCGATGATCAGCGGGCGGCCATCGCCCATCGTCCAACGCCAGATAGAGCAGCAACAGGACGATGCCGCGGGTTCCGGGAGACAGCTTGCGGATATCCACGCCATCATATTCGATGCCGTAGTGGATCTCGATATGACCAGTGCTGAACAGCCATTGAGCGAAGCGTTTCGACCAGGCCCGAAACTCCAGCTGCTCGGTGTGGGCGACCGGCGAGTGGTCGAGCAGTTCCTTCTGATAAAGCCGACGAAACTCCGCCATCGCCGACACCACCTCAGCTGACGACCCTGTCTCCCAAGCCCGCTTGAGGACCTCGTTGGCCTTCTGAAGCAAGGTGCCCTTGCCTCGGAACGCCCCGCCCTTGCGGAGATCGATCAAACCCTCCTCGGCCTGCCCCGCCCACTGGGCCACGTCGGCGACCCGCGCGACAGAGAAGGACAGCTTCTTCAACGTCCCGGAGGCCGCCGCCAGACGCGCCATCAAGGGCCCGTACAATTCCTCCAGAACGGTTTGTTCGGCGATGAGGGCGTCGAAAGCCCGGCCATAGGCCTCTTCGCGTTCGGCCTGCAGATCCCGGGCACGATCCTTGGCGCCTTGGCTGTCTTGAAGTTTGGCCGCGAGGGTCTGCATCGCCGCAGTCTCGGTCGCGATCCGGCCCGACAGCGCCGTGTATTGCCGCTGCGTTTCCTTGTCGGAGCTGACCAGTTTTTCCAGCCGCCCCATCTCGGCTTCCAGGACCGCCTGCGACAGCGTCGTCAGGTCTGTCTCATCAGCAAAGAACGCCGTGTTCGCATCACCGGCTGGCGGTGCAGCGCCCTTCAGCCCCGCGATCTTGCCATCAACCCATTTGACGTAGTCGTTCAGGTCGTCATCGACCTTCCCGGTATAATCCAGAATGAAAGCGGCCCACTGGTCGTTCGACATTCCACTGTGCGTATGTCTGGCCTGGGTTTGCCGCAGTGTCTCCGGCGCCTGGTTGCGCCGAAGGTCCCTCACCTCATCCTGAAGGGCCAGGAAGGTCTGCCGCTGGTTTGTGAACCGCCGCAACTTGGTCCTGACCTCGTTGGCCGCGCCAGCCAGCTCGGTGTGACGCTGAGCCCTCTTTTCGCTGCCCGCCGAAACAAGCTTGGCGCGGTCGGCGGTATAGGCGTCGACCAGTTGCCGCTTCTGCGCGACCATGGCCTCATAGCTGGCGACCAGCTTTTCCTTCTCGAGTTCAGTGCCGATCCGCTCCGAGATCTGGGAGACGGCCTCGGCCTCACGATCGCGCGCCAGACGATGGCGTGAAGCGCGATGTTCCAGCAGTTCGGCGAAGTCCAACGCACCGTCACGATCATGATCGGGATGGGCCTCGAAGATCACTCTCTCGATCTCGCGGAGGAGTCCGTCGGTCAGGCCGCTGGATGAGCACAGTTCCTCGACGAACTGCTGGGACAGGTATCGCGCCCGAGGATAGCTCAGCGGGCCGTTGGCATCGGCCCCATCCAACGACCGCGTGCCTGGAGCGCCCGCCGCCCAACTGACCTTCACCTTGGCCTGGCCGATAAGAGGCCGGGCGCGCACCAGGAACGAGGGGTTCGCCCATTCATCGGCGGCCCAGGCCTCGTCCGATATGGAATCGCAGCCCGCCGCGATCATGTCCGCCAGGGCCGTCTTGCCCGATCCCCGCGCGCCAATAATGGCCACCAGGCCGGAGTTCAGAGGGATGGTCGACGTCTGGAGCCAAGGCGCGTCGAGTATTTCAATCTCGGAAATAACCTGGGACGGCGTTGCGGACTTCGGCGGCTCGGCGCCGACATGGGCCCGGCCCCGGGGGTCGATGCAGGCCTGTCGCAGCGTGTCGAATTCCAGCCCGCCCTTGACCCATGAGAATCGGTCGCCGAACGGCGTGGCGACGTCTTCGAGCCTGTGCGCGTCACTGCCATGAAGGCAGGGCTTCAAACCGCCATATCGGGCGCGGATCGCCTGGGCGTCGAGATCCTTTTGACCGAGCCAGAACTCCCGCTGCGCCTGGCTGCTGGCGAATATGATGTCGGCAAATCCCTCGATCTCGCGACGAATGGTCTGGTCGGCGGCCTCCCTCACGCCCGATGTGCCATCGGTGGCGCCGCCGGCGACGGCGATCAGGACGTTCTTCTTGGCCCATCCGCTCTCGCCGAACACCTCGCGCAGTTGCCGGAAATTGACCTTGAACTGGTTCGCCCCGTAGGAGAGCGCGGCGCCGTCGTCGGTTATGTTCGGGTCGGCCTTCTTGCCCAGGCGTATCAGGTCGGCGCGGGTGCAGTCGTAGCGATCCTGCTGCACGGTGAAGTGCAGCCGGGATAGAAGGCGCTGCAGTTCGGCGATATGGTCCGGGTCCTCGGGGCTGACGAACAGATGCAGATTTACGAATCCGCCCTTCGCGGTCGCCACATCCAGTCTCAGCTCGACATTGGGAAATATCAGCGTCGCCTTCGGCAATCGCCCGTCGGCCTTGTGCTGCAACACCCGCTCATAGGTGTCGGTGACATAATAGTCGGTGACGGCGATCGCCTCGATGAGCGGCGTGGCCCTTTCAAGCGCGGATAGATAATCCTCCCACGCCGTGGGGCCGGTGAACTGATTGTTCATCACGGTCCCGGGCGCATGGATGTGAGGCTCCCAACGGCGCCACTCAGAACCTCGACTAATCATGCTTCCCCCGTCCCGCTTTTTTACGCCACCCTATCGTGTAACGATCATCAATTCGCGTGCAATGACCTTGCATCCCTACTCGGGCGACTTCTGTTCCTGAACTTGTGCGAGCCGAAAAGATCGCTCAGCAGCGACAGCTGTTTCGCCGTCTGTCACAACCCTGTCGAGGCTCATGCCCAACACGTACCGCCCCCTCCTCAGCCTCCCGGCTCTCGCGCTATGCGCCCTGTTCCTGGCTGCTATGGCGACACCCGCATCGGCCGATCCTTGCGAGGGGCGGCTCCCCTCCCAGCCGGGTCAGCCGTTCACGGGATCGGTGCGCTATGTCGGCGACGGGGACAGTTTGTGCGTCGGCAGCTCCAGAGATCCCAATAGCTGGATCGAAGTGCGGCTGGCGGATTTCGACGCGCCCGAACTCCACTCGCCTGACGGACGGCTATCCCAGTCGCTTCTGCGACAGGTCGCGTTCGGACAGAATGTGGTCTGCGACGCACGCCGCGGCAGGAGCGGCCGCGTCATCGTACACGACCGCGTCATCGCCGTCTGCCGTGTCGGTGGCCGCTCTATCGGAGATCTGCTCCGCGCGAGACGCGCCCCCGAGGGCGGTAACTAACCAGCCGGTCGTCGGAGGCCAAGGCGCGCCGCCCTTCCCCATGAACCCCAAAGGCTCGACAAGACCGTCGCGGTAATCGCTAAAGGCGTCGACGGCAGATCGTTGGAGCAGAAGCGTTATGAGCGGCATTCCGGAGCGTATGAAGTACAAGGCGCAGGTTTACGATCTTGCTCTGAGCGCCTTTTTCAAACTCAGGGAGTTCGACTCAGCCGCCCTGGATCAGCCCCGCGCCGAGACCGGCTGGGACATCGCCGAGGCCTTCGTCGCGGCCGCCATGAGCGGAGTGACCTATAAGAGCAGCAGCCGGGATCGGCGGTTCGAGGCGGCCAGCCTTTTGCGGACGCTCGCCGATCAGGTTGAAGAGGACGGCCTGGCCAGCCTGGAGTGGAGCCATCAGGGCAAGCTCGACGCGCGACAAGCCTGGCGGCCCGACATCCGCTCAGCCGAAGGACTTGCCGAGCTCGACCTGCGTACCGACGCGGTGATCGAGGGGCTGATGCGGCCGCTCCGGGCGCTGACCGTCCCGGAACGGCGCGCGATCGTCTGCATGTCCTTTGTGCGCATGGCGCTGGCGCACATCGGGGACCTCAACGAGCAGCAGCCTGCGGACGCTCATCGGGTTCGCGAATACACGCTCAAAATGCTTTCGCCGCTGCTCGCAAGGTTGCAGAGTTCGGACACGCCGGACTGACCCAAGCGCCTGCGGTGGGCACTCAGGCCTGGCACCTTCCCGCCGCCCCCTCTATGGCGCGTTGAGCTATGAAAGACCGCCATGGCCAAATACGATCCGCTCCGGGATTATCTTCGCAAGCAGAAGACCGATGAACTCGAGCTCTCCTTCGCCGAGATGGAGCGCAAGATCGGCTATATGCTACCCAAGAGCGCGGGCCTGCCGCAGTGGTGGGCGAACACAACCGACCCGGCCACGACCCACGTTCAGCGCAAGGCCTGGGGCGACGCCGGCTTCGACGCCTTCCTGATCGCCGGCGCCGACCGCGTCCGTTTCAAGCGGGTCTAATCGACCCGGTCCGCCCGCTAGCCTCCGAAGTCGAACGCAGCCTGGTTTTCCGGAACACCAGATTTCCGTTTCCGACGGCTCCTGACGGGCTGATCCGAACCGGTCGCAGCCTCAGGCGCCGGTCTTCTAGGCGGCTCTTCCAGGGTTCTCCTGACTGGCGGTCTAACCGGCTCCGGCCTCTCCACTATGGCCCGGGGCTCCGGCAGACGCCTCGGTGTCCTCGCCCGTCGCCAC
Organism: Brevundimonas sp.; assembly: GCF_041648055.1. Lineage (GTDB taxonomy): Bacteria > Pseudomonadota > Alphaproteobacteria > Caulobacterales > Caulobacteraceae > Brevundimonas. Next base: position 30,227 of record NZ_JBAZPS010000011.1, read on the forward strand.
GCCAGCAGCTCGCTCTGCCACCATCCGACTCGGTTTTGCGAGACCTGGACGCAGGCCGGGAAATCTCCGGTCTTCTGCATGCGCCAGACCGTCGTCCGGCTCAGACCGCAGATCACCTTCACCTGCGACCAGGGGAGAATCCGGTCTTCCAACGCGTCGAACGGAGGCGGCTCGCTCACACTGTCCATGACACCGCCTCGTCCGCCCGGCGCTCCAGAACCTCGGCCAGCAACCGGGCGTCCCGCGCCGCATCGACCGGATCTCGAACCTCCCAGGTGCGAAGAACGTCCTTCAGGGCGAAGCTGACCGCCGGGTCGACCAGCAGGTCCGCGACGCTGGGCGCCCACTCCGTTCTAAACCCTTCCAATCCCGCCTCAGCCATGACGCCGACCCCTGGCCGCGGGCGGGGCAGACGCGCGAAGGTCGCTGACCTGATCCAACGCCCAAGCGCGAAGCACGCCACGCGGATAGTAGGGCCTGTGCCGAACGTGGAGACAGGGAGGGCCGTTGCCTCCGGTGGACCACAGCCGAGCGAGGGTCTCGGGTTTCATGCGGATGCCGAACTGGATCAGGAAGGCGGACGCTTCCTTGCGGGTCAGCAGATCCTCATCGGCCGCGTCAGTCACCGCCGCCACCGGTTCTGTGGCGGGTATCATCGATCAGTCTCCGGCACCCGGCACTGCCGGGAATTGCGGGCGCCCCTCCCGGCCGAGAGCGCGAGGTAGCAGTCAACGGCTGCGGCGACATAGGCTTGCGTCTCCGCAATGTTCGGTATGCGCCCAAGTCTGGCGACACGATCCGGCCCAGAATTATACGCCGCGAACGCAAGCCGGACGTCCCCGAAGCGGAGCAGCTGCCGGGCCAGATAATCCGCTCCGCCGTTGAGGTTCTCGATCGGATCGAACCGGTCTCTTACCGCGAGATCCGCCGCCGTTCCCGGCATCAACTGCGTCAGGCCGCCGGCCCCGACCGGAGACACGGCATCGACCCGGTATGCGGATTCCACGATCACCAGGGCATGAAGCATCTTGGGGTCGATGCCGTGGCGCTCCGCGGCGACGGCGATCGCGTCCATGAACGGCTGTGAAAGGGGCGGAAGTCGGGGCGTGAGGTCATCGACGCCGGCCCCGTCCGACACAGGCTGCGCGGCGGGACGGCCGAACAGATCGCCGCCGGCGTTGCGCCAGTCGACCGCTTGAGCGGATGCATTGCCCGCTGCGAGCGCCAGGGCCAGAGCGGCCAAAAAGGGTCTCACCATGTCAGGGTCTCCCGAAACACCCCCTCCAGGTCTCGGGTCCGGACGGGGCCAAAATAGCGACTGTCGAAACTTCCCGCCGTGTCGCCGAGCAGGAAGAGCTCGTCCGGCGCGAGCCGACGGCAGCCGGTCCAGCCGGGCAGAGCCGCGCCGCGCCGATCACGATCCAGAACGTGAGCCACGCGGCCAGGCATTCGAACCGCAGTTCCCTGCCGGCAGACGGGATCGCCGCCGACGGCCGCGACCCGTTTGATCAAAAGGACCTCGTCCGGCATGCCGAGCGCGCCCAGGTAGCGCCGGGCGATGGGGGGTTGGGGCAGAGCGACCATCGCGCCCCTCTCCGGCGCGCCGCCTGGATGTCGCAGATACAGGCCACGCGGTACGCTGGGGCTCTCGTTGACCAAAGCGAGGGCTGGCGTCTGGTCGGCGATCAGGGCGCCCAGGGTGAGGAAGAAGACGGTGACGCCGAGCACGGCCCAGCGGTTTCCAGTATCGAGCGGGGTCCAGGTCATGGCCGGTACGGCTCCAGGATCAGGTCGCGGGTGATCATCACGCGGACCGCAGCGCCGGCGCGCAGACGGATCGACGGCCGGACGTCCAGCTCCCGGTCCACGAGCCGCTCCCCGACCTGGGAGCCCTCGATGGCGGCGGCGTCCCCGGCGTCGCCGAGCAGGCCGCCCGAACCCTCGCCATCTCCGTCACGGGCGATTTGGCCGAGGGTGGTGATCGCGCCGGCGAACAGGGTTCCGACCAGCAAGGGGAATAGCCGCCGATCGACATGGCCGCTCACGCCCACGGCGCCTTGCGCATCAACGCCGGGCTCACCGGTCAGCACCAAGCTCTTGCCGTTGGGCAGGATCAGCCGGTCCCAGGTCAGGAAGGCCCTCCGGTCGCCATAGGCGCTTTCGCCCTCATGACGGCCGATAAGCCGGGTCCCTTGGGGCAGGACGAGATGGCGGCCGCTGACGGTGTCATAGACATTCTGCGACACCGTCGCGACGACCGGCCCGGCGCGCGCGGTGTCCACCCCGGTCAACAGGACCGCAGGAATGATCGCGCCGGCCTTCAGCTCATAGGGTGACAGCGGCGCCGTGAGGGTGTGGCCATTATAGGTGGCGCCGACGTCCGCAGCGTCCGCACGAGCGCCGGCCGTCGCTGGAGCCGTCCCGGCACGCGCGGCAGGACCGGCCCCGGTCGATTGCCCCTCGAAGAACAAGTCCGATCGCGCCGCCTGTTCGCCCGGACTTGGCCCGGTCGCCCGGGTCGTCCGCGATGGCGCATAACCGGCGCTATACCGGCCCGGCGCGGGCGGCGGTGGCGGAACACCAGGCTCAGCCGTCTCGGGCTCGGTCCCAACGCGGGGCTCGGGCAGCCGGTCATAGGTCGCCGGCTGATCGGTGACCGCTTCGGAGGGCCGAACGGAGCCCCGGGCCTGGTCCTCCCGGCCTTCGACGGCGCGGAGCCGGGCGCTGTCGCGCAGTTCCGGTTGGACGACGAAGGCCCAGGCCAGGGAGCCGGAGACGAGGATCACGCCGCCGATCACGATCGTCTGGACGACCGACTTACGCAGCCGGGTGACCGGCGGCCGCGGCGCCCGCATCGACAGGCCGGGCGGCGGCGCCTTCGCCGCGCTGGCCAGGTCGGGTCTGACCTCAGGGCCGACGCCTGACGCTGCCGAGGAAGCGACGTCGTCGGGATTGTGGGGGCTATCCTGGAACGAGGTCATCGGGCGGCTCCCTGGAGGCGGCGGATACGAACGATCTGGGGGCGACGATCGCCGAGCCTGAGCTCGGCGCGATCAAAGACGCGATCGACGATGAACAGACCCCCGGCCTGGCGGTAGTTGACCATCTGGCTCTCGCCGTCGGCGGCGATCACGAACAGGGCCGGCGCCTCGTCGATCTGAAGATCGGGATTGAAGGTGATGAAGGTGCGCTGCCCGTCGTTGAAGACCGAAGCCGGCGTCCACCGTGCACGGCGCCCTTGCGGCTCTATCCGGTAACGGGCGTCGATCGGTCCCTCCGGCATCGCCACCGGGTCCGACACGCGGATCTCTGCCGCCTCGGCGATCGGCGCCCTGGTCGGGGGATCCATCGCCTCGGTGTCCCACGCGATCGCGGCATTGAACCCTGAGGCGTCACCGCTCTTCAGGTCGATGAAATAGACCCGCCGGTTGGTGGTCAGGACAAGGTTGGTCTCAAGTCTTCGTTGCAGTGGCTTGAGGAGGACGTGGGTTCGCTGACCTGCGCCCTCCCCGGACGTGGTCTCCCCGATCTGCCAGCGGACGGTGTCGCCGGCCGCCTTGGAGACCAGGGTCTCGCCGGCCGCCAGGGTCAGGGTGGTGACCCGCAGAGGCGCGGTCCAGACCTCGAACACCCGACCCGGAGACCAGGCGAAAACCTGGACCCCGCCGACGAAGGCGTCTGAACGGGACGGGGCCCGGGCGTCCAGATTGGCGGCGACGATGGCGCGGCGGCCGGTCATCCCCGTCGCCGGCGCCACGGCCGTCGGCTGCGCCTCATAGGGCGTGCCGACGGGAACGGCGGGCGCCGGGGTCGCATCGGCGACCAGCGCCTCATCGACCGGCACCGTCGATTGCGGCAGGGCTTCGGCTTCGGCGATGACGGCAGCCTCGGCCGTGACGACGGGCAGGGGCGCAACCGTCGGCGGCATGGTCGTTCGGCCGAATACGGCGCAGCCGGACAGGGTGAGGCCCAGGCCGGCCAGGATCAGGAGGCGTCGGGGGTCCATGATACGTCCTCGATTTTCAGTCCAAGGGGGTTCTTCATCAGCTCGGCCTCGGTGCGGGGCGGCTGGGTCGTTGTGGTGATCAGGGCGCGCCAGCGCTCGACGCCGGCCTGCTGGCCGTTGACGAAGCGAGTCTCGCGCCATTGAAGATCGTAGGTCCGCTCGGTGCGCCGCACGACGTTGAGCACCTCGACGTTGACAGCTTCGTGCCCGACCTCGGCGAACGGGTCGTGGGTCTGGGCCCAGGCGTTGAGGAAGCTTGCCGCCTTGGGCGTCATCAGGTCGTAAGCCCGAAGCCAATTCTGACGGATGACGATGGGGTCGATGGATTTGGAGCGGACATCGCGCACCCAGCCGGCCAGCGCGTGGCCGATCTGGGCCTCGGTCGGCTCGTAGCGGCCGCCGATCGCCGTGATCCTCTGGGTCTGTCCCAGATCGGAGACCTCGACGACGAAGGGTTTGACCACGGCCCGGTCGGCCTGCACCCACCAGCCCGCCCCGAGGAAGCCGGCGAGGACGAGGTTGGCCACGGCGATACGGCGCCAGTTGCGGGCATGCGCCAGGGACAGGCCCATGCGGTCGTCCCAGACCTGGCCGGCGCGCTGATAGGGGGTAGTCTCGGGCGCCGAGGCCAGGGCGCGTTTGGGACGAAAGAAGGGGTGCATGGTCAGGACTCCTCGGTTCTCAAGTTGGGAGACAGGACGCCGCTGGTCTCACCGGCGGGCATCAACCCCCGCCCGGCGTTGGCGACGAAGAAGGCCTGCAGGGCCTGGGCGCGGGCAGGCGGTCTCGATCCGCCTGACGCGGTCGATCCGGCGGCGGCCCGGTGAAAATCGGAATTGGCGGCCTGAGCCTCCGCCGCGACCTTCCCGGCCGGCCGACCGGAACGCGCCCCGCCGCCATCGTTGGCCGCGCCGCCGGACCCTGTGGCTTCGCCCGAAGCCGAACCCGATGCCTGGCGAGGCTGCCAAGCCACGGCGGGCTCAGACACGCCGCCAAGGGAAGACGAGGGTGCGGCGGACATCGCCCCGCCCGACGGCCGACGCGGACCGGACGGCGAGGGATTGTCATTGGAGGGTTTGGGAGGCGTCGAGGGCGGAGGCGACATTGGCGGGGTCGGGGGTCGGCCGCCTCCAGCGCCGGCCGCAGCCCGGGCCGGGCCAGACATCTTCGCCGCGCCGCCTGCGACGGCCGTGCCCGCACCCGCGATCCCGGCTCCGGCCAAAGCGGCGCTGCCGCCGACGGCGATCCCGGCCGTGATGGCGGAGCCGGCGCCCAGGGCCGGCCCGCCCGTGACCAGGGCCGAGGCCAGATTAGGGATGAACATCGCCAGCATGGCCAGAAGGATCGAGGCGACGAGGATGCTCAACGCCTCGTAGATGTCGGGATTGGCCGAGGGCTGGAGCTGGTCGAAGACGGTCCGGGCCCCGGAGATCACGATGGCCAGGGCGAGCACCTTGAGGCCCGACGACACGACGTATCCGAGAGGCCGCTCCGCGAGAAAGGCGGACTTGTTCCAGATGCCGAAGGGCAGGAGGATGAACCCGCCCAGAGTGACGATCTTGAACTCGAGCAGGGCCACGATGATCTGCAGCGCCAGCACGGCAAAGGCCAGCATGATGCCGATCATGGCCAAGCCCAGGATCAGGGCGTCGGCCATGTTGCCGACCACGTCGAGCGGATTGTCGACGGGCGCAGGCGTCTCGCCGAGCGCCTTCACGATCTCCCAGCCCTGGGCCAGGATGGCCCCGGGATTGAGAAAGTCGGCCCGGCTGAGCGAACCGCCGCCGGCCGTCAGACCAAGCTCAATGAAGCCGGCGTAGATCGTCTCCGACAGCTGTTGCCAGTCATTGATCAGCCAGGCGAAGGCTCCGATCAGCAGCACCTTTCCAAAGCCGGAGGCCAGGACTTCGCGATTGGACGACATCGCCCACTGGATACCGGTCAGGGCGACGACCAGGACGATCAGGAGCCCGAAGACGCCGTTGACCGCGCCCTGCAGGGCGTCGAACCCAGCCGAAATGGTGTTTGAGAACACCACCATCAGCTCATTGGGGGTTTCCACTCCGACCGACATCGTTCCGCTCCTCAGTCCCGCGCGTGCGACAGGGGATCGAAGGCCGGTGCGGCGGGCGTTCCGGCCGAGCCCGCCCAGCGGCGGCGACGGGCCTCGTCCCCCGAGGCCTGGGTTGCGGCGTCGCGCGCCGTCGCCTCGGCCAGAAGCCGGGACTGGGCCAGCATGATGGTGCGCAGCGCCGCCAGATCCTCGGCCAGGACAGCCAGCATCTGGTTGGAGGACTGGATCGCGGCGGTCTGGCCTGCGGCGGCCTCGCTGGCCGAGAGGGCGCCGGTCAGCCGCTGATTGCGTCCCTGTCCCAAACGTTCGAGTTCGGCGGCCGTGCGCGCAACATCCTCGGCCGTGCGCCGGGCGTTCGCGGTGCGGGCCTGACCCTGCTCCAGAAGGCGCAGCATGTCCGAACCGGACAGGTCATCGGGATAGAGGCTCTGGAACTGTTGCTCCAGGCCGCCGACCGAGCTGGCGATTCCGCGCGCCGTGCGGGCCAGTTCGGCCATGTCGCGCAACGCCTGGCTGTTGCCGGTCAGGTGGCTGTAAGGCGAGGCCGCAAGGCTCTTGGCCTCATTGGCCAGGCTCTCCAGCTGACGCGCCGCCTGAAGCGCGTTTTCGATGTGGTTGCGGGGGTCGAAGACGACCTGTTGTGCAGGCGCCGGGGTCGCGGTCGCCAGCAGGCTGACCGCGATGAGGCCGGCGGCCAGGATCTGGGCCGGCCTATTCGGCCGCGAGCGGTCGGGCGAAGGCGTCGAAAACAGCATCAACATTGTGCACTCCCTTGGCTGTGAGAAATTCCCGCGCGAATCCGGCCCCTCCGGAGGCGGCGAGAATGTCGTCGATGAGGGTCTGGTCTTCCGGTGCGCTGGCCCCGCACAAGGCTAGGGCCACGCCGGTCAGGCGCAGGTCGAACAGGCGTCGGCCGCGCGGCTGGCGCCAGTAATATGCCCGCTTGGGCGTGGCGAAGGCGATCAGCTCGAGCTGGCGGCGGTTCAGGCCGAAGGCCTGGTAGAGCCGTGCCGACGAGGGTTCGAGCGCGCGGGGGTTGGGCAGGAAGACCTGGGTCGGGCAGCTCTCGATCAGGCTGGAGGCGATCGGCGAGGCGGCCACGTCGTCCAGGCTCTGAGTCGCGAACACGACGGCGACCCGCTTCTTGCGCAGGGTCTTCAGCCACTCCCTGATCTTGGCGGCAAAGGCGGTCTCGCCGAGGAAGAGCCAGGCCTCGTCGAGCACCAGCAGCGTGGGCCGACCGTCGAAGCTGCGTTCGAGATGATGGAAGAGCGCCGCTAGAACCGGAGCCACGGCCGAGGGCGTGGTCATCAGGCTTTCGAGCTCGAAGGTGTCGAAGCGGCTCGGAACGAGCGCCTCGCCCTCTCCGTCGAGCAGGGCGCCGTGCGGACCTTTGAGTGTCAGGGGCTCCAGCGCCGCAGCGACGGCCTTGTCCTGAACCAGGGCGCAGAAGACGGTCAGAGTGCGCTGCGGCACGGGGGCGTCGGCCAGGGCCGCGAGCGCCGCCCAGATCTCTTCACGAATCCTTGGAACAGGCTCCAGCCCCGCGAGCCGGACGGTCTCTGCGATCCATTCCGACGCCCAGGCCCGTTCGATCTCCTGGTCGATGCGCGCCAGAGGCTGCAGCGAGAACCGCGCGCCGGGCTCCAGTGCACGCCAGCAACCGCCGGCAGCGAGTGTCGCGGCCCGCGCCGATCGGCCCTTGTCGAAGAACACCACCCGCGCTTCGGGGTAGCGGAACCACTGCAGGGCCAGGAAGGACAGAAGCGCGCTCTTGCCCGAGCCCGTGGGTCCGACGACCATGGCGTGGCCGACATCGCCAACGTGGAGCACCAGCCGGAAAGGTGTGGATCCCGTCGTCCGGGCCGTCGCCAGCGGTGGGCCGTCCAGATTGAGGTCCACGGACGGGCCGGCCCAGACCGCCGATACCGGCAGCAGATCGGCCAGGTTCAGCGTCGAGACGAGCGGCCGGCGGACGTCAGCATAGGGCTCGCCGGGCAGTGAGCCAAGCCAGGCCTCAACGGCGTTCAAATCCTCAATCCGGGCCAGCAAACCTTGGGCGTTCAAGGCCGCCTCGACGGCTCGCGCCTTGGCGGCAGCGCCCTCTTCCGTCGCATCCAGCACCGTTACCGTGAGGGTGAGATAGCCGAAAGCGCAGGCCTCGGCCCCCAGGGCAGCGAGCGCCCCATCGCACTCCTCGGTCTTGGAGGCCGCGTCGGTATCGAGGAGCGGCACCTCCTCCTTGGTGATGGCTTCACGCAGGAGAACACCGACACCCTTGCGTTTGGCGAACCAGCGCTTCCTCAGCTTGACGATCTCGCGCTCGGCCTCCGGCTTGTCGAGACCGATCCAGCGGGCCGTCCAACGGTAGGGAAAAGGAAGGGCGCCCAGCGCGTCGAGCAACCCGGGCCGGGTGACCGATGGCAAACCCCGCACGGACACGACCTTGAGCCAGCGATCGCCGAGGCGTGGGGCGATCCCGCCCGAGAGGTCGGCGTCCGCCAGCCAGGCGTCCAGATACATCGGCGAATCCGGCGCGGCGACCGGGAAGGTCCTGGGCGACACGCAGTCGTGCAACCAGGTCAGCAGGTCGGTGTCGTCTAGCGGGTCGATCTCGGGAAGGGCGTCCGACAGGAGGTCGAGCGTGGTCGCCGCCTCGCGGGTGAAGACCGCCACGGCCTGGCGCCAGTCCGCGCCGCCCTTGGCCAGGCCGTCGAACAGCCAGCGCTCCATTCTCCGCGTCTCGTCGGCCGGCGGCAGCCAGGTCAGGGCCAGACGAAAATCCGTCTCGAAGGCCGGGTCGCCGGCCTCGAAGCGGCTCCGACGTTCCTCGTCGAGAAGCCAGGCGACATCCAGGTCGAACGCGCTCTCCGGATAGGGGGCGGCCTCGCGGCGGCGCGCCTCCATATGCAGGCACCAGCCCGTCCCGAGCCGCTTGAGCGCATTGTTCAGACGCGCCCGGACGGCCATCAGCTCGTCTTCGGTCGAGGATTCCAGGTCCGGTCCCCGGAACCGAAAAGCCGTCGTGAACGAGCCGTCCTTGTTGAGGACCACGCCCGGCGCGACCAAGGCGGCCCAGGGCAGGTGGTCGGCCAAGGCCGCCGGGCGTCTGCGATGTTCTTCGAGAAAGCGCATCGGCCCCTCACGCGTCCAGATGGCCAGGCAGGGCGAGGTGTCGCCGGAGCACGTCGAAGAACCGGCGGTCCGCCCTGGCCGCCCACAGGCCGATCGCATGGGCGACGGCCCACCACAGGAGGCCGAGCCACCAGATCCGCAGTGCGAGGCCGAGCACCACGGCGATCGTGCCCATGGCGATGGCGTAGTCTCTCGGCATCCCGGCCATGAGGACGGGCTCGGTCAGGGCCTGGGCGACCGGAAGGTCCCAGCCCTCCGGTCGGCCGTCTTGGAGGGAGCCGGCCATCATCCGATCTCCGCCCCGCCGGCGAAGCCGAAGAAGTCGAGGAAGAAGGTCGAGGCCGCGAAGGCGATGCAAAGGCCGAACATGATGCCCAGACCGCGCCGCATCGAGGAACCGTTCTCGCTCATCGCGATCCCGGCGCCGAAGACGACCACCGCAACGACCGCTGCGGCCTGGACCACGGGCCCGGTGATGGACTGGACCACCTGCTGGAGCGGCCCTTCCCAGGGCATCCCTGAACCTCCGGCCAGGGCCGGCCGGGCCATCATCAGGCCGCACGTCATCATCGCGCCGAACAGGCGGCGCCCAAGTCTTCCACGCATGTCTTGCTTCCTGTGTTCAGCGCGTCTCAGCGCGATGCATCACATTGCAAGCAAATCTATCCACAGGTTGTCAACTGTGTGGATCGATTATTTTACGCGACTTGCAAACGACTGTCAGACAACTCGAAAAGACTCAAAATATGACTTGTGATGACTTGTGGTCCAAAAGTCGCCCCGACCTCGATGGCGACTTCCCACGACTTGCGTTTCGTGCCCGACAGCGCTCGTTGCCAAACGACGCCGCCTCAATTTCAGGTGAAGGATTGGCCTCAAGCCAAGACGCTGATTGCGTAGCCGTCGTCACCCAACGGCTCGACGCCGACCACAGCCTGGACCTTCCGCCCGGTCAGGGCGCGCCAGATGTGGGCATCTAATCGATCAATGGATGATCGTGCGGCGCGGTGTTCAGAGGAAAATTTGGACGACTGGCTTCCCCAACCCGACAGATGGCGAAATCGAAAGCGTCCGGTCGTGCCCTCAACCGGCGCAGCAAGAGAGTTTGCTGACGTCCTTGTTGAATGTCAGTGCGGCCAGCTTCAGGCCCTCGACGGTCGTAAGATAGGGGAAGATCGTGTCGGCCAACTGCTCCACCGTCATTCCGCATTTGATCGCCACCGCTGCGGTCTGGATGCTGTCGGCCCCTTCCGGCGCTAGAATATGCGCGCCGAGGAGTTGCCGCGTGCTGCGATCCGCCACCAGCTTGATGAGTCCACGCGTGTCCCTGGCTGCGAGCGCGCGAGGGACATGGTCCAAGGTGATCATCGAGGTCTGGACATCGTGACCAGCCGCGAGGGCCGCAGCTTCCGTCAGTCCCACCGTCGCCACCTGCGGATCGGTGAAGACGACCGCCGGCATTGCGCGATTGTCGTAGACTTGAGTATCGCCGTTCAGGGCGTTCCTAGCGGCCAGTCGCGCGCCGTAGGCGGCCATATAGACGAATTGGTCGCTCCCGGTGACATCGCCCGCGGCGTAGACGCCCGCGCGCGTCGTGCGCATCCGGTCGTCGATAACGATGCCTCCCGTTGGGGACATCTGAACGCCCATCTCGGATAGCCCCATCCCCTCGGAGTTAGGAACCCGGCCCGTCGCGTTCAGAACACGCTCCGCGGTGATCGCCCCGGGGCTGCCGGACTGCGTGAAGGTGAGCGTCACCTCCTCGCCGGACGAGTTGATGGCCCCGTATACGGCCCCCGCCACGACCTTGACACCCTCTTCGGTGAGATAGCGTTGCAGCGCCTCGCTGATTTCGGGTTCGCCCTCAGGCAATAGCCGGGAGCGGCAGGCGATGGTGACGCGGACGCCCGCCCGGCTGAACATCTGGGCCAGTTCCGCGCCGATATAGCCGCCGCCGATAACCAGCATCGATCGGGGCAGGGACTCCAGTTCGAGCGCGGTCGTACTGGTCAGGTAGGGCACGGACTCGATGCCGGAGATCGCTGGAACCCCTGGACGGGAACCTGTCGCGATGATCACCTTATCCGCAGTCAGCCGGACGCCTCCGACTTCCACGCCGCCCTCGATGAGTCTCGCCGCGCCAGCGTGGTAGGTGATGGCGTCATAGCCCTGCAGCACGTTCTCGTACTTGGCCTGGCGAAGGTCGTCGACCAGTCTGTCCTTCTGGCGAACCGTCTCGGACCACTCAGCGATGGCGGCCGATGCCCGGACGCCGTCGAAGCGGCTCGCGGCCCGGGCCTGGTGTAGGGGTTCGACCGCCCGGATCATGGCCTTGGACGGTACGCATCCGACGTTGACGCAAGTTCCGCCTATCGTTCCGTCTCCGACGAGCGCGACCCGAGCGCCCTGTTCCGCCGCCGTGATGGCGGCCGAAAATCCGGCCGATCCCGCCCCCACCACGACGAGATCGTAGGTCTTGGCGATATCTCGTGAGGGCGTGCAACAATCACTCATTCGGTCCGGATCCTTCTAAATAGACTCTGCCGCTAACAAGGCGGCTTCAAACCCGACAGGCCCGGCCTTCGTCGGATAGCGGCGCGAGCTGGATGTCATCACGATCGTCTGCTGACGCGGAGACTGACCGCGGGAAACCTGATCGAATGTTAGCCTCGAGGCGTCACGACCGGATGCCGGCAGCCTCTATCGGCCCGCCTGAACACGCGCGGGATAGCCGGCCCTGGTCGATGCGAGCGCAAGGGCGGCAGGCGTCACCCGGGCGTCATCATAGGTCACCATCGCCACGGCCTGTCCAGTCCCGCCCGGGGTCACGGTGACGGTCACCGCCGCAACGCCGGGCACGCGCGAGATGGTCCGACGGACGATGGGAGCGCACGTCCCGCAGGACACATTGCTAACGTCGAGCCTCACCGTGCGTTCGGCGGCCTTGGCGGCATCGGCGGTTGTGAGAGCCGCCGCGAAAACGAGGGCGGTGCGGATTGAAAGGCTCATGATCGTAGTCTCCAAGAAAAAATCAGGCGCCGATCAGCAGCGGCGCGACATAGGGAAATGCCAGAGCGAGGACGACAAGCAGGGTCGCCGTCCAGAGCGCGATCTTGACGAGGCGGGTCGAGGGAGGCCGGGCGCAGTTCACCTCTTCGGCGCAGAGGGCCCGCGGCTGACGGTAGACCCGGTAGAAGCCGAGGCTCACGAAGACCACGGCGGCGGCCACGAAATAAAGGTGGTAGGGGGCCAACGCCGTGACGTTGCCGATCCATGCTCCGCTGATTCCGAGCGCGAACAAGGTCAGGGGCAATACACAGCAGGAAGTCGCGCCGATCGCGGCGACAAGTCCTCCGACGGCAAGCCACCTGCGAGCGTTGGGTTTGTCGTTGCGCGCCAAATGTCCGCCGAGTTCTTGCTTGCCGTCTGCCATTGACACTCTCACGTCTTCACGGGTCGATACACACTAGGTAGGGTCTGTAGTCACTACAGATACAAGGGGTAAAACGCTTTATGGACAAATCGGCCCTGCGGGATACGGCCCCACAGCTTCCTATTGGCGAGTTGTCCCGGCGGACCGGGGTCAACATCGAAACCGTGCGCTATTACGAGAAGATCGGCCTGATGCCCGCGCCTGCTCGCAGCAGGGGTGGACACCGCCTCTATGGCCGCGGCCATCTGCTCCGGCTCAATTTCGTGCGCCGGGCCCGGGAGCTTGGGTTCACGCTGAATGAAATAAGGGATTTGCTCGAACTGGCCGAGCAGCGCGATCTTCCGTGCGCGGAGGCACGCGTGGTCGCCGCCGCCCATCTGGGCGACGTCCGCTCCAAGCTGGTTGCCCTGAGGAAGATGGAAGAGGTGCTCGTCGAGATGGTCTCGCGCTGCGCCGATGGCACCACGCCGGATTGCCCGATCCTGGAAGCCCTGTTTGATTCCGAGGCCGGGAGCCGGCCGGCGCGGTGAACGGCCCCTGCCCGCCCGCAGCTTTCAGGATCGGACTTTGTATCCCGCCTCATCCAGGGTTCTGGCCGTTGATCTCTGGCGCTGTTCCGTGACGGTGAGCCTCGCCTCACCACGTCACGCAGTCGACTCGACGGATTCTGCAAAGACGAGAACGCTCTTGTATCTGTAGGGACTACAGACCCTACTCTGTTGTCCGAGACGGTCGACACCAGCGCGCTCAACCCTTGCTGGGGTCAGATCGCCGTATCCAGCTCACCGAGGAAAATCATGCCGGACCAAAAACCCATCACCCGCGCAGCTGACAAGGCGGGCGTAGTCGGCGCGATTGTCGCGGCTATGGGCTGTGCGGCGTGTTTTCCCGCACTCGGCAGCTTGGCTGCAGCCTTGGGTCTAGGCTTCTTGAGTCAGTATGAAGGGGTCTTCATCCGCTACCTGCTCCCTCTGTTCGCGGTCATCGCGTTGGCCGCCAATGTGGCCGGCGGCATGCGCCATCGGCGATGGTCGAGAATGACCCTAGGCATGGTCGGACCTCTGCTGGTATTGGCCGCCGCCTTGCTGATGGCGAGCTTTGGCTGGCCCACGGCTTGGCTCCTTTACCCAGGGCTGACGTTGATGATCGCTGTGTCGATCTGGGATCTGGTGTCCACGCCGAAAAGGAGGCTCACCGGCGCGGCTTGAGTTCCCTCTCCCCGGTAAAGACGAGCGGATGAGCACCAAGGCCTCTCGTCGTAGGATCACACCCTGCGGCCAACTCATCGTTCGTCAGAACAGGATCGGTGGTAAGGAGATTCAGAGCGCTGAGTCATGTCCTTGAATCTGCAGGGCCCACAGACTCTATCTCCGTTCCGAAGCGATGCGGCCGGTCTGGTTACGCGAGCTAGACCCGAAGAAGTGGCGTGAGGACCCAACCTTGGCTGCTGCCTGTCGCCCTTGTTCTAGCGCCGGCCGAATCGGTGCCCATGTCGCTTGGCGCTGCTGGACTATTTGTCGGCCGACCACGCTGTCGCCCTCGCCGACGGCAAGGTGATCGGCCCCGCCGAATACGTTCGACCAAAATCAGGCCAGGACGCTGATCGCGTAGCCGTCGTCGCCTGCGGGCTCGACCCCGAGCACAGCTTCGACCTGCCGTCCGGCGGCGGTCCGCCGGATGTGGACAATTCGATCGACCGCCTGAGCGATCGCCCGGCTCGGCTTACGCGACGAAACTTCGGCAATCAGGTCTTCGATTCTACGCAGAACATCGTCGGCCGAGTTGGCGTGAAGGGTCGACAGTCCGCCGGGATGGCCCGTGTTCCAGCTCTTCAAGGTCTCCAGCGCTGCCGCCCCGTCGCGCATTTCACCGACGACGATCCGATCGGGTCGCATCCGCAGCGCGTCACGAACCAGATCGACCACACCGATCGGGATCGGCTGTCGGCGGGTCAACACCGACACAGTGTCCCAGGCTGAACACTGAAGCTCTGGCGTATCTTCAACGAGAAAGACTCGATCCCGGGCGAAGGCCGGCTCCGCAAGAACGGCGTTGGCGAGGGTGGTCTTGCCGGATCCGGTGCCTCCCGAGATGAGGATGTTGAGTCGCTGCTCCGCAGCGCCACGCAGCACGACCGCCTGCTGATCGGTCATGGCGCCGTCGCGGACATAGTCTTCGAGACTCCAGATTACAGAAGGTCGTTTGCGGATCGAAAACGCAGGCGCGCTCGTGACCGGCGGCAGCATGCCCTGAAACCGTTCACCTGTCCCAGGCAGGACTCCAGCGAGCCGGGGATCGTCGCGCGTTACGGTCTCGCCGACATAGTCTGCGATCAGACGAATGACGCGCTCCCGCGACTCCGCCGACAGCGTCGCGCCTGTATCCCGACGCCCTTCGCCGCTGCGGTCGAGGATCAGACGGCCATCGGGATTAACGAGGATCTCGACGACCGCCGGCTCGACCAGGGCCGCCAGAATGGTGTCGCCCAATGCATGGCGCAGCGCCTCGAGCTTGCGCTCGGCGATGATCGGATGGACCGCCATCAGTTGGCCTGGCCGAACGCCCGGCCTTCGTCGGGCACGGGACGTTCAGTCCGTCCGGCGACAATGCGGGCGGCCGTGGCGTCCAGGAGTCGTTCGATACGACGATCGACGGCCGCCTGGACCGTGGGGTCCTCGTCGACGATCGCGTCGGGGAGCCGGACGAAGAAGGCGCGGGCCACCTCGATCAGCAATTCCTGGACGATCTGCATGTCGCGAGCCGTGGATCGCATATGGTCGCGAAGCGACCGTTCGAGCTGCAGCAGACGATCCTCGGGATCAGCCTGGGGACTCTTCTGCAGGCCACGGGCGATGGCCCGGCCCGCCGCCTGACTGAGCGGCATCTTGCCGCTGCGCGCCTCCCGATTGAGACCGGATACGATCTTAGGGTCGGTCAGATAAACCTGAACGCGGGCGCTCGCCGCTTCTTTCCTAGCCATCGCCTAGACCTCGCAAATGATCGAACGCCGCATCCTGCGCGGCCATCTCCTGCGCCACCCGCCCGTAGATATCGGCCACACGCGCTGCGACCTTCTTGTCGTCCATCGCTGCGGCCACTTCCTTGAACAGCGGCAGAGACGCCTCTGCATCCTCGCCCAGACTGCGGCGACCGGCCCATGGGTGCGGAGTTCCGGGCGGCGCATCTAGCCGTTCTTCTTGGTCAGGCGCGTGGTCGCGCGCCCGGGTCCGAAACGGTTCGCGGACGTCATAGAGAAGCTTGGTCGTCCGCAGCGGTCGGGCGCCGGCGGCGAACACCAGCTGGATGTCGTCCGGAAGGGCGCGGATCTCGCCCGGCTCCAGCAGCGGCCGCTCGATCTGCGACCGGGACACCGAGCTGCGGCCAGCCGCCAGCCCCGCCGGCGAACTGCGGCTGGTCCGGGTCTCCAGCACGGACCCCGTCAGCTTCGACACCTTGTCCTGGGTCAGAGGATCGAGCGCGCTGAAGGCCGTGTAGATATGGAGGTTGTCGAGAATGGTGTTGTTGGCGCCGTAGGTCTCGACGATATCGTTAAGAGACTGGGCGACGAACATCACCTTGACCCCGTAGCCGCTGAGCAGGCGCAGGGACTTCTCGAAAAAACTGACCCGGCCGAGCAACGGGAACTCATCCATCAGCATGAGAAGGTTATGGCGCTTGGGCCGCCCATCGGCGGCTTCGGTCTCCCGAACCGTCAGGGACTGGGCTGCAGCGTAGAAGAAAAGACGCACCAAGGGCCTCAGCGCTGCGCTGTCAGCCGGCGCGACCTGAACATAGAG
The DNA here is from genome assembly GCF_041648055.1 of Brevundimonas sp. Taxonomy (GTDB): domain Bacteria; phylum Pseudomonadota; class Alphaproteobacteria; order Caulobacterales; family Caulobacteraceae; genus Brevundimonas. The sequence continues at coordinate 46,672 of NZ_JBAZPS010000011.1, forward strand.
AGACAGGGGCGCCTCAGCGCACATCAGGTCCCCCATGGAGAAATCCGACCGGGACAGGGAGCGCTCGATGTCCTCGCCCGCCAGCCATTTGAGGTAGGAGCGCGCCGTCCCCTGGACCGAGGTCCGGAAGCGATCATGCATCGCCGCATAGCCCTTGACCGCCGTGGCGATGAACGGATGTGTCTTCGGTTCGCCGCTTGGACCCGGACGGTGCAAAGTTTTGGTCATGACGTCGGCGGCGCTGTCGAGGTCGGCCAACATTTCGCGGACCTTGACCAGGGTCTTTTCGTCATCCTCGGCGGTGTAGAGGACGTGCAGGATCACGGCCTCGAGGATTTCCGACGCAGCCTTGTCCCAGATCGCCTCATCATCGCGGACGCCGCCGGGATCGGAGAGAATGGAGACCAGTCGCTGAACGTGGGCGAGCTCTCCCGGTCCCGGCAGAATTTCCGCGAGCGGATTCCAGCAGGCCGAGGCTGGATCGCGCGGATCGAAGTACAGTGCGTGGCTGAACCGGGCGCGCCAGCCGCTGCTGAGCCGCCAGAGCTCCCGCTTGGGATCATGAACCAGCACGCTGGAGTTCCACGACAACAGCGTCGGCATGACGTGGCCGCGCCCCTTGCCCGACCGGGTGCCGCCGGTCACGAGACTGGGACGGAGGTCGGTCGTTGCGAGAACGCGTCGTCCAAGGACGCCGAGGATGCATCCGCCGAGGGCAGTCAGCCCGGCGCCTTTGGCGTCCTTGAGCTCTCCCCAGCCCCGGATGCGTCGATGGGTCTTGTCTCCCGCCAGCGTCCCCAACCCCAGCCCCCCGACGCCGCCGACCAGGATCAACGGCGCGCACCGCGACATCACGGCCTGCGCCTCGGCGCCGAAGGCATACCGCCAGTGCAAAATGGCCCAGGGCGGATAGAGGGCGAGGTCGGGGCCGATGCGCCATGCCGGTCCCAGAGCGTCGGCCCAATGGTAGGTCCAGGCGAACATCTCCGTCGCGCCCTGGGCGCCCACGGCGAGGCCGAACCCCAATCCTGTCAGCTTGGCCCACACCTCAGGAGTCCGGAGGCCGGACATCCCGGCCAGCTTCAGCTTCAAGGATCAACGAAGGAGCGGCGTCCATTCGACGGTGGTGATAGGCGGTCAAGGCGTCGACCAAATCTGTTCCCGACGACCGTTTAAACAGACCCACCAGCGCCGCCGCCTCATGGTCGAAATCCTCGAACACCCGGCGTTCCGCCTCGGCCAGCTGCAACAGCGGACTGTTCACCCGGTCATAGGCGTCCACCAAGGCCGCATTGCCTGTGGTTCTAACCGCCCTGAACATGTGATCGGAAAGGGTGCGGCATGTTCTCTGCAGTCCACCGCCGCGCAGTACGGGTCTCGCCGCGGGATCCCCGCCCTTCAGGCTGGTCGTGAGGCACAGCAGGCGGAAGGCGAACCTGTCGCGGACAAGAGCGGCGTCAAGTCGGGGAGCCAGAAAGCCTCCCAGGGGCGCTCGCTCGATCAGGCCGAACCCACACAGCCAGCCCAGGGCCTCGCGAACCGGCGTAGCGGATAGATTCAGCCGGCGCGCCTCCTCGATGATCACCACCGGGGCTCCCGGCGTGAAGGCGCCCTGTTCGGCCCGTGCGCGAAGGCTTTCCAGGGCCAGGGTGAAAGGGTCATGCTTGCGGATCAAGGTGAGCTCCGATGGCAAACGCCCACTATGGCGCCTGCCCACGCCTCGCCAATGAGTTGCAGCCACGGGCGATCCGTCTCGGTCGCAAATCGTCCGAATCTCGGTCAGGAGGCGCTGCAAAACATGCCGATATGTGGCCGATTTTCCTGTTTGCTTTCGCAGCCGCACACGTGATCGTTGATCAGAAGCCGGACTGATTCTACGTCGGAAGACGGAAGGGTATGCGCGGATGAGTGGAGACGACCCGGAACTTCCAGACGATGGCGCGCTGCTCTCGGCGACCCTAAAGTCGTTGCGCCGCTACCGCCGGATGACGAAGGCGGAGACGGCTGCGGCCATGCGGATCGCCATCCGGACCTATGCCCGCTTTGAGGCCGGAGAAACCCGGCTCAACCTCGACTACATCCACCGCTTCGCCGCCGCGACGCAAAGCGACGCCCAAGCGATCCTGATGGCGGTGGCGATTGGATCGCCTGAGCACGCCAGACGGTGCGCAGAGAACCAGATGGGCTCCATCTACACCATCGGGCTCGAACAGTTCGACCACCTTCTCGGCGATGACATCCGCAACCTCGACAGCCGGAGCATCATCGCCGCCATCGTGCGAATGTTCGAGGAGCTCGCCAAGGCGCTGCGCGAAGGAGATCCGGCCCGGGATTGGATCGAGAAAGGCTCGGCCAATCTGCGCGCCAAGCGACCCAAGCCAGGACGCTGAGCTCAAATATACTCCAGATATAGCTTTGCAGCTGACCGATCTGCGCGCTCACTGGTTGCGCCACAGCCGTGGCGATCAACCAAGGAGAGACTGAGATGAAGACGACCAAACTGCGCCTCGTCAGCTTCGGCAGCGCCAAGGCTCTGACGCGGGACAACATCCAGGGCGAAGACACCGAGATGGGCGTGTTCCCCCGCCCGCTGGCCCTCGGCTGAACGAAAACGTGGGCGGCGGCTCACCGCCGCCCACACCGGTCGTACAGAAAATGCCCACACATCTCTGGCCGCGCGACGGCATTCATTTCGCCCGGGTGGGTGACGATCTCATCATGCTCGACGTCGCCGCCGACACGTACAGCTGTTTGCTGGGCGCTGGCTCCGTCGTCAGGCTTGAGGACGCGGGCCGCATCGCGATCGACGACGACGACCTCGCGATAGAACTCGAGACCCACGGTATCGTCCAGACCGACCGCCCTCTGCGCGAGCCTCGAACACCTGTTCTGGCCTCGCATGAAGCGCCGCGGTCTGCCGGCTCAACCGACGCGGCGCCCGTCTCCCTTGCCCTGGCCCATCTCCTCGTTTCGACCGTGGTCTTCCATCGCAAGACCTTGGCGCAACTGACCGCGGCCGTGGAGGTCGGCCCAAGGTCGGACGCCCGGAAGTCCGATCTGACGACGGTGCTCGCGGACTATCGCGCGGCCCTCCCCTGGACGCCGTTCGAGGGCGAATGTCTCCAGCGCGGTTTTCTTCTGAAGCGCCTTCTTCGTTCTCACGGGATCGCATCCGACTGGATCTTCGGGGTCAGAACCTGGCCGTTCGCGGCGCACTGCTGGATCCAGGTCGAGGACCTCCTCGTAGGCGACAGTCTGGAGCGGGTCCGTAGCTATACGCCGATCATGGTCGCCTGATGGGTCGCTACGTTCTCATCAGCGCGTCCTCCCAAACCGCCGCCAAGGCTCTGTCGGCCGATCTTCGCCGCCGCTGCGAAAACGCCGGATGGGCCGTCGTGGAACTGAGCACAGCGGCGTGGCTCGGCCTCGCTGGCCCGCATCGGCCCAACCGGCTGGCGGTGGGATCTTGGACCCTCGTTGGGGATGTTCTTCATCGGCGAAGGCCCGAGTTCCCTCCAACTGAACGGAATGATCCGTGGGACTACGAGCGCAAACTGATGGCGCGGTTCTGGGGACGCTTTGTGGGCGTACAACTCGCGGCTGACGGACAGGCCCGATCCCTCCTTCGTGACCCGTCAGGCGCCCTGGAGTGTGTCGCCTGGGAACAGGATGGACTTCTGGTCGTGGCGTCGAGCGTGCCTGACTGGCTCCCTGCAGGTCTGGCGATCCGGTGGTGTCCAAACCACGACAGGCTCGGTTTGGCCATGCGCGACCCCATGAGTTCTGCGGACTGGCTGTTGATGGACGGCCCCGTCACGGTTGCGCCGGGAACCGTCCAGCCCCTGCCGCTCTCCTCTTCTGCGGCCACGGTCTGGACGCCCTCGGGCTTCGCACGGCGGAGCCTGTCGCGCCGCTGGACGCTCGACGAGGCTATCGAGACCTTGACGACGGCCGTTGACGACGCCGTCGCGGGCCTTGCCGGCCTCGACGGATCACTGGCGGCGGAGGTGTCAGGAGGACTGGATTCCAGCAGCGTCGCCGCGAGTCTGGTGCGCAGAGCCGAGGTCCCTGTCGCGCTTTGGCTGAACGCCTACGGGGCGACACAGGAGGCCGATGAGCGGGTCTACGTGCACGCGCTGGCCCAGACACTGGGGATATCGCCGACGTTCGCGCCGCACGCTACAGGCAGTCTGACCGAGCCGCTCCTCGAGCAGATTTCGGGGGACTTTCGTCCAGGATTAAATGCGCTCGACGTTCATCATGACCTGGAGTGGGCGCGACGCGTCGCCGAGGCCGGCGCCTCGGCCCTGATGACGGGCAAGGGCGGAGACTCCATCTTCCTTCAGAACGCCAGCCCCGATGTTTTTACCGACCTCTGGAAAGCGAGAGGATGGCGCGCGCTTCTATCAAAGGATGCCGCTCGGCTCGCCGCTCGAAACGAGGTCTCGGTCTGGACGATGATCCAGCGCGCCCGGCGGGATACCCGACAACAGGGGTTCAGTCTGTTGCGTGACGACACCCTGCTCCCAAGCCGGGAAGAAGCTCCAACGCTGTCCCATCCCTGGCTCGCCGGCAGCGAGGCATTCGGTCCTGCCAAGATCCGACAGATCGCCGGCGTGATTGACAGCGTGTCGCGTCACGGTCCGTCCCTCCTGACGGAAACAATCGACGTCCGGCACCCGTTCTGCGCCCAGCCCGTCATCGAGGCCTGTCTGGCGATCCCGACCGCCTTGCTGACGATCGGCGGGCGCGACCGCGGTCTGGTCCGCCGGGCGTTCGCGGACCGACTCCCCGCGCTGATCGCCGAGCGCCGGTCCAAGGGTGACATGACCCGCATCTATGGCCGGATGGTGCTTTCCAGCCTCGACGTCCTCCGTCCCTGGCTTCTCGACGGAAGGCTCGCGGCGTCCGGTCTGATTGATCGCGCCCGAACGGAGGCGGCCCTCACTGAAGAAGCGCTGATGTGGAAGGGCCAGTTCGGCGCGATCATCCGCGCGGCCGCCTTCGAAGGCTGGCTCAGGGTGTGGACCCGGAGGTTCGGGGCTTCGTCCCGGTAACGTCTTCCGCAGCGAGCGTCGTCTCGAGCCAGTCGAAGATCTGCCCGTAGAGGTCACGGATGTTAGCCGGGCTCCAGTTGAAATGCTCCTCGCCCCAGTAGGTGACGAGGCGGGCCCGACCGCCCAGCCGGCTTAAGGCGCTGAACATCCGTTCCGACTGCGATGTCGTGACGAAATCCATATCGGCGGTCATCAGCAGGACGGGACTGTGGATTTGGTCCGCCGCGAGCCAGGGACTTGCTTTCGCATAGCGTTGGCTGGCCTCGAACGGCGACTCGCCGAGCCCACCCTGGCCGGTTTCGACCCACCCCTGCTGATTGAGCATCATGAATCCTTCTTCGGGTGCGGCCCGGTTGGCCGGGGTGAACTCTCCCCAAGCCCCGAACATGTCCGTGGTCGCCGCCCAGGCGATGTAGGATCGGTATCGGCTCGATCGCGTGGCGACCGCGAGCGCCGCATACCCTCCGAAACTGTGCCCGAAAATCGCGGCCCGGTCGGCTGGGAGTTCCGGATGGGCCGCGACTGCGGCCTCGAACGCCAGATCGACGCTGCGGGTGAAGTAGTCCGCTGGATCATCGCCGTACTCGCTTCCTGGGATCGAGGCGCTGAGGACGGCATAGCCGTCTCCGACGAGTATGGCCGGTCTGACGCCATAGATCAGACCGAGGGGACCGGACCAGGCGCCGCGACTGGCCGACCCGGGATAGAGGGACACGATGATCCCCCTGATCTTCTGGCCGGATCCCAAAGGCGGCCGGAACAGCCAGCTTCGCGTCGGGCGGCCGGACGCATCGAGATGGTCGATCGGTGTCGGCGTGGGCAGGGCGACTTCCCTGAGACCGACGTTGACGCGGTCGAGCGTGCGCGCCTCACCCGGCGTGAGAAGCAAGAGCGCTTCCGACACTCCGGTGCGCTCTAGCACGAGCGCGGCGGAGTGCGAGCTCGCCAGCAGATCGAGGGGTTCGCCGCCTCCGACCCCGAGCGTCTGGATCCTGGCGTCGGTGAGGATTTCGACGCCGCCGGTTGTCGTCAGGGCCGTCATCCAAGTCTGGCGCGGCGCAGCGTTGACCCGCAGCCTGAAAGGGGCCTCGACGTCATAAGGCGTGACGGCCTTCAGCCCCCCGTTGGCCGGCGTCTCTCTCCGGGCGCCAGACCGGGTGACGCGCCAGGCGGCGCCATCGGCGATGACTCGCAAGGCGTCGCCGCCGAGGGTTGAGATCTGATCCGGCGGGGCCGCCATCGTCGATGTCAGCGACCGGGCGTCGCCGTGTCGCGGAAGCGCATACCAGTCCCGACGACCGCTCCCCGGCTGACTGGCGAACAGGATGGGGATGGACCCCAGCCAGTCGGCGCGGACGCCCGTCACGAGGTCGATCGCCCGGCCGGGGGTCGGATCCAGCCCGTGGCGATCCACGGTAGTCACCGCGCCGTTCCGGTTGACTGTTCGGAGATCGCCGGTGCCCCATGACTTTCCGCTCGCCCGGCCCCAGACCAGCACGGAGTCGCCCTGCGGCGACCACCGCAACAGGTGCGGGGCTACTTCGAAGTCTGCGTCCGGAGTAATCCGCACGACCCGTTGCGGGTCGATGAGCACAAGTCGCTGGACCCAGGGAACCTCCGACTGGGACATCTCATCAGTGGGCAGCGGCCGAGGAGCGACCCCCTCGATCACGGCGACCCGGCCGCCGTCGGGGGAGAGGGCGAAATCCACGATGACGCCTTCAAACAAAGGTCGCCCCTTGCCCGTCGTGGCGTCGACCAGAACTAGGGTCTGCAGGCTGCCGGCGCCCTCGGCCATGGGCAGGCGGTTCGCCGTGTCGACGACCGTACGTGACGGGGCCTGACCCGACGCCGTTCGCGCCCAGGCCTGCGCGGTCCGGGTCTGACTGGCGTTGTAGTAGCGCAGGAGCCAAGGCAGGTCGCCGTCGCGACGGGCCATGACGACGACCTCGTTATCGCCGCGCCATTCGGCGACCGCCCCCATCTGCGGCATCTCCGGCGTCAGCCCCGTCCATAGTACGGACCGATCGGCCATCGTGACGATGCCGACCTCAAGCCGGGCGCCGGTGAAGCGGTAGATCAGGACGCGAGCGCCCGACGGCGACCAGGACCCGCGTAGAAGACCGGGTCCTCCGCCTGGGAGAAGCCGCTCGGACGCGGCGTTCGGGCGCCGCAGATCCACGAGCCAAAGGTCGGTGACCGTCCAGGACGCACGCTGGCCCAGATCGAACCGCGTCGCGCTGTCGTAGGGACCCCGTTTCTCATAGATGGCCCAGCGCCCGTCGGGCGAGATCGCCGCGCGGCCAAAGGCCTCCAGTCCGACGACATCCTCGACCGTGACGCCCCGATCCTGCGGGAACACGGGCGTGACGAAGCAGATGAGCGCGAGCAACGCCCCGGCCAGGGCGGACAGGGTCCGGACCATGGGACCGGCCTACCAGCGCTTGACGAGCTGAAGTGCCACGACCCTTCCCAGAAGACTGCCCTGACCCGGATCGAAGCCGAACCCGCTCGCGGCGTCGTAGAACGGCGGGTCCTCATCGAGAAGGTTCTGGACCGTCAGGCTGATCCTCAGGCCCGCCAGAGCTCCCGTCTCTGGGTTCCAGCTCGCCTGGGCGTCGGCGGTGTCCCAGGCGTCGATGCGAACGCCGGCCCGGTCCTCATAGGCGTCGACATGGTTCCAGTGGAGGCTGGCGGCGAACGCGCCGTCGGTCCAGGTCGCGCCGAGCCTCGAGCGGAACTTGACGGGAAAGCCGATCAATCCCGACACCTCCCGGACCGGGGCGGTGGGGGTGCTCCGGGTCTCGTATTCGAGAATGTAGGAGGCCGAGCCGTCAATCGAGAGATTCGCCAGGCCCAGCACGGTCGGAACCCGCCCTGAGAGGTCGAACCCCCTGACGCGGACCGCCCCGGTGTTCACCCAACGCGCGTCGACGATGGCCGCGTAGTTGGTGGCGGGATACAGGCCGCCGGCTGTGAACTCTGGCCGGCTCAGATAGCTCTGGACGAGGGCGAGGTCCGCCGCGTTGTCGGTCGGACGGACGAGGGTGACGAAATTCACGAGGTTCGGATCGGTCAGCACCCCGGACAGGTTCTCCGCTACGGGCCGGGCGATCCGGTCGGTGAAGCGGGTGTCGAAATAGTTGGCGCTGAGCGTCAGTCGGTTGCGACGGCGAAAGTCCGCCCCGATCGTGAAGGTCTCGGCCGTCTCGGGTTTGAGGTCCGGATTGCCGCCGCCCAGCTGCAGGGCCAAGGCTCGGCTTCCGTCGGCGCGCGCGAAGAAGGTGGCCGAGATCGCTGGATTGTCGTGGATCTGCGGCAGGGAGGCCGCGCGAAAGGACGTCCCCCAGGAACTGCGCAGGGCCAGACCGTCGACGGGAGACCAGGTGATCCCGACCTTGGGATTGGTGGTCGTCCCGAAGTCGCTGTAGTCCTCGAACCGTCCCGCCAGCGACAGTTCGAGGCTGCGTACACCAGGCCTCGCATTGTCGGCGCCGACGATCGGGATGCGGGCCTCGGCGAAGACGGCCTCGATATTGCGCGCCCTCTCCGGCGTGGAGGTGGAGACCGGCGCCGGCGTGGAGGAGAAGGTCGTGCTGCTGGCCTGGAACGTCTCGCGCCGCGCCTGGGCGCCGACGGCGAGCTGAACGTCGCCGCCCGGCAAGGCGAAGATCGGCCCCTGCACCAGAAGATTGGCGGACGACGCCCGGCTGCGGTCGCTTGTTTCCGAAAACCCGCTCGAAATGAAGTCCAGCACGGTCGCGGAATTCGCCGTGCCTGTGCCGTAGGGATTGAAATACCCATCGCGGGCGGCGCTGTAGGCGGTGGCTGCATCGTCCGGAGTGACGCCGAGCGCCTCGTTCAGGAACCGAGTGTTGACCCGTTCCGGAACCCGAACGGACCCTTTCTCGCCGGCGAACGAGACGTACCCCTCAAGTGACCATCGCGCGCCGAGATCGTAGCTCGCCCCGGCCGTGACACCGAAGCTTTCCGACCCCAGAGACTGACGCGGATTCCCCAGGTCCCGGACGAACGAGTATCCGACCATCTGGGACGCCGCGCCCGTCGGAGAGATGAAGAACGGGTTGGAGGCCGTGACCGTCATAAGGCCGATGCTTGCGGGCCCGGCGTATTCGATGTTCCGCTTGTTGTACCGCGCATCGGCCGTCAGCTCGAGCCGGTCGCCGATCTGTTGGCGCACCGCGCCATAGGCCGCCTGACGTTCGACCCCAGGCAGAAGATCGGCGCCCAATGAGGGCGCTTGCAGGTTCGCGGAGCCGGCGACGAAGTCCGCCGCGCTTTGCGCTGAGCCTGACGCATTCGGTCGGATGGCGAACTGGGAGATATAGGAGGCGGTGGCGGGGTTGAAGACGACCAGGTTACCCGGAGCCGAGAAGGTGAGGCGGCGATCCGTTCCCCCAAAGGGCCGCAGATCGCCGTCGGCGGTATAGGGCCGGTCCTGCGAGTTCAGCGCATTGATCGTCTGAACCTCATAAGCAAGGTAAGCCGATCCGGAAGACCAGGAGCGACCGCCGACGACGGAGCCGACGAGATCTTCCGCCCCGCCTTCGGCTGCGGACGCCCGCAGGCGGGTCTCTAATCCGTCGAACGACCGGCGCATGATGACGTTCACGACGCCGGCGACTGCGTCCGCGCCATAGAGGGCCGAGGCGCCGTCGAGCAGGACATCGACGCGCTCGACCGCCGCGGAGGGCATGGCGGAGATGTCGGAGAAGTCGCCCCGGAAGCCGGTTCCTGCCATCCGCCTGCCGTTCACTAGCACGAGCGTGGATGCCGGCCCCAGACCGCGCAGGTTCACCCCCGTGGCGGCCACCCTGTTCGAGCCTTGAGTGTCGGAGTTCGCGAGTTGCACGCCGGGCGTCGCCGAACCTGCGTAGTTTTGAGGTAGAGCCGTCACCGCCTCCGCCACTGTTGCGAACCCGCGAGCGTCCAAGGCGTCGCGGTCAAGCATCACCACCGGCGAAGACATCGGCCCGGACGACTTGAGCAAGGAGCCGGTGACGATGATGTCCTCGACCTGGGTGGTGACCTCCGCGCGCGGGCCGGCCGTGTCGGCGCGCCTCAGGAAGATGACGCCGGGGCGGACCTCGGACGGGCTCAGACCAGTCCCGGACAGAAGCCTTGCGAGCGCGTCCTGCGCCGTAAATCGCCCGCTCAGTCCCTCCGTCCGAAGGCCCACGACCAAATCACCGGAGAAGAAGATTTGCCTATCGGACTGGGTCGCGAACAAATTCAGCGCGTCGCGCAGCGGACCCGCCGGAATGTTGAACTCACGCGCATCCTGAGCGCAGGCCGTCGCGCTGATGGATACGGCGCAGGCGACGATCGCGCTGCAGGACAATAGACTCAAGCGACTCATATTCAGGGCTCCCCTCGACGCCACGCGACGTCGAAGAGGAGGTGATCGAGGCCCCGGGCGACCCCGGAGCCTCGACGGATTTATTTTCCGCGTTCCGACAATCGGATCGAGCCGTCCGGCCCGGCCGACGGCTCCAGACCGAAAACGCCCGACGCCGCTGCGACAAAGGCGTCACGATCCCCCGTCTTGAACACGCCGTTGACCGGCACTGTCGCAAGATCCTTCGCCTCCAGAACAACCTTTGCAGTGAGGTACCGGTTCACCTCGGCAACCGCTTCGTTCATCGGCGTGTCTCGGAACACGATCCGTCCCTCGGTCCAACTGGTGGCCGTGGGCAAATCAACCGAGCGACTGGCTGTGCCGGCCGGGGTCACTCGCGCCTCCTGGCCCGCCGCAAGTCGTAACGGCCTTTCCGGCCCGGACAAACGGGTCACATCCACCGCGCCGCTGACCAGAGTGACGCTGACGCCGGAGCCTTGCCGCTGGACGTCGAACACCGTCCCTATGGCCGTCACGCGCGCGTCGCCCGCCGCGACGACAAATGGTCGCTGACCGTCATGGGCCACGGAAAACATCGCCTGTCCGCGTTCAAGATCGACGAGACGCTGGCCGTCGCTGAACCTGACCCTCATCCGGGAATCTGTGTCGAGGCGAACCGACGACCCGTCCGCCAACTGTACGACCCATTGCTCGCCCACGCCGGTCGTGAAGGTGGATCGCCCCTGCCACCACGTCCATCCGCCGATCACGAGTGCCGCAGCTGCGCCGAGGGCGGCCAAGCCCAGCAGTCTTCTGGTCGATCGATCCTCTGACGTCTTGCGGAGTCGACGCGACATGGCGTCGTTGAGCGCCTCGGTAATCTCCGGCCGACCGGCGAGCTTCCGGCTTTCCGTCCAGATCAGCTCGACCCGACGATACGCGTCCGCGTTGGCCGGAGATTTCCGCCAGTCGAAAAACTCCCGGATCGTCTCTGTCGTGACGCTGCGCGCGCCGAGGCGTTCGTGCCACTCGGCCGCTTCCTGGTCCGGAGTTTCAACCCGTGCTTTCGGGTTGCCCATGATACGCCCCATTCCCTAGCGCCGAAGCTCTGCGGCGCATTGAGCCAAGGCCTTGGTCATGCGCCATTCGACGGTCTTCGGACTGATGTCCAGTTGCTCGGCGATCTGGTTGTTCGTCAAACCGCCAAATCTAGATAACACAAAGACATCCCGGAGAGGTTGTGGCAAGGCGAGCACGATTTCCTGAATCTGCACCGCCGCGTTCTGGGTGGGCTCCAGGGCCATTGTTCCCAACGGAGCGGCGCTGTCGAGTATCTGCCGCCGCCGCCGATGCTGACGATCCCCGCTGAGACCGATGTTAAAGGCGACCTTCAACAGGAATGCCCGGGGGTGACGGATGTCCAGATCCGCCTCGATCGCTGCCACTCGTAGCCAGATTTCCTGGACCAGATCCTCAGTGTCCGCGCCGAACCGGCGACGAAGTCGCGCGACAAGCCAAGGTGAGTAGCGGCGATAGAAGGCTTCCAGTCGGGCGTGCCGGCGGGACCGGCCGCTGTTCTCGTCTCCCACGGTCTTGGCTTCCGACACGCAACCGCCTCCATCCAGATGAAGGGGCGCTGAGAGTCGCACATGGAAATACCTGCGCCCGTGAGGGGTCGTCGGACGACGTTATCGACGCGTCCAGACAGGACGGCGGACAGCTCGAAACCGTCGTCGTCATGATCAGCTAGAATGTCGCAGGGGATTCCACGCCCCTATCGGCCAAGGCCGACATCGGAATCGTGGCTGATTTGATTTAGGTCCGCAAGACCCGGAAAGGTGGAAAGGGGCGGGCGTTGGAACCTTGCGACACAAGGCCCGGAAATTTCAGAGAGTGTCCGACCGCTACAGGCTTTCGCCGGTCCCTGCGGACAATGGACATGCGCCTATAGACCGGCGCCCGCTCGGCACCCTATCGCGGCAGCGGGCCATTGGGAACTGGCGCGGAGACATCCGGATTAGCCAAAGACTTCGGACGCCGCATCTGCGTCCCTCATGGCTGGGATGACAGCCGACAGCGTAGGGTGACCGCTGTAATCGAGATCGCCCAGATGAAGGAGCGACAGACGTCTCAGTGCAGCGGCGGCGGTCGCGATACCGACGGAGGCGATCTGCTTTTGCGCGTCATTGGGAAAGAAATAGTCCACCCGATGATCGTCCATGCGGAAGAAGCTCATCGGGGCCGCGTGGAGGTGGGCTGAGAAGTACCCGTAGAGCGCAGTGAAAACATCAGGATTCCAGCCCGCAAGGGCTGCAGACTTGCGCATACCGCCGATGAAGATCGTTTCGCCTGACACGAGGCGCTTCTGTTGTTCACCATCGAAGCCCGCGAAAGCCGGATGTGACCGAATTTCCATAATCAGGTCTTCGCGACCCGCCTTCAGGTCAGCGGTGCCCGCGGATGCGGGCCAGGCGCGAAGCAGCTTGATTCTGGAGACCGTGTCGTGAAGTCGCAGCACGGCATAGCGGAAGGCCCAGTCCTCCTCGTTCACCCGTTCGACCAGGTAGGCATACATCGACAGGCATTCGACGATCATGCGCGCGAGGCCCAGCACCGCAGAATGATCGAACATGTTGGATCGACACACGAAGCCGATCGACCGACCATGGGCGCAGGCCTTGGCGTGCACCATAGACGCCAGTTCGCAAGCGCGGTCCGTCGCCGATCCAGTCAAGACCATGGAGACATCGTTCGAGAACCCGCTGACGAGGATGAGCTCTTCCAGAGCTTCATCCACCGGGGTCACGGGCGCGGATACTCCATCGCAGGCTCCGAGGGCATGGCGCCGTCGGCGCAATTTCCTGTTGAGGTTCACCGACGGGCGCCCGGGTCTGCTCGCAACGTCGTCGCAACTCCCGCAAGCAGGGAATGGGGCGCGGGCATTGGAATCCTCCGACAAAGAGGCGCGCTGATTGAAGGGCGGCCGCATCCTAACGCCTGCCGAAGCACGCGTTCCCCGGACCGAAGACCGACCTCTATTCACGTCTACCCGCTGAGCTTCATTCTGGCAGATTCCCCATCCCGCGAAAACGCCCAAGACAACACGCAAGCCGTGCTTTTCCTTGCCGACTGCCCGCCAATCAGAGAGACTCGGACCGATGAAGAAACCTCTGAAGTCATTGACGCCTGCGAAACGCCGGGAGCTGGACCACGCCGTGGCCATCCTGCGGGAAGAGTTTGCCGTCGCGACCTCCACGCGCAAGGCGCAGCGCCTGCGCGACGGACGCATCCTCAAGATCATCCTGTTCGGCAGCTACGCGCGCGGCGACTGGGTTCACGACCCGGTCGGGCGGTATTTTTCGGATTTCGACCTACTCGTCGTCGTCGACCATGAGGACCTGACGGATTTCGAATTCTGGGAGGACTCAGAAAAACGGCTTCTGGCTGACATCACCTCCGGCCAAATGTTGCGCACCCCGGTCAGCGTTATCGTCCACAGTCTTGATGACGTGAACTACAAGCTGGAGCACGGTCGATCATTTTTCATCGACATCGTCCGCGACGGCGTGACCCTGCTGAACACGCCCGGGGTGGACTTTGTCGAGTCTATGGTGCTCTCGCCGGAAACGGCATTGCAGGAGGCAGAAGACACCTACGAAGAAGCCACCGAGAGCGCCGACGAGTTCATCGACCTAGCAGATGTTTCACGCTCTCGGAGCTACACACGAAAAGCGGCTTTCCTCCTGCACCAGGCTGTCGAAACCCTCTACGCCGGACTGTTGCTCGTCCTCACCGGCTATTCACCGAAGTCCCACAAACTGACCAATCTGCGCCGGCTGACGGAGCCCCTCGTGCCTGGTCTGGCGCAGGCTTGGCCTCACGAGACCAAGCTCCAGCGGCGCAGTTTCGAGCTCCTTCGCGCCGCCTATGTGAAGGGTCGATATTCGAAGCATTTCAAGATCACCGACGAAGAGCTGGCATATCTCGTTGAACGGATCGGGATTCTGCGAGGCCTGATCGATGCGGCGTGCCAGAAACGGTTAGCCGACCTGCGTGATCAGGCCGGTCGAACCGACTGATCAATCGGCTAAGGTAGCCGACCCCCACCGAACAGCAGGATCGCGATTGCCCCAGATTCCCCGGATTCTCGTCCCGCTCGACCCTCATGATCCAAACACCTGGATCGAGGCGCTCAGCTATGGGCTCGATCTGTGCGACCCCGGAGAGACGGATGCCCATCGGATTATCCTTGCGGTCCCGAGCCGCGCCCAGATGAAGTCCATGACTATCGCGGGCCACCTCGGTGCAATGTTCACCAAGGCGCTCGCCGAGGGCCAGAGCGTAACCCTCCCCCGCGGTGTGACTCTATTGGCGGAAGCTGTCGCCCAGCTCCGGACGGGCGCTGAGAAAGTCGTCGTTATCGCCTACTACGCGGACGACCAGGCTCTCGATAAAGTGGATGGTCTAGCCAATGTTGAGGGCGTGGTGGTCGTGCCGAGCTGGGCAGACTCCGTTTCCCGCTGGACGAAGCGATGGACGCCACAGGTGCACGGTCAGGCTGCGGTCGCGCCAGTCATCCTCATCGCAGACCCCAAGGTCGAGAAAGCCCTCAAGACACTGAGCCGATCAGTCAATCTCGGACCCGAAGTCTTACACGCATCCGACGACGCCTTAGCCGAGCAAACCTTCCGCATCCTGCGCAATAAGGGGCACAAGGCCGCGCCTGCCGATATTCGCTCTTGGGCCATAAAGAACGGATGGAAGGACAAGGCTGCCACCCGGCTGGAGACCTTGGCCGCACGCATCCTCCTCTCGAAGGCGAAGCCCTCCCTCGCCAAGATTCCTGAGGCGGAAACGCGCTACGCCAACTGGGTCTAGGCCGATACCTTCGTCGGGGTACCGCCTTGCGCAATGCGGTCATGAGCATGCCTGCTGGCATAGACAGTCGACGCTGAGGGCTGAGCATTTGCTCAGGAGGCATAGGCCCAAGTTAGGGCTGGCCCTGCAAGGACCCAACGGATCTCTGCCCGCATCCCGGCAACTGCACGTTTCGTCAGATCACGGCGGGTCTAGAACCTGGGCTTACGCCGATCTGAAGCAGCCACACCCGCGATCGACTTTCAATGAATGACAATGCGCACGAGGCTGTGCTATAAGAGTTTCACGGCCGTCTCGCCGGACCTGTCGCCGGGTCAAAGCGGGCAGATAGATCAAGCACCTCCTGTCGATCCTCAACAGAGGTCGATGCGTAATCGGCGAACTTCGACCATTTGCTGAGGTACCGACAATGCGCGTTTTCTATCTGAGTCATTCTAATCTCAAATCTTTGAAGCGGTCGCTCGCTGGCCAGCAGGACGTGCGTTCGAGCCATCTTACCGAGGCCATTGCGAGGGGCTTCGGCTTTGGAACGGCCGCAGCCCTTCAAGCCTGGATGAACGATGACGACGGTCAGTATCGGCCGTTTGATCAGGAAGCGTTTTCGGATCGGGTCAGCGAACTGCATGGAGCTTCTGAAATCACGTTCAACTTCCCCGAGCTTCCCCGCGAAGACCGGTACGTCGAAGACGTCTTCGATCAACTGCATCCCATCGTCTTCAGGAAGGATCACATCCAGTTCCAACTGCCAGGCATCCACGAGATCGTTGACATTCAGCTGCGCCCTCTGCCGGGCGGGTGGTTCCGGTTCGACCGCTCACATGCGATCCACACGCCGGTCCAAGCAGGCCCTTACTACCCGAGTCGTGACATTGACGATGACGCGTCTTACGCCATGCATCGGGCGATCGAGAGCCTTGCGAGCTATCACCGCGAGGCGGTTGGCGAAGGGCACACGCCCTCTGAATCCTGGCTGGTCAGTCGCTCACGTTAACGAACTGGACTTTGTTCCCCCTCCTCGACAGGAGGGGGAATGTCGTCTGAGAGAGTAATGGATGTCTGGGATGTCGCATCCTTTCCGGAACCGGTGATCGAAGCACTCCGTGCTGTAGACGGCGCTTTCGTGGCCCACACGCTAAACGTCACCCAGAATCGCTATGAGCCGGACCCCACGGACGAGCCACGTCGGCTCGGGCTCGACGTGATCGCTCGCACCATGGCGGGAGTAACCATCCGAGCCTGGCACTACGGGCGTCTCTGCGCCGATGAGGTGGAATTACTGATGCGCGAAGGCCTGTGGCCCACGAGTCAGCATCGTCGCAATATGCGCCTACGCACGCGGCAGGATGCCGGCGACCTGACGAGCGACGATGTCGCGAGCCTGACGGCATGTTGAGAGCTGAACACGGACTCCTTCGGTGTCAAGGACGGGGCTGTCTTCATGACCTCCACGCCTCGGCACCCCGAGGAGGACTATGTGTGCAGCCTCCTCGCATCCTGGGGTGGCGAGGCGTTGGCGCGCCCACGCGCAGGAACGCCCCTCGGCCAACGGCTGGCGCTTATCGGCGAGCCCGCGGTCCTCGAGATTGCGCTGCCATTCGATCTTCTCCCCGACTGGCGGCGAGGCCTCGTCGTGGAGGCGATTGAAGGTGGGTGGCTTGCTCGCCAGGGCTGTGGCGTTACAGAGAATGGACGGGACCTGCACGTGATCGAGCCATTGGCTCCGGAACGTATTTTGAGGGTGCTTCGTCCGTGCGACCACGACTTCCATACCCTCGGCAAATCCTATCCCACGGCAGCGGTCTGCCTGTCTCCGGATGGCGCGCTCCGCCGGTAACCGGGGCGAGTCACCGACTGAGGTTCGCGCCCCTGCCGGTGACCAGTTGCGCCAGACCGTTAGTCGAGGGAACGAGCACTACCGTCTGATCGATCTTGACGCCGGCGTACCCCATCCGAAGCCTGGCGTAGTGTTCCACACCCGATCCGTCGCGCACTACCGCCCACGGCGAAGCCCCTGCCTCATCATGAAACCCCGTTTTCACGACCACACCTCGCACCGGCTCCCTGCCGAGAACCCGTACATCCCTCGCGCCCTCCAGCCGACGCTGATTGAGGGTGCGGATGATGTCCCGCCGCACTTGGAGCGTGCGCAGTTTCGTCTCCATCTCGCCGTCGAGCCGATACCGCCGCCCGGACCGCCCCGCGAGCCCTAGCCGTTCCAGATGTCTCAGCCGCCCGCGCGTCAGAGCCGCCCAGGCGTCGGTTGATCCGACCCCGTCATCGACCATCCCGTTCTTGTCCGCCTCGGCGATCAGCCGCCGGTCGAAACCGGTAAAGCGGTCGGCCTCCGTCTCCTTCCAGATGCGCCGCTCAGCCTCCACCCGCGAGAGATCGCCAAGCCGCTCCTGCGCCACTTCCTGCGCCCGCGCGCGAAACCCATAGCCGATGTAGTCGCGCGGAATGACGAGGTCTCGCCCGTCCTCGCGCCGACCCCGGACCAGCACATGGGCGTGAGGTTGATCGGTGTCGAAATGGCAGGTCGCCACCCATTTCAGGTTCGGCTCTCCGAGGTCCGCCGAGACCCGGCCCATGACCTCGCGGACATAGGATTTCATGTCGAGCCGATCGCCATGTTCCGGCGAGATGATGAACCGGAAATGATGCCGGTCCTGGCTCCACCCTTCCGTTTCAAAACCGGGTTGAACGCCATCGAGACCAGGGTCGAAAAACTCCGGCCGCGAGCCTTCCGCCCCGGCGCCCGCTCGCCCGAGGTAGGCCACATGCTTGGCGAGCGCGGCTCCCCGATCGGCGCCCTTGCCCATGTGCCGCGAGACCAGCGCCTTGACGATGACCTTCTGGCGAACGTCCAGACGAAAGGCGCGACCTGACCGGTTCTGAGCCGCCTTGAGCACCCCTGACCGGTTTCCCAGCGTAAAGGCCCTCGAACTCGCCAGACGCTTGAGCATGCCGCTTTTGACATCCATCCGCTCGGTCTTGAGGGAAAGGGGAAGGCCGACGTGCACCGCGTCGACGGTCCGCTCGGAACGGGCTGAGACCCGCCCCTCGATCGCGTCCCGGATCAGCATTCGCAGTCCTCCAGAGCATGGAGCGAAGGCTCGAAGGATGACAACTCAAGACAAGTCGTCAATGATGCTCCGAGCTGCCGCTAACTGTCGGGCAGAATAGAAGAAACCGGCGCAGTCAAAAACACCCTTTTATCTTGCCCTCCGACCCTTTTTGCAGATTGTCATCCATCGAAATCACACGCCGACATACCCTATCAACAGTCATCATAGTTGGTGACCGGAAGCGAGATACACACGCTGCACAGGCCGTCGATCGGATCGAGCCGCCGGATGACAAACAAAAACCCGCCCGGCCGAAGCCGAGCGGGTCGTTGTTTTCAGGTCCAGTCTCTCAGGCGGCCCGGGCCTTGATGGGCACATGCCGCAACCCGGACTCCATCGCCTTCTGCCCGAGGTTGAGCGCAGGTCCGAACGGCCGGTGGTCCTCCCTCATCCCCGCCAGCGAATGGACCAAGGTCAGGCAGACCTCCGGCTCGAGCGCGATGAGCTCGTCGTTCGCCCTGAAGGGAGCCGCCTTGCCGTGGGTGTCGAAATCCGCGCGGGCGAGGATCAGCTTCACCCCCTTCTGCTGGGCCCATTTGATCGCGAGTTTCTCGGAGCCCTTCGCCCCGGTCGTCGCCAGAGCCATGTCCGGCCATTCCTGTTTCGCCCAGTTCAGAGCGTCGAAGATCCGACCGGCATCCTCCGCGCTGTCGGCCGTCGGCGCGCCCCGGAAGGCGATCACCGGACCGCCCGGATCCGCCTCCCCGGACTTCCGCTGCTTGATCGCCCGGATCGCCTGTTTCGCCTCAAGCTGGGCCGCCGTCAGATGGGTGCCGCGCCGCGATCCCCGCCAGGCCGTCCAGACCTCCCCGGTCGCGACCGTCCAGGTCTCAGACGCCGCGTCCCGGATCAGTTCGCAGGCCTGCGTCGCCGCATCGCCTGCTCGGGCCTTCGCCGTGGCTTCCTGGAGTTCGACGTCAGCCGCTTCCGATCCGTCGAAGTCCCGGTCGAGCGATCGCATCGTATCGCGCGCCCGGTCCGCATCGCGTTCGATCCGCCCGGCCGCCGAATGGAAGGCGCCGATCAGGGCCTCTCCCAGGATGGTCTGGAAATCCTCCAGCGCGGTGTCAGAGATGACGTCGATCAGCTCGGTCATGAGCGCGCGCCCGAGTTGAACCAGGGCGTCTTCGGTCGGAAGCGAACCTCCCTCGTTCAGGGAAGCGGACAGGTCGGCCAAGGCGGAGGATGAAGTGTTGAAACGGGTCATTGGAACATTCCTAGAGAATGTCGAGCGCCCCATGCGCAACGACCCCGGTTTTGGCCACAGCGGGGTCCCCGGCAGTCACCGGAGCGGAGGGCCGCTTGCCCTCCGTGGAGGGAATAAGGCGAAGCCGTTGACTTCCGGGGTGCTGTGACAAAATCGGAGGGCGTTGTGTGGGGGTAAGTCGTCGTCGCCCTTCGCGACGACGACACCACTCGGCGCCGTTGCGCCGATACGGAAGACAAGACAACGCTCTTCCCGTCCGTCGGCGTCGGCGAGCCGGCGGCGCTACGCGGTTGCGAACGTCTGAGGGCGCCGCAGGCAATAGTCCGATGCTCACTCACTGGCATGAGAGAAACCAGCGGTGCTAAATCAACCCGTCCTTCAAACGTCGGAGCCTGGTATGGAGAAGATCACCGTCGCCGTGCTGCGAACCCAAGGCGGATGGCGCGTCATGAAAGACGATCGGCAGATCGGTGAATATGACTTCCGTGTCGATGCGGAGGACGCCGGATTAAAGCTGACGCGGCAAATCCATCTCTCAGGCCGCGACGTGGAGCTTCTCGTGCAAACCGAGGGCTCCCACGACGTCACGCCGATGCGAGGCTGGGAGACGGTTCACTGAAGAGAGGACGGCCTGTCTACGGGCCTTATTCTGCGGCGGAACCGGTCCAGCCGACGGGACGCCAGCCTGCCAAGAAAGGCCTCCATCGCCCCCTGAACGGGGCCGCTGATGTCACGCTTGCGGGCGTCCATGTCGAGGACATGCGCCGCCTTTTTTTCGGGAATTCCAGCCAGAAGCAAGGCGCGCGTAGTCGTCGCGGGTCCCAGCGCAGAATCTGACGGGCGACTTTCAACTCAGCGGCCGGGGCCGCGTCGGGACCTCGATCGGCCAGAGGCCGACAAGCGGGCGGCCCGATCTTGGCTGCCCGGGCCAAATACAAACGGCGACCTCGTCGAGGCCGCCGTTCAGATCGTCTCAGATTGCAGCAAGGGCGTGACGGATCTCAGTCGAGAAGCGCCAGCCGGTCGAGGGTGCGGGGAGTGTCCGCCGCCGGCCGATAGGCGACGGCGGCATGCAAGGCACAGAAGGCCCCCCGGGTCACCGGTTGACCGCACAGACTGAAGTCAGCGGCTCCGGGCTCACCGAAAGGCCAACGGCACTGGCAGCGCCGCACCGAGAGGACTGTTGCCAGGCCATGTTCAGCCGCGACTACGGGACGAGCGTCGATCGGCCGGGTCGCCAGGGACCTGGCCGGCGAGAGGCCGACCGGCTTCGGACGGGCGTCAGAGCCTTTGGGCGGGCGGCCGGAACGGCCCGCCGACAGACCTATGCGATGGACCTTGCCGAGCACGGCGCTGCGCGTGATGCCATTGGCGAGATCGCGGGCGATCTGCTCGGCGGTCTGGCCCTCGAGCCAGAGTGTCTTCAGACGACCGATGCGGTCATCGGTCCAGGCAGAGGCGGTCATGGGAAGCTCCGATGCTGACGAGCCCGATCGGCTCGCCCTGCGCCGCCCTGCCTTTCCCTCCCTCCCCAAAGGAAACGGCCCGACGCTCGCGCGCCGGGCCGCTCTCATTCGCCCGCTGTCTAGAACGGGATGTCGTCGTTTAGGTCGTAGCCACTGGCCGGCTCCTGGACCTGGCGACCGGAGTCGCCCTCGTCCTCGGCGGCGCCATCGGAAGCTTCGCGCCGGTTCTTCAGTCGGATATCCCCGACGATCACGCGCATGTCGTAGTGTTCGACACCGTCCTTGCCGGTCCAGGTGTCGTTCTCGACATGACCCTGGATCACGACGCGGCTGCCTTTGCGGGCGAACGGGCCGATGTATTTCTCGGCCGTCGCCTCGTTGAAGCAGATGCAGTTGAAGCCGGTCGTGCGTTCGCCGGGCGTGCCGTCGGCCTTGCGGAAACGGGTAGTCTCGAGCACGCGGAAGCTTGCCCGCTTCTTGCCCGAGCCTTGAGCCGAGAGGACGGAGGGGTTGGCCGTCAGATAGCCTTCGATGATCACGGTTTGCATGGTCAGTCTCCTGAGAATTGAATGTTGATGAGGGATCAGGCGGCGGCGCGGTCGGCGCTGCTGTCCTGGATGTCGCGTTCCTCGGCCCAGTCGAGGACGGTGAGCCGGTTGATGACCAGTTCCTTGGCCGTCCGCTCGGTCCCGTTCTTGGCCGCGTAGGCGGTGTCGATGAAAGCGCCGATGACCACGGCCTCACACCCCTGCGCGAGGCCCCGGGCTATGACCTTCTCGTTGAGGCCTTTGGACCAGCTCACGCAGTTGACGCCGACCAGCCGATCCTTGCCGGCGTTGTCGACGCCGCGGCTTTCAAGCAGGCGAAACACCGCCTTGCCGAAGTCGTCGGTGATCTGGGGGTCGGCCGCCAATCGGCCGGTGAACATCACGTTTTGCATGTCAGTCTCCTGGATATCCGAAGCCGTCGGGGAGCCGATCTCCCCAATCCCGCTTCACCCGGAAACTCCCTTCCTCCGCTCCTTTGGACGGTGTTCGGTCGCGCACGCGATCCTGGGCCTCACCGACATTGCCGAACCCACAATGTGATCCTATATTGGATCATATTAGGAGGCTTGTTCGATGCCCGATCCCCAGTGGACTCTGCCCGAAGCGGCGTTCGTCCTTGATCAACCGCTCGACGCGATCAAACGCGACGTCAACCGCCGACCACTCAAGCCAGAGGCCTCAGGTCCGGCCAAGCGCGCTGTGCGATGCGTCGGCCTGACCGATCTCGTCTATCTCGACATGGTGGCCACCTATCGCCACACCCTGACGCCTTCCGCGCTCGACGACCTGTATGTCGCCGTGATCAAGGAGTCTCCGCAGTCCGCCAGTGTTTCTGTCGGGCCGCTCATCGTGCAGTTGAAGCGGCATCGGACAAATGTCGCGCAACGCCTGAAGGCGCTGGAGGCTGTGGATCGCGCCATCGAGATCAAACACGGCGCTCCCGTCGTAAGAGGCACCGACATCGAGGTCCACCGCCTAGCGGCGCTCTCGGCAGGCGGAGCCACCGATGAGGAGATCCTCGAGGACTACCCGTCGCTGTCGCTCGCCAAGATCAAGGCGGCGACCGCTTATGCGCGCGCCCATCCCAAATCCGGTCGCCCTTACCCGGCGACGTCGGCGAAGCGCGCGATGCAGGGAGCCGACCTTGGCGGGCTCGAGCCATTCATGCGGCCGAGGGGATGATCTATCTGCTTGACACCAACGTCGTCAGCCAGAGCAGCAAGCCCAAACCGTCCGCCAACATCCTGGCCTGGCTCCGGTCGGTCGATGACCACGAGCTCTGCATCAGCGCCATGACTGTCCGCGAGTTGCGATACGGAGCGGAGCGGGCGACAGCCGCTGACCATCCTGCCGCCGCGGCGATCACACAGGGCGTGGACGCGGTCATCGCCGCCTATGCGGGCCGCATCCTGCCCATCGACGAAGCCGTGGCCGCCGTCTGGGGCCGGATGCTGGCCGAGCGCGACGGCGACGAGGAGGATACCGCCCTGGCCGCGACCGCGCTGGTCCACGGTCTGACGCTCGTCACCGCCAATATCAAGGATGTGACGGGTCGCGGCGTCCCCCTTCTGAACCCGTCCCGGTCCCCGCCGAAGGCGACGCCGGTCTGACCCGCTCAGGCGGCCTGCCCGTCGAGGACGGTCTGAACCGGATGGCGGCGCAGCACCGCCTCCAACACGGTCGGCCGCTCAACCGGGACGAAGACCCGAGGCGTGTAGGCGATGATCTCCACGAAACAGCCCGAGACGACCAGGGCGTCGCGATCCGTCCGGCCTCCCACCACCTCGATGCGCCAGCGGTCCATAACGCGGGACCGCTTCAGCCACAGCCCGCCCTCCAGCGATAGCTGGACGTTGCGGTCGAGGATCGTGGCGGCGGTTCTCGCGCCGTCCGCCCAAACCTCGGCGACGTCGGTCAGACCCAGGCTCGTCTTCAGAGTTCGAGCCTGAACCTGGTCCAGAACCCGCCCCAGCCAGCGGCGTCCGTCCGGCGCCCGGACCCGGCGAACCGAGCAACCCCGCGCCGGCAACCGGCCCCAAATCGGCAACAGCAATCCCGTGGCAAGCGTCAGTTCGCGCGTCCGCCAAGGGTCGGTCCCGGCGACCTCTTGGTCCCAGACCCGCCGCCAGGTCGAAACCTCCGCTGGCTTCCACGCCGACTCCTCGAACGTCTTCTCGGCCATCGTCTGGCGATCGTCGGGCCGAACCAGCCGCACGGCGGTGATCAGGCGGTTCTCGTCCGTCGAGGTGGTCAAGCCGAGTTCCGCAATCGCGGCGCGGCCCGACTTCTCGTTGACGACCAGCTGGTGGGCGACATCCTTCGCCCAAGTCAGGGCGGCGTCGGCGACGAGGATCTCGCGCCTTACCTTGAGCGAGAAGGTCACCAGAGCCGTCTCGGCGCCGGTCGAGACATCGGTCCGGATCACTTCCTGATCCGTGACCTCCAGTTCCTCGGCCTCGATGTCCTCCAGCCCGCGGTCCAGTTCACCGGAGGCGGCGGCTCGATCGAGGATGCCGGACAGGATGCGGTCGAAGTCCGCGAACAAGGCGTTCTGGTCGGCGATGCGCAGCGCCAGAAGCCGGTTCAGGAAGGTATGGATCGGCGGCAGGTCGTCGGAGGGTTTGAGGCCGCCGTCGTCGTCGAGCAGCTTCAAGCTCGTCTTGGCCACGAAGGTCTCAAGCGTCGTCGAGTCCAGCTCCCCGAAGGCCAGTGCGCCGTAGAAGACCAGCAATGCCCGGCGCGCCCAAGGGCTCTCCAGATTGTCCTCGGCGCGGAACAGGCCGGCTCCGGCGGTGCGCCGTTCGCCGCGCGTGAGCGCGCCCAGAGAGTCCAGCCGGCGCGCGATCGTCGAGGTGAACCGCTTCTCGCCCTGGATGTCGGTGGTGACGGGCCGGAACAGGGGCGCGGATGCCTGATGCGTCCGGTGGGAGCGGCCAAGGCCCTGGATGGCGGCGTCGGCCCGCCAGCCCGGTTCGACCAGATAGTGGACCCGCCGCTGCTGGTTCGGAGCCGACAGGTCGGCATGGTAGCTGCGGCCGGTTCCGCCGGCGTCGGAGAAGATCAGCACCCGCTTGCGGCCCGACATGAAAGCGTCGGTCTCGGCGCGGGCCGCGGAGGCGCCCCGCCGCTCCACGACGCGACGACCGTCCCTCACCACCACCCGGCGCGACCGGCCCGTGATCTCGGCGACCGCGTCGGTCCCGAAAGCTTCCAGCAGGGCGTCGAGCACGCCCGGCACAGCGGGCAGCAAGGCCATCTTCTCGATCAGGGCCTCGCGTCGGGCCAACGCCTCCTGACTGAGGGCGGGACGACCGTCGTCTATGACCGGGACCATGGTGACATTGCCGTCATCGTCCTCGACCGCCTCCATCAGATGCACGGGAAAGGCCTCGCGCAAATAGTCGAGGACGTATTCTCGCGGCGTCAGGTCGATGGATAGGTTGTTCCATTCCTCGGGCGGGATCGAGGACAGCCGCCGCTCCATCACCGCCTCGTTTGTGGAGACAATCTGGACCACGGCCGAGCGCTCCGAGGCGAGGTCGTCGCGGATTGACGCGATCAGGCTCGGCGCCTTCAGGCCAGCCAGAAGGTGACCGAAGAAGCGCAGTTTAGCGCCCTCGAAAGCGGAGTGGACCGCGGAAGCCGCCATCGCGCTCTTCGGCTTGCCAGCGTCGTCGCTGAGACCGGTCGCCTTCAGCGCCTCTGCCAGATTGGCGTGGATCAGCTGGAAGGCGTCGGCCCACTGGTCCCATACGCCGACGTCGTCTGGCATCAGCGGATGGACCAGGGGTTCGTACTCGACGCCCTCGAACGACAGCGATCGCGCCACATAAAGCCCGAGCGCCTTGAGCTCGCGTGCGACCAGCTCCATGGCCGCGACCCCGCCCCGGTCCATGGCGTCCAGGAAGTCGGCGCGGGACATGAACGGCGCTTCGGGCCCGCCCCACAGGCCAAGACGTGCGGCATAGGCGAGGTTCTCGGCCGTGGTGGCGCCCGTGGCCGAGACATAAAGTATCCTGGCGTTCGGCAGACGGTTCTGCAGCGCCAGCCCCGCCATGCCCTGCAGCGAGGCCTTCTTGGTCCCACGCGCGCCCTTGCCGCCACCGGCCGCGTTGGCCATGGCGTGGGCTTCATCGAAGGCGATGACGCCGTCGAAGTCCTCGCCCAGCCAGGCGACGATCTGGTCGAGGCGGGAGGGACGGACGCCCCGCGCCGGCTGACGCAGGGTCGCGTAGGTGGTGAACAGAATACCCCGGTCCAGCCGGACCCCGTCTCCCTGCTTCCAGCTCGACAGCGGCACGATGTCGTGGGCCCCGCCGCCGATGGCGCCCCAGTCGCGCCGGGCGTCCTCCAGCAGGGCGTCATTGCGGGAGAGCCAGACTGCGCGCACGCGCCCCTGGCTCATGTTGTCTGCGACGATGGCGGCGATCTGCCGCCCCTTGCCGCAGCCGGTGCCGTCGCCGAGGAAGAAACCCCGACGGAAGGCGAACGCTTCGCTTTGATCATCGCGCACGAGCGCCACCTCATGCGGTGCTTCGCCGAGGCGGAACCGGCCGGGCAGGAAGGCCGCATGGGCCTCGCCGGCGTAGATCACCGTCTCCGTTTGGGCGTCGGAGATCCGGCCCTGGATGAGCACCGCCGGCGGCAACACCGGCCGGTAGGTCGGCGCGGGCGGCGCGACTGAGGCCATGGGCCCGGATTCGACCAGGGGTGAAGGGTGAGGCCGGGGATCGGGCAGGACGATCCGCGCCAGGGCATGCGCCTGATAGAGGCCGACGTCCCGGCCCTCTCCAGCCCAGGGCCGCGCCTCATAGGCCAGGGGTGTTGCTCCGGCCAGGAAGGCCAGTCGGCCTGCGGGAAGGGCCAGCCCGCGGTCGCGCGGCGCGAGGAAGGCGGCGGCGTCCAACGTCAACCGCACGCGCGGGCGGGCGGTGCCGCGATTCGGAAGGCTCGCGAGAATCCGGGCGGTCGCCTCCAGATCCTCGGGTTGGTGAAGAAGGCCGTCCCAGACGGCTGTCCCGCCGCGATCCATAACCAGCAGGCCGGTCTCGACCGAGGTGCCGTGTTTGGCGAAAGCGCGCGCGGGAAACGCCACGGCGGCCACCATGACGCCGTGGCCTTCGAGCACCCGCCTCAGATCGGTGTCGGCAAGGGCGGTGAGGGGCACGATCGCCGCCATCCGGCCGCCGTCCGCCAGAACCTTGACCGACGCGATAAGATGGGCCTGAAGATCCGAGAACGGCGGGTTGCAGACCACGACGTCGAACGCCCCGGCGTCCCCGAGGAGGTCGGGTAGATGGCGGCCATCGTGCCGCCGGCGCGTCGCCTTGGCGAACAGTCCGTCGAGGAGCGCGGCGCGCGTGGGCGCAAGCTCGTTTAACGTCAGGCTCGCCCCGCACGCTTCGGCCACTACGGCCAGCAATCCGGTCCCGGCCGAGGGCTCCAGCACGAGGTCGCCCGGCCGAACCTGCGACGCCAGCACCGCGAGGGCGGCGAGTTGGGGCGGGGTGGAGAACTGGTCCAGCGCGACCTGTTCCTCACTGCGCCGGCTGTGGGTCAGGCCAAGCGCTGAGACCGCGGCGAGCAGAGCGGCGATCTCGGCCGGGGCGTCCTCGAGCCGGGCGATCTGCGGCGCGAGGCGGCGGATCTGAAGCACCGTCGCGCCCTCGATAGCGTCATAGGCGTCGCGCCAGGTCCAGCCGCCCTCGGCGTCGGACGCTCCGAACGCGGTGGTCATCACCTCGGCCACGAGACGTCGATCCAGCGGGCGGGAGCGGGCAAGATGGATGGCCAATGCACGGGCAGCGGCCAGGATGTTGGCGGGGAGATTCCCGACGGCGAGGTCGGCGAACAGCGACAGGTTGCGGATCGTTGACATGGAAGGCTCCGATCGCCTGGAGCGGAGGGCTCCTCCCTCTCGGTCCTCCAGGCTCGCTTCGCCCCGCCCTCCCTTCGTCTCCCCGACAGTCGCGTCGATGCGCACGACGACAGAGAAACACCGTCCCGGCAGGTCGCCGGGGCGGTGTTTCCGTGTGCGGATAATCAGGCGGCGGCGACGTCCAAGGCCGCCTTGCCCGCCGGAGTGACGACGAAGGCGCCGGCCCCTTCGTCGTCCTCATCGACGCCATCGCCGGCGGCTTGGTCCTCGATGTCCGGGGCATCCTGATCGGCGTCGATCGGGGCGGCCCATGACAGGGCGGCCGGAGCCCAGGTCCGTTGCGCGGCCTGTTCGGCCACCCAGTCGACCAGCTCGGTCTTGCGGAGCGTCTTCGCCCGCTCGTCCTCGGCGCCCATGGTGTCGAGCATGCCGGTCAGCAGGCCCTTGGAGTGGGGCTGCAGGAAGGGGGCGTCGGGCGTCCAGTGGAGAGTGATGTCCGCTTGGCAGAGAGCGGCCAGCTCCGCCGCCTCGGCCCGGGCGCTGCGGCGGATGGAGAAGGTCTTCTCCTCCCGGACGTCGAGGCTGATGGCGGTCAACTCCGCCAGCAATCCCATCTTCTCGCCGTGGGCAAGGCCGTGGACCCAGGCGATGACGGTCTCGCCGGACGCTTCCCAGGCCGTGCGACGATCCTCGAGCCGTCGACGAACGTCACCATCCAGAGCCTCGATGACCCGGCTGTTCGCGGGATTGAACCCGCTGGCGGTGATGGCCAAGGCCGAGTCCGACCGCGCGACGTGCGCGCGTCGAACGAGGACGGTGAACAGCCGCGCGATCAAGGCTGTAAGCGCCGCCCCGGGATCGTCGGCCAGCGCGCGGATCAGACCCCGCGTCGCCACATCGGTCCGCACGGCGTGAAGGGCATGGTTGACGCCTTCTGTCTCCGGCTCCGGAGCCTCGACTTCCGGCGGAACATAGGCCGGTGGCGCCGCGGTCCGACGCGCGGCCTCCGGCGCGGCGTCCTGATCCTCTTCGTCGATCTCGGGTTCCTCCGGCGTGTAGCAGCGGACTTCGACGCCTGCCTCCGCGGCCGGCCACAGGACCATCGTGGTCACGACCCGGCCCCCGCATCCAGTCTGGTCTGATGCAATCTTGGCGTGGATCATGTCGACGATCGCCAGATCAGCCACGTCGGGGTGCTCGACGTCTGCCAGGGCGATGCGGGCCTTCTCGGTCCGGTCGTTGAACACCTCCCTCTGCGCCCGGTAGCGCGCCATCTCTTCGGCGGGGAGTGAACCGCCATACACATAGCCGAGCGCCTCCAGATCGTCGGGAAGCTCTGGCTCCGGGCCGGCGGTCACGTGAACCGAGATCCCTTCGGCCTCGAACACGGCCGCGATCCCACGTGCGCGACGGGTCCAGACCTCGGTCAGGATGTCGGGGTCGAGCAGGACCGGCGGCAGTTCACCGAACAGATCGCTCTCCGTCCGCCCCCCGGCGTCAGCATAGGCCTGAGGATCGACCAGGGCGCAGCGGCGATCGCGCGTGGTGACCCGGCTGTCGTCGAGCCGCTCCTTCACCCGCCATTCCTGGAAGCCCTGGCCGTCCAGCGTCATCTGGGCGATGTCTTTCTGCTCCTGAAGGTCCGGCAGGCGCGCCAGCAGCCGGGTCTGGCGAAGCGTGATCCGGCCCGCTTTCAGCGCCACCAGAGCGGCCGGCGCGACCCCGGACAAGGCGGCCAGCCGTTTGATCTCGATCTCGTCATAACCGAGCGCCCGCGCCATGGCGGTGATCGTCAGTTTCGACTTCAGCATCCGGCCAATGGCGGCGATGACATCGGCCACATGGACCGGCACGGCGGTGTTGGTCAAAAGCACCGCCGCCGCCTGGCGCGCCGGATCGGTCTCGACATAGGTCCGGACAGGATAGTCCTCGTCGATGTCGCCGGCCTCCAGCAGGCTCGCCAGCGCCAGACGACGACGACGACCGTCTAGGGCCATGAACGGCTGCTCCTTTTTGCCGCGACCGGGCCTGACGGTCACGGGCTGCAACTGACCGGCCGCCTTCAGGGTGGCGGCCAGGGTCGGAATATCGTCGTCGGGCGGTTCGCCATAGCGCAGGTTCTCTCGCGCGATGCCGAGATCCCCGAGGCGGACGATGCGTTCCACGGGCGTGAAGATGACGGCCGGGGTTGGGGTTTCAGGAACAGAGGTTGTTGAGGTGATGACGGGAACGAGGTCGGTCATGAGGTCTCTCCTGCCGGGCGACGGGGGCCATCCCCGTCACTCCGGCGCCCCTCAGAGCCCTCGCTCCCCCTTTGCGACGCCGCCGCGACCGCGACCTCGTTCCAGTCGCCGAACGGCGGCTCGGGCCATGACACCTCAACCTTGAGACCGTCATTCACCAGGCGGCGGCGGAGCCGGGCAGCCGCCGCCTCACCGGCCTCGCCACGGTCAGCGGCGATCAGGACCCGGCGCACCCAGGCGGGCGGGCTCCAGGCGACGAGGTTATTGGCGGCCATAAGAGCCCAGCCGGGAAGACCGAAGCGGTCGATGGCCGACAGGGTCGTGACCACCCCTTCGCCCACCAACATCTCTTCGGCCGCAGGCGAGAGGCGAACGGCCGCGCCGGGCGGGACCTGACCCACAGTCTTTCGGGCCAGGCGCAGACCGCCGGCGGGCAGACCATTGGTCTCGAGATAGGTCAGCTCGACCGCCGTCAGACGATCCTCGGCGTCGCTGACCCGGGCGATCAGAGCGGGACGCACGCGCCTACCACTCTGATAGACCGACAGTGGCGCGGAGGGGTGCAGGCGAAGATTGTAAGCGGCGGCTCCGGTCATGACTGCGCGCCGTCGCAGATAGAGACTGGCCGGACCGTGGGGCGGTCGCTCCGTCGTCGCGGTCCACAGACGCGATGCGGTCTCGACGCGAAGGCGCCGGTCCGGTCTCGGCGATGAGGACCGTCCGCGCCCGCCGCCGGTGAGCCGACCGGCGTCATCGATAAAGCCGCGAAGGCGAAGATCATCCCGTGCGGTGCGCCAATCGGCGCCGCCGAATCCGTGGATGATGACCCGATCATCGGCCAGCATCAACGAAACCGAACGGTCCGCCGTGCTGTGGCCGGGTGCGGGGATGCTGGCGCGCGAACCTCCGGCATAGAGGTCGCCGCCCAGGGCGGCGACAATCGCGTGAAGGGTCATGGCCGCCTCAGATCAGGCCGAGCTGTTTGAAGCTCGCCGTACCCTGACGGCCGATGACGAGATGGTCGTGCACTTGCAGGCCGAAAACGCCGGCGGCGTCCACGATCCTGCGGGTCATCTCGATATCGGCCCGTGACGGGGCCGGGTCGCCGGACGGATGATTGTGGACAAGGATGAGCGCCGAAGCCGAGAGTTCCAGCGCCCGCCGGTCGACTTCACGGGGGTAGACCGGGGCGTGATCGACCGTGCCTTCGGCCCGGAATTCGTCCCGAAGCAGGATGTTCTTCTTGTCGAGATACAGGGCGCGGAACTGCTCTCTCGGTTCGTGGGCCAGGGCCGAGCGAACATAGGCGACCAGGGCGGACCATGATGACAGGACGGGGCGGCGGCAGGCCTCCGATCGGGCCAACCTGATACTCAGCCGGCGCAACATCTTGAGATCCGTGATCGTGGTCGCGTCGAGCGTGGCGGCCCGCGCCAGCTCGTGCGGATCCGCCGCGACGACGGCGGCGACCGTGCCGAACACCGCCAGCAAGGTCGCTGCAGCCTGCGCGATGTCACGCTCCGGCATGGTGCGTGTCATCAGCAGGGAAAGAAGGGTGGCGTCGTCCATCTCCTGCTCAAGGCCCGGCGACGCCGCGAACAGGTCTCCCGAACGCAGGCCGGAAGGCCTGAATGTTGATGAGGACAAGGGTCGCATCGCGGGGCTCCAGGGGCTGCTGGCCCCGGATCGGGGCGACCACCCCCCGCCCTTCCTTTTTCTCCAATGCCCGTTGGCTAAGAGGGGCGATGGCTTCAGGCTGCGCCCATGAAATGGCTCCTGATCCTCACTGGTCTTCTCCTCGCTCCCGCCGTCGCCCACGCGGATCCGTGCGAGGGCCGTTTGCCTGACCGCGCGGGCGCGTCCTTCTCCGGTCTGGTGCGCTACATCGGTGACGGTGACAGCCTGTGTGCGGGCCCCAACAGTGACCCCTCGACCTGGATTGAGGTCCGGCTGTCGGATTTTAACGCCCCCGAGCTCCACAGTCCGACCGGACGCGCTGACCGGGACCGATTGTCGGGCTTGGTTCGCGGACGTGTCCTGACGTGCGTGGCGGTTCGCGGTCGTAACGGTCGCGTCATCGTCTATGATCGGGTGATTGCCTCATGCCGCCTTAATGGTCGAAGGGTCGGCGACCTGCTGCGTGCCGCCGGTGGACGCGAAGGGGGAGATTAGGACGCGAGCCTGCTGGACCCCGCAAGCCCTGCCGAAATCCAACTTGGAGTGGCAGTCCCCTCGTCCATCCGCGCGCATGTCGGACCCCTTGGCCACTTCCCTTCCGAGTTCCCTGCGAGCCATCAGCTAGGAGGAAGTCGTCGGCTCGCGGGGGCCCAAGGTCATAGGCGGATCGCTGCGGCAAGTATGTGGATGCGAGGCGCCCTACGAGCGTCCCGTCAGGCGACGTCGCAAGTCGCGTTCGATGGTTTTCCTCTGATGCGGAGTGAGTTTGCGCCACCCCGCGACTTCCAACCGCGTGCGTCCACAGCCTGCGCAAAAACCGGAGCGGGCGTCGAAAGTGCAGACATCGATACAGGGTGTCTTGGCCATCCCACCTGTCTACCGGGCCAGGGAGACGACGGCCTGCCAGGTCAAGACCAGGCCGACGACAGCGATCAGAACCCCTGAAAAATAGGGCGCCTTTCGTGCAAAAGCCGCGAAACCTCCCGACCAGCGCTTCTCCGCATGCCGCATCCCGATCGCCGCTGCGACACCGACGGTGACCATGGTCGCCGCCAATCCGATCGAAAAGCACAGGACGAGGGTCGCACCCAAGGCCACCTGCTTCAGCTGCAGGCAGAGCAGCAGGACGGTGATCGAGGCCGGGCACGGGATCAGGCCGCCTGTCAGGCCGAAGAGCATGATCTGCCAAGTGGTCACCTTGCGGTTGGCGAACCGCTTCTTGATGTCGTTGGCGTGGGCGCGTTCGTGGGCGTCCTGATAGCCGGGGTCCGAGACATCAAGCCCGCCGTGGTCATGAGCGTGTTCGTGATCGTGTTCGGCGAACTCGACATCGAACTCGTGGGTGTGATTGCCGTGGCCCAGGACCAGCCTTGCGGTGAACGCATGGGGTTCAGGAATGACGTCTGCCGATTCGAGATAACCGTCGCGTGTCTCGAAGTGGAATGTCTGGACGGAGCCGTCCGCCCGGGTGGTTGCGACGATGACGTCGTCGGCCCTCGGAACCGGCCCTTTCTCCGGAGCGAACCGGAACCGTGGGGGCACGCCGTCCTCGAAGATACTCAGGCTGACGACGCCATGGCCGGTGTCGATCCAGCGCGTCTCGTCGTGGTCATGGTCGTGGTCACGATCATGCTCGTTGTGGACGGCGTTCTGCTCGCGCCATGTGGCGAAGAGCATCCATGCGGCGACACCGAGGATGATCACGGCCGAGGCCAGCTGGAACCAGCCCTCCGAGGCTTCGATGTCGAAAAACTGGCCGAAGTAGAGCCCGGTCAGGGCGATGGCCCAGACGATGGCCGTATGGGACAGCGTCGCCGACAAACCCAGCAGGATCGCCTGCCAGACCGTACCGCGCACCGCGACGATGAAGGCCGCCATCATCGTCTTGGAGTGGCCGGGCTCCAGCCCGTGCAAGGCTCCCAGCAGCAGGGCGGAAGGAATGAACAGCCAGGCATGGGCCGAGCCCTGCGCGAGCAGGTCTGCAAACGGGGTCATCGGCGTCTCACAGGTATTTGGTGATGTCTTTGAACTCGGCCATGGCCCGACGGGCCTCGGCCGGGTCGCCCTCGGCCGCATGGGCGAGGCAATGGTCGATGTGATCGTGGATCAGGGTCTTCTTGGCCGCCGCCACGGCCTTCTCGATCGCATGAAGCTGCTGGGCGAGATCCAGACACGTTCGCCCACCCTCGATCATGGCGATGGTCTTGCGCAGATGACCCTCGGCGCGCTTCAGCCGATTGATGATCTCGGGGTGGGATTCGTGGACGACGTGAGCCATGAGGCTATGCTATCCCCCTGGAGGGGATAAGACCAGCCTCTCTTGGTTACCCGCCGCAGGACGACGTTCGATGTTTTCACCGCTTCGCCATGCCGGTTACCGGCATCTGTTCATCGCCCAGGTCGCGGCCCTGCTCGGCACGGGCATGGCGACGGTGGCGCTGGGTCTGCTGGCGCATGATCTGGCCGGGGCCAATGCCGGCGAAGTCTTGGGGATGGCCCTGGCCATCAAGATGATCGCCTATA
>NZ_JBAZPS010000012.1:0-78911 GCF_041648055.1 Brevundimonas sp.
CCGAACCGGTCAGGTTCTCGATCCCGCTGAAGGTATCGGTGCCGCCGTCGCCGTCGTTGCTGGCCGAACCAATGTTCAGCTGCGCGGTCACCCCGGACGCCGCCGACGAATAGTCCGCCGTGTCGATCCCGGCTCCGCCGTTCAGCGTGTCATTGCCCGCCCCGCCGACCAGACGGTCGTTGCCGATACCGCCCTGGATCTGGTTGTTCGAGGCATTGCCTATGCCGGTGAAGTTGCCGGTACCGGCATAGATCAGGTTCTCGACATTGGCCCGGAGCGTGAAGCTGTCGATCCGCGCCTCGACCGTGTCGATGCCCTCGTTCGCATTCTCGACGATGGTGTCGCCGACCTCGAGCACATAGTAGTCGTCGCCTGTGCCGCCGTAGAGCTCATTGGCCACCCCGGCCCCGCCGTACAGGATGTCGTCACCGCCGAAGCCCAGCAGTACGTCACGCTGGGTCCCGCCGCGCAGCACGTTGCCGCCCGCGTTGCCCTGACCCTCGAAGCCGCCGGTGCCGACATAGGTCATGTTCTCGACATTGGCCGACAGGCGATAGCGGTCGAGGTTGGTCTGGACCAGTTCGGTGCCTTCGCCCGCCTGTTCCACAATGGTGTCGCCGACGGCCTCGACGACATAGGTGTCGTCACCCAGACCGCCGTACATCTCGTTGGCCGCACCCGTACCGCCGTGGATCACATCGTTCCCGGCCAGGCCGATCAGCACGTCGTAACCGGCCCCGCCGCGCAGGACATTGGACCCGCCATCGCCCAGCAGCACGTCGTTGAACGCCGAGCCGGTCAGGTTCTCGATCCCGCTGAAAGTGTCGGAGCCGCCGTCACCATCGTTGCTGGCCGAACCAATGTTCAGCTGCGCCGTCACGCCAGCCGCCGCCGACGAATAGTCCGCCGTGTCGATCCCCGCTCCGCCGTTCAGCGTATCGTTGCCCGCCCCGCCGACCAGACGGTCGTTGCCGTCGTTGCCGTTGAGCGTGTCTGTGCCAGCACCGCCGAAAATGAGGTCATCACCGCCATTGCCATTCAGGGTGTCGTTACCGCCCTGGCCAAAGAGCTCATCCGCAAAGGCCGTGCCGTTGGTAGTGTCGTTGCCCGGGGTACCGCCAAAAAACTGGCCACCGCCAGCACCAACGATCAAGGTACCATCGGCGAACTGCAGACGCTCGATGCTGGTCAAAGTGTCTGTGCCGTCCGGACCGACAACCGTGATGACACCGTTGGAAGTGGTCACAGTCGATCCTGCGATCGTTCCCGAGAACACCGCTGCATCGATGCCTGTGCCACCGTCGATAATGTCGTTACCGCTGCCGCCCGTGATAATGTCATCGCCTGCGCCGCCGTTGATGACATCTGGTTCGGACGTCCCCTGAAGCGTATCGTTCCCGGATGTGCCGTTGATCGGGCCGCCGGTGACGGGCGCGCCGTTGATGTCGAACAGGCCATTGGCGAACTGAAAGCGCTCGACATTGGTCAGGCGATCGGACCCGTCGGCACCGGTGATTGTCGTCACACCATTGGTCGTGCCGATCGTGTAGTCAGCCCTGTTGCCAGTGAACACCGCCGTGTCGGTTCCGGCCCCGCCATCGATTATGTCGTCGCCGCCTGCACCGATCAGTATGTCGTTGTCGTCACCGCCATTCAGCGTATCGGCACCCGTTCCACCCTCGAGCCGATCTGCGCCGGCATCTCCATTCAGTGTCGAGCCGACCGAAACAATCGGCGAAACCGGGGCATTTGGAACCGAAATATGCAGCGTATAGGTCCCGCCGGCCGCCGGCGGCTGGGAGGTAAAGGTGCCGCCCGAACTGGCCGCAAATTCGGCCACCTGAATGTAGAAGGTGCCCGAGGTGGAAAAGACATGCGTGATCGAGGAGTCCGTAGCAAACCCCCCATCGGTCGCGGAGTCGTCATTCAGAGCCAGCTCGAAGCCAAACTGATCGAACAGCCGCAGGGTGCTGTCGAACGAAGCATTGTCGATGTCGAAAACGACGCGGTCGCCCGCAGCGACCGTCACCGCGTAATACTCCACGCCGCCATGCGTTGTTGCGACCACTGTGGCGTGCGGAACCGTGGTGGAATCTGCAATGTTCGTATCGGGCAGCAAATCAAATCTGCCGGTCAGAGACACGGCCGTTTCGATCGTTGCATTGGCCGTGGTGGACGATTTGATGAGGTCGGATGCGGCGCTGGTCTGACCTGGTGCACCGGCAAACAGATGATCGTCGCCTCCACCACCGCTTATGGTATCGGAACCCCCACCGCCCCGGATGACGTTCGCGTTGGAGTCACCGGTCAGATTGTCCACAAACGTGGTGCCAGTCAGGTTTTCGACACCTGACAGAGTATCGTTGCCGCCTCCGCCCGATGCCGTTCCATCGGCCAGGTTCACGACAATCCCGGCACCCGCAGCCGAATAATCAGCCGTGTCGATACCGGTCCCTCCGTTCAGGGCGTCGTTACCAATGCCACCGATGAGAAGGTCATTGCCCAAGCCGCCATTCAGAATGTCGTTTCCGGAGCCGCCTTCAAGCGTGTCGTCTCCATCCAGGCCATTGAGGGTATCGTCCCCACCCAGGCCGGCAATCGTATCGGCCAAAGCGGTGCCGTTGACCGTCTCGTCGGTGATGTCGCCCGCTACGATCAGCCCGCCGGTAGGGGCCGCGGCGATCGTCTGATCGGAGAATACCAGAAACTCGACGTTCCTGATCGTGACGGTACCGCCCGGCCCTGTGACCGTCCCCACCTGGCCGTTCCATGTGATGGTGTACGACGACCTGGCACCCGAGAACACAACCGTGTCCGATCCCAGACCGCCGTCGATGGTGTCGTTGCCGCCACCTCCCGTGATCCGGTTGTCCGCAGAGTTGCCGCGGATGGTATCGTTGCCAGCGCCGCCGATCGCATTTTCGATCACCGCGCCCAGAGCGATAGACACGTTGCCGACCATGCCCCCGACGCTCGAGAACGAGGCCTGACGAAGATCAATGGTGCTGTTGGAGGTGTAACCGGAGAAGTCGAAGGTATCGACACCACCGGCATCCCAGACGGCGAAGATGAGGGTCGATGCAGAACTGGTTGCGCTGAACCAGACCTGACCTGCATTCGAATTGAAGCCGTAGGTCGTGTCGCCCGTACGGGTCGTCATGTTTGCGCCGTACAGACGCTGAACCGCAGAGATGTCATCGAGTTGCGGGATCGAGGCATAGCGGGTGGTTCCAACCCCATCGACACGATAATTCGCCCCGGTCTCGCGCTCGGAGAAATAACTCATCACGCTGTACTGGAGGGAGTCCTCGAAATAGGTCGCGTTCGCACCATAGGTGATCTGGGTGCCGGCCGAGGCGTTATAGGCTGCGGGATGGCTGAGACCTATGGCATGGCCGATCTCGTGCAACATCGTCAGCTGGCCGTAGCCCTGCTGGACCGGCGTGGCGTTGTAGGACAGGGAATTGTTAATCCAGACATCGCCCTGAACGGCACTGGAGGCCGTTGCGCCGGGCCGCCCGCCGGGAAGATAGGCAAAGGCTGCGGCACCGCTCTGTCCGGAACTGTAGTTGCCCAGCACAATGGTGGCATTGTTGGAATATTCGCTGCCTGCATCCGTCACCCGGTTGAAGGTGATGTTGGCCACATCGGCCCATGCCGCGAACGCCAGCTCCGCAGCCGCGATCTGGCCCGCGCTGAACTGGCTGAAGCCCTGGGTGTCTGTTGGCATGGTCGCGGCGCTGGCACGGTAGGAGTAGGTCACCACCGCCGCAGTACCCAGAGCGGTAGCCCAGCTCTGGCCGGTCCGCGTGATCTGAGCGCCGGCATCGTCCGTGAACAGGGACGGCTTGCCGTTGCTACCGAAACCGCCCCGGTCGTCGCCGTTCAGTATGACGCCCTGGCCACCATCGGTCCCATCTGTGGGCCCTCGATATACGCCGCAGCAGCCGCACACCTGGTAGCTGGCAATCGCCCCGAAGTAGGGATTTGTGGCCGGGCCGTCCCCTTCGACGAAGCGCGGCCGCCCTCCATCAGAACTCATTTCAGAGCTACCGTGATCCAGCGCGTCGAAGCGATTAGCGGCAAAGGTGTCGAACATGGGAAGTCCCCGATTGAAAACTCGTCACAGGTACACTAGCGCGGCCCTGAAAGACGACAAGCGTAACCGTGCTATGTTTGATGTCGCATATAGCCACCCTTGTGAAAGGGGCTTGGCCTGCGATAGGACCTCCCGCCGATGCTTCAGATGGGCATTGGCGACGCCGATCTGACCTTTTTTCCTTTATGACGGCCCTGTTTCGGCGCTGGAGACCCTTATGACCAAGACCGCCCTGATTACTGGCGTCACAGGCCAGGACGGCTCCTATCTGGCCGAATTTTTGCTGGAAAAAGGCTATCACGTTCACGGCATCAAGCGCCGTTCGTCGCTGTTCAATACCGATAGGGTCGATCACATCTATCAGGACCTCCACGAAGGCGACGTGCGGTTCCAGATGCATTTCGGCGATCTGACGGACACCTCCAACCTGGTGCGTATCATTCAGGAGGTTCAGCCGGACGAAATTTACAATCTCGGAGCCCAGAGCCACGTCGCTGTCAGTTTCGAGACACCGGAATACACGGCCGACGTCGATGCCCTGGGCACCCTGCGTCTTCTTGAGGCGATCCGCCTGCTGGGGCTGGAGAAAAAGACGAAGTTCTATCAGGCCTCGACGTCCGAACTGTACGGACTGGTGCAGGAGCCGATCCAGTCCGAAACCACACCCTTCTATCCACGCAGCCCATATGCTGTCTCCAAGATGTTCGCCTACTGGATGTGCGTGAACTACCGCGAGGCCTACGGAATTTTCGCCTGCAACGGCATTCTTTTCAACCACGAGAGCGAGCGGCGCGGCGAGACCTTCGTGACCCGCAAGATCACTCGCGGCCTGGGTGAAATCGCCCAGGGGCTGAGCGATTGCCTGTACCTGGGCAATATGGATGCCCTGCGCGACTGGGGTCACGCCAAAGACTATGTCCGGATGCAGTGGCTGATGCTGCAGCAGGACGAGCCGGAGGACTACGTCATCGCCACCGGCAAGCAATACAGCGTGCGTCAGTTCGTCGAGGTTTCGGCCGCACGTATCGGTGTGACCCTGCGCTGGGAAGGCACGGGCGTGGATGAGGTCGGAGTTGTCGAAGCCATCGATCCTGCCCATGCAAAGACCCGCTGTCCCGCGATCAAGGTGGGCGCGACCATCGTGCGCGTCGATCCTCGCTACTTCCGTCCAACCGAAGTCGAGACTTTGCTGGGCAACCCCGCCAAGGCCAAGGCCAAGCTCGGATGGGAGCCCGAGATCACCTTCGAGGCCATGGTCGACGAGATGATGGAGGCAGACCTCCTCGCGGCCCGCAAGGCCGTATTGGTCAAGAACGCGGACTGGAGCTGACGGCCTTGGACCCCTTCGTTCGCCTGGATCACACGGCCCACCGGCGCGAGGACGATCGCGGCTGGCTGGAGGTGCTGTACGAAAGCGACAGCATGGTTCTGAAACGGTCATTCTCCAGAAAAGGCGTCTTTCGAGGGCTGCATGTGCAGATGGCTCCCTCAGCACAAACCAAGGTGATCCGCGTGGTGTCGGGAGTTATCGTGGATGTGGTGGTGGACGTGAGCGATCCAGCGCTGGAATTGAAGACGACCACACTGACGCCTGCAGATGGCTGGGTGCGGATCGGGGCTCAGTATGCTCACGGCTTCTATGCGCTGGAGGACTCGCTGTTCGAATACGCCTGCGACGGTGGGTATGACGAGGCGTCGGAACAGGCCTGGTCTATCGCCGATCGACTGCCCGAGATGCTTGGAGTCGAGACGGTGATCCTGTCCGACAAGGACCGTGCGGCCCCGCCGCTGGCTCAGGCGAAAATCTAACAATGGCCCGATTGTCCCTGATCACTGCCTGCTGGAACAGCGCCCGGACCATCGGCGATACGGTGCGTTCGGTGAATGAACAGACGTTGCCGGATTTCGAATATCTGATCATCGACGGCGCATCGAACGATGACACCATGGCCATTGTAGCGCGCGAAGGAAAACGCGTGACCGCTGCGGTGTCGGAGCCCGACAAGGGCATCTTTGACGCTTATAATAAGGGCATCGCCCGTTCGACCGGCGACGTCATCGGCTTCCTGAACTCTGACGACTTCTACGCTTCGCCAACCGTGCTGGCTGATGTCATGGCGGCCTTCGAGGACGAGACGGTTGACGTGGTCTTTGGCGACCTGACCTATGTCGATCCCGTGGACACCGGCAAAATCGAGCGCGTATGGCGCTCTCGCCCGCCGACAAAGGCCAATATCGCACGCGGTCACCACCCGGCCCATCCGACGCTGTTCCTGCGCCGTCGCGTCTATGACCTAGCGGGCGTATTCGACCTGGGTTACCGCCAGGCGGGCGACGTCGAGTTCATGATGCGCGTGTTCCACACTCTGGACCTGAAGTGGGTCTATCTGCCCGAAATCATGGTGCGGATGCGATCCGGCGGCGCAACTGGCGGCAACTTCGCCAGCCTGATGCGCCAGAATCGGGCGGTTCGTAAGGCCCAGGCCGACCTGGGCATCCGCTACCCCGTCATAGGCTTTGCCATACATAAGATCGTGGACCGGCTGCAGCAGCGACTGCGCGGCCGGATGGCGACACCATGATCAATGGCAAACGGGTTCTGGCCATAGTTCCGGCACGCAAGGGCTCCAAGGGGCTGCCACTGAAGAACATTCGTCCGTTCGCCGGCAAGCCACTACTGGCCTGGCCGATCGCAGCGGCAAGGTCGTCTTCGTACGTGGATCGGGTCATTATCTCGACGGACGATCAGTCTTTTGCGGACATTGCGGTTGCGCACGGTGCCGAAGCCCCGTTCCTGCGCCCTGCCGAACTGGCCAGCGACACGGCCCCCAGCCTGGGCTTCATACTGCATGCGCTCGACACCCTGGCGGCGAACGGCGAGACCTATGATTACGTTGTCCTGCTGGAGCCAACATCCCCTCTGACGGAAGGTTCGGACGTTGACTCGGCGTTGAACCAGATGATCGAGGTCGGGGCCGACGCCATCGTTGGCGTCTCGAAACTGGAGGCGACCCATCCGGCCTTTGCCGTGCGACGAGGCGTCGACGGG
The DNA here is from genome assembly GCF_041648055.1 of Brevundimonas sp. Taxonomy (GTDB): domain Bacteria; phylum Pseudomonadota; class Alphaproteobacteria; order Caulobacterales; family Caulobacteraceae; genus Brevundimonas. The sequence continues at coordinate 7,149 of NZ_JBAZPS010000012.1, forward strand.
TCCATCACCCCCTATGCCAGCGCCTCGTTCGCCGACATGCCGCGTCGGCAGGACATCGAGCCGCTGTTCGTGCTGGATGGCACCCTCTACATTTCCTCGGTCGAGGGCCTTCGCCGCGAGCAGACCTTTTGCCACGGGCGCACGCTGGGCTATGAAAGCGCACGTCACAAGGCGCAGGAGATCGACGATCTGGTCGATTTCATCTGCGTCGAAGCCGTCGCCACCCACCGCGACATGCTAGAACAACAGGACCGGACCTCCCCGTCCGATGTGGAATGACCATGCGTAAGTGCACCCGCTGCCTCACCCCCGAGACCGTCGACACCATTACCTATGACGAACAGGGCGTCTGCTCCGTCTGTCGCCAGGTCGAGTTCAAGCAGGACAAAATCGACTGGGCCGACCGTCAGCGTCAGCTGGACGAGATCGTGGAAACCCACAAGGGCAAGGGCCTGTACGACTGCATCGTGCCCTACTCAGGCGGCAAGGACTCGGTCTTCCAACTCTATTACATCATCAAGGTGCTGAAGCTTAAGCCTCTGGTGGTGCGCTACAACCACTGGGGCTACCGGCCCAAGATCGACGAGTTGAATACCTCGGTCTTCAAGCAGCTGGGCTGTGACGTGGCCGAGTTCACGCCGAACTTCCACGTCGTGCGCGAACTGATGCTGGAGAGCTTCAAGCGGCGCGGCGACTTCTGCTGGCATTGCCACACCGGCATCTATTCCGGCGTCATGCACATGGCCGTCCGCTTCGAGGTGCCGCTGCTATTCTGGGGCGAAAGCACCGCCGAATACCACAGCTGGTACACCTTCGAGGAGATGGAGGAGGTCGACGAGAAGCGGTTCAACCGCCTGATGAACCAGGGCATCACCGCCGACGACATGTACGAGTTCCTGCAGGGCCGGGTCGAGCGCCGCGACCTGTGGATGTTCGACTATCCCAAGCGCAAGGACCTGATCAAACTGAAGGTCCAGTCGATCTGCCTGGGCAACTATATCGAGTGGGACACCAAGGCGAACGTCGCCCTGATCGAGAAGGAACTGGGCTGGAAAGGCCAGGAGGTCGAGGGCGTGCCGCCCGAGTACGACTACGAAAAGGTCGAATGCACCTTCCAGGGGATGCGCGACTATTCCAAGTTCGTGAAACGCGGCTATGGGCGGGCCAATCACCTGCTGTCGATCGATATCCGCAACGGCCGCAAGACCCGCGAGGAAGCCTTGGAAATCGAGGCCCAGTATGACGGCAAGCGCCCGGCCTCGATGGACTGGTTCCTGGAGCAGATCCAGATGACCGAGGACGAGTTCTACGCCTATCTGGAACCCCACCAGGTCCATCCGTGGAAGTTCGACCGCAAGAACATGGAGACCGGGCCGATCATGCCCGACTTCGACAAGTGGGACCGTACCGACCTGAGCCACATCCCGGTCGGGCCGCCGAAGGCCAAGGTCGAGTAGGGACGAAAGCGATGACCATCGCCATCATCGACTACGGCATGGGCAACGTCCGCTCGCTGATGAACGCCTTCGAGTATATCGGCGAGGATGCAGTGGTCACGGCCGACTTCGACGAACTGGAGGCGGCGGACCGACTGGTCCTGCCCGGCGTAGGCGCATTCGGCGATGCGATGAAAGCCATTGCCGCGAAGGAGGGTCTGCGGCCCGTGCTGGACCGACTGGCGCTGGAGGTTAAGAAGCCCGTGCTGGGCGTCTGCCTGGGCATGCAGTTGTTCGCCCGCGTCAGCCATGAGCATGGCACACACCAGGGCCTCGGCTGGCTGGATGCCGAAATCCTGCCACTCGACGTGGCTCCGCCGGCCAAGGTGCCGCACGTCGGCTGGAACGCCGTGTCGTTCGCGCCAGACGAATGGCTGTTCAAGGGCCTGCCGTCGGGCGAGAGCGACTATTATTTCGTGCATTCATTCCACATGGTCTGCCACGATCCGCAAGACCTCATCGCCACAACCGATCACGGTGGAACGGTGACGGCGGCGGTACGACGCGGCAATCTGGTAGCGACCCAGTTCCACCCGGAGAAGAGCCAGGACAACGGCCTGCAGCTTCTGCAGAACTGGCTGGCGCACGAATTCTGATGCTCAAGAAGCGGATCATCCCGAAATTCCTTATCCGGAACGGCCGTCTGGTGAAGATGCGCCGCTTCCACGACGATCAGCGCGAAGCCGGCAACCCTGTCTCGACCGCCAAGGTCTATGACAGCTATGGCGTGGACGAACTGATCTTCGTCGACATCGACGCCTCGGCCGAAAATCGCACCGTGGCCGGCTCCATCATCGAGCGGGTGGCCGAGGAGGTCTTCGTGCCCCTGACGGCCGGCGGTGGGGTGCGCACCCTGGCCCAGATCGAGGCCCTGCTGAAAAGCGGTGCAGACAAGGTCAGCATCAACTCTGCCGCCATCGATGACCCGGGCTTCATCACCCAGGCCGCCAGCCGTTTCGGGGACCAGTGCATCGTCGTCTCGATCGATTACAAGGCCGACGAATTCGGTCGCAAACGCGTCTTCGGGCACGGCGGCAACGTCCAGACCGCTCACGATCCGGTCGAATTCGCTCTGCGTATGCAGGACCTGCATGCGGGCGAAATCCTGATGTCGTCCATCGACCGAGACGGCATGATGAACGGCTACGATCTGGAAATGATCGACGCACTTGCCGGCAGGCTGGACATCCCGCTGATCGCCTCTTCGGGCGCTGGCAGCCTTGACGACTGCAAGGCTGCACTGGAGGCCGGAGCATCGGCCATCACCATCTCGTCGATGTTCATCTTCACCGACCACAGCCCGATCAAGGTCCGCACCTATCTGGCGACCAACGGCGTCAACGTTCGCAACCAGAAGGGCAGCCGCTCATGACGCGACCGGTGCGGTCCAGTCTGGATGCGGCGGGGCTGGCTACCTATGCGGCTGCACAGCTCAATGCCATGTTCCCGGACCCGGATTGCGTAGCCGCAGACGAGTTGCGATCTGCGGTCGATATAGCCCTGGCCCGTCTGGACCACTGCTTCAGTCACATCGACAACCGCTACTTCTTCGACGGCCAGAACACGGTCTTCAGTCATCTCCACGGCGACCAATATGCGATGTGGCTGTATCTGCTGGCCAACGAGCTCCATCGACAGGGCGCACCAGCTTCGTTGTGTTCAAAGCTGTTCCTGTTGAACAAGGCCCTTCACGGCCTGGACGCCTACTACGAGGTCGAACTGCCCAGCGTCTTCCTGCTGGTGCATCCGCTGGGGACCGTGTTGGGGCGTGGCCACTACAGCGATTTCTTCGTGGCGTACCAGCGATGCGGTATCGGTTCGAACAATGACGTCTTCCCGACCCTGGGTCGCCATCTGACGTTGCGACCCGGAGCGGCCGTGCTCGGAGCCTGTACCATCGGCGACCATTGCCAGATCGCAGCCGAATCCCTGGTTCTGGACCGTGACCTGCCCGCCAACACCCTCTACATCGGCAACCCCAAGACTGCCGTAACGAAACACCAGGACAAGCCCTATCCGCTCTGGCGGGTCTGAGAACCTCCGATGACGACCGACCCTGATCCCGTTTCCAACACTCAGGCCGATTTTGCGGCCCTGCGTGCCCGGCTGCACAGGGCCATTCCGGGTGGGGCCCACACCTATTCGCGCGGTGACGACCAGTTTCCGTCCAGCGCGCCGCCTGTGCTGACCCGCGGCAAGGGGGCCTATGTCTGGGATACCCACGGGACGAAGTATCTGGACTACGGCATGGCCTTGCGGGCCGTCACCATCGGCTATGCCGACGACCGGGTGAATGCCGCCGCGATCCGCCAGATTGAAAACGGCGTGAATCTGACGCGCGCCACCGAGATCGAGCTCGAGGCGGCCGAGCTGATCTGCGACCTGATCCCCTGTGCGGAGATGGTCAAGTTCGGCAAGAACGGCTCCAACGTAACGACAGCCGCCGTGAAGATTGCACGGGCCTATACCGGCCGCCGCTACGTCTGCGTACCGCGCCAGCATCCCTTCTTCTCGTTTGACGACTGGTTCATCGGGGTCACGGCGATCAAGCGCGGCACCTTGGCGGATCAGGCTGCGACGACCCTGGTATTCGACTACAACGACCTTGGCTCGCTGAAGGCCCTGTTCGACCAGTACCCCGGCCAGATCGCGGCGGTCATGCTGGAGCCCGCGACGCACATCACCCCCTGCCCCGGCTGCCCGACGCAGGCGCAGTGGCCGAAAACGCCGTGTTCGGCCTGCCCTCAGAACCAGGGCAACTTCCTGCATCAGGTCAAGGCGCTGGCCCATGCGGAGGGCGCGCTGTTCATCCTGGACGAGATGATCACCGGCTTTCGCTGGCACCTGAAGGGCGCGCAGCACTTCTTCGGGATCGAGGCGGACCTGGCTACCTATGGCAAGGCGATGGCCAATGGCTTTTCGCTGGCCGCCGTGGTCGGCAAGCGAGAATACATGCAGGTCGGCTCCATCGTCGAGCCAGGGATGGAGCGGACCTTCCTGCTGTCCTCCACCCACGGCGCAGAAATGCCGGCGCTGGGAGCCTTCGTCGAGGCGACGCGCATCAATGCCGCCGAAGATGTGCCGGGTCATCTGTGGGACCATGGCGCGCGGCTGAAGTCTGGACTGGCCGAGGTTGCGGCCAGGCATTGCGTGCAGGATCACATCTTCATGGAGGGCCCGGCCGTCGCCCTGAACTATGTCACCCGCGATGCCTCGGGCCAGCCCTCCCTGCCCATGCGGACCCTGTTCGCCCAGGAGATGCTGAAGCGAGGCGTCATGATGCCCTGGCTGGCCATCTCGCAGTCACACGGCGAAGCCGAACTGGCTCAGACGATGGAGGCTTTCGAAGGAGCGCTGGCCGTCTATGCCCGAGCGCTTGAGGACGGGGTCGAGAGCCATCTGAACGGGGCGGCGATCAAGCCCGTCTTCCGGACACACAATTGATGGCCGACGCACCGACATTCGCCCCTGTTCGCCTCGACGGACAGGTCGCCCTGGTGACAGGCGGCGCCGGGATACTGGGCCAACTGTTTTGCCGCGCCTTGGTTGAAGCCGGCGCCAACGTCGCCGTCGTCGATCTGATTGAAGACGCCGCCGTGGCGGTCGCTTCGGAGATCGGAGACCGGGCCGCGGGTTTCCGCTGCGACGTCTCCGATCCCGCCTCGGTCGCCGCAGCCGTAGAGGCTGTGATGGCCCGGTTCGGGCGGATCGACGTTCTGGTCAACAATGCGGCGACCAAGACCGCCGACGTTCGCGCCTTCTTCGAGCCGTTCGAAACCTACAGCCTGGACACCTGGCGCGAGGTCATGGGGGTCAACATCGACGGCATGTTCCTGATGGCCCAGGCCGTGGGCAAGGAAATGCTGAAGGCCGGACGCGGCGGGCGCATTGTCCAGACCGCCTCCATCTACGGGCTGGTCGGCCCTGACAGCCGCATCTACGAAGGCTCGGACTATCTGGGCGGTCCAATCAACACACCCGCTGTCTATGCGGCGTCCAAGGCTGCTGTCGTCGGGCTGACGAAATGGCTGGCAACCCATTGGGCGGACAAGGGCATTCGCGTGAACTGTCTCGTTCCGGGCGGGGTTTCCAGCGGGCAGAACTCCGTGTTCGGAGACAAATACTCCGCACGCGTGCCGATGGGCCGGATGGCGCGGGGCGAGGAGATGTGCCCGCCGCTGTTGTTCCTGGCCAGCGAGGCCTCTTCCTATGTGACCGGTCAGGTTCTGGCCGTCGACGGCGGCTGGACCGCCTGGTGACCGCCGCCGTCCCGGAGGCGAACCGCGACTTCTATCTGGTCTTCGTCAAACTGATCGATGTGGCCGCGCGGGCCGGCATCGTCCTGACCGCCGCCTATGGATTGCGCGTCGATCAGGCCGGTCAGTTCGGCCTGATCGCGACGCTGGTGGGTCTGTTCGCCTTTGCCTTCAATTTCGAACGTCAGATCGACATCCAGCGACGTGCGGCTGGCGAAACCGACGGAGTGATGGATCGCCACGTTACACAGGCACTGAAATTCTTCGCCTTCAACTGGGTCGTCATGATCCCGCTGTTCGTGTTGGCCGTCCTGTTCTGGACGCATGCGCCATGGACCATTCTTCTGATGGCGGTCGTGGTGGTGGTCGGCGAACACCTGTCCAATCAGGTTTACCAGTATGCCCTGATCAACCCTCGCTATGCGCCGATGCTGGTGGTGGTGGCTGTCAAGAATGCGCTTCTGGCTGCGATGATCCTGGGTGCAGCGGTCTTCATGCAGCCGATGTTCAACCTCGGCTATGTCATGATGGTCTGGACGATCGGAGCCGTGCTGTGCACGGCGGTTCTGGCCATCATGTTCGTGCGTTTCAGAAAGCCAGCGCCCAAGACGACTGGGTTCGATTTGGGCAAGGACATATTTGGCCAGCACAGGGCCTCGATGACGCATTTTCTGATCGGGCTGATCGCCATTCTGGTGCTCCAGTTCGACCGCCTCGCAGTCGGGGGGCTTCTCACCCTCGATCAGACCGGGCTTTATTTTCGCCATGCCCTGCTGGTCTCACTGGCCTACCAGATGTTCAACATCGCCTCATTCAACCGGATCACCCCAAAGGTTTTCGCCGCGGCAAAGACCGAGCCCACGCAGTCGCTGGCCAGGCGGGTGCTCAAGGAATATCGCCTCACCTTGATAGCGACGCCGCTGCTGCTTGCGGCATTGTGGCTGGCCGATCGACTGACGCAAGGCGAATGGTCGGCGCGTTTTCAGGTCGATCTGGCGCTCGTATCAGTCATGCTTTTGGGCTTTGTGCTGCGCGGGGCGGCTGATTTTGCGGCCCTGATCATGAATGCCAAACATCTGGAACGCTGGGTGCTTCACCGACAGGCGGTTGCATTTGCGACGGGCGGTGCTCTGCTGATCGGGCTGACCCATCTCTACGGTTTGTGGGGCGCGGCCTGGGCAATGGTCGTCACCAGCGGACTATACGCGCTCTTGAACTGGAGCGTCCTCCCAACGCTGAACGGTCACGTGGGCAAGGGCGAACACACATGAAGATACTGGTCACCGGTTCCAGCGGCTTTGTGGGCCACGCCTTGATGCAACATCTGTTTCAGCAAGGGCACGAGGTGCGTGGCCTGTCTCGACAAGCACGTCCTGACACGCTGCTTGGAGACCTGCTGGACCCCGAATCCCTCCTTTATGCTCTCGACCAGTTCCAGCCTGAAGTCGTCTTCAACATGGCGGCAGAGACCGACCTCAAGGGTCAAGCCGTCAACGGATATCGCGCCAATACCGAAGGTGTGACCAACCTGATGAATGCCGTGGCCACGTCACCTCAAGTGCGGCGGATAATCTGGGCATCGTCCCAACTGGTGCATCAACCAGGAAGCCAGCCGGAGTCTGATACGGACTACGACCCTGTCGGGGGTTACGGGCATTCCAAGGCCGAGGGAGAACGTCGCGTGCGGAGCGCCGACGGCGCTGGACGCGAATGGGTGATCGTGCGCTCCACCACCATCTGGGGACCGGGAATGAGTCCTTACTATACCGGCATGTTCGGACTGATCCGCAGGGGCCTGTATTTCCACATCGGCCGTCGGCCACTTCGCAAATCCTACTCCTACATCGAGAACCTGACGGCTCAGCTCAGCAGTCTTGCGACAGCCCCGACCGAGGCTGTCCATGGCCGCACCTTCTATCTGGCCGACAGCGACCCGATCGAACTTCGAGCCTGGGCCGACGGCTTCGCAGACGCCTTCGGTCGTCGCATCGCGACGCTTCCTCTGCCTCTTGCCAGAGCCCTGGCATTCGCCGGAGACATGGCCAGCCGTCTCGGGCTGCCTGCGCCCCTCACAACGCCGCGACTGAAGAACATGCTGACCGAGTATCTTTACGACACCTCTCCCATCGAGGCCGTTCATGGCCCGACGACCATCCCCAATGCCGAAGGCGTGCGCCGGACGGCGGCCTGGTTCCTGGCCAAGGAGTAATCGTGAAGCACGTCCTGATCTATGCGATCTTTCGCACCGAGCCCTGGTGGACCCATGTCGGGCGCAACATGGGCATGGATCGGATCACGGTCCTGACCGACACCCGTGGGCGCGGTGACCGTTGGGTCACGGACGATTTTTATGATGCCTATCGGCGGTTCAAGGCCTCTGGTGCCAAGGCGTCCGGGCTAATGACAGAGGCAGAGATCGCCGATGCGATCGCGCGCTGCCGTGTATTGCGCTGGCTACCCACGGATCAGGCTAGAGCCATGGTCCTGGCGATGGCCGAGGCCATGGACAAGGCTCTGGAAGACATACAGCCCGACGCGATCGTCAGTCTGCCGATCGACAGCTACGTCACTGACATGCTGGAGCGAATGGCCAAGGCGCGAGGCATTCCGTACTTCGAACTGACCGCCAGCGCCCTGCCAGGCATGAGCATGTTGCTGTACCGGGGCCAGTTGGTGACGACGAAACATACACCCGAGGCGTCCGCAGTGGCAGCGCGCGTGGCAGAGATCGCAGACCCAGAATTCGCGCCTCAGTATGTGCAGAACGCCAAGATCTTCACCAAGGCCAAGTTCTTCCGCACGCAGGCGTACTTCCGGCTGAGAGGCGCCTTCTTCAGTCTCTATGCCAAAGCCATTCGTGACCCATTCAACCTGCGTTGCCTGGATGCGCAGATGTGGCTGGGTCACAAGGCGAGACCGTCGGACGCGCGGGTCGTGGACATGGTCGAACACGATTGGCAGACGAAGCTGGACACCTTCCCCAAGAACCGCCGCGTCCTTTTCGGACTGCAAGTCTTTCCCGAGGCGGCTATCGACTATTGGCTCGACGACCTGAACCTCGTCGATCAGGAACATGTGCTGACCGATCTGGCGCAACGCCTGTCCGAGGCGGGCTTCCAGATTGTCGTCAAGGATCATCCTCTGCAGTTCGGTTTCCGGCTGGCGGCGTTCCTGGAGCGGCTTCAGACCATCCCCAATGTCGTCCTGGTTCCGTATGAGGTCACTGGTAACGCCATGCTGGCCCAATGCGGCGTAAGCGTCACCGCAACGGGCACATTGGGGCTTCAGGCGTCTTTGCTGGGCAACGCCTCGGTCACCGGCTTGGCCTATTATGTGGTGGACGAAGACTTCCTGGTCCTGCGAACGATCGAGGATCTTGCTGAGATGCCGGACCGCCTCCTGAGGGCGTCCGCCCCCCGTTCACTTGATGACCGACAAAGCCGGATCATCACCCACGTTCTGAAGGGGAGTTTCGACGGCCCGTTCATGTCTCTGTTCGGTTTCAAGTCAGACAAGCCGTCTGACGCGGCCAGCCAGATGGGTCGTGAGTTGGGTCGACAGATGCGGCTGTTGGGCCCTGAAGGCGAGGATTGGCACAGGTCAGGTTTGCATGCGTCAGGCACGGGTGCTCCGGGCTCTCCGCTGGGCCGAAAATGGCCAGTTTAGGTCTCGCTGCGAGGTTCAAGCCACGCTTGACCGGCGGCGCGGCCATTGGCTAGAGCCTGCGCCACTTGTCATGGAGCCCCATCGTCACCGGTTGGGTTTCAGTCTAGAGTTTTTACGTCGGGTCTCGGCCCTCGAGAGGATCGGATTGCATGGACGGCGAGGGCTACAGATTGGTGGAGCCTGACGCAGCCATCGTGGCTCTTCCGGAGCAGGCCTGGCGTCCTGACCTGGTCGATTATGCGGCACATGATGCCTATCGTGATCTGGCCGTCAGACCGAGCCTGGCGAACAGGATCGGTGGTCTGTCCATCTTCCTGTCCAGCATGGCCGTGTTGCTGATCAAGCGACTGGTCCGCTACGAGATGATACCCAACGACGTTCGATCCGACGCTACGTTTGGCGGTCGCGCAAGCATGGTCGGACACGCCTTGAAGAACATGGTCGCGCGCCCCCCTGCGCGGTCCGCTCGCATAATGCGGGCTGATCCCGGTACGGGCCATCTGGGCCGCGACGGGATTCATGTTGTGACCATGCGTCCCAAGGACTTTGCCACGCTGGACGAAGTTGCTAGCCCGCAGTTCGAGGTCCTGCGCAAACGCCGGGAACAGCGGGCCGGAAAGAAGCGGGCGTTCGAGGAATCGCGTGGCCGAACGACACGGCGCGAGCAGATGGCCCTTTTCGATGTCATCGAGCGCGTACTGACAGACGCCGGTATCATGGATGTCGCCTCGGCCTACATGCAGCGTCCAGGCAAGGTCATCGACGTCAATCCCCAGATCAACGACGCCAGCGACACCTTCTGGAAGGATATCTTTCCTGACACACCACCGTCGGAACTTCCGGGGTCGGCCTATTGCCATCGCGACGCCTCCGGCGGCGACCTCAAGGCCATCATCTACATGACTGATGTGGGGCCAACGAACGGCCCGTTCAGCTATGTCGTCGGGTCACATCGGATGCAGATCAGCACTGTTGACGATCTGATCTGCGAGGCAAACGATTCCAACGGCCTGGCCGGAACAGACGCGGTGTCGCGCGCGCGGTTCGCCGCCCTGCCTGCCAAGTTCAGGCAAAAGGGTAGCTTCGGCAACGATCTGCTGCCCACTGCGCCCCTGGCCCAAGACATCGCCTGCGGCCTGTGGGCCATTACCGCTCCAGAGGGGTCAATTGTGCTGTTCGACACCAAGGGCATCCACCGGGGCGGTATGGTGGAAAGCGGTGAGCGCCGCGTCATTACCTGCGTCATAGGATGACGAACCCAGCCGCTCCAACGGGACGTCGGAATACTCCATGAAATTTCACCCCGCCGTCCTGATGCTGATCGTCTGGTCGGTCTGCGTGGTCATGTTCTACGTGCTGCCGTTCCAGCTCGAGAACAGGGTCATGTCACTCTACGGCCTGCTGATCCTGTTGCTGTTCATCGCGGCCTACTGCTTGGGGGCGACCGCAGCATCCCGCCGCATGGTCCAGCGTCCGATGCCCATCGATGTCGCCATCGACTTCCGCATGACGGACCGCATTCTGGTCACCGCCTCGGCCATCGCCCTGGTTGCCTGCATCATGGATGTGCAGGGGCGCGACCTGTTCAACCTCATCGATTCCTATCAGGTCCGGTCAGACCGGGCGGGCGGTTTGCTGAGTGCGGCGGAGTCGGCAAGTACCGTGTGGTTCCAGATCGCCTTCATCACATCTCCGGCGGCCTACATCTATCTCGTCCGTGAGATTACGTTTCGGCCGAGACCTATACTCTGGCGCACCGCCGTGTTTGGTTTCGGGCCGATCCTGATGGTGTCGCTCTCCGCCGGGGGACGTAATCCACTTTTCTACGCCATGCTGGTGACTGGCTTTTCATACCTGCTGCGCAAGCACGTTTTCGCCAACGGCGTGCCCGGAGCCAAGGTCTCGGCACCAAGACGGAAGCGTAGGCCGATCTTCAAGCTTAACACCGCGTCACGCGTTCTGATCGGCGTTCTGGTCGCCTGTATGACCGTCTATTTCGCGCGGGTTTTCATCGTCCGGGCCGATGTCGTCGGGGGCGTTGACGCCATGTTCGGGATCGCCGGTTCGTCGTGGGGAGTAAACTTCAACGGCCCGCTCGCCGACGTCTTCTTCACCGTCTTGGGTCCGGATCTGACCTATCTGGTCTTCGTCTTCGTCTGGTATGTGGTCCAGGGCTTCGTGATGTCGAACACCATCTTCACCAGCTACGAAGGCCCGATGATGTGGACCGCCTATGGCATCGACATCTCATCGGCCATTGTGCGTCGGACAAACAGCGACTTCCTGGCTACAGGATTTGGCCATCTGCTGAGTCTGAATACCTACGGCTTCCTGCCCTCTGCCTTCGGGTCGCTGTTCGTCGATTTCAAGTTCCTGGGACTTCTGCCCTGTTTCCTCTGGGGCTGGCTATCCGGCGTGGTCTACAAGAAGGTCAAGCAGGCTACCGATCCTCGGTGGTTGCTGGCGGCACCGATCGTTGTAATCGGCATCCTCCTGAGTGTCATTAATACGCCCATCGGTTTCTCGAACGGGCTGGTGACGCACCTTTGGCTGATCGTGGCCTTCATGTCGGCCCGCGTTATGCGCTGGCGTCCTGCTGTCACGCCGACGGGGCCTGTTCGTGGCTGACCGATCCGATCGACACCTGCTGATCACCGGGGGCAACGGGTTCCTCGGGCGCGCTCTGGCTGCCGATCTAAACAATAGGGGGTGGCTGGTACGGGTCACCATGCGCCAGGTGGTGCCGACGCAGAACGGCATCGAAAGCGTCGTCGTGGGCGACATGGCCCAGGCGATCGACTGGTCTGAATCCTTGAGGAATGTGGATTGTGTGATCCATACGGCAGGCCGCGCCCACCAGACGTCCGCTGCCGATACTCAGGATCATGCGGTTTTCCGCCGGACCAACGTGGATGCCACCCTGGCTCTGGCTGAGCAGGCTGCCGCTGCCGGCGTGCGACGCTTCATCTTCATATCTTCGGCCCACGTGAATGGCGGGGCCACTCATGGTCGTGGGTTTCGGTACGACGACGCACCGCAGCCAACCGGCCCCTATGCCCAATCCAAGCTGGACGCCGAGCGCGGCCTGGCTGAAATCGCGAAGCGAACGTCTCTGGAGATCGTTGTTCTGAGACCGCCATTGATCACAGGGCTGGGCGTCAAGGGCAACCTCGCGACCCTGTATCGTGCCGTGCGTAGGGGGTGGCCACTGCCATTCGGCAGCATCAATCGCAACCGGCGCGACCTGGTATCTTGCGGCACTCTGGCAGACCTCGTCCACGTCTGCATTGATCACGACCAAGCTTCTGGCCAGACGTTCATGGTCAGCGACGGGCGTCCCCTGTCCACACGTGCTCTGGTTCAGTCCATGGCCGACGAGATCGGGGTACACCCCAATCTGTGGCCCATGCCGGAAGCCTTGCTGCGACTGGCGCTGAAGACCGCCGGGCGTGGGCGCATGGCCAGCCAGTTGACCGAGGACCTGGAGATCGACATCTCGCACACATGCCAGCGTCTGAACTGGACCCCACCGACAACTGCAGCGGACATCGAACGATGACGGTCTTCATCATCGCCGAAGCGGGCGTAAATCATAATGGCGACGCCGACCGAGCGCTGGCCATGGTCGACGCGGCCAAAAGCGCCGGGGCGGATGCGGTCAAGTTCCAGACCTTCTCTGCCGACAAGCTCGCTGCGCCGGGAGCCGAAAAGGCCGACTACCAGAAGCGCGAGACCGGTGAGGGTGGCCAGCACGCCATGCTCAAGGCGCTGGAGATGTCCGAAGACCTGCACCAGCGCCTGATCGCCCGTTGCGCCGAGGTTGGCGTTGAGTTCATGTCCACGCCTTTCGACGAGGAGGCTGCGGACTTTCTCGTGTCTCACGGCATGCGCCGGATCAAGGTGCCGTCGGGCGAGATCGTCAACCACCCCTTCCTGAAGCACCTGGCACGGCTGGATCGCCCCTTGATCGTGTCGACCGGCATGGCGACCCTTGATGAAATCGTCGATGCAGTCGCGGTGATTTCGCAGGGGCGGGCAGAAGCGGGACTGACAACGCCACTCGCGCAAATGCTGACCATTCTGCACTGCACGTCCAATTATCCGGCGGCACCGTCCGACGTGAACCTCAGAGCCATGCGCACGATCGCCGAGGCGACGGGCCTGCCAGTTGGCTATTCAGATCACACGCTCGGGCTGGCGGTGTCCACGGCGGCGGTTGCCCTTGGGGCCACGGTCATCGAGAAACATTTCACCCTGGACGTCACCCTCCCCGGACCCGATCACCGGGCGTCGCTGACCGTCGAGCAACTGGCCGATCTGGTTCGGCAGATCCGCGACGTCGAGGTGGCGCTTGGCTCATCGGTCAAGGCACCGACTGAGGCCGAACTGCCTGTCCGCGCCGTCGCCAGGCGTTCCGTAACGGCCCGCAGCACGCTGCCTGCCGGTCATGTGGTGACGCTGGATGACCTCATCCTGCTGCGTCCTGCCTCGGGCATAGCGCCCCGCTATCGGGACGACGTCATCGGGCGGACGTTGCGGCACAGTGTGGATGCGGGTCAGCCCCTGATCTGGGACGACCTGTCCGGCGAGGCCCCGGACTGAGCATGCGCAAGGTCTGCTATATCTCCGGCACCCGAGCCGATTTTGGTCTTATGCAGTCGACCCTGGCCGTGATCCGCGGCCACGCGGACCTGTCGCTATCCATGATCGTGACGGGCATGCATCTGTCGCCCGGTCATGGCCACACGGTCGAGGAAATCGAGGCGGCTGGTCTGGACATCCAGGCTCGTGTGCCGGTGCCCCTGATCCCGGCGACGGGCGCGACGATGGCCCGCAATATCGGGACGATGGTGACGGCCTTCACCGATGCGCTGGAGGCCATCCGTCCTGACATCGTTCTACTCCTCGGCGACCGGGGTGAGATGCTGGCCGGGGCCATCGCAGGGCTGCATCTGAATATTCCAGTAGCTCACATCCACGGCGGCGAACTGTCCGGCACGGTCGACGAGCCGGTGCGACATGCCATATCCAGGCTCAGCCATCTGCATTTTACGGCAACCGAAGGCTCGCGCGATCGGCTGATGCGTATGGGCGAAGCCCCAAGCAATGTTCATGTGACAGGTGCACCCGGTCTGGATGGTCTGACGGATTTGACCCTTCCGAACCGCACCGCCATCGCACAGAGCCATGGCCTCGACCCGTCGCGACCATTTGCCCTGATGGTCTATCACCCCGTCTTGCAAGAGGCCGACGCGGCGGCAGATCACACTCGTCACATCCTCGAAGCTCTGGCTCGGGCCGCTGTGCAGGTTCTGGCGCTGATGCCCAATGCTGACGCCGGTGCCGAGGGTGTTCGGCAGGTGTTGAAGATGCAGGAACGACCGGGCGTCGTCGTGAAGACCCATCTGGCCAGGCCGGATTTCATCGCTGCCATGGCTGCCGCCGACCTGATGATTGGAAACTCCAGCGCCGGCATCATCGAAGCCGCCAGCTTCGGCACACCGGTGGTCAATGTCGGCCCGCGTCAGAACATGCGTGAGCGCAATGCCAATGTGGCCGACGTCGACAGTTCGCCAGTCCGTTTGGCCGAGGCCATCGCTGCGGCACTCGATCAGGGTCGCTTTCCCGCGCAAAACATCTATGGCGACGGGCAGGCGGCGAAACGCATCGCCGACCTGCTGGCATCCGCGCCTCTGGGGCCGACGCTGATGATGAAGGTCAACGGATACTGAAGATGATCCATCTGATCGGGACAGGTGGCCACGGCAAGGTGGTTCTGGACGCGCTGCTGGCGTCGGGCGCAGACCTGTCCGACATCGTGGCGCGAGATGGCGCGACCGAGCGCGAAGGCCTGTCATGGCTGGGCCTGAGGATCGCCGTCCCGGAAGTCGTTGCCGCCATGTCCGGCCAGGCCTTTCACGTGGCCGTCGGCTCGGGGACAGCGCGTGAACGCCTGACCAGAGTTGCGACCCAGAGTGGGGCGCGAGCGGCCACCGTCGTCCATCCCGCAGTCACCATTTCACGGTTTGCAGAGGTCGGTGCCGGCGCGTTTCTGGCGGCCACCTGTGTCGTCGGGCCTGACGTGCGTCTCGGTCTTGGCGTGATCGTCAATCACGGCGCGATCGTCGATCATGATTGCGAAGTCGCGGATTTCGCTCATCTTGCACCCAACTGCGCGCTGGGCGGCGGCGTTCGCATCGGAGCCCGCGCCCTGATCGGTGCAGGTGCCGTCGTACTGCCCGGTCTGACCGTCGAAGCCGATGCCATCATCGGTGCCGGTGCCGTGGTCACGCGCGACGTCCTGGCCGGACAGACCTGGACGGGCGTTCCGGCCTCTCTGAAAGACCCTGCATGACCGAACTTAGTGACTTCAGCGCCGCGCGGTCCGCGACCATCCGCGACGCTATGGCGACGATTAACGCCTCGGGCATGCAGATGCTGCTGCTGGTCGATGACGAGGGTAGGTTCCTTCGCACCGTCACGGACGGCGATCTGCGACGCCTGCTGCTGAATGGCGCTGAGATGGGCGATACGCTGGAGATGTTGCCGCCGCTGTCCTCCGTCACCGCACCGGACGACACCAGCCGCAAGGCGGCGCTGGCCCTGATGGATCGGCACGAGATCAATCATCTGCCGCTTATCGATGGCGAGGGCCGGATTGTCCGTGTCCTGAACCGGCGCGATATCGGCACGCCTATCCTCCTTTCCACGCCGCACATGGGCGAGGCGGAACTGCATTTCGTGGAAGAGGCCTTTCGCACCAACTGGATTGCGCCCCTGGGCCCCAATGTCGATGCCTTCGAGCGCGAGGTCGCTGATCTGGTCGGCGTCGGCCACGCCGCCGCCCTTTCATCAGGCACTGCCGCCATACACCTGGCGGTGCGCATGCTGGGCGTGAAGCCGGGAGACAAGGTCTTCTGCTCGACCCTGACCTTTTCGGCCTCGGCCAATCCGATCGTATATGAAGGTGGCGAACCGGTCTTTATCGACAGCGAGCCGGGTAGCTGGAACATGTCGCCGGTCGCCCTGGAGCGCGCCTTCGACGCGGCAAAGGCCGAAGGCTGGGCACCTCGCGCGGTGATCGTGGTAAACCTTTACGGCCAGAGCGCCGACATGGATGCTCTGGTCGAAATCTGCGACCGGCATGGTGTGCCGATCATCGAGGATGCCGCCGAAAGCCTGGGCGCACGGTACAAGGGCAATCCCTCGGGCATTTTTGGCAGGATGGGCATCTACTCCTTCAACGGCAACAAGATCATCACCACCTCGGGCGGCGGAATGCTGGTGTCCGACGACGAGGAACTGATCACCCAGGCACGCTTCCTGGCCACTCAGGCCCGCGACCCGGCCCCGCACTATCAACACAGCCAGATCGGCTTCAACTACCGTATGTCGAACATCCTGGCGGGTGTCGGTCGCGGACAGCTTCAGGTTCTGGGTGAACGTGTCGAAGCACGTCGCGGCGTCTTCGAGGCCTACCGCGACGGCCTGGGCGACATTGCCGGCCTGGAGTGGATGCCCGAGCCCGACTGGAGCTATTCGACCCGATGGCTGTCGACCCTGACCATCGACCCGGCCATCTCAGGCGTTTCCGTCAGCCAGATCATTGCTCGCCTGGCCGAGGAGATGATCGAAGCCCGGCCAGTGTGGAAGCCCATGCACCAGCAGCCGGTCTTTGCCGGATGCCGTCACTTCGCACACGGCAACGATGCCGTATCCGACCGAATATTCGAGACCGGCCTGTGCATGCCCTCGGGTTCAAACATGACACCTGCCGAGATTGAGCGGATCATCGGCGTCATGCGCGATGTGCTGAAAGTCCGCTGACGCCATGAAGCGCCTGTTCGACGTCCTCATGGCTGGCTCAGCGCTGATCGCTCTTGCGCCGGTCATGGCTGGTGTGGCCGTGGCGGTCCGCCTGACATCGCAGGGCCCCGCGATCTACTGGTCCGACCGGGTCGGGCGCGACAATCGCCTGTTTCGCATGCCCAAGTTTCGCTCGATGCGGATCGATACGCCGCCTGTGGCGACCCATCTGCTGGCCGACACACGGTCCTGGCTGACGCCCATCGGCGGATTTCTGCGCAAGAGTAGCCTGGATGAGTTGCCCCAGTTGTGGAGCATACTGGTCGGGGACATGTCGATCGTCGGGCCAAGGCCTGCCTTGTTCAATCAGGACGATTTGATCGCACTACGGACCGAGCACGGGGTGCACCGTCTGCGTCCCGGCTTGACAGGCTGGGCCCAGGTCAACGGCAGGGATGAAATTCCGATTCCGGACAAGGTTGTCCTCGATCTCGCTTACCTGCATCAGCAGACGCTATTGCTGGACCTGCGCATTCTATGGATGACGATCGACAAGGTCATCCACGCCAAGGATATCTCGCACTGACGCGATCGGGATCTGCCAGAGCGTCAGACCTGACCAATGACCTCCGGCTGCGTCGTCGTCACAGCATCCGGCTCAACGGCCCGCACCTGCGCAAGCACATCGAAAACCATCGCCCGTGAGGCCGCACTATCGCCGGTCTTGGCTACTGTTTCGAGCGCACTGACGGTAGCTTGCGTCATTCTGGCACCGGCGATGCGGTCTGTGACCCGCATCAGACTGGGCCCGGCTGGCTCCGAGACCTCGCTTGAATCGACCAGTTCCTCGAACAGTTTTTCGCCCGGCCTCAGGCCTGTGATCTGGATCGCGATATCCTTGTCCGGAACCTTGCCGTACAGCCCAATCAACTGTCGGGCCAGGTCGATGATCTTCACAGGCTCGCCCATGTCCAGGACGAAGACGCCCAAGGGCCCGTCCGGCTGCCCTGCCGAATGCGCCGTGGCATGCAGTACCAATTGCACCGCCTCGGGAATGGTCATGAAATAGCGTTCGATCTCGGGATCGGTCAGCGTGACTGGTCCACCACGCTCGATCTGTGCCCGGAAAGTCGGCACCACCGAACCGGCCGAGCCCAGCACATTACCGAACCGCACGACGCTGAACCGCGTGCTGCCCACCGCCGTCTGCTGCGCCCGGATCACGCCTTCTGCCAGACGTTTGGTGGCTCCCATGACGTTGGGCGGATCGACCGCCTTGTCTGTCGAG
Source organism: Brevundimonas sp. (assembly GCF_041648055.1). Lineage (GTDB taxonomy): Bacteria > Pseudomonadota > Alphaproteobacteria > Caulobacterales > Caulobacteraceae > Brevundimonas. Next base: position 25,661 of record NZ_JBAZPS010000012.1, read on the forward strand.
ATGAAGACCATGTGCTTTACGTCGGCGGCATTGGCTGCCTCGGCGACATTCCAGGTGCCGACGACATTGGTCAGCACGCTTTCGCACGGATGCCGCTCCATCAAGGGCACATGCTTCAGGGCGGCGGCGTGGAAGACGATGTCGGGACGCTCCGCCTCGAAGCAACTGGCCAGCAGCGACCGATTGCGGACGTCGTGCAGATATTCGGCCCGCGACAGCTCCGGCCAGCGATGGCCGATCTCCTGATCGATACTGAACAGACTGAACTCGGCATTGTCCAGCAAGGCCAGATGCGCACAGCCCAGGCTGGCGACCTGACGACAGACCTCTGATCCGATCGATCCGCCTGCGCCCGTAACAAGAACTCGCTTGCCTTCAACCAGCGTACGCAGGGGGCCGTCATCCAGTTGAACCGGAGGCCTGGCCAACAATTCCTCGAGCGCAAATTCGCGCAGGGCCGTTTCGTCGCCCTGGCTGCCTTCCTCGACCAGACTACTGATCCGCAGCAACTTGACACCGCGTAGACGCAGCTGTCCCAGACGCTCGGCACCGAAGTCCGATGGTTGCAGCTGGTCATCGACAAACACCATCGCCGGCGTCAGGCCGTGACCCAGCATGTCATCCAGCATTATGGCGGCGACGTCGACCGACTCCAGCACCTTGACCCCACGCAGTTCGCGGGCCGCCGCACCCGGGGTGTGCGTGACGATTCCAATGGGCTGGTACGTCTGTTCGCCGCGCGAAAGCTCGCGCAGGAAGGTGTCGGCCCGGCCCATATCTCCCAGTATAATCAGAGGCGTTCGACGCGACGCCCCCCCCAGGAAGGGGGCGATGGCAACCAGGGCTTCCTTGTCATGGATCATGCGCCTGAGCAGCACGAGAGCCAGCGTCATTCCGATATCGAGAACAGGTACGAACAGCAGCGTAGACCGCGGCAATGCCTCGCCACGGTCAAGCAGAAACGTGAGGGCCAGGAACACCAGCGTAGACAGTACCGAAGTGCGTATAATCGGTCCCACATCGACAATGGACACGTAGCGCCATAGCGCCTTGTCAGTGCGAAACAGGATATCCAGGGCAAAACCCAGAACCGCAAAACCCGCTGCGTAGAAAGCGGCATCCTGAAAGGCGGCCGCGATCGACGGAATGCCAAGAGCATGCCCAGAGGCGATCATATAGCCTCCGACCACGGCGGCGAAGCGGATGCCAGCGCGCGCACCGATCTTGAGGCCCCGAAGAAGCAGATTTGGCAGCTTACTCAAAATCGATCATCCCGGCCGCCGGCTCGACCCCGGCAACACCCTTGTTATGCCTTCAGGCGCCAACGGCGTGATGACGGCAACCAATTCCCATTCGTCGCAACGACCCGATCTGGTCTGCGTTCCGCGCCTTCTAATCGCTTCCCGAAAGACTGTCACTTGCCTGCCTCGGTTCGACGCATCGCGCGGAGTGCGCTTTTTTTACTGAACAAATCCGACCTGAAACAAAATTAGTCTAGACACGGGCAACGCGAACCGGCGTGGGGAAATGATGACCTTCTATCCAGTAATCATGTGTGGCGGTGCCGGATCACGTCTTTGGCCCGCCTCACGGCCCAGGCGGCCGAAGCAGTTTCTGGCGCTGGCTGGCAATCGATCACTGTTTCAAGAAACGGTCCTGCGTGTGGCTCCCATGATCGCCGGCCACCAGGACGAACGCCGATTGATCGTTGTGGCCGGGACCGGATATGCCGATGCGATCGCGGCCCAGTTGGCGGAGCTGGAGGTTTCGGCGACCCTGCTTCTCGAACCCGAGCCCCGCGATTCAGGGCCCGCGATGGCAGCGGCGGCGGCTCTGGTGGCACGGCGTGATCCTGAAGGCGTCATGGCGATCATTGCCTCAGACCATCACATTCCCGATGCTCAGGCCTTTCGCGACGCTTTGACGATCGCAGCCGTCGAAGCCAGGCAAGGGCGGATCGTTACGTTGGGAATCGCGCCCACCGAGGCTTCATCGGCCTATGGATACATTTGTCCGGCGGGATCAGGTCTGGTGGCTGTCCAACGGTTTGTCGAAAAACCGGATGCCGAGACAGCCGCCCGCTATGTGGCCGAGGGGTATTTGTGGAACAGCGGCAATTTCATCGTCAGTGCACAAACGCTACTGGCAGAAATCGACATCTACGCTCCCGAAATGGCCGCCGCCGCGCGGGCCTCGCTGCCGCCCGAACCAGATGACGACACTGTCAGACTGACCGAGGCCTTTCGCGCCGCGCCGCGCCTGTCGATCGACTATGCCGTCATGGAAAAAAGCAACCTCACCAGCGTGCTGCCCGTCGCTTTCGACTGGTCCGACCTGGGGGCGTGGGACTCGGTTCTGGCGACGGGCACCGGTGCCTCGGGCCTGCACATAGGCATCGACAGCGAGACATGTCTCGTCCGCGCGCCCGAGGGCATGGTCGTCGCAACCATAGGACTGAAAAATCTTGCTGTGATCGTGGAGCCGGACGCTGTTCTGGTCGCCGATCTGGGCCGGTCGCAGGAGATCAAGTCTCTGGTAGAGCGGATCAAGGCCGAAGCCCCGCATCATGCCGATGCACCAGACCTGCGTGAAGGACAGCCTTATGTCCGTTTCGCGGACTGGATGCGCACGGCCGCCCTGCCGCTGTGGTCGACCTTGGGCGTGGACGACCAGGGCGGCTTCGTCGAGGCGCTGGATCTGGACGGTCGGGCCGCGCAGATGAAGCGACGCGCCAGGGTCCAGACTCGCCAGATTTTCGTCTTCTGCCGCGCAGGACAGCTGGGATGGACCGGCCCCTGGCGAGCGCGGGTGGAGGCGGGGCTCGATCGTCTGTTCGACGCCTACGTCCGACCAGATGGCGCGATCCGCAACATGCTGGAACTGGACGGTTCCGTGCTGGACGACAGTGCCCCGCTGTATGAACAGGCGTTCGGACTGCTGGCCCTCGCTGCGGCACACGAGGCCGGGGTCATGGTCGAGCGATGCGAGACCCATGCCGGTATCATGCTGGAGACCTTGCTGGCGACCCAACCCTCACCGGGATCCGGCTGGCCCGAAGTCGGCAGCCATCCGTATCAGTCCAACGCCAACATGCACCTCTTCGAGGCCGCTCAGGCCTGGGAAGCCCGCGGCATCGATCCCCGCTGGTCGCAAATCACGGACCATATCGCCAACCTGGCCCTGACCACGCTCATCGACCCTCGAACGGGTGCTTTGCATGAGTTCTTCGACACCGACTGGAAGCCCGCCGCCGGCGAAGACGGCCGATTGATCGAGCCCGGCCATCAGTTCGAATGGTCCTGGCTGCTGTCCCAGTACGGGCGCACGCGCGACGACGCGCGCGCTGTGGCTGCTGCGCGCATTCTGTATGATCATGGAATGCGTGGGGTCGACCCGCGTCGGCTGGTCGCGGTGGACGCGCTGAATAAGGACCTGACCATGGCCACGGGGCGTGCCCGGCTCTGGCCTCAGTCGGAGTGGTTGCGGGCGGCCCTGAACATGGCGGCGCACAGCCAAGGCGAAGAACGGGAACTGCGCCTTGACGATGCGGCCAAGGCCATGCGGGCACTGCGGCGCTATCTGTCGCCAAACGGCACCTGGCGAGACAAGCTGGACGAGCACGGGACATTCCTGCCTGAAGCGGCCCCGGCAAGTTCTCTCTATCACATCATGGGAGCACTGGATCAGGTCTGCGTGGCGGGGCGTTCGGGCTTGCTGGAGGACGCACGCGCGGACCTGACCTGAACCGTAATGCCTTGAGTACGTTTGTGCACGGCCATGCCGATGCCACGCTTGCAAGATTAGAACGCGCTCCGGGCATCATGCTAATCCGGCGGCGACCTTAGGAATTCGATCGTGATCGATCTGCACTGTCATATCCTGCCTGGCATCGACGATGGAGCACCCGATCTGGAGACGTCGCTGGCGATGGCCCGCATCGCCGTCGCGGACGGGATCACCGTCACGGCCTGCACCCCGCACATGATGCCCGGCTACTACGACAACACCTCGGCAGGCATACGGGCCGCGGTCGACAGTCTGCGGATCGAGCTGGAGAAGGCGACCATCCCCCTGCGGCTGGTAACCGGGGCCGATGTCCATCTGATCACGGGTCTGGCCGGAGCCCTGCGTCGCGACGAGCGGCTGACGCTGGCCGATACACGCTATTTCCTGTTCGAACCGCCCCACAATACAGCTCCCCCACGCATGGCCGAGACCGTCTTCGACTGCATGGCCGCCGGCTTCCATCCCATCATCACCCATCCCGAACGGCTGCGCTGGATCGAGGAACACTATGACCTGATGGGTCAGATGGTGGATGCCGGGGCATGGATGCAGCTGACAGCAGGCTCAGTCACCGGCCGTTTTGGCAAACGCACCCAGTACTGGGCAGAGCGCATGCTGGACGAGGGACTGGTTCATATTCTTGCTACCGACGCGCACAATCTGCGTAGCCGGGCACCGGTGCTTTCGGAAGCCGCCGAGGCTGTAGCCGGGCGACTGGGCCAGGAGGCGGCGAATGACATGGTGTTGACCCGCCCCCTCGCCGTGCTGGAAAACGCCTCTCCCGCTTCTGTCCCGCCTGCTGTAGGACACCGTCGTCCGACTGCACGGTCGGGATTTTTCAAACGGCTGTTCAAAGCCGCCTGAGGTTCAAGGTCATGTCGCCCATGATGCGTGTGTTCCCGCTGGTTCTGTCACTGACAGCCGTGATCCTGTCCGCTTGCGCCGGCGGCCCGAAGATGGACGCCAGCCAGATGACCGCGGCACAGCCTGTCGATTCCCAGATCTTCTCACCTCTGGGGCAGGCGCAGGAGTATCGCATTGGGGCCGGCGACAAGCTGAACGTCCGGGTGTTCCAGGTTGAGGACCTGTCGTTCGAAGAGCTGGTGGTCGACACTTCAGGCGAAATTCAGATGCCCCTGATCGGCGTGGTGCGCGCCTCGGGTCGCACGCCCAACGAACTCTCGACCGATATTTCCGGACGTCTGGCCGCCCAATATCTGCGCAATCCGCAGGTCACCGTCACGGTGACCGAAGCCGCCAGCCAGAAGATCACAATCGACGGGGCCGTTACCAAGCCGGGCGTCTATGAGATGCGGGGCACGACATCACTGCTCCAGGCCGTGGCAATGGCCGAAGGGCCCACTCGCGTCGCCGATCTGAGCAAAGTCGCGGTGTTCCGTACAGTGAATGGCCAACGTTCGGTGGCCTTGTTCGATCTGGGCGCGATCCGTCAAGGACGCGCCGATGACCCTGCGGTGCGTGGCGACGACATCGTGGTGGTGGATACATCGCGCATGAGCGCCTTCATGCGTGACGTGATCGCGGCGCTGCCGGGTCTGTCCGTCTTCCGCCCTTACTAGGATATGATGCGGCCCCTCCGCCGCATCGAAGCCTTGCTGGCGCTCTGTCTGACCACAAGCGCAGCGGTGGGGTGTGGGCATACTGCGATCAGCCCCACCGTCGAACAGGCGCAGAAGCTCCCGGCCGACGCCGCCGCGTCGCGGCTCACGGCGCTCATAGCCAAGGACCAGCGGGTCGCGGAAATCGCGTGGCGTCTGGCCTTGAGCAACGCCGACCTATGCCCAGTCACTAGATTGCGCGCCGGATGGGTTCTCCAATCGGCCGGCCAGTACAGCACCGAATTGCGCCCTGTCGCCGAGAGGCAGTACGGCCTGCAAGGCGACCTGCCCGGCATCCTGTCGGCACCATTGAACAGTCCGGCCCGTGCCGCAGGTCTTCGACCCGGGGACCTCATCCTGGCCATAGAGGGTGAGCCGCTGAACTCCGGCGCGGGCGGTGGACGCGAGTCCTACGACGGTTTGCAGGCAAATATCGATCGTTTGAACTCTGCGGCCGTTATGGGACCGATGTCACTGACGGTCAGACGCAACGGCACGGAGCGCGCGGTTGCGGTAATGCCCGTGCAGGCTTGTGCCTACGTGACCCAGGTGGAGGTGCGCGACGATCTGAGAGCCTTGTCGGACGGCCGAACCATCTTTCTGTCAGCGCGTATCGTGGATGTTGCACAGGACGATCATCAGCTGGCCTTCCTTCTGGCCCACGAACTGGCGCATGCCGTGCTGGAACACGCCACAGTGCCGGACGTCCAGGGTGAGCGTGGCGCATTGAACACCAGCCTCAGCCTGCGCCGCGGCCTGTCCTCGCGCGCCGAAAGCGACGCAGACACCCTAGGCCTATACCTGCTGACGCGCGCTGGCTTCGACCCGCGTCTAGCGATGCAGTTCCTGAACGCCTACGCGGCGACGGCTCCCGGTGCCCGATATCCGCAGATCAATCTTCGCGGCGTCTACCCATCAATACCGGACCGTCATCGCGCGCTGGAGCCTGTGGTCTCCGAAATCATCGACAAACAGGCATCGGGCATGCCGCTGATACCCTGACGGGTCAGTGTTCAGGGGGATACCTCGACGCAAGTGCGATAAACAGCAGCCCGAGCAATGTTCCCGCAACGTCCGCGACGACATCAAGAACGTCGACATCGCGCCCTATCACGGGAAGCCCCTGTACCAGTTCGATGGCAACCCCCGCGACCACCATGATCAGCAACAGCGAGGTTGAAGACAGCCGCGGCCAACCCAGCCCGGTCAGAACCGTCAACACCATGAAGGCAAGTGCGTGATTGCCCTTGTCCCACGGCAAGCCGCCCGCGACCTCGGTAGCAGGTCGGAAAGCAAGCCAGGCCACGATCAGGGCAAGCCCCGCAGCACACACACGCAACGCCATTCGAAAGTCAGGCGAGCGGACGAGGTGGGTGTTGTTCACTGGCAACCAACATGAATCTGAAGCCTGCAGATTCGGCCTCGGAAGCGACACGTCTTGTCATCAAACTGGCCATCACGCACAAGGCCAACGCACGGTGCGAACGCCTGATTGGCGAATTTCGTGTGCGTGGCGAGTGCGCTTGGGCTATCAGCCCGAGAGTTTCAATGCGTGGTCAATGGCCACGCCAGTGCAAGCGGATACCATATGTCGGCCGACAAACCGTTCGTAGACGAGCGCATTACCCCGAGCCAGCGCGCACCTGCAGGCTTCGCTCCCGTCGGCATCCTGCAGGCGGACCAAGGCGGCTGGGCTGCCGACGAAGATGGGCCTCCCGTATTCGATCTGGCCGCATACTGGCGTCTCGCTCTGAAACACCGCGTTCTGGTGATCGCCTGTTTTCTTTCGGCCCTGGCCATTGGCGCCGCCCTCACCCTGTTGATGACGCCCATCTATACCGCTCAGGCTACGCTCCAGATCGACCGGGAATCTGCTCGGGTCTTTAATTCCGAAGACGTGACCCCGCGTGAGAACCTGAGCCAAGGGGAAGACTTCTATCAGACCCAATACGGCCTGCTTCGCAGTCGCTCGCTCACCGAGCGCGTCGTTGACAGCTTGGGTCTGGCCAGTTCCGATCAGGCGCTGGCCAGCCTGGAAGTCACCTTGCCCGATGGCGAGGGAAGCGCTGCAGACCGGGCCCGTGCCCGTCGTGAACTGGCCATCAAGACGATACAGGACAATTTGAGCGTAGCCCCCATTCGCGGCTCTCGCCTGGTGGCCGTAGGCTACGACAGTCCCAACCCTGAAGTCGCCGCCCGTGTGGCAAATGCATTTGCGGAGAACTTCATCCAGGCCAATCTGGACAGGAAGTACGAAAGTTCCTCCTACGCGCGCGAGTTTCTGGAAGAACGCATCGCGCAGACCAAGGAGCGTCTGGAGGATGCCGAACGGCAGTTGGTCGATTACGCCACTGCCCAGCAGATCATCAACGTAGGCGACAATGAAGACGGATCCGGGGTTGGAACGACTCAATCCCTGACCTCTAACGATCTGGTGGCGATCAACTCGTCCCTGGCAGAAGCCAAGGCGACCCGGACAGCGGCCGAACAGCGCTGGCGTGCCGCCCAGGCCAGTTCTGTGTTGAACCTGCCCGAAGTTCTGGCCAATGGCTCGGCTCAACGGCTGATCGAACAGCGCGCGACCCTGACCGCCGAGTACCAGCAGAAGCTGAGCCAGTATCAGCCGGACTACCCGGAAATGGTCAGTCTGAGAGCTCAGATTACTGAAGCGGACGGCCAGCTACAGGCCCTGGCCAACAACATCCGCTCTTCGATCAGAAACCAGTACACTGTTGCGCTGAACAATGAGCGAGCCCTTCAAGCCCAGGTCAACGGACTCAAGAACGATGTCCTGGACCTGCGCGACCGGTCCATTCAGTACAATATCCTGCAGCGCGAACTCGATACCACCCGCACCCTCTATGAGGGTCTCTTGCAGCGCTACAAGGAAGTCGGGATCACCGGCGACATCACGGCGAACAACATATCCATCATCGACCGCGCCGTACCGCCCACCAAACCGTCCAAGCCCGACATGCTGATCAATCTGGCATTGGCCGCCCTGTTCGGGCTTGGTCTCGGTGCCGTGCTGGTCATCGCTCTCGAAGCGCTTGATGAAACGGTTGCCACACCTGACGATGTCGAGCGCAAGCTGGGCGTGCCTGTCCTGGGAGTCGTGCCTCTGCTTGCCAAGGGCGAAACCACGGCGGCGGCGCTGGCTGATATTCGATCAGGCTTCTCCGAAGCCTATTACTCGCTCAGGACTGCGCTGCAGTTCTCGACGCCCGATGGTGCGCCCGCCAGTATCCTGGTCTCCAGCGCCCGTCCTGCGGAAGGCAAATCGACCACGGCCTATGCCACAGCGCTTAACCTCGCTCGCGTCGGCAAACGGGTCCTTCTGGTAGACGGCGATTTGCGTAATCCCTCGATGCACCGGGTCGTCGGGGTCGACAACGAAAAGGGCATGAGCAACCTGCTGTCCGGTTCGGCCGATCTGGCCTCGGTGGTTCAGCGGACCCGCCAGGATACCCTGTTCTTTATCCCTTGTGGCCCACTGCCGCCCAACCCTGCCGAACTGTGGGGCGGCGACCGTGTGCGTCAGTTCCTGGCTGAATGCGGCAACAGTTTCGACCACGTCGTGATCGATGGTCCGCCGGTTCTGGGTTTCGCAGATGCGCCTCTGCTGGCAGCAAACGTGGGCGGGACACTCTTCGTGCTGGAATCCCGAGGCACGCGTCGCGGCCAGGCGCGCGGAGCTCTCAAGCGGCTTCGGGTTGGCCGCGCCCGCTTGCTCGGGGCGGTTCTCACAAAGTTCAACACCAAGGCCACAGTCTATGGCGGCTATGACTACGCCTATGACTACAACTACGGTGGGGACTCGCCCGAGGCGGAGGGGAACAAGTCCAAAGGCAAACGTCCTTGAGGGATCGGGTCGCCTCGCCGCCGGCATCTCCTCGCGCCAAGTCGCGTGGTGGCCCGGCTGGATGGGCCCCCTACCTGCTAACAGCAGGTGCAGTGTGGCTGGCATGGCAGGTTGTCTTGCAGCCTGTCATTCAGCGCGCGCCTGCCGAGTTGGCGATCCAGGTCGCGCCGGGATCTCCTACTGTCCTTCGTCGAGCAGCCGAGACGAGACAGATCAGGGCAGCCGTCGAGGGCCAGTCCGCCGAGTCTGTGATCCGCGCGAATGAGGACGCCGGCGTTTTGGGACGTGAAGCCCTGGCGCGCGCGCCGTTCGATGCCCGCGCTCTTCGCGTCGTGGGCCTCAGCGAAGCCAGAGCCGGTCGCGAAGCGCAGGCCGACGAACTTCTGACCTTGGCCGGAAACTGGTCGTTGCGGGACGATCCGGCCCACGCTTGGCTGGTCGATTATCGGCTTCGGCGCGGCGACTATGTGTCGTCTTTTGCCCATGCCGACACCCTCGCCCGTCGACGTGAGGCCATGCGCCCGAATATCTTCCGCCTGTTCACAACGGCGGCTACGGTCGATACCGAGCGCGCATTGCCCGTCATTGCCAAGCTGGTATCGGAACAGCCGTCGTGGCGGCAGGACTATCTGGACAGCCTGTATTCGACCACGGACGGTTTGCGCGTCGCCATCAACCTGGCCGTGGTTCTAGAAGCCGGACAGGCTCCTTTGAACAATGCGGAACTACGGCAGCTATACCTGTATCTGATTGATCGCGGTCTACTCGATGGCGCGCGCACCGTTCGAGAAAGCCTGAATCGCCCGGCGATGCAGATTACTGTCGCCAATGGCAGTTTCGATGACCCGTCATCTCCAGAACCATTCCAGTGGCGCATAGCTCAGGGGGCCGGCATCGTCGCTGAAATTCTGGAAGATGATATTCGCTCAGCAGATCCAGCGTTGCGCGTTTCGTTCGACGGCTACACGGAAGAAACCATCGCCGAGCAACTGATGTTCCTGTCCGCTGGGCAATACCGGATGACATTTGAAGCAAGGACAGAAAATGGCGATCCCAACAGGCACCTGAACTGGACCGTCATATGCGCGCCAGGTGACAGGCGGATCATGAGGGCCCCCAGTGCTCCAGCAGGCGCACAAGTGTGGACGGCCGGGGCGGCAGAGTTTGTGGTACCTGACAACTGCCCCGGTCAGTGGCTACAACTTCGCTCGGTGCCTGATCAGAAGCGGGCAAACACGGTCGCATGGTACGACCGGCTCGTGGTCACAAGGATTGGTCCGTAAGCAGATTTGTTCGCGCTCAGCGAGCAACGGTTTCGCCTGAGAGCCGAAAATCGTATTGATTTGGCAACCTCCCACGGCTATACGAGTTCAGCATGCAACGCGGTCTTAGCCGCATAACGACTGTAAAAAGGGGATTCACCATGCGTAAGACTATCGCCGCCGTCACCGCCGGCCTGCTGCTCGTGGCGGGTCAAGCCGCTGCCGCCAACAACACCGCCGCTGCCCGCGTTGGTGACCGCGTGGGCGCCCGCGCCGATGCCGGTTCGGAATTCGCTGGCATTCCTCTGCCGGTCGTTCTGATTGGTGCCGCCGTGATCGTCGCGACCATCGTGGTCGCCACCGACGACGATTCGGAAAGCGATTAATCCATTCTTGCACGCGGGCGACTGCTGAATAGCTGACGTACGCGTGGCAAGCAGGGTTTCGAAAAGTCAGTGGGATGCTGTTGCGATCGCAACAGTGGTCCTGCTGGCTTTTTCTTTTGTTTTCGGCGGTGCAAGTCGCGAGCACGCACTTCGGCTGGCGCTGGTGGAACTGGCGGCGCTGCCTCTTTTGGTTCTGGCCGCTTCTCGATTGATCCGGAGTGGTCAATGGCAGACTCATCGCTTCGTTCTGGGTCTGCTCGGGGCTATTGCCCTGATCCCTCTGGTCCAGTTGGTCCCGTTGCCTGCGGCCATATGGACAGGATTGGCTGGACGGTCCGAAATGGTGCTAGCCTTGGAACTGGCTGGCCTTGAGCCGGGTTGGCTACCGCTGTCACTTAGTCCCGACCTAACATGGCAGGCCTTTCTGGCACTGCTGCCACCGATGGCGGCGTTTCTGGGGATTTTGTCCCTCCCGCAGACAACAATCTCACGATTTATCGGCTTCTACCTTATAGCCACAGTCCTCAGTGTCCTGCTGGGGGCAGCCCAGCTGGCCAGCGGCGGCCAACAACTCTATGTCTGGGCGACGACGGCGGCAGGTTCTGTCAACGGACTGTTCGCAAACCGGAACCATCTCGCGACACTTCTGGTCGCTCTATTGCCGTTCGCCGCTGTGATGGGGGCGGCTACCCTGAGGCGTCGGCACGACGATCGACGCCTGCCACTGTGGTTAGGTGCCGTGTTTATCGGCATCGTCGTCATCGGGCTTGCCGCCATCCGTTCCCGAGCCGGCGTCATACTCCTTGGACCTTCCATCATCCTAAGTTTGCTTGCGGCCTGGGTTGCAGCAGGACGGGGTCGACCCGGGCCAGCCCTGATGGGCTTGGCCGCTATACTCGTCGTGGGATTAGTGAGCGTCTCGGCCGTGGCCCTTCCCCCGATCCTTGAACGTTTCGACAGCCAGTCGGCACCAGAGGGGCGATTTGAAAACTGGCCGATTGTGGCTCAGGCTTCAGACGATTACCTGCCCCTCGGCTCAGGCATCGGCAGCTTCGACGCCGTATTCCGGTCGGTAGAGCCCCTCGAAACCCTTGATCCCACCTTCTTCAACCATGCCCACAACGATTACCTAGAAACCTGGCTGGAGGCAGGATGGCCGGCCGCTGCCCTGCTCGTCGGCTTCCTCATCTGGTACGGACGGCGCAGTTGGGCGGCCTGGCGGGCTGGAACCTCACGCGAGCGCGACCTGCAACGGGCAGCCAGCGTTGGGATTTTGATGATGTTGCTCCATTCGGCGGTTGATTACCCGCTGAGAACAGCGACCTTGGCAGTCCTGTTCGCGGTCTGCGCCGCCTTGCTGGAAAAGGCGGGGCAACCCTCGGAACGTCAATCGATATCCTGATCTCCCAAGATGGGTTGTGGCAGCCGCGATCCATCGGCGGTATCGCTAATCCATGAGCATCGCAGGCCCCGTCCTCGTCACCGGCTCCGCCGGCTTCATCGGATTTCACACCACCCGCCGCTTGCTGGCACGCGGTGAGACCGTGATCGGGATCGACAACCTGAACGCCTACTACGATCCCGCGCTGAAACAGGCGCGACTGGAGGTGCTGCAGGCCCTTCCAGGCTATCACCACTCTACCCTCGACCTGGCCGATCGTGCTGGCATGCGGGACCTGTTCTGCGAACACGTCCCACGCCGCATCGTGCACCTGGGGGCCCAGGCGGGCGTCCGCTACAGTCTGGAGAATCCTGAAAGCTACGTGGACTCCAACGTCGTCGGCTTCCTCACGATCCTGGAGGGAGCTCGGTCCGTTCAGGCGGAGAACCTCGTATTTGCTTCAACGAGTTCGGCGTTTGGAGCCAATGGCTCCCTGCCCTTCTCCGTGCGGCAGGGGGTGGCTCATCCCCTCACCGTCTATGCCGCGACGAAGATCGCCAATGAGGCGATGGCGCACAGCTACGCCCACCTGTTCGGCTTTCCCTCCACAGCCCTGCGGTTCTTCACCGTCTACGGGCCATGGGGCCGACCGGACATGGCGCTGTTCAAGTTCACCAGGGCGATCCTCGAGGGCCAGCCGATTGACGTCTATGGCCACGGCGAGATGGAGCGGGATTTCACCTATATCGATGACATCGTCACGGGCGTCATCGGTGCGCTGGACAAACCGGCGGTGGCTGATCCGCACTGGGACGCCAACGCACCTAACCCGTCGACGTCGGGCGTTGCGCCCTGGCGGGTGCTGAACCTGGGGGCCGGACGGCGCGAGACGCTGATGCGGTATATCGAAGTGCTGGAAGAGGCTCTGGGCAGGAAGGCTGTTCTGAACCTGATGCCCATACAGGACGGGGATGTCAGTCGGACCGAGGCCGATGTGACCGAGACGACGGCAGCCCTGGGCTATGCCCCCTCCACACCGATCGAGGTCGGAGTCCGCCGGTTCGTGGAGTGGTACCGGGATTTCTACGGCGTCTGATTAAGAAGGGGCGGTGCCGTCGCCGACACCGCCCTTCCCTCTACTTTCGCAGACCGATCACTGGGTGACCGGCACGCCCTCCGGCGTCACGACCTGGACGTCGGCAAAGCCAAGCGCGCGGATCTTCGGCTCGATCGTGGCGCGGTCGCCGACCACAACCCACAGGTCAGGGCCATCGCCCACAATGCCCTGGGCCGCCTGGGCCGCCTGGGCGGCCGTCATCGATCCGACCCGCTGGCCGTAGGTTTCGTAGTAGTTTTCCGGCACGCCCCAGACGACCATGCTCTGGAGCTCTCCGGCGATGGCGGCATTGGTTTCCCAGTTACCCGCCATGCCCTGGACCATGTTGGAGCGGGCGGCTGTGATTTCCTCTTCGGTCAGGGGACGAGAGCCCACCACCTCGGTCAGCTCACGGCGCAGTTCAGCCAGGCTTTCGGCCGTCTTGTCCGACTGGACGCCCGCGCTGACCGAATAGATCCGCTCTCCACGAGCGTAGGGTACGCCGCCGCCTGCTCCGTAAGACCAGCCCTTGTCCTCACGCAGGTTCATGTTGATCCGGCTGGTGAAGGAGCCGCCCAGGGCGGTGTTCATGGTCTCGATCGCTGGCTCGCTGGCCGGATCGAAGGCGGGCACGATGCGGCCGCCGAGGATCGTCGACTGCGGCCCGGCACGGTCCACGATCAGGATGCGCGGCTGGCCCGGCTCTGGCGCATCCGCCGGACCCGGCTTGGCGGGCATGGGCGTCGACGGGGCGCGCCAGTCGGCAAAGGCCCGCTCCAGCTTGGGTGTCAGTTCGGCCAGGGTGGTGTCGCCAACCACCACCAGGGTGGCGTTGTCGGGACGGACCCAGGTGCTGTGCCAGGCCTCGGCGTCTGCAGGCGTCAGGGTGGCGACCGTAGCCTCCGTCCCCGAAGACGGCCGGCCATACGGGCTGCCCGGGCCCTGCAGCTGCTGGGACAGGATGCGCGAGGCGATGGCACCGGGGTTGCGGTTCGCCTGCTGGATGCCGGCGATCTGCATGGTGCGGCCCCGCGTGAAGTCTTCCTCGCGGAAGGCCGGGTTCAGGATGACGTCGGCATACAGGTCCAGCGAGGGGTCCAGCCGTGACGACAGGGCCGTCATCGACACGCTGGTCGAGTTGGAGCCCGAACCGGCCCCCAGGGTCGCGCCCAGCAGTTGCAGACGGTCGCTGATCTCGATGGCCGTCAGGTCGTCGGTGCCGTTGGTCATGACCTGCGGCGTCAGCTGGGCCAGACCGGCCTGGGCGTCCGTATCGACCACCGCCCCGGCGTCGAGGACCAGGTTCATGCTGACCGTGGGCACGCTGTCACGCTGCACGAACATGACCTTCAGCCCATTGGACAGCTGGGCACGTTCGACGGTCGGGAAGACGGCGGCGGGCGCGGGCGGTGCGGCCGGCACGCCGGCCGAGCGATCCACCCCGGTCTGGGCCGTGGTGAAGTCCGGGAAGGGCTGGACTTCCAGGGCATAGCTGCCGTCGGTCAGCCAGCGTTGCCCGGCCTGGGTCAGATCGGCGGGGCGGGCCGCGACCACACGCTGATAGCTTTCGCGCCAGGCACCGGGATCACCCAGGAAGACCTGGGATGCGGCCAGGCGATCGGACTTGCCGCCGAAACCGCCGATCCGCTCCAGACCCCGGATATAGCCGGCAGCCGTCTGGGTACGGACACGTTCCAGTTCCTCGTTCGTGGGGCCATCGCGCAGCAGGCGGGCCAATTCCTCATCGATGATGGCTTCGATCCGCTCCAGATCGCCACCCGCCTTGGCCGTGGCGACGACGATGAACTGCCCGGCGATCTGGCGGCTGCCCTGGCTGGCCGCAACCTGCGTCGCCAGTTGTTCGTCGATGACCAGACGCTTGTACAGGCGCGATGAACGGCCCGAGGACAGGACGTCGCCCAGCATGCCCAGATAGTCGCTGTCGGCGTCGCCGGTCGGGGTGGTGTTCCAGACCTTGTAGAGGCGTGGCTGGCCGACACGGTCGAACATGACCTCGCGCTGCTCGCCCACCATCGGCACGATCATCCGGCGTGGCTGGGTGACCGGAGGCCCGGAAGGGATGTCGCCGAAATAGCGCTCGACCTTTTCCCTGGCCTCTTCCGGGCTGATGTCGCCGGACAGGACGATGACGGCGTTGGCCGCGCCATAGTAGTCACGGAACCACTGTTGCACGGTCGGCAGGTCGGCGGCGTTCAAGTCGTCCATAGAGCCAATGACTGTGTGGCCGTAGGGATGCTCGTTCGGCCAGGTGGCGGCGGTGATGGCGTTGAAGACGCGGCCATAAGGCTGGTTCTCGCCCTGGCGCTTCTCGTTCTGGACCACGCCGCGCTGCTCATCCAGACGCGCCTGGTCGATGGCGCCCAGCAGATGGCCCATCCGGTCGCTCTCCAGCCACAGCAGGCTGTCCAGCGCCGTGGTCGGCACGTTCTGGAAGTAGTTGGTGCGGTCGGTGTTGGTGGTGCCATTCTGGTCAGTGGCACCCAGCAGCTCGGTGCCCTTGAAGAAGTCGGTGTTGAAATTCTCCGAGCCGTTGAACATCAGGTGTTCGAACAGGTGGGCAAAGCCGGAGCGCCCCTCTGGCTCCAGGGCCGAGCCGACGTGATACCAGATGTTCACCGCCACGATCGGGGCCTTGCGGTCCTCGTGAACGATCAGGGTCAGGCCGTTGTCCAGCACATAGCGGGTGTAGGGGATGTCGACGTCCGGCAGTGGGGCCAACTGACCCCGCGACTGCGGCGCAGCGACGGCGGTCGTGACGGGCAGGGTCTGGGCCGACGCGGCCCCGGCCAGAATGACGCCAGCGGCGACACCGCCCAGCAAGGTGAGACGATGGGTCTTGCGCATGAAATGATCCCCTGTTGCCCGATCTGAAAGAACGCGGTGTCAAAGTGGTAACCGGCGACGCTTTCGACGCAAGACTGTAATTGTTGCAGTTTCGTAATCTGAAGCCGCCAGATCACGCATCAGCGAACATGTCAGGTCGGAATGTGCACGATTCCGGTCAGAAGGCATGACCCACGCAGACGCGAGGGATTTATTGCGCCGCACACGAAATGATTTGCCTGTTGCGCCGCAATGACCTCCTATTCGGATCCGCGGCCATGAACGGGGTTCGGGCCGACCTCCTGTCGCCTCCTGTCCGGACCTAGCCTATGCTGAAAACCCTTCTCCGCGTCGCCTGTCTGAGCTTCATCGGTACAGCAGCATCTCCTGCATTTGCGGCCCCCCTGCTGGATCATCAGGTCCCGCTGGTGCTCAACGAAGCGTCGTCAGCCTGGATCCTGACGTCCACGGCTCTGGTCCTGTTGATGACCCTGCCGGGGCTGGCGCTGTTCTACGGCGGCATGGTGCGGCGCAAGAACATTATCTCGACCATTGCCCAGTCCACCGCCGCACTGGCCATCGTCACCGTGCTGTGGTTCGCCCTGGGCTACAGCCTGTCGTTCGGCACGGGGCCAGAGGCCATCAACGGCTACATCGGCGGCTTGCAGGCCGTGCTGCTGAACGGGGTCGGTACGGGCACGGCCCACAACCTGACCCCGGGATTGCCCGAATTCCTCTGGATCGCCTACCAACTGACGTTCGCCATCATCACACCGGCCCTGATCGCCGGGGCCTTTGCCGAACGGATGAAGTTCTCGGCGACCATCCTGTTCTTCGTTTTGTGGCATCTGATCGTCTATGTACCGATCTGTCATCAGGTCTGGGGCGGAGGCTGGATGGGGTCACTGGGCGTTCTGGATTTCGCCGGCGGGGCCGTGGTCCACGTCAATGCGGGCATTGCGGGTCTGGTCTGCGCCCTGGTTCTGGGTCCGCGCCATGGCTTCGGCCGGGACAATATGGCCCCACACAACCTGGCCCTTACCGCCATCGGAACCGGCCTGCTGCTGGTCGGCTGGCTGGGGTTCAACGGCGGCTCTGCCTGGGCGGCGGACGGCATTGCGGCGGTGGCGGCCTTCAACACCCTGCTGGCGGCGGCGGCGGCGGCCATCGGCTGGACCGCCATCGAATGGTTCGATCACAAACGCCCCACCCTGCTGGGCATGCTGTCGGGGATCGTGGCGGGACTGGTCGGCATTACGCCAGCGGCAGGCTTCGTCGATCCCAAGGGAGCCTTCCTGATCGGCATCCTGTCCGGTCCGGCCTGCTATGCGGGCGCAGTCTGGCTGAAACGCGCATTGAAGTACGACGACAGCCTGGATGCCTTCGGGGTGCATGGCATGGGCGGCATCGTCGGGGCCCTGCTCACTGGGGTCTTCGCCTCGGCGGCAATCAATCCGGCGGGCGAAGGGGCCAACATCCTGAATCAGGCCATCGGTCTTCTGGCCGTGATCGCCTGGAGCGGGATCGGCACCTGGATCATCCTGATGATCTGCAAGTTCACGACCGGCCTGCGCGTCAGCCGCGAGGACGAGATCGAGGGGCTGGACTACACCCAGCACGGCGAGAGCATCCACCAGTAACAAAAGAGGCCGCCGGGCGATCTGCCCGGCGGCCTCCATTCATCAGCGTCAGGACGACTATTCGGTCGGGTCAGGCGCCCGGCGGCGTGCTGGTGGCGGCCGGCGGTGCAGTCGGTGCGGTTTCCGTTGTCGGTTGGCCGGCAACACCTTCAATAGGAGCCCCGACGGTGGCATTCGCACCCGCAGCGGGGGCTTCACCCTCGGCCGGTGCGGCCCCATCGGCAGGAGCCGCAGCGCCCGGCTGGCGGGTCGGATCGGGGGCCGGGATAGCCAGGCTGGAGCCCTGCGAACGCAGATAGGCGATCAGATTGACGCGGGTCGGGGTGTCGCGCAGGCCGGCGAAGGACATCTTGGTGCCGGGCACATAGCGGGCCGGGGCGGTCAGGAACTGGTCCATCTCGTCATAGCCCCAGGTCGGAGCCTCGGCCTTGTGCGCCGTCATGGCGTCGGAATAGGCAAAGCCGGCACTGTGCAGGACCGGCCCGCCCAGAACGCCGTACAGGTTCGGGCCGATGCCATTGGCCCCACCTTGGTTGATCGTGTGGCAGGCCTGGCAGCGCGCGAAGGCAGCTTCACCGGCGGCCAGGTCGGCAGTCGGCAGGACTGTGCCCCAATCTGGAGCCAGTTCAGGCGCTTCGGCTCCTGCGGCGGCTTCTTCCGGCGCATCGACGAAATAGCCCATCTTCTCGGGCGCTTCCTGGTGATAGATCGCGCCCGCGATCTGCGGCACGGCGATGATGACCAGGGCGGTCGCCAGACCAGCGCCAAAGATCTTGTTAAACGTCAGATCGCCGCTCATGCGTAGGGTCGCATCCTGTTCAGTAGACTTAAGACAACGGCCGGACAGCGCACGCGATCCGGCATATTCTTGCGTGGCCGTCTCTTACACGCTAGCGCCGCCTTCGCAACGGGCCGCGAGCTGGTTTCGAAGCGACCTGATAGCGCAGACGCGAGGCCATGCCGATGAATCCGCTGATACTGATACCCGCTCGCATGTCTGCGACCCGCCTGCCCGACAAGCCGCTGGCCGACATCGGCGGCAAGCCCATGATTTTGCGGGCCTGGGAGCAGGCCATGCTGTCCGGCCTGCCCGTCGCTGTGGCCGCCGGGGATCAGGCGATCGTGGACGTCATCGAGGCAGCGGGTGGCACCGCGGTGCTGACCGATCCGGACCTGCCCAGCGGGTCGGACCGGATTCGGGCGGCATTGAATGTGCTCGATCCCGATGGAGCGCATGATGCGGTGATCAACCTGCAGGGCGACATGCCCTTCGCCGATCCCGGCCTGGCCACCGCCTGCGCCGCCCTGCTGCACGGCGAGCCGTCGTGCGACATCGCCACACTGATCGCGCCGGAGGCCGACACCTCGGACCGCAGCAATCCCGATGTGGTGAAGGCGGTCGTCGCCCTGGCACCGGGCCGCCATCATGGCCGCGCCCTGTATTTCACCCGCTCGACCCTGTACGGCGACGCGCCGGTCTGGCGGCACATCGGCCTGTATGGCTATCGCCGCGAGGCCCTGGAACGCTTCTGTGCCGCTCCGCCTTCGCCGCTGGAAACCCGCGAAAAGCTGGAGCAACTGCGGGCCCTGGAGATGGGATTGCAGATCTGGGCCACCGTGATCGAGGAGGCCCCGCTGTCCGTCGACAACCCGTCAGACCTGGAAGCGGCCCGGGAGATCGCCGCCAACCGCACCTAGATCTCGAACCCGTCCACCCAGGCCTGAAGCAGTGTGCGGGCGATGGCGATGGGCGGCGGGGCCTTGATCGCGGGATGTCGCCCGGCCAGCACATCGGCAGCCTCGCTCCGCGTCAGCCAGGCCACGGCTTCCAGCTCCGTCTGATCCGGGCGCGCATCGTCCGAATCGACCTCGGCGATCAGGCCGATCATGAGCTGTGAGGGAAACGGCCAGGGCTGGCTGGAGTGATAGCGCACCGCCGTCACCGTCAGCCCCGCCTCCTCCTCGATTTCGCGGGCACAGGCTTCCTCTATGGTTTCTCCCGGCTCCAGGAACCCGGCCAGGGCCGACATCCGCCCCTCGGGCCAGGCCGCCTGCCGACCCAGCAGGCAGATCGGCTCGGCACCGCCGCGATAGACGGGCAGCATGATGGTCACCGGATCGACGCGCGGAAAATGTTCGGTGCCGCAGGCCGGACAGATGCGTTTCCAGCCACCGCACGCCGTCTCGCTCTCGGTCCCGCAGGCGGCGCAGAAGCCGTGACGGCGACGCCAGTCAAACAGCGACTTGGCCGCACCCGCCATAGCCGCATCCGGGCCGCTGAGCAGCCCCGCCGCCTCGCGCATCTCGTGAAACGCCCCCAGCCCCTGCAACGGCCCGCTGGTCGGATCGACCGATCCCTCGACCTCGACGGCAAAGACCGGTGCCCCCTTCCATAGCCCCAGGAACAGTTCCCGGTCCGGCACCACTGCCCGGGCGTGCGCCAGCGCCAGCCAGGCCAGACGCGGCTCGTCCCCCGCCTCCAGCAGCGGCCGCCCCTCCCACATAACCAGCGCCAGGGCGTCGTCGCGCCCGCCCTGCTCGGCCAGCCAGTCGGGATCGCTGCGCCGATCGCCCGCCCGGTCGAGCGGATTGCCAGCGAATGTGTTGAGGGCGGTCAGGGACATGACCCTTCTCATAGCTTCACTCACCCGTCATTGTCGCGTGGGGGACTTCGATGTCAGACAATTCGGCTCAGTTCAGGCCTGCGGGCGACGATGTGTTCGGCCGTATCGCCGGACGTTACGACCGATTGTGCGACCTGTTCAGCCTCGGCATCCACCGTCTTTGGAAGTCGCGGATGGCGGATCGCATCGCACGTGAGCCGGGCCGCCACCTGCTGGACCTCGCCTCCGGCACAGGCGACATTCCGCTGAGGCTCCTGCGCCAGCTCGGACCATCCGCCTCGACCTGGCGCATCCGGGTTTCCGACATCTCGTCCGAAATGCTTCGGATCGCCCGTGGGCGACTGGCTCCGTTCGGGTCCAGCATCGAGATCGAAGACCAGAATGCGGAGCGGATCAATTCTCCCGACGGCTCCATCGACATCGTCTCCATGTCGTTCGGGCTCAAGATCGTCGATCGTTCCAGGGTGCTGCCCGAAGTGTTTCGTGTGTTGCGCCCCGGCGGCGTCTTCCTGTGTCTGGAGGCGTCCCGGATCGTCGTCCCCGGACTGCACCCGCTTTATCTCACCTACATGGACATCTGCACGCCACTCATCGGTCGCTTGGCCACGGGCGGAGACGCAAGCGCCTATGAGTATTTGCTGAGGGGTGTTCACGACTTCCCGGATCAGCGGGCGCTGAAGAAGGAACTGGAGCAGCACGGTTTCGAAGACATCACCTTCGAGAGCCTGTCGTTGGGCATCGTGGCCCTGCACCGCGCGATCAAGCCTTTCACATCTTGATCTCCGGCACTCGAACCGCGATATAGGCCTTGGAGATCGCGGGCGAAGGTTTCGCCAATCTGGTCAGGGCCGGAAGGCAGCAGCCACAACGAATTCCCCTTCGGGTCGCGGTCTCCACCTTCTCCTCATTTTGGTTGCGCTAACGCTCGGCTAGCGGAGGCTCGCTGCATGAGCGCGTTTGGTTGCGCCAACGCGCGACGCGGCCGCTCGCTGCTTGAGCTCGCCATTGCAAACTCTTCACGGAACGCTCTGACGGCTCAGCCGCTTGTGAAGCTTCACCTCAAGGGAGCGATCAGATGAGCATTCTCGGCAAGATCATGGGCAGTATTTTCAAGCGCAAGCCGGACACTCCGACCGCTGCCGCGCCCACGCCCGCCGCACCGACGGCATCCCCTGCCGCTCCCGTCACCAACGCCGCCGCCACGGCCCCTCAGCCGCAGTCGGTCGATGTCGACGGCATCCTGGACTTCATGAACGAGCAGCGGGACCAGAAGCTGAACTGGCGCACCTCCATCGTCGATCTGATGAAGCTGACCGGCATGGACAGCTCGCTGGCCGAGCGCAAGGAGCTGGCGGGCGAGCTGGGCTACACCGGCGACACCTCCGACACGGCCACGATGAACGTCTGGCTGCACAAGCAGGTCATCCAGAAAATCAAGGACAATGGTGGCCAGATCCGCGACATGACGGACTGATTTCACACGCGATGCGGTGAGGGGGTGCGCAGGTGCCCCCGACCGCGATAAGACTGTCGCCATGAGCGACGTCGACCCGAATCTGGATGGCCCTCCCTGGGAGGAGGACGCCCCCGAAAGGGATGAGAACACCGACGACATGTTCGGCTCTCCGGAGCCGTCCGGCATGCGCGAGGCCGAGGCGGCGGCCATTCCCGTGACGGCGGAACCGGCCGCTCAGCCCATGTCTGACGGCGGGCCGTCGGCCCACGTGGATGACGGCGAGGCCTATACGGTTCTGGCCCGAAAATACCGGCCGCGCACGTTCGAAGACCTGATCGGTCAGGAGGCCATGGTCCGGACCCTGACCAATGCCTTCGCCACGGGACGGATCGCCCACGCCTTCATGCTGACCGGGGTCCGCGGCGTCGGCAAGACGACCACCGCCCGCCTGCTGGCCCGCGCCCTGAACAACCAGTCCGACACCATCGACCGCCCCTCCCTGGCCCTGACCGCACACGGCCGGCACGACGCCGCCATCATGGCGGGCCAGCACATGGACGTCATGGAGATGGACGCCGCCTCGCATACGGGCGTCAACGACATCCGCGACATCCTGGAGAGCGTCCGCTACGCGCCGGTCGAGGCCCGGTACAAGGTCTACGTCCTCGACGAAGTCCACATGCTGTCCAACCAGGCGTTCAACGCCCTGCTGAAGACGCTGGAAGAGCCGCCGCCCCACGCCAAGTTCATCTTCGCCACCACTGAGATCCGCAAGGTGCCGGTGACGATCCTGAGCCGCTGCCAGCGCTTCGACCTGCGCCGCGTCGAGCCGGAAATCCTGGTCGGCCATCTGGAACGGATCGCCGAGCGCGAAGGCATGCGGATCGAGCAGGACGCCTTGGCCCTGATCGCGCGCGCCGCCGAGGGCTCCGTGCGGGATGGCCTGTCCTTGCTGGATCAGGCCCTGGTCCAGGGCGAGCGCGGCGAGACGGTCCAGACGACCACCGTGCGTGACATGCTGGGCCTGGCCGACCGGACCCAGACCATCGCCCTGTTCGAGGCCATCATGGCCGGCCGCACGCCCGAGGCGCTGGAGCTGTTCCGCACCCTCTATGGCTATGGCGCGGACCCGGTGCAGGTGACCAACGACCTGCTGGAACACTGCCACGCGGCCTCGGTCGCCAAGATGCTGGGGCCACAGGCGACGCGCCTGCCCAATGATCAGGCCCAGGCCCTGACAGCACTGGGGGCCGTGCTGTCGGCGGGCACGCTCGCCCGCGTCTGGCAGATGCTGCTGAAGGCGCTGGACGAGGTGCGCCGCGCACCCAGCCCGGCCGACGCCGTCGAAATGGCCATTGTGCGCCTGGCCTATGCCGCCGACCTGCCCGGTCCGGAAGAGGCCCTCAAGGCGCTGCGGGAGGGAGAGCCGATGCCGGGTGGGCCATCGGCCCGAGGCGGCGGTGGCGGCGGGGGCGGTGGAGCCTCGGCCCAGTTGGCGGCGCGGCCGGTCGCGGCCCCTGCCCTTCCCGACCCGCAGACCTTCGAACAGGTCGTCGCCCTGATCGGCGAGAAGCGCGAGGTCGGCCTGCAGATGGACGTCCAGCGCTATGTGAAGCCCGTCGCCTTCAAGCCCGGAGCCATCACCTATGAGAGCGCGCCCGGGGCTCCCGTCGACCTGGCCCGCAAGCTCTCATCACGCCTGAGGGACTGGACCGGCCGGACTTGGCTGATCGCCGCCAACGGCCAGGGCGGCGGCGAGACCATGATCGAGATCGACCGCCGCAGGCGCAGTCAGGAACGCGCCGAGATCGAGGCCGACCCGTTTGTGACGGCGGTCATGGCAGCGTTTCCGGGTGCCGTAATCGGAGAGGTAAAGACCATCGCGGCCCCCGTGGCACTTCCAGTCATTCCCGACGAGGCGATAGACGAGGATTGATTGGCAGGGGGGCTGTTTCCGCAGGCGATCCCATCCTATCTATCCCCACATGAAAGACCTCAACGCCCTGATGCAACAAGCCCAGGCGATGCAGCAAAAGCTGCAGGACGCCCAGGCGAAAATGGCCGAAACCACTGCCGAGGGTACCTCGGGTGGCGGCCTCGTCTCCCTCGCCCTGAAAGGCCCCGGCGAGATCACGCGCGTGGTCATCGATGACAGCCTGCTGGTGCCCGGCGAAGGCGAGATCCTGGCCGACCTGATCGTGGCCGCCCATGCCGATGCCAAGCGCAAACTGGACGAGGTCAACAGCGCCCTGATGCGCGAGGCCGCCGGGCCCATGGCCGGGATGAACATCCCCGGCATGCCCAAGCTGTTCTGACTTGGCAGCGTCAGCCGGACCCGAGATCGAGCGGCTGATTTCGCTGCTGGCAAAACTGCCCGGCATGGGTCCGCGCTCGGCCCGGCGGGCGGCCCTGGCCCTGCTGAAGAAGCGTGAGCAACTGCTGGTGCCTCTGGCGGCCAGCCTGGCCGAAACGGCCGACAAGGTGACATCTTGCAGCGTCTGCGGTGCCCCTGACACGCGCAATCCCTGCTCGATTTGCTCCGACCCCGCGCGGGACAATGCCCTGATCTGCGTGGTCGAGGAGGCCGGGGCGCTGTGGGCCATGGAACGGTCCGGAGCGTTTCGCGGCAAATATCATGTGCTGGGCGGGCTGTTGTCCGCGCTGGATGGCGTCGGGCCGGATGCCTTGCGCGTCGCCGAACTTGTCGGGCGCGTGCGTGGCGGTGAGGCCAGGGAAGTCGTGCTGGCCCTGCCCGCCACGGTCGATGGCCAGACCACGGCCCACTATATCGCCGAGCGGCTCAATGGATCGGGCGTGGAGATCAGTTCCCTGGCACGCGGCGTGCCGGTCGGGGGCGAACTGGACTGGCTGGACGACGGCACCATCATCCAGGCGCTGAGGCAACGACGCCCAGCCTGACACCAAAGCATCAAGCTTGGCCGCTGGCGTTTAGGTCCCGGCTGTGTTGGAATGTCGCTGCTCGTTCAAAAGGACCGTTTCAGATGACCTATGATCCCGGCCACGCACCCGTCGCGTCGGACAGTCACAAGACGCTGACCATCATCATCTATGTGCTGTCGCTGGCGGGCTTCGTCACCGGCGGCCTGACCTCGATCGTCGCCCTGATCATCGGCCTGATCAAGAAGGACGAGGTTCGCGGCACCATTTACGAAAGCCATTTCGAGTTCACCAACTGGACCAACATCTGGATGCTGGTCGCGGGTCTGGCCATCACCATCGTGGGTACCCTGCTGATGATCGTTCTGATCGGCTTCATCATCCTGCCGATCGGCCTGCTTCTGCTGGCGATCTGGTACGGAGTTCGCCTGATCCTCGGCCTCATCAAGCTGATGGACAATCGCCCGATCGACAATCCGCGTGGGTTCCTGTTCTAGGCCACACGGCCGCCTGAGTTTTTGCGCCGCCGTGGAGATCGCTCCACGGCGGCGTTTTCATGTTGGGTGGACAGCGCTTTTCCGGACGGACGAACCAGTCTAGGAACGGAGCATGAACATGTCCGTCCTGATCCTGGCTATCGTCTGCGTCGCCCTCGGCGCGGCCTTCCTGTGGGCCTTTACCGGCTGGCAGAAAACGCGGGCACAACTGACCAGCGCGGAGGATCGCATCGCCCTGGTCGAGGACAGCCGCATCACCATGGCCGACCTGCTGAAGGCCCAAGCCGCGCAATCGGCCCAAGTCGTGGCCGATCACATGGTCAGCCGGGCCACCGAGACCTTTCGCCAGCAGGACCTGCTGGCCCGCGAGCGGATGGAGGCGCAGCTCAAGCCCGTAAGCGAAACCCTGGCCAGGTTCCAGGAACACGTGACCGCCCTGGAAAAGGTCCGGGCCGAAGAGACCGGCGGGCTAAAGGAACAGCTGGCCCTGCTGATGACGGCCTCGACCGCCACGCGCGACGAGGCGCGCCGCCTGACCGAAGCCCTGAAGGGCAATACCGGTCGTCGCGGCCGCTGGGGCGAGCAGACCTGTCGCAATGTGCTGGAGGCCGCCGGCATGGCCGGGCGGTTCGACTTTCAGGAACAGACATCCGAGGCCAATGACGAGGGTCGCCAGTCGCGGCCCGACTTCATCGTGCGCCTGCCCGGCGGCGGCATGTTCGTAATTGACGCCAAGGTGTCGCTGGCGTTCGGCGATGCCACCGACGGCGACGAGGAAGCCCAGGCCCGCGCCGCCAGCTTGCGGACAGCCGCCAGCATGAAGACGCACGTCCGCCAGCTGTCGTCCAAGGCCTATCAGGACCAGTTCAAACCCAGCCCCGACTTCGTCGTCATGTTCGTGCCCGGCGATGCCTTCCTGGCCGCGGCCCTGGACCATGAGCCGGAACTGATGACGCAGGCCATGGCGTCGCGCGTCGTCATCGTGACGCCCACGACCCTGTTCGCCCTGTGCAAGGCGGTGGCCTACGGCTGGCGCGCCGAGGAACAGTCGCGCAATGCCGACGAGGTAGCGAAGCTGGGCAAGGAACTCTACAAGCGGCTGTCGGTCATGGGCGGACACGCCGCTGCCGTCGGCCGGGCACTGGACACCGCCGTGGGCAAGTACAACCAGTTCGTCGGCTCGCTGGAGAGCCAGGTCATGGTCTCGGCCCGCCGGTTCGAGGACCTGCAAGTTGATCACGAGGGCAAGGCCTTGCCCGAGCTGACAGCGGTCGATCAGTCGCCGCGCAGCCTGAGCCGCCCCGAGCTGATCGCGCCGGAAGAGACCCGCAAGCTGGTCTGACCCTACATGACAAGGCCGCTTGACAGCTTCGCCCGATGATGTAAAACGTCTTTGTCTAAACGACAGGGACAGTTGTCATGATTTCTCCAAAACCCAGGCGTCCTTTTGGTGTGGGGGCCTATATCGCCATCATGGGCCTGACGCTTCTGGTCGCCATGGCGTCGGGCATCGCCGTAGCCTTGCTGGAGACACTGGTCGGTGTCTCCGGTTTCTGGGTCAATGCAGTCATTCTTCTGGTGGCCATGGCCGTTGCGACGGCCCTGTGCATCTGGTGGTGGCGGGGCATTGATGAGGCAGCGCGCGAAGCTCACAAATGGGCCTGGTGGTGGGGCGGCACGGGGGGCATGGCCGTAGGCGCGATCGTGGTGCTCAGCCTCCAGCTGGGTGAAGACGTACCGATCACGGCCACCAACCTGTCGGCTGGCGACCTGATCGCCGGCGGCATGATGGCGATCCTGCTGTTTCAACTGGTCGGCTACAGCATCGCCTGGGCCGCCTGGTGGCTGCGGCATCGGTAGGGAACAGCCATGAACAATCGCCTCAAGGTCCTTCGCGCCGAACGCAACTGGTCTCAGGCCGAACTGGCCGACCGGCTGGGTGTCTCGCGCCAGACCGTCAATGCGCTGGAAACCGGTCGCTACGACCCGTCCCTGCCCCTCGCCTTCAAGATCGCCCGGGTCTTTGACCAGGCCATCGAAGCCATCTTCCTGGAGGACTGACCATGAACGCCCTCGTCGAACCCAAACCCTCCCTCGCCCGCAAGATCGCAGCCATAATCCTGCTGGCCGGTTCGGGCGGAGCCGTCGGCTATGCCGCCGCCAACTTCAGCCTGACCCGCGACCTGCCGTGGCCCGACGCACTGGCCCTGCTGATGGCCGTGACCATGATCGCCACCGGCATCATCGGCGCGATCACCATAGCCTTCCGGCCCGCCAGCGTGCCCAAGGGCTGCGGCTTGCTCCAGATCGTCGTCATGGGCCTCGCCGGGGTGCTGTTCATCCTGCCGATCTTCGGGGCCCGCTGGGTCGATGCGGACATGGTCTTCGTCGCCGTCGTGGCCTTGGCCATCATTCAGACGGTGGCCAATGTGCTGCTGTGGCGTCGGGCCGACGAAATGCTGCGCCGGGTGATGATGGAGACCGCCACCATCGCCTTCTGGAGCGGGCAGATGGCGCTGTTTCTCTATGCTGCCGCAGAACGGCTGGGTCTTGTCGGCACCGTCAGCGCCTGGGGCCTGATGGGCATTCTGATGGGCCTGTACTTCATTGCCTCCATGATCGCGGCCCTGCGTCGCGGCCTGACCTGAACGCTTTCATCCCTCATCTCGTCCTCTCTCAAAGGATTCCGATCATGACCTTCGTTTCTCGCCTCAAGTCCACCACGACTGCAGTGAGCCGTCTGGCCCTGGGGGTCGCCATGGGCCTCGGCCTCGTCGTCGCCATCGCCGGAGTGCCCGCCAAGGCTCTGGCGCAGGCGGTACCGGCACCAACAGCTGAAGCGCCCTCAGCGGCTCCTGCATTGCGCGCCGTCCCACAGGCCCAGGGCCAGGGACCCGCAATGTGGGTGATCCGCGACGCCGACTCGACCATCTATCTGTTCGGCACGGTGCATGTGCTGCGCCCCACCACGGCATGGGGCACGGCGCGGGTGGATGCCGCCTTCGACAGCGCCGACGAATTCTGGATGGAAATCTCCAATCCAGACGACCAGGCCGCCCTGATGCCGATCATCCAGCAGCACGGCCTGGACCCCGCCAATCCCTTGTCCAGCCGATTGACCGCCGAGGAGTTCGCCAAGTTCGACGAAGCGGCCAAGACCCTGGGCGCATCGGGCGCGCAGCTGGACGTCTTCCGCCCCTGGCTGGCGGCGCTGCAGTTGTCGGTAGCGCCGCTGGTAAAGGCCGGCTACGACCCGCAATCGGGTGTCGAGATCGTGCTCAAGGCGCGCGCCGAGGCCGCCGGCAAGCCCATCAAGGGCTTCGAAACCCTGGACCAGCAGATCCGCATCCTGGCCGACATGCCCGAGGACATCCAGCTGGCCTTCCTGCGCTCGACGCTTGAAGACTACGACGAGGCCGCCACCATGCTGGACGGAATGGTCAGCTCTTGGTCGACCGGCGATGTCGACGCCCTGGACCGCGTCATGGTCGAGGAAATGAAGACCGAAATGCCCCAGGTCTACGAGGCCCTGCTGACGCGCCGGAATCAGGCTTGGGCCGGCCAGATCCAGGACCTTCTGGCTGGATCGGGCACCGTCTTCATCGCTGTTGGAGCCGCCCATCTGGTCGGTGACGACAGCGTCCAGTCCATGCTCGAAGACCGCGGTATTGAGGTGGACGAGGCCTCGTAAGAAGGCTGGAGCGGGCACGGAACACAACCCCCGCACGCAAATCAGGGGACCGGTGCGGTGCACAGGAGAAGCAGCATCCTGACGCCCAACCAACAGGAAATCGGCTCTGAACACTTCAATGCGTGGGAGCCGATTTCCCAGCCGTCCAAGGCAAGTTCAGCGTGAGTTTCGCGCCGGCAAGGCAAAGTGCCTTGCCCTGCGAGCACGCTCGACCTCAGGACGTCGTCAGCCGGGACGCCAGCCGGATGGCTTGCGCCAGCCCGCGAACATTCATCTTGCTGTAGATCGAACGCAGATGTGTGCGGACCGTGTTGGTAGAGATCGACAGGCTGGCAGCGACCTGTTTCGGGGCCTCGTCTTCCAAGATGAGCTTCATCACATTGGCCTCGGCGAATGTGAAGCCGAATGCCTCGCTGAGCTGGTCGATAACCTTGGACGCGCTGTCGCTTTGCGCGAGGGCGACAAAAGCCATGTTGCGGTTCGACGCAGGCAGGACCCAGATCATTCGCCATTCCGCGTCATCCGCGCGAAGTAGCCGCTGCACCCTGTCCTTGCCGCCCTTGCAGACTGCCGCCAGCGCGTTGCAAAGCAGCCGCTGGCTCGCCGCACAATGAAAACGTAGCCGACCTCCGCACTCAGACAGATATGACCCGGCAGCGAGAACTCGGCGCGCTTCCCAGTTGGCGACCTGAACCCGACCTAACGCATCCACCAGAAAACAGGCTCGAGGGCTGATCTCGAACCATTCGGCCGTCTGCTCGGTCGGACGACCAATGGCTGGGGGTAGCGGCAGTTCCGACTGTATCGGTTCCCCGAGCGGTTTGAGATCGCTGACGATCAAAGGATGAATGCGTGGTGTATCTGGCGAACGTGTAACCTGCATGGTCGTCTCGCTCTATGAGGGAGGCACCGGATGGATCAAAACGGTACTGCCCGTCGGATCGAAATAACTGAACTCTACAGGACGGCTTGGCACGTGGTTAAGACAGCGACCAAAACGACCGTTTATCTAACATTGTTATCCTTGAAGGTAATCTAGTCCTTCCCTGACGGAAACCAAAACGGAAAACAGCGCCCGAATCTTTGAGCGGGTCAGTTCGGATCAATGTCGATCATCAGCAAATCCTCGTAGCGACCTGACTTTCGCGCCAGCGTTGAATCGAGTTCGAAGTCCAGAGACAGAGATTGGCCCTGCAAAGTCCGGGGCGGGTCCACGCTGCGCACCGCCTGATGACGGAGATCAAGTGGTTCGCCTTGCAGAATGACACGATACTCGATGCCAGGTTCGTCCCCGGTCGCGCCGAGCCGTCGCATCGTCCCCGAATGCTCGGACACAAACGTCAGACGGGATTGGGTGTTGGCTCGAATCTGCAGAAAGGCGCGCTTGACCGCTCCAGTTCGAGCTTCGCCGAAGTCGATCACTTCGACACTCGACGTCGAGCCGAACGCACCCGCAGCGCCGGCGATGCTGAGTTGGGCGCGAGGTGGAGAGGACAACACAACATCAATCGGGCCAATAAGGACCATCGGGTCGCTGCCGACAGGACTGATCTCGGCGCGAAAAGCGGCATGGTGCTCGCCAGCTTCCGCGACTGTGTCCGCCGTTGCCAGGAGGGCTAGCGCCAATGTTACCGGGGCACCCGCAGGCACAGACAGGGTGAACCGGTTTGGATCGAGACGAGTCGCGCCAGCAGCCCCGCCTTCGCGAAGGCGAATATCCAGGGTTACCCCGCCAAGGTCGAGAGCACGCAGGGGCTGTCCGTCAATGTCCATAAGACGCAGTTCCAGATCACATCGCCCGTCGCCGGCGTTGACCAGATCCAGATCAAGATGGCCGGGAAGACGGCTGAAGGCGAACGGGTCATAGTCGATCCGCACCGGAACTGGGTCGCGCACCAGTCGCAGATCGCAGGGCTCGGCGCGGGCCGCGTGCGCTGCAGCCACGATGGTCATGGTCACTGCGGCGAGCAGCCAGCCGCGACTAGGGCAGGCGGATCTGGATGAGGCCGACATCGGTGATACCCTCGCTCTCTTCGGAAATAGTGAACTCGCCAATAGAAATGTCCCCCACCACAAGGCGATATCGGCCTGGCGCGAGACCATCGCCGACGAAGCGACCGGCGCGATTGGTGAAAAATGGCTTCGGCGGTGCCGTCGACTGGCTCGGATCGAGCGATACAATTGTGCCGCTCATAAGGGCGGCGGGAGCGCCTTCAGGCGTGACCAGTACGCCTATGGCCGTGCGGGACGCGTCGCTTCCGATCGTCACCGCGTATCCTGACCCGTACCCCGGGAAGGCAGAAATGACACCGCTGCCCAGATCGTAGCCGCTGGGCAGCGGATCGACGGCCACCTCCAGGCGTTGCGGGCTGTAGGCCCGGTCGATCGGAGCGACGGCCGGGCCGAGCCAGCCCGCTTGCGCAATGGCGCGGCCATTGCTGTCCGTCAGCGCGAGGCGGCTTTTGCGCAGGCTCTCATGACGGCGCGCCATGATGAAACCTTCGCGGCCTGGACGTCCTATTCCAAAGGATCCATCGGCGTAGACCAGGCCGGTGGAGACCCGCCATAGTGATTCCTCTGTCGTTGCCCCCCCGGATGTCCGTGACGCCAGCCGACTGCTGATCAGCTCGGCGTCGAAGCGGTTGTTGATGTAGCGAAGGTCGCCGCCGACAGTCTCGCGTCCGGAATCACGGCTGATACGAACGCCGCCGGACAGGTCGTTAAGATCGCCATTCGAGGAGCGTCGCAGCACGACTTCACGGAAGTCGTCGCCACTGTCATAGCGAGCCTGCGCGTTCCAGCGGCGGCCCAGGCCCATGGTCAGTGACAGTCCGACACGCGTCTCGTCCTCACGTCCGTCGACGCTGCGATGCCCGACCGAAAGGGTGACTCCAACCCTGCCAAAGCTGCGACCGAGAGAGAAATCCACCGACCGCTCGTCGGGAAGGTTGTCCCGTCCACGCACATAGGCAGCACCCAGATTGACCGTGTAGCGGTTCAGACGGCTGGACACCTGGCCGGCGATCCGCCAGGCCTCGGGGTTTGACGCGCCGCGTTCGAAGGCGTCCTGGAAGTCCCGGCTGGTCGCCTGGCTGGTGAAGATCACGCGGGTATCATCGCGTTCAAGAACCGAAAACGCCTTCACATAATCCACGGAGGCGGCAAATCCTGACCTCCCCGTCTGTCCGTTCCGGCTCGCGGCCAGTCCGACCTCTACAAGGCCCAGCGGCGAGCCCCATGTCGCGGTCGCACCTGCCATGACACGGTCGTCCACCCACTGACCTGACGCCCCCAGTGACAGGGCATCGGTGAATCCCTTTCGGACATAGCCGCTCACTGCTGGCGTTCCGCCATACTCGTATTCACCTCCGTCCTGAAGGAGCCCCGCCGACAGCCCAAAGTCGACGATGCCCGGATCGAGCAAGGAGGCTCCGCCAAAGAGGTCGAAAACCGCGATCTCCCGACGTCCCGCTCCGTCCTCGACGAGGAAGCGTACGGTGTTGGCCCCTTGGCCAAACGGAAAATCGCTGAGCGAATAGGGGCCTGGATCGAGCTGCAACCGCTCGACGATCACGCCATTGACCTCGACCTCGACGAAGGCCGCCCGATCCAAGACGAACTCGCGTCGACCCGACGGGCGCACGTTCTGGAAAGGGCGGATGACGGAATAGGCGCGACCGGCGCTGACGCCGAGGATCCGGTCGGAGCCCTGAAACCCTGTCACGGGCGGCGAGAACTCCCCCGCTGTCAGCCGGACGGCGGACCCGAACAGGTCCTTAGTGAGCCGGAACTCGTGGCGGCGGAAACGGTCTTCGGATTCGCCGTCGTAGTCGAAACCCCCGACCAAGGTCACGCCACCGAAACCGCCCCAGTTGAGGATGACGTCCGTCACACCTCGAAGGCTCCTGAAGTCTCCCGCATCGTGGTTAAAGGTCTGGGCGAGCGAGACATTGGCCTGCGCCGAGAAGGCGGCGGGCGGCTCAAAATCGGCCGGGTTCAGGTTGTCCGAATGTCCGAAATCAATTCGTTGGCGGTTGCGAAGGCCAGCCTCCAGCCGAACCTCGAACGACAGGGCGTAGGTGTCAAATGACAGGCTGAAGTCCTCGCTCGCGAGGCTGTCGAATGACACCCTTTCTCGCCCGCCTGCCCTATCCCTCAGCGCCTGAAGGCCGGCCGGGGCCATGACCGGCTCGAGCAGGTCGAGCAGACGCGCTGCGTCCACAAGCCCCGAACCGTCCAGCCCGACCTCACCACTGATATCGCCAAGATAGCGCCCGTCCAGTTTCAGCGGTCCCTGGATGGGCGTCAGCACGCGCGCCTGACGACCCGCTGCTGGACCGGCCTCCTGAATGTCTGTTGTCGGCCCGGCGGTGACCGGTTCTGGATCGGTGCCGGGCGGCGTCACCGAAACAGCGCCCTCGGTGATTCTGGGCGCGGTCATGATAGGCGCATCAGGGTCGCCGTGGGCGAGCACCGTACTGGCATGACCCGAGATATACAGCAGGACGGCAAGACCCAGTTGAAGGCGCAGGATGGCGTGATGGCTTGTCGCGGTCATGTTGCATCCCCCGACAGCGCGTCATTCGAGCCGGATGACTGCACTGATCTCCCCGGCCAGGGCGGTGATTGCGGCCGCAGGGATTCTCAGTTCCCGGGTTTGGCCTGCGGGCAGCGCACTGACCTGGCCGAGCTGGACGTCCGAGGCAGGAGGCTCGACCTGGTGGCCGGCAGCGTCGCTCAGCTGGTAGCGTGCTCGGCGGAGCCGGGCGATGCCGGTCCCTGCGTTGAACACCGAAATCAGGGCGTCGCCATTCTCCGCGCGGCGTACCGACGACACCCTGACTTCGGGCTCCGTGCCGGGGGGGGACACGAAGACATGCGTGTTGATGTTGAATCCAACCTTGACCTCGGCCGCATCGCTGGGTGCGTCGGTCTGGGAATCGCCGAGGCGAACAGGGAGCTGGGCGGCGCGGACGACATACATCTTCGGCGACGTGATATCGGCGGCACCGACGTAGCGGACATTGACGAGTTGCTCGCGTCCGGGCGGGATGATGGACTGGGGCGGATAGGCGATGATATCGCCCGTATCTTCCCCAAGCGTCTGGGCTCCCTGATCATCCACCGCCAGGCTGAAGCTGACGATCTCGACGGTGATTGGCGTCGCGCTGTCGTTGCGGATGGCCATCCGGTAGGTGGATTTCGGGCCGCTGGGTGTAATCTCCGCCACCATGGGCGAGACCTGCATAGCCTTGGCCGAACTGGCCCAGACGCCGGACGCGGCGACGGCCAGTCCGACGGTGAAAAGGCGTCGGGACAACATCTTTCGATCCCCCCTGGATTGCGATGTCGATGGAAACGGCAAGAGGCCGAAGCCGCCCATGGCGGCTCCGGCTCCTGTTGGCGTCAGGCAGGGTTCAGGTCGAAGGTGAAGGTTTCCTGATACATGCCGGCCGGGGCCGACAGGGCCTCGGAATCAGCGCCCCCGCAGCCCGTCGAACCGCCTGGTTCCTGATAGCAGAGGTTCAGGAAGAAGTCGGCCGACACACCGTTGGCCAGGCCTTCCGAATAGGCCGCATTGGTCACCGTCGGACCATCCCCGGGGAAGGTGTCCGCCGGTGCGAAGCCCAGGCTGGCGGCCGGATTGGCTACGACCAGCTCCCAATCGTAGTTGATGATCTGGAAGCCACCGGAGCCCGGTCCCGGAGGGCCACGCAAATCACCATTGGCATTGTTGGTGGTCAGTACCGCACCATCTGGATCGTTGCAGGCGAGACGCATGGTGGTCACCTTCTGGCGCAGGCCGTTGGCGACGGAGACATTGCTGCCGGCGACATTGGCCAGCGAGATCGCACAGTAGCTGGCGACATTGGTGCTGACGACCAGGGTGGTGTCCTGAGCCATGGCGGCAGGAGCCGTCATCAGGGTGCCGATGGCGGCGGCAGCAAGGTAGAGTGCACGCATAATTTAGCCCTCCGTTCGTGTGGACCGGCGGCCATTCATTGATGGAACCCCCGGACGCAGGCACAGCCGGCGCACACGCTGCCTACCCGGCCCGGCCTTGGCGAACATCGGCATTTCAAATCATTAAAATTGATTAACCGAACGGCCCCGCCGGCGCTCCCACCAGGCAAGAAGCGCACCCGCAACCGTGAAGGAGTAAGGTCGGCCCGCCGACGGATTAGCTGACCGCGTCAGGTCCGGGAGAACGAGCAGGCGTGATGGCTCAGTTATTTCTGTCATAGAGGGCTTCTATGGCGTGCCGCGTACGTCAGGCTAACTCTGCCATAGGATTTCGCGTCGGAACCGCCACAGCGACCAGCGGTGACACTCCGCATACAGACCCTCTGGACGCGGATTGGGGGGGGGGGGGGGGGGGGGGGCGGCGCACGGGCGGGGGGGGGGGGGGGGGGGGGCGGGGGGGGGGGGGGGGGGGGGGGGGGGGGGGGGGGGGGGGGGGGGGGGGCGGTTCGACATGCGGTGCTGACCTATGTTCGTCGTCGGGGCCATTCCCGGGATGTCGCAGAAGATGTCGCACAGGGAAGCCTGACGAAGCCGCTGCACTACACGCGGCAGGGCAGGTGGCGAGCCTCTATGCGCTGGCTTTCCAGATCGCGTCCAGCAGCCTCATCGACCGGTTCGTGCCGATGTTGGATATGGAACCCGAGTCGGGAGCCACGCCTGCAAGGAACCGCTACCAGACAAGATCAAGCCAGCCGACGCCCTTGCGATATGATCGCATGGTGAGCCAGTTCTATGCTGTCCCGACAAAAAGTAGGTGGCGATCCCGGAGGGACTCGAACCCCCGACCTCTGCTTTAGGAAAGCCTTGCTCTATCCGGCTGAGCTACGGGACCACGCGAGCGTGAACTAGCGTCAGAAGCGGCGCGGGGGAAGCGGGCAGGTGATCAAAACCGCCGTAGCCCCAGCGGAAGCCTCGCCCGCGCCGGACGCTGCCGAAAAGCGATTGTGGTTAATCGTTGTTAAGATACAATATCTTGTGGAGAACAAACCCCGAATCGAGCGGTGTCACTGATTCGGTCCTGATTCGTTTCGCCCCTGTTCCGCCAAGGCGTTTACGCGCATTAAGCCTTCAGGGAGATGTTGCTGCCATGACCACCGAACGCCTGTTCGACATCGCCAATCTGATCGCTCTGTTGGGGTGGATCGTCCTCGCTTTTGCGCCGCTGGCGAGGGCCCGGCTGGTGCTGGCCGCGCGCGTGATCGGCGTGACGCTGGCCTTGGCCTATGCGGGATTGCTGATCACCTCGCTGGCAGGCGGCGGCACCGAAGGCGGGGGGTTTACGTCTCTGGAAGGCGTCACGGCCCTGTTTTCCCGACCCGAGGCGGTTCTGGTCGGCTGGGTCCACTATCTAGCGTTCGACCTGTGGGTCGGGGCCTGGGCCATGGAGGACGCCGGCAAACGCGGCGTGCCGCATTGGGCCATGGCGCCGGTGCTGTTCCTGACCCTGATGGCGGGTCCGATAGGACTGCTGGTCTATCTGGCCGCGCGGGCGGGATTGTCGCGGTCGCACCGCACTGCTTGAGGAACCAGCGCGAAGTCGCCACCTTATCGATATCATGAGCGACCGTTCGACCGGCAAGGCTCCTTCCCGCGTCGTCGCGGTCCTGGGGCCCACCAATACCGGCAAGACCCATCTGGCGGTGGAGCGGATGCTGGGCCATGCCTCGGGCATGATCGGCCTGCCGCTGCGATTGCTGGCGCGCGAGATCTATGACCGGATCGTAAAGCGGCGCGGGGTGTCGTCGGTGGCCCTGGTCACCGGCGAGGAGAAGATCGTCCCGCCACGGGCCCAGTTCTTCGTCTGTACCGTCGAGGCTATGCCCCTGGAGCGGCAGGTCGAGTTTTTGGCCATCGACGAGATCCAGCTGGTCGCCGACCCGGAACGCGGTCATGTCTTCACCCAGCGACTGCTGCATGCGCGCGGGCGATTCGAGACGATGTTCCTGGGCGCCGGCACCATGGCCCCCCTCATCCGCTCGCTAATCCCAGATGTGGAGATCGTCACGCGCGAACGGCTGTCGACGCTGACCTATGCGGGCTCCAAGAAGCTGACCCGCCTGCCGCCGCGCAGCGCCATCGTCGCCTTCTCCACCGATCAGGTCTATGCCATCGCCGAGCTGATCCGCCGCCAGAGGGGCGGCGCAGCCGTGGTCATGGGCAGCCTCTCGCCCCGCACCCGCAACGCCCAGGTCGAGCTGTTCCAGTCGGGCGAGGTGGACTTTCTGGTCGCGACCGACGCCATCGGCATGGGGCTGAACATGGACGTGGACCATGTCGCCTTTGCGGGCCTGCGCAAGTTCGACGGGCGGCGCACCCGCTGGCTGCATGCGCATGAGATCGGCCAGATCGCCGGCCGTGCGGGACGGCACCTGCGCGACGGCACCTTCGGCGTCACCGCCGAGGCGACCGAGCTGGATCAGGACATCGTCGAACAGGTGGTTGAGCATCGGTTCGACCCGGTCGAGGCGGCGGAGTGGCGCAATGCTCGGCTGGACTTCGACACCCTGCCCGACCTGTTGCGGTCGCTGACGGTGACGTCCGGCTTTCGCGGCCTGAACCTGACCCAGCCGGCGCTGGACGAGACCCTGCTGCGGCGCGCGATCAAGGATGAGGACGTGGCCCGCATCAGCCGGTCGCGCGGGACCATCATGCGGCTGTGGGAGGCGTGTCAGCTGCCCGACTTCCAGAAGACGACGCTGGACGAACATGCACGGCTGTCGAAGGAAATCTTCCAGGCCCTGACCGGGCGGCATGGCCGGCTGACCCAGGACTGGATCGCGCCGCGCTTTGCCGAGGTGGACCGCGACGACGGCCAGATCGACCAGCTGTCGGCGCGGCTGAGCGGGGTGCGGACCCTGAGCTATATCGCCAACCGTCCCGACTGGCTGGATCAGGCGCAGGGCTGGCGCGAACGGACCAAGGCGCTGGAGGAGCGGCTCAGTGACGTGCTGCACGAACGGCTGACGGCGCGGTTCGTGGACCGGCGCACCACAGCCCTCATGCGGGCGCTGAACGTGACCGAGGATACGGTCGCCGACGTCGGCAGCGATGGAGCCGTGGTCGTCGAGGGTCATGCGGTCGGCCAGTTGAACGGGATCGACTTCCAGATCGAAAAGGGGGCCGGGGCCCTGGAAGATCGCGCCCTGCGCCACGCGGCGCGTCAGGCCGTGACGCCAGAGATCGCCCGGCGGCTGGGCCTGCTGGCCGCCGATACCGACGACGCCTTTGCGGTCCTGCCAGACGGCGCGGTGCTGTGGCGCGGAGCTCAGGCCGGTCAGGTCACGGGCGGAGACTGGTTCGCGCCCAGGGTCCGCCTGCTGGGTGACCTAGGGCCTGTCGCCGCGCGCGAGCGGGCGCAGCGCCGGCTGGAGGCCTGGCTGGCGGCCGAGGCGGGCCGGGCGCTGCGACCCCTGCGTCGGCTCAGAACCGCCGTCGAGACCGGCGCGCTGAAAGGCTTGCCGCGCGGCCTCGCCTTCCGCCTGCTGGAGAGCGGCGGCATGCTGGATCGGCGCGATGTCGAGCGGGATCTGGCGGCGCTGAGCCAGGTCGAGCGGCGCACGCTGAAGACGTTCGGGATCCGGGTGGGAGCGCACTCCGTCTGGCTGCCCGCCCTGCTGAAGGACCGCCCCCGTGCGGTAGCGCAGGCCTTTGTGGCGCGCGAGCCGTTCCGGCCTGCGGGTACGCTAACCCTGCTGCCCGATCCCGCCCCCTCCCCGCGCCTGCTGTCCGCGTTCGGGCTGAGAGCCGTCGGGCGATGGGCCCTGTCGGTGGATGTGCTGGAGGCGATCGGCGAGGCGCGGGCTAAAGGCAAAGGCACCGTCAGCGAGGCCGATCTGGCTGCCTTGAACCTGACGAAAGGCGAGGCTCAGGCGTTGTCCGCGGCCCTGAAATCCAAGCGGACACAACCGGCGCAAACTACGGAACGCTCAGTTCGCCCGCTTAAGGATTCGCCGTTCGCGGCCTTGTCGGCCCTGACCCAGCCAACGCCGGCTCCGGACCGCGCCAAGCGTCGGCGGCCCCGGCGGAAGAAGGCTGTCGGGTGAGCGGGTCGTGAATGGTTGAGGCCTGCCGCATCGATGTCTGGCTATGGCGCGCGCGATTCGTGAAGACGCGGTCGATGGCCGCGACACTGGTCGAACGAGGCGCGGTGCGGATCACCCATGCGGGGCGTCAGGTGCGACTGGACAAGCCCAGCCGCTGTGTCCACGTCGGCGACGGCCTGACCTTCATGGTCGGACCCCGGCTTATCGATCTGCGGGTGGAAGGCCTGGGCGAGCGGCGCGGACCGGCGGAGGAGGCCCGCGCCCTGTATGCCCTGGTTGAGACAGGCTGAGGCCTATTGTTTCAGGACGAACTCGCCTTCGATGTGAAGCTCGACCTCGTCCGAAATGCCCGGCAGGGCATAGTTGATACCGAACTCGGAGCGTTTGATCGTCGCCTCGCCATCGAAGCCGACCTTGTAGGTGTTGCCCATCGACGGGCCGGCCTGGTTGAACTCGACTTCCATGGTCACAGAGCGGGTGACGCCGCGCAGGGTCAGGTCGCCCAGTACATCGGCCTCGGTCGGGTCATCGGCGTCGATGGTGATCGAGCGCGAGACGAAGGTGGCGGTCGGATGGTTGGCCGTATCGAAGAAATCCGGCGTCTGCAGATGGGTGTCCAGGCCGTCGGAGTTGGAATCGACGTCCGTCAGCGGAATGGTCGCCGACAGGGTCGAAGCTGAGGGATTGGCGGAGTCCAGGTTCAGCTCGGCCTGCACGTTCACGAACTGACCATAGTAGGTCGAGAAGCCCAGGTGGTTGACCGACCAGGTGATCTTGCCATGGGCGGAATCCAGGGCATAGCTACCGGCGCGGACCTCGGCAGGGACCTGGGTCGCCTGGGTGCGGGCGACGACGGCACCGGAGGTCATCAGGGCAGCGGCGGCGGCACCGGCGAGGGAATAGCGGACGAGACGGTTCATGGAAGGCTCCTGTTGGCGCAAGGGGATAAACTGCAATCAGAACTGTAACAGATAGAGGCGGGACCTCGCTTGGCAAGGGCCTAACGCCGCATTCGCCGTCTCGTTCGGTTGACACTTCCGGTCTGCGGGGTCATCTGCGCAACCCGTCCCGCCACTCCAGCCAGACCGATCCCATCCGCCCATGACCTATATCGTCACCGACGCCTGCGTGAAGTGCAAGTTCATGGACTGCGTCGAGGTGTGTCCGGTCGACTGCTTCTATGAGGGCGAGAACTTCCTGGTCATCGCGCCCGACGAATGTATCGACTGCGGCGTGTGCGAGCCGGAATGCCCCGTCGACGCCATCGTGCCCGACACCGAGGACGAACCGGACGGCAAGTGGCTGCAGGTCAATGCCGAATACGCCAAGGTCTGGCCCAACATCACGGTCAAGGGCACGCCCCCCGAAGACCGCGAACAGTTCGAGCGAGAGACCGGCAAGTTCGAGAAATACTTCTCGCCGAAGCCGGGCACAGGTTCCTGAGTTTTCGCTGCTTCAAGGTTGCGGCATGCGGTGTGGCGACGCTCTGCCTGCGGACGTTTTGAATTTCTCAACTTTTGTGATAGGTTCACCCTATTGGGACGGGCGGTTTGCGATAACTTCGCGCCGCCCGCGTTTGCGACAGAACTTCACCCACGCAGGTGAAGTCGGCCAGAGGTTCGGTGATCCGTTTTCGCGTTTGACGACTGTAAGATCGACCCACGGGGGTTCGCCACCGGGGGTCGCAGTGCTTTCGACTGTGTGACGACGTCTCGCCCTTCACCTGCGCCGTGAAAGGAATGACATGACGAGCAAGAGTGGTCTGGAATTCAAGGTTGGCGACGCGGTCGTCTATCCGGCGCACGGCGTCGGCAAGGTCGCGGCGGTCGAGACCCAGGAAGTCGCCGGCATGTCGCTGGAGGTCTATGTCGTGACCTTCGACCACGAGAAGATGACCCTGCGCGTCCCCACCAAGAAGGCCAAGACGGCCGGCTTGCGTTCGCTGGCCGCCGACGACGTCGTGACCCGCGCCCTGACCACGCTGAAGGGCCGCGCCCGCATCAAGCGCACCATGTGGAGCCGCCGCGCCCAGGAATATGAAGCCAAGATCAACTCGGGCGATCTGGTCTGCATCGCCGAGGTGGTCCGCGATCTGCACCGCGCCGACAGCCAGCCGGAGCAGTCCTATTCCGAGCGCCAGCTGTATGAATCGGCCCTGGATCGCATGGCCCGCGAAGTCGCCGCCGCCAACAAGATCGACAAGGAAGCCGCCGTCGAACTGCTGGCCAAGTCCCTGAGTGCCAAGAAGGCCGTCATCGCCGCCGCCGAGGCTGCCGCTGAAGACGCAGAAGAAGCCGAAGCCGCGTGATCTGATCACGTCTTGTCGACTGAATGCGGAAAGGCCCGGTGGGAACACCGGGCCTTTTCCTTTTAGGCCGGCACCATGTTGCGCTTGCCACCCTTGGCAGACATTCTGAAGTTCAGGTCCTGGCGCTTGCTCTGACGCAGCAAGATTCAGTGTTGGCCGACCGCCAGAAGCTATCAGGTTTGGTGTGGCACACGCGGCGCTGGATCCCGAATGTTCACGGTTGGGAGGGCGTCCGCCCAAAAGAGGAAACTCTAAAGCCCTAGAATCATTCATGACTTTTAAGGGGGCGGCGGGAGTCGAACCCGCACGAAAGGCTTGGCAGGCTTCAGTTTTCCTCGAATAAACAACGCCTCTACGGCATATGGAGCTCGAGAGAATCCTGCGCCTCGCCTTCACCCAGACGTCTCCGAGGCGAAGCAGCCTCAGGAACTCTTTTGGCTTTGAGTGTCAGCAACCGCCAATCAGGCAGTGTTGGCAGAGCAATGCACATGGGTTTGATTGCATCTGCATCACCATCTGGTGGAAAAGATCAGAGACTGAAGCGGGCCCGCCCTGATTCAAGAGCGGAATCGCCCCCGCGGCCTTCGCAAGCGTAGCGCGATCGCAGTGCTCCACCTGTTTCACACCGGTCTCTGACAGATGCAGTGTCTTCATCCGCCGGTCGAACTGGTGGGTTGTGCGGACAATCACGGCACCCGCTTCAAGCTCGTCGCACAGGCGAGATACGGCCGCATGCGAAACGCCCATCTCGCTGGCCAGCGCCGCCTGACTGATGCCCCGCCGACCGGCTGCCTGGATCAGGCGTAGCGCCTTCATCCGTGAACTGCGCAATCCGCTGCTTAGAGGTCTAAGGGCTTCAGCGTTCGCCAAAAGCGCGAGCACATCAGCACCGCTGCTCGGGATTTCGGCACTGCAATCGAGGGTCGTCATCTTTGGTTTGTCCAACGGAACAGCCTCAACCCATCTCGAATGCCCGCGATATCCAAAGATCCACTACCATTCATTACAGAATGAAATCGCTTCAGGTTGCACACGTTACGCGGATCAACGATTGCGAACGCTCGCTTAGGTGGAGGTGCGCAGAATGCTGGCATAAGCAACCCTAGGGCCCATTGCATGTCCGATAACCTTGCCCTCCAAGAACGCCTCGCCTTCATCGCCTTGGATCAGGAGGCACAGACTGCGCTAGCGAAAGCCAAGCCCATCATCGAACAGGCTTTGCCCGCAAGCCTCGATGCCTTCTACGATCAGGTGCGCCGCTTTCCGGACGTGGCCAAGCTGTTCGGCAGCGAAAGCCATATCTCTGGGGCCAAGGGAGCCCAGGCGCGACACTGGTCGATCATCGCAACGGGTGCCTTTGACCGCGGATATGTCGAGGGGGTGCAGCGAATCGGGACGACCCATGCGCGGATCGGGCTGGAGCCGCGCTGGTACATAGGCGGCTACGCGCTGGTGATGGATGGCCTGATGAAGGCGATTGTCCGAGATCACGAAAGCCGGCGCAAACGCTTTGGACGTCATGACACCGGCGAGGCACTGGGATCCACGCTCTCGGCGGTCATGAAGGCGGCCATGCTCGACATGGATTTCGTCATCTCGCTTTATCTGCAGGCAGCCGAAACGGCCCGCGCCGAGGCCGAGGCCATGGGTGCCAAGGCGCGAGAGGATAACGAGCGCCTCATGCTGACCATGCAAGGCATCGTCCAGGCTCTGGATCAGTCCCAGGCCACGATCGAGTTCGACATGGACGGTCGAATCCTGACCGCAAACTCGCTGTTCCTGAAAACCATGCGCTACGATCTCGACGAGATCGTCGGACAGCATCACCGCCTGTTCCTCGACAAGGACTACGGGGCCAGCGAGGAATATCGCCAGTTCTGGAAGCAGCTCCGGCTCGGGCGCCCGTTGACGGAAAAGTTTGTCCGTTATGACAAGACCGGTCAGCGCCTTGTGCTGCTGGCAACCTACTGCCCGGTGATGGGAACGGATGGCCTGCCGGTGAAGGTCATCAAGATGGCTACAAACATCACGGCGATGGAAGATCAGCGTGAACTTGCCGAGAAGGCTCAGGCCTTCGTCGTCGATGAAACCGCGCGTGCTTTGTCCGACGTCGCGGAGGGGAACCTGACGACACGCATCAGTGCCCCGTTCGATGGCGACTATGAGCAGCTCAAGACCGACTTCAACGGGGCTATGGACCGCCTCGAATCCGCGATGTCCGAGATTGCGTCGAACACCCTGACAATGCGGACAGGCGCGGGCGAAATCAGTCAGGCTGCGGACGATCTCTCACGTCGTACAGAACAGCAGGCAGCAACCCTTGAGCAAACGGCTGCCGCTCTGGATGAAATCACCGCAACGGTGAGGCGCACAGCCGAGGGGGCTTCCAGAGCGGGCGAAGTCGTGGTCGCAGCGCGGGATGATGCCGAACGGTCCAGCGAGGTCGTGAGCAAAGCCGTCGATGCCATGGGCGCGATCGAGTCCTCAGCAACCCAGATCAGCCAGATCATCGGGGTGATCGACGAGATCGCGTTCCAGACCAATCTGCTGGCATTGAACGCGGGCGTCGAGGCGGCACGCGCTGGCGAGGCGGGCCGAGGCTTCGCCGTGGTGGCCTCCGAAGTGAGGGCGCTGGCCCAACGTTCGGCGGAGGCTGCCAAGGAGATCAAGTCGCTGATCTCCGCATCGACGCAGCAGGTCAAGACAGGCGTCAGCCTCGTCGGACAGACAGGTGAGGCTCTGACCGCCATCGTCGGTCGCGTTCTGGAGATCAACGGCTTGATGGCCGAGATCACGGCGTCCGCCCAGGAGCAGTCCACCGCACTGAGCGAGATCAATACCGCCGTAAACCAGATGGATCAGGCCACCCAGCAGAACGCTGCGATGGTCGAGCAATCCACCGCCGCCAGCCACAGCCTGACCCAAGAGACGGACCAGTTGGCCAAGCTGGTCGGAC
This sequence comes from Brevundimonas sp., assembly GCF_041648055.1. Lineage (GTDB taxonomy): Bacteria > Pseudomonadota > Alphaproteobacteria > Caulobacterales > Caulobacteraceae > Brevundimonas. The sequence goes on from NZ_JBAZPS010000012.1 coordinate 70,034, forward strand.
GCTTCCAGCTGACCGGTATCAGCGCGGTCACCGCCCGGCCTTCGCCTCGTCCGGCGATGTCGTCCAACCCGGCGCTTGCTGATTCGCAGGGACGCATTGCCGACTTTGCGAAGCGCTATGCGCCGCCTCCCCGTGTCAACGGGGCGCTCGCCCTGAAGCCCACGACCGAAGCGGAATGGGAGGAGTTCTGATGACTGCCGTGCTTGGCCTGCCCAGGAGGCTCGAAGGAAACGCGCTCGAGCCGTTGAAGGAACAGATTCTCGCAATGCGCGGCCAGGACCTCGACCTGGCGGGTGATGACGTCGAACGCGTCAATGGACTGGGCGTCGAGCTCTTACTCGCGACGTTCCGAACCTGGCGTGAGGATGGCGTGAAGCTGCGGATCGTGGAGCCGACCACTGTCCTGATGGATGTGTTCGATCGGTTGAGCCTGGGACTGAGCGCGGGAGAGGCAGCGTGAGCAAGATCGTGTTGACCGTAGATGACAGTCGCACCATGCGCGACATGCTGCGACTGGCCCTGACGGATGCCAGCTTCACGGTCGTCCAGGCGGTGGACGGGGTCCATGGTCTGGAAGTCCTGAATGACAGCAGTCCGGACGTGATCATTACGGACATCAACATGCCCAATATGGACGGCTTCGGCTTTATCGAAGGCGTGCGGCGGTCGCAGCGCCACGGTGCCGTGCCGATTCTAGTCCTCACGACCGAAAGCGATCAGGACAAGAAGCTGCGTGCGCGATCCGCAGGTGCGACCGGCTGGATCGTCAAGCCTTTCGATCCCATCAAACTGATCGACGCCGTGCGTCGGGTCGCTGCCTGAGGCCGCCATGGATCCCATGGAGGCAATCCGCGCGACGTTTTTCCAGGAATGCGAAGAACTGCTGGGCGACCTCGAGATGGGGCTGCTGTCGCTTCAGGACGGCAACGGCGATCATGAGACGGTCAATGCCGTGTTTCGCGCCGTGCACTCCGTAAAAGGTGGTGCCGGAGCCTTTGGTCTTGAGGACCTCGTCCGCTTCGCACACGTCTTCGAGACGACTCTGGACGATGTCCGCAGCGGCAAGCTGGCAGTCGACCCCGACATTGTCGCCGTGCTGCTGCGGGCAGCGGATGCACTGACAGACCACGTGACCGCTGCCAAGGGAGGGCCGCCCGTCGATACAGTCAACGCAGCGTTGATCGTATCCGATCTGCAGCAGTTCACCGGTGTCGAAGCCTTGATGAACCCTGCGGATGACGGTCACGACATCTCATTCGTGCCGCAGATGCTGGCGCTCGACCTGGATGAGACGCCTCAGGCTATTCTGACGCCTGATAACGACTGGACCATCCGGTTCAAGCCGGCAGCAGCCCTGTACCGAAATGCCAACGATGCGATCCTGCTGATCCGCGAGCTAGACCGCCTCGGAACCACACGAGTGGTCGTCGACCAAGAGGTTGTGCCAAGCCTGCCCGACAAGGTCGTGACGGAACCGGTCCTCACGTGGAGCGTGCAACTCTGTGCCGATGCCGCCATTGGTGAAAGCCAGATCCGTGATGTGTTCGAGTTCGTGCAGGGGGACTGCGAGCTGCACGTCTTAGCGGGAAGCGTAGGGGCCGAGGAAGTTGCGTCATTCGATGACCCCGTACTGGCCTCACCGAACGCAGTCGAAGCCGAGAGCCCGGAGCAACTCCTTGACCGGCTGATGCGTGAGGCGAATGTCGCGGCCGAGACCGAAACGGCGGCACCTACTCACAGGCCGGTCCAGCCGTTGGCGCAGTCAGACGTCACTTCCGTCACCGGAAATCGACCCGAAGCTCTGGTGCAGACGACCATCCGTGTCGATCTAGAGCGCGTCGATCGACTGATCGACCTGGTGGGCGAGCTCGTCATCAATCAGGCCATGCTGGCCCAGCGCGTTGTCGAAGCCGGGCTGGCACGCTCCAGCACGATCGCTCTGGGATTGGACGATCTGGAGCAGCTGACACGCGAGATCCAGGACAGTGTCATGGCTATCCGTGCCCAGCCCGTGAAGTCGGTTTTCCAGCGAATGCCGCGACTGGTGCGCGAGGTCGCCGCGGCTACAGGCAAGAAGGTTCGTCTGGTCACCGAGGGGGAAGGGACTGAGGTCGACAAGACAGTCATCGAGCGTCTGTCGGACCCCATAACCCACATGATCCGCAATGCGATCGACCACGGACTGGAAAGCCCGGACCGTCGAGTGGCAGCCGGCAAGGCCGAAGAAGGTACGGTACGGCTGAGTGCGCAGCACCGCTCCGGCCGCATCGTCATCGAGGTTGCAGACGATGGTCGCGGCATTGATCGCGAAAGGGTCCGCGCCATTGCCGTTGATCGCGGTATCGTGGCGGCGGATGCCATCCTGTCAGACGAAGAAGTCGACAATCTTATCTTCGCGCCGGGCTTTTCGACCGCTGAAGCGATCTCCGATATCTCCGGTCGGGGTGTCGGCATGGATGTGGTCAAGCGATCGATCCAGGCTCTGGGGGGAAGAATCGTCATCACATCGCGGCCCGGCGAAGGCTCGGTTTTCACGCTGAGCCTGCCGCTGACGTTGGCCGTGCTCGATGGGATGGTCGTCAGCGTGGGCGATCATACCCTCGTGGTTCCGATCAATGTCATCGTCGAAAGCCTGCAACCCAAGGCCATCGACGTCCGCAGGCTTGGACCAGAGGGCACCGTGCTGGCCGTTCGCGGAAGTCACGTCCCACTCATCGACGTGGCCCCATCTCTAGGCTGGGCGAGCGGTAATGAGGGGCCGGCAGGGGGCGTCACCCTGTTGGTCGAGAGCGAATTGGGGGGGCTGGCGGCCCTTCGCGTCGACGCCATCCAGGGTCAGCGGCAAGTGGTGATCAAGAGCCTGGAGCAGAATTATCGTCAGGTCGAAGGGGTCGCGGCTGCGACCATTCTCGGGGACGGACGTGTCGCCCTGATCCTGGATGTCGACGGCTTAATCGCCAGTCGCAAACGCACGACCGCCCGTCCCTTGCTTCAGGCGCAGGCCAGCTGAGTGATTGCCATGACCCAAGCCCAAACCAATGTGCTCAATCCCCAGGAACTGATCGCCTTTACGATTGGCGAGCAGGAGTTCTGCGTCGATATCCGGTCGGTCCGGGAGATCCGCGGCTGGACGCCGGCGACATCGCTGCCGCAATCGCCCGCCTATGTGCGCGGCGTGATCAACCTGCGGGGTGCGGTCCTTCCGATCATCGATCTGAGCTGCCGGCTGGGTCTGGGCACGGCCACGCCGTCCGCGCGCCACGTCATCATCGTCGCCCGTGTCGGCCTGCGGACAGTCGGCCTGCTGGTCGAAGCGGTTTCAGACATACTGACGGTTTCGGACGAAACCATACAGGCCACGCCGGACATCGCCTGCGAGGTCGTGCGAGGCTTCGTCAAAGGTGTGATCCCTGTCGACGGGCGGATGATCAGTCTGATCGCCCTGGACGGCTTGCTGCCCGAAGTCACTGTCGAGGAAGCGGCATGAGCGCGCTGCGCAAAACCGCGCTTGTGGAAGGTGAGTTCGCCTTCACCCATGGCGACTTCCGCATGATCGCAGACACGCTTTACGCGGCCTCTGGCATTGCATTGCCCGCCAGCAAGGCCACGCTCGTCTATTCGCGTCTTGGCAAACGCCTACGAGCGCTGGGCCTGAACAGCTTCTCTGAGTATTGCGCAATCCTGGACGGCCCGACCGGCGAGGTCGAGCGGTCTGCGCTTCTCAGCGCCCTGACCACAAATGTGACGCGCTTCTTTCGCGAGCCTCACCACTTCGACGCGCTGCGCCAACAGTTTCGTCACCATCTGGGGCCCCGGGCCGCGTCTGGAGGTCGCATCCGGCTCTGGTCCGCGGGGTGTTCGCTGGGGCATGAACCCTACTCCATTGCCATGACGGTTCTGGCAGAACTGCCGAATGCGGCCGATCTGGATGTGCGGATCCTGGCGACCGATATTGATCCGCAAGTGATCGAAACGGCTCGGCGGGCGACATACTCGCAGGACGATTTCAAGCCGGTGCCTGAAGATATGGCCTCGCGGACCATCAACCGCGCCGAGGGACAACCGACGCTCAGTGACGACGTCCGGCGGCTGGTGCGATTTGGTGTGCTGAACCTGCATGAGGCCTGGCCGATGAAGGGGCAGTTCGACGTCATCTTCTGCCGCAACGTCGCTATCTACTTCGACGACGCCACCCAGAAACGCCTCTGGGATCGTTTTGCTCAGGCACTGACGCCAGAGGGACGTCTGTATATCGGACACTCCGAAAGGGCGGAATCGGCGCACCTGCAGCCGGACGGCCTGACCATCTATCGACGGAGGCCAGGGTGAAGCGCCACCGTGTCGTAATCGTGGACGACTCGCCGACCATGCGGGCGATCATCCGGATGGCCCTGACCAGGCGTGCCGATCTGGAGGTTGTGGGCGAAGCAGGCGATCCGCTGGAAGCCCGCACCTACATCCGGGAAATGCGACCAGACGTCATCACGCTGGACGTCGAAATGCCCAACATGAACGGTCTGGAGTTCCTGGATCGTCTGATGCGGTTGCATCCGATCCCGGTCGTCATGGTCTCGACCTTGACACAAGCCGGTGCCGAGGCCTCTTTGTCGGCCTTGGAGCGCGGCGCGGTCGATTGCGTGGGCAAGCCGACGGGTAGCGACGACGGCAGCTTTGAGACCTTGGCCGAAGTCGTGGCGCAGGCGGCCAGCGCTAGGGTAGCAGCCAGGTCAGACGCGCCGCGCCCCGCCATCGACAACCCCTACCAGCCTGGCGATCGTATGATTGCCATCGGTGCCTCGACGGGTGGAGTTGAAGCTCTGATGACCGTGCTGGGCGCGTTCCCACAGCATTGCCCGCCGACCGTCGTCACCCAGCACATGCCAGCAAACTTCACGACCAGTTTCGCTGGCCGTCTCGACCGCCATTGCGCGCCGCATGTGGGGGAAGCCAGGGATGGCGATATCTTGCAACCCGGCCATATCTACCTCGCACCTGGCGGAATGCGTCACCTCACAGTCAACCGACTCGGGAGCCAACTGATCGCCCGACTGATTGAGGGCGATCTGGTCAGTGGGCACCGCCCCTCGGTAGATGCCCTGTTTCGCTCCGTGGCCATTGCTGCTGCAAGTAACAGCGTAGGTGTCATTCTTACCGGAATGGGCAGCGACGGTGCCGCAGGCCTGCTTTCCATCCGACAGGCGGGCGGAGCCACGATCGGTCAGGATGAAGCCAGCTCAGTCGTATTCGGCATGCCCAGGGTTGCTGACGAACTGGGTGCCGTCCTGCGTCAGTTGCCCCTGCATCGCATCGCCTCGGCCGCACTGTCGGCCAGCCGCAATCAAGTGAAAGGGACCGCGTGATGCCGGCTGCTGCTTCGGTAAAAGTTATGGTGATTGATGACCAGCAGACGATGCGATCGCTTGTGCGAAACGGTCTTCGTGAGATCGGCATGACCGATATCCGTGAAGCGTCGGACGGGGAGGACGGGCTGCGCCAGCTGCTGGGCAGTCCGGTGAATCTCGTCATCTCCGACTACAACATGCCAAAGCTCGACGGTCTGAATCTGCTGCGTGCTGTGCGCGCCGCCCCTCAGCTCAAGTCTATTGGATTTATCATGCTGACCGGTCGCGCAGATGGCGATCTGGTCAAGCGCGCCGTCCAGTTTGGCGTCAACAACTACCTGGTCAAGCCTTTCACGGTCGCCACGCTGCGTCAGAAAATCGAAGACGTTTACGGGCCGCTGACATGATGACAGGCGCACCCATCGGCGAGCGCCGGATCCATGTCGTTCAAGGCCGGCATGAGGTCAGCACCGATCACAGAGTCTGCCTGACGACTATTTTGGGCAGCTGTGTTTCGGCCTGCCTTTGGGACCCTGTGGCTGGCGTAGGAGGAATGAACCATTTTCTGCTCCCGGAGGCACCGGACGGAGCGATTGGTGACCGGCGCTACGGCGTGCAGGCCATGGAGTTGCTGATCAATGGCTTGCTGAAACACGGCGCGCGGCGTGACCGCGTTCAGGCCAAGGTCTTTGGCGGCGCACGCATGACGGTGGGCGTGACGGACATTGGCAGTAAGAATGGTGTCTTCGCTCGCAGATTTCTGGCTGATGAAGGCATTCCCGTGATCGGGGTTAGCCTAGGTGGCGAGGCAGCGCGACGTATTCAGTTCTGGCCAGTGTCTGGTCGCGCCCGTCAACATGTCGTGGATCGCACGGCCATCAAGGCTCCCGAGCGTTCCCAGCCGGCACCTGTGTCGGCCGATGCCGGCGAACTGGAACTGTTCTGATGGCCGCCTCCGCGGAGATGTCCCGCCTGCTGACCGCCATGCGGGATGAGCTTGGAGACTGGGCGTCAGCGTCGGATAGACTTGAACACGTCATCGGCGATGTACTTGTAGGCCGGAGCCTGACCGAGGCCGAAATTGAGGCTGTGCAGGCTCTGGATGGTTTGAGCCAACATCTCCGTCAGTTGTCTCAGCTTTGCGGCGACATCAGCGGAGTTTCGGCTGATCATCGGGAAGCCGCTGATCATATTCGAGCGGCGGTAGCGAGGCTCAATCTGGGAGGCCTGGGCCGGCGGCTGGCTGGTCTGCCGGTCGTTGCGACTATTGGCTCCGGTGATGCGGAGCTGTGGTGATGGAGGCGGAAGCGAACCTGGACGGCAACGCCAAGCTCGACTTTCGGGAGGCTCGAATTTTATGCGCAGACGCCAGCTCTCAGGGACTCGATATTCTGGGTCAGATGCTGATCGGCTTTGGTATTCAGCAAATCACTCGCGTTCAGACAGGTGACGAGTTCAAGAAATGTCTGGCGCGGACCAAGTTCGACCTGATCCTTCTGGAAGGAGGTCTGAATGGTAACGGCTACGAACTCGTCAACTGGCTTCGGCGCAGCAATCTTGAGCCCAACCGCTATGCACCCATCATTGTGTTGTCGGGCCACACCCCCCGTGCCCAGGTCGAGCAAGCCCGTGATTGCGGAGCCAGCTTTGTGGTCGTGAAACCGATCAGTGCGACCACTCTTTTGGCGCGTGTTATTTGGGTTGGTAAGAACTCAAGGCTATTTGTCGAAGCCGACGCCTATGTGGGGCCGGACAGGCGCTTCAAGAATGAGGGCGTGCCGGCAGGGCAGATCGGGCGACGGCGCAGTGATCTGTCGGGCGAAGTTGGGGAAGCGGTTGATCCGAACATGTCTCAGTCCGAAATCGACAGCCTCCTGAAACCGCAGAAGATGGCCCTATGACATCGGTTATAATTCGGCGGGTAACCACCAGTCTTGAAAAGATGGTGCGTGCCCATGACGGTGTCCGTGTCAGCGACGCCTTGGCCGCAGCCGAGGCCAATCTGGCCTCAATCGAGGGTATCTGCCTCGAAGAGCTAGACCTTCGTCTGCTGCCATTGGCTGAGTTCGCACGTGATTACCCGGTCGTCCGTCCGCCAGACCCCGTGCTCCAACAGGTTGGACGGAATGCCAGCGCCGCTCTGACGGCCTGTAGTGGCCTCAACAAACCGCTACTGGGCCGCACCCTTCTAATGCTGTGTGCGATGACTGATGCCTTGTCCCATACGCGTTACTGGCCGGATGGAGCCCTCAATCCAGCCATTGCCATGATTGGGCTTTTGCGGTCCGACCAAGTACCCGATTCGCTCGCTGAAGACTTGATTACAGAACTACAGCGATGCCTGGTTCAGTTTGTCGGACATGCTGATGCTGCGCTTGAGCAAACGAGGCCGTAAGTGTCACGCACACACGGAAGTTGACGCCCGCTCTCTCGCTATGGTTTAACTTGCCTAGCCCTAAAGGTTGGCAAGCGGCGGAGCGCGGCTATGGCCATACGCGGAGTAATCCCACCCGTCGATCGCGATCGTTGTCCTCTTGAACGTCACGAGGCCGAACTCGAAGCTATGCGTGCCATCTATGGATTGGCGATGCATATCAATGAAAGCGTGGTCAATGCTATGGGTCAAAAGCTCGATCAGTTTGACATCTATGCCATCAGCGCTCTGGCCCGTAGAGGAGCACTGAGCCAGGGTGATCTTGCTCAGGCCATTGGCAAGTCGTCGGTGTTTGTCACCCGACTGGTTGATGACCTCGAAAAGGCTGGACTGGCAGAGCGAGGCGCGCACCGCTTTGACCGGAGGGTCAATGTTGTCCAGCTAACGCTTGCAGGCCGGGAGGCCTACGACCGGATGAAGGCCCGCGCTGACGAACTGGCAGAAGACCTCTTTCGCGACATGGCAGATGATCGTTTGGAGCTGTTGCTCGAGAACCTGCGCCGAATGAGCGCGAGAACAGGCTTTTCCTTGAGCAACGGCCTGCAGGACAAGCAAGTGCCACAAGCTCACTGATGCAAAGAACTACTTCGTCAGTACGCCGAGGCTCCATCGCCCTTGTGGCTGCCAAAAGGCGCTGTGGACGCCCGCAATAAGTCAGGTTCAGACCTTCAGCACCTTTACCCATTGCCTACTGGACCATTGAACAGCCGTGCTACGCATCGGTGGAAAACAAAAGCAAAAAAGGCAAACACTGATCCGTGTTCGGATGATCAGCAAGCCGCAAATGCCCTGAGGCTTGGAGCGGGCGGCGGGAATCGAACCCGCACGAAAAGCTTGGGAAGCTTTAGCTTTGTCTGAAGAAACAACGACTCCAAAACAAAAACTGAGTCCGGGAACCTCAGGCACTGATTTACGGATCGCCGTGTTGCAAGCAGAGCGGTTCCGGGCTTCGAGCTAGGCTACTAAGGTCTGTGTCTGACTCTTAGGCGACGTTGGGAAGATCCGCTCAACGGCCGCGTGAGCAAGTTTCGGCCTCACCGCTGAATAGATCGAGGCCCCGCCGGAAACGGCGGGGCCTTCTCATCAGGGATTCAAGCCGCTC
>NZ_JBAZPS010000013.1:0-72335 GCF_041648055.1 Brevundimonas sp.
TTCAGAATGAACGCCTTTTGGGCGTCCGAGAAAGCCGATGCCTTCATGGTTTTCGCTCCTTCCCAGCCAGGGAAATCTCAGCGAAAAACTCTAACGTCCGGTGATCCAGTTTTCGGGGAGCAGATCATTGAAAGGACGGACGGAATGAAACGAGCGAGATTCACGGAAGAGCAGATCATCGGGATCCTGCGGGAGAACGAGGCCGGCGCCAAAGCGGGCGAGTTGGCGCGCAAGCACGGCGTGTCGGAGGGCACGATCTACGCCTGGAAAGCCAAGTTCGGCGGGATGAGCGTGTCGGACGCCCAGCGCCTGCGCGCCCTGGAAGATGAGAACGGAAAGCTGAAGCGCCTGCTGGCCGACGCCATGCTCGACAAGGCGGCGCTGAACGATCTGCTCTCAAAAAAGTGGTAGGGCCCGCGGCGATGCGCCAAGCCGTCGCCCATGTGAAGGCGACGTTCGGCGTCAGCGAGCGGCGGGCCTGCTCCATCATCAAGGCCGACCGCAAATCGGTGCGCTATCGCTCTTGCCGCCCGCCAGACACGGCGCTGCGGGAGCGGCTGCGCGCCCTGGCTGTCGAGCGGCGACGGTTCGGCTATGGCACCTTCTTCGATCTCGACTCTGACCCCAATGCCTCGTTGCAGTTCGTGCGAGGCATCCGCATCGGTCGCCGCGCGCTGGTTGAACTATGGAAACGGCAACAGGACGAAGGTGTCTCCCATGTCGCCCTTAATCTCAAACCACTCCGGCGACCAATGGATGAAGTGCTCGACGAGTTGGCCGAGCACGTTCTTCCCCATTTCCCGGCGGCGGCGATTGGGCCATGACCCATGCGTCGCCGGCAAGTTCATAAGCGGGGTAGCGTAAAGCAGCCGACGACGATCGAGCATACGCTTTTGCGTTGCGGGCGCTTTCCAATGGTCGCCCTGATCCAGACATTGGCCGTAGCCGAGTATCTCAGCTTCCATCGCGCAGCGCGAATGCTCAGCACCAGCCAGTCGAGTGTCAGCCAGCGGATCAGGGCGCTTGAGGAAGACCTTGGCGTCGTTCTTTTCGATCGCAACACGCGCGGCGTCCGGCTGACCGAAGCAGGTCGCCATTTTGTCGATCAGATCAGTGATGCCCTCGGTATAATCGACTTCGCAATTATTACAGCCGGGATGCAGGCGCGCGGCGAGGAAGGCAACCTACGCATCGGGGTCCATGCCCTCACGCCGGGTTGCTTCCTCGACCGTCTGTTCGAGCATTTCCACACCGAGCATCCGTGCATTCGCCTGGACATCGCCGAATGCACGGCGCGCGAAGCCCAGATCATGTTGCGTGAAAGCAGGCTGGATCTCGCCTTCATGGCCTGCACCCACGAAATCCACGACCTCAGCTCCCGAGTAATCTGGCGCGACCGTCTGATGGTCGCCCTGTCGGCCGGGCATCCGCTGGCAGCACTATCGGAAGTGGGATGGCGGCAACTTGCACAGGAAACATTTCTCATCCGCTATAGCGGCACAGGACCGCAGGTTCTCGATCTGATCCTGCTACGCTCCGCCGGAAAATGGCCGACACCGGCAATCCGCCGCGTCGATGTGGGCCGCAGCGCACTCTTGTCGATGATCGCAGCCGGGCATGGTGTCTCGCTCTTCGCCGAGGAAGGCGCAGCCTTCAACATGGCGAACGTCGTCTTCCTGCCGGTCCACGACGAGCCTGACGCCATCGCCTTCTCGGCCGTCTGGTTGCCCGGAAATCGCGATCCCGCGATCGTCAAGTTGCTTGCTCTGGCGATGGAGACAAACCGACACAGCACGCAGGGCTAATTCGTAGCCCGGCCGCTGGCCACCTGCTCAGGAACAGCATGAGCTTTGCGTCATGGAAGGAACGCAAGCCGATCGCGAGCGCGCTGCGCGCTGTCTATCGTGCCGAGACGGCCGAGACCGGCCTGGCGGCGCTCGACGCGTTCGAGGCCGGCCATTGGGGCAAGCGGCATCCGGCGATCGCCCAGAGCTGGCGGCGTCACTGGGACCAGGTGATCCCGTTCTTCACCTTCCCGCAAGGCGTGCGCCGGATCATCTACACCACCAACGCGATCGAGGCGCTCAACTCGAAGCTGCGCCGTGCCGTGCGAACCCGCGGCCACCTCCCCGGTGACGATGCCGCGATGAAGCTACTATACCTCCGTCCTCAACAAGGCGGCCGAGGAATGGAAACGGCCGCCGCGCGAGTGGTCGGAGGCAAAAACCCAGTTCGCCGTGATCTTCGGCGAACGGTTCGTCATCTGATGACGATAACCGGCCCCGCGCACAAAATTACTGATAGTCCCATCCGTAGGATAACGCCAAGGCCGAGAGCTTCGTGAAACGCTCAAGGTCGGGGCTGTCTATCCGATGGCCTACGAGATTTTCGAAGACATCACTGCCGACCTTACGCGCTTCATCGATCAGGGCTACAACGCCAGCCGATTGCACTCTGCGCTCGGCTATCTCAGTCCGCAGCAGTTGGAGGATCAACACGCCCGGCTCACAGTCAAATCCGTAGCCTGATCCTGTCTACCCGCAGGGGCGCACTCCAGAACTGGGCTACGACAGCGGCTTGACCAGCGTTGCCTCAGATCCACTCTTTTGCACTTCCCGGCCCTCAACTCGCTTACGGCCTCAGCAAGACCTTGCCTTTACGGGCCGGCTGCAAGCTGGCCGCAGCGGCCTGGGCGGCATCGGCGAGGTCGTAGACGGCCTCCACTGGCAGCAGCAGCTCACCGGCCAGCGTACGCTGCAAGAGTTCACCCACCAGGCGACGTTTGTCGTCCGCCGACATGGCCAGGCTAACCTTGCTGCCCCAGAAGCCCTTGACCGTGGCCTGCTTGAAGATGAGCGAGCCGGAGTCGATTTGCATCGGCTCTCCAGCCATCGTGCCGAAGGAAACGAGTGTCCCGCCTTCGCCCAGCAATCCCAACAACGCCGCGCTGGCGGCGCCACCAATGGAATCGATTCCCGCGCGCGCCAGCCCGGAGCCAAGAATGGCGCGGGCAATTTCCTGCCACTCGGGCTGCGCGGTGGAAACGACATGATCAATGCCCAGGGCCGCCAGTTCATCCACACCAGCATCACGGCGCACCAGATTGAGCACATTTATTCCACGCGCGGCGGCCAGCATCGCCAAGGTTTTGCCGACCGCACCATTGGCCGCGTTCTGGACGATCCACTGACCCTGGTCGACCTCGAGGAACTCCAGCAGCATCAACGCGCTCAGGGGCATGGCAATGAGCTGCGCCGCGGTTTCGTCCGGGATGGCTTCCGGCATCGGTACCAGCAGCCGTGCGGGGGCAAGGAAATATTCTGCCCAGGTGCCATGCACCGAAGCAACAGCTACCCGCTGGCCGTTGGAGACGCCTTCGACGTCATCGCCAAGCGCATCTACGATGCCAACCGCCTCGCTGCCGCCAATTGCGGGGAGGTCCGGCCTATAGCCGTAGCGGCCCCGGATCGTCCACAGGTCGTGGTTGTGAATCGGCGCAAGCGTGGTCTTGACGCGGACTTCGCCTGGTCCGGGTTGCGGTATCGGACGGTCGCCGAGTTCGAGGACTTCGGCGGGTTCGCCGAATGCAGTATGGATGGCGCTGCGCATGCTGGTTTTCTCCTGTTCAGGCTACGGATACGTGCAGGCGCACCTCGATGTTGCCGCGCGTGGCATTTGAATACGGGCACACCTGGTGGGTGGCTTCCACCAGCTTGCGTGCGGCCGATTGGTCCAGTCCATGGACTTCCACATGCAAGTCCACGTCCAGCGCGTAACCGCCGGCGGCGGTCTGGCCAATGCCCACTTCCACCGAGGTGCGTGTGGCGGTCGGCGCCAGTCCCAATTGCTTGGCGGCCACGGGCAATGCGTTGTCGAAGCAGGCGGCGTAGCCCATCGCAAAAAGCTGCTCGGGGTTGGCTCCGGTCTTGCCGGAGCCGGGCATGGCCATGTCCAGTGCGAGGCTGCCGTCGTCCAGCGCGGTACGGCCGGAACGGCCGCCGGTGGCGGTAGCGCGGGTTTTGTAGAAAATCTTCATGATTGGCTCCTGTTGAACGAGAACGACGACACAAAGCGAGTGCGTTATGCCTTGCCAGCGAGCAGGGCCCGCGCTTGCGCCAGCGCATCGGCATATGGCGCGCGCAAGCGAAGATTGGACGCGCCATCGGCACTTTGCACCACCACCGCCTTGGCGTGGCTGAAACGTCGGAAGCCGTGAATGCCGTGGTACGCTCCTATGCCAGACGGACCCACGCCGCCGAAGGGCACGCTCTCGACCACGGCATGCGTCATCACATCGTTGATGACCGCCGCGCCGGAAGTCGTGCTTTCGAGAAACGCTTGCTGCTTTGCCGGGTCATTGCCGAAGTAATAGGCCGCGAGCGGGCGCGGATGCGCGTTGATGTAATCAAGCGCCTGCTGCGGGTCATGGTAGGTCAGCACCGGCAGGACAGGGCCGAAGATTTCTTCCTGCATCACCTGCATGTCTTCCTGCGGATTGAGCACCAGGGTCGGGGCGAGCTTGCGCGTGCGTGCGTCAGTATGCGGTTCACCCGCAGGCTCCAGCCCTACCACGCTGGCACCCCTGGCGCGGGCGTCGTCCAGCAGGCCGATCAGGCGGCGGTAGTGGCGGTCGCTGACGATGGAGGTGTAGTCCGGGTTGTCATGCAGCGTCGGCAATGTGCGGGCGACAAAGGTACGAGCGTGCTCCACGAAAGCGTCGCGCGCCGTTTCTGGCAGAAGCACATAATCCGGCGCGATGCAGATCTGACCGACGTTGAAGGTCTTGACCGTCAGTACACGCGCAGCGGCGGTAGCTATGTCAGCATCCGTGTCAATGAAAACGGGTGACTTCCCGCCCAGCTCCAGCGTCACCGGGACCAGGTTTTCAGCGGCCGCCCTCATGACGTGGCGACCCACGGCCGTACTACCGGTGAAGATCAGATGATCGAACGGCAACGCGCTGAACGCCTGGCCCGTTTCGGCATCGCCCAGCACCACCTCCAGTTCCAGTGGGTCGAAGTAGCGTGCGACGAGTTGTGCCAGCAGTTCGGATGTGCGGGGCGTCAACTCCGAGGGCTTAAGCAGCGCACGATTGCCTGCTGAAAAGACGCCCGCCAGAGGGCTGAACGCCAGGTTGATCGGGAAATTCCAGGGGCTAATGATGCCCACTACGCCTAACGGCTGATATTGTACGCGCGCTTGCATCCCAGGGCCGGGAGCATCTTGCTCACCCGGCTGCATCCAAGTTTCCAGATGCTCGCTGGCATGGCGAAGTGCAGCAACCGACGACAGCACGTCCGCCAGCAGGCTTTGGTAAGGGCTACGATGTCCGTAGTCGGCGCTGATGGCATCAGCCAGTTCATCGTGGTGTGTGATCAGCAGTTCCGCGGCACGTTGCAAACGGTCACGTCGCAATTCGGCGCTGGCCGGGCCACCGGCCAGGTGCGCCTGTTTCATCCGCGCGACCTTGGCGTTCAGCGCGGCAGAAATATCTGAAGTATTCATGGCGGATTTCCTGAGTGAATGACCATCCCGAAGCCGGTGGCAAGCCGCCTCCGGTAGGAACGAATGTGCCCATGACGGCTCGCTGCGGCAGCAGAGCAGCCTGGATCGCTTTGGCAGAGGGAGAGCGACTGGCGCGCGTTAGCGCCGGTCGGTCGGCACGACGCCAGGCCGGCCTCAGCCGAGTAGGCTGAGGAGTGCGCGGGCGACTCCTTCGGAACTGGCCGGATTCTGGCCGGTCACCAGATGACCCTCAACGACAACATGCGGGTGCCAGTCCGGGCCCTTCTCGTAAAGGCCACCTTGGCGCTTGAATTCATCCTCGATCAGGAATGGTACGATCTCGGTCAGTTCGACCGCCGCTTCCTCGCCATTGGTGAATCCGGTGACCTTGCGACCGGCAACGAAGGGGCGACCATCGGCCTGATGCGCCTTGGTCAGCGCGCCCGGCGCGTGGCAGACCAGACCGAGCGGCTTGCGCGCGCGATCCTGAGTCTCGATCAACGCTATCGACACCGGGTCGTTGGTCAGATCCCACAGCGGGCCATGGCCACCGGGGTAAAACACGGCATCGAAATCGGACACTGCCACCTCGGCCAGTTTTCCGGTGTTGGCCAGCTCCGCCTGCGCCTGAGGATCGGCCTTGAAGCGGGCGGTCAAATCGGTCTGGAACTCGGGCAGATCGCTCTTTGGATCCAGCGGGGGTTGGCCACCCTTGGGGGATACCAAGGTGATCTGAGCACCGGCGTCCTTGAACACATAATAAGGAGCGGCGAATTCCTCGAGCCAGAAGCCGGTCTTGTGACCAGTATCACCGAGTTGGTCATGGGAAGTCAGTACGAACAAGATCTTCATAAGAATCATCCTTCGATGGGTTAGAATCAATTACGTGATCGGAACATTTGGGGGCGTTTGATCACAGGCGAGCAGGGTTTCCGTGGCAATCAGGGCCTGATGTAGTGGCATCCTGTTCTGGCTGAGTTTGGTGAGTAGCGCGGCACCCAGCCACATCTGGTACAGCATTCGCGCCAGCGCAGGTGACGGCGCACCATCGGGCACTGAGCCGTCTTCGCGGGCTTCGTCGATCAATGCGGCAATTCTCGCCAGCAACTGTTGAACGCCCGCATCGAGCACGCGGCGCATGTCTTCGGATAGGTCAGCCACCTCTGCGGCGAGCTTCACCACCAGACAATCATCGGCCCACCCTTGCACCGGATTGGCCGAATCAGATGAACTGGTCGGATCGGCGATCCAGGCATTCCAGTACCGCATAAGACTTTCACGTCCATTGCCTGTCTCCGCGAGCAGGCGAGCAAGCTTTTCAATGTATTCGTCAACGTACTGTTGCAATAGCGCGCAGCCAAAGGCCTCCTTCGACGCAAAGTAGTGATAGAACGACCCTTTAGGGACGCCACATTCCTTGAGGATTTCCATCAGGCCCATTGCAGCGAACCCCCTGTGCAGCACGAGCCGATACCCCGTGTCGAGGATATGTTGCCTGGTAACTTGAGCTTTTTTGGTCAGGTTCATGGGTGTAGCTATACATAGAAATAAACCGGTCGTCTAGTGCCATGGAAATCGCCGTCCAACCGGAATGGCACGAGCTATCAGGCAGCCTGGCGAATGAAGCACAAGCTGATGCAGGCCATGGAGGAACAGAAAGCAGGACGGGATGCTCGGCGGCGTGATGCAACTGGACGATGCCTATCTGGGCGGGGAGCGCAACAGCGCCAAGGCAGGCCAGGGATCGGAGAACAAGCGCCCCTTCGCGATCACGGTAGAGACCACGCAAGACGGTCGGTTACAGCAGGCGGTGATTGATCCTGCCGACTTCACCAAGCCGTCAGCCGACCTAGGCTCAGGACTCATAGCCAAAAGAGCACTGTAGCGGCGAGGGCTATGGCGGAGAGGAAGACGTTCGGGCACCGATCATAACGCGTGGCAACGCGTCGCCAGTCTTTCAGACGACCGAACATGATTTCGATGCGGTTGCGTCGTTTGTATCTGCGCTTGTCATACCGGATGGCCTCGGTGCGGGTTTTACGTCCGGGGATGCAAGGTGTGATCCCCTTGGCTTCCAAGGCGTCCCTGAACCAATCCGCGTCATAGCCCCTATCGCCCAGCAGCCACTGGGCTCGGGGTAGACTATCGAGAAGAGCCGCCGCGCCGGTGTAGTCGCTGACCTGACCAGCCGTCACAAACAGGCTGATGGGGCGTCCATTCGCATCGGTGACGGCGTGCAGCTTGGTATTCATCCCGCCTTTGGTCCGTCCGATCAGTCGCCCGAGGCCCCCTTTTTTACCCGCAGGCTCGAAGCCGTACGGTGCGCCTTTAGATAGGTGGCATCGATCATGACGGTCCGGCGTTCGGCCTGTGCGCCAGACAGGCCCTCCATCATCCGGACGAAGACGCCAGCCTCGCTCCACCGCTTCCAGCGATTGTAGAGCGTCTTGTGAGGCCCGTAGGCTGCCGGCGCATCCCGCCAGCGCAGGCCGTTGCGGTTGACGAAGATGATCCCGCTCAACACCCGCCTATCATCCACCCGAGGTTTGCCGTGGCTCTTAGGGAAATAGGGCTCCAGCCGAGCCATCTGCTCGTCCGTCAGCCAATAAAGATTGCTCATAATCCAGACTCCTCAGGAGCCTGAATCAGATCGCACGCCGCAAATCAATGGGTCCTGAGCCTAGTTTGCCGTTGCTTCACCGGAAATGCGTAGAGGGCGAGACGCGTCTGAAGCAAATAGGGGTCAGGCTCCGGGCGGGCGTCAACTTCGGATGATGAAGCAGGTCGCTGTCCCACTTGCCAAGAGTTTGCCATCCGGAGCACGGACCTCCCCTTCCGCGACGCCCAGAGAACGCGACAAGTGGGTGAGACGCCCCTCCGCGATCAGATTCACGTTTTGGGGAATGGGGCGCAGCATTTTTATGGCCAGATCGACCGTCGCATAACGAACGCCTGCGTCTAGCCGAGTGTGCACGGCGCATCCGGTCACGGAATCCAATACCGTCGCCGCGAAACCACCATGCACACCACCCATGGGATTGAGGTGCCGCCCGTCCGCACAGGCGCCGAAGACGACGCGCCCCGCGTCCAGCTCCAGAATAGACATCCCCATCGTTCCAAAGATGGACGACAAAGGCAACCGCCCCTCAAGGCCCGCGCGCAGGAACTCAAGACCGCTTGCATCGTCCAAAGGTGGAGGGGGACTTTGTAGTTCATCCATCGGCTTTCTCCTGAAAAGCTGTCGGTCGTGTGAAAAGACAAGGCCTGCCGCGCTCGACCAAGAGCCGTCGTGGCAGATGCCTGACGATACAGAAGAGGGATGCTGCGCAGACGTGGCCGCAGCCCGGGCAAAACGAAAGCACCCCGCGTCCCACGACGCCGTCGCCTATCGAGACCGCAACACCGTGGAACGTCTCTGGGCCAGGCTCAAGGACTACCGTCGCGTCGCCACACGTTACGACAAGCGCGCCGACACCTTCCTGTCCGGCGTCCTCATCGCCGCCATCGTCTGCTACTGGATCAAATGAGTCCGGACCCTAGGCTGTTTGTGCGCCGGTCAGCCGGCGTCGATACTGGTCCCGAGCGCGGCGTTCACGACGCCGCCGTCCATCACCAGAATGTCGCCCGCCACATAGTCGCCGGCGCGACTGGCCAGGAAGATGGCCGCGCCGGCCATGTCCTCGGCCTCGCCCACGCGGCCTGCGGGGATGGCCTTGGCGACCTCGTCGGCATGGTCGCGCGCGGCGCGGTTCATCTCCGAGGCGAAGGCGCCGGGCGCGATCGCGTTGACGTTGATATGGTCCTCGATCAGCCGGGCGGCCATCCGCTTGGTCAGTTGATGGATCGCGGCCTTGGACGCCTGATAGGAGTAGGTCTCCCACGGGTTCAGGCGGATGCCGTCGATGGAGCCGATGTTGATGACCTTGGCGGGCCGTCCGGCCGAGGCCGCCGCCTTCAGCGCGCCGTGCAGCTTCTGGGTCAGGAAGAAGGGCGACTTGACGTTCAGGGTCATCACCTTGTCCCAGCCGCTTTCCGGGAATTCCTCGAACGGCGCGCCCCAGGCGGACCCTGCGTTGTTGACCAGGATGTCCAGCGACGGTTCACGCTCCAGATAGGCGGCGGTCAGGGCCTCACAGCCTTCGACGGTCGAGACGTCGCCGGGCAGGGCGACGCAGTTGGGGCCGAGTTCCTCGGCCGTCTCGAAACAGGCGGGCGCCTTGCGGGCCGAGATATAGACCCTGGCGCCCTGGGCGACGAAGCCTGCGGCGATCATCTTGCCGATCCCGCGCGAGCCTCCGGTGATCAGGGCGGTGCGGCCCTCCAGCGAGAACAGTCTGCTCGTATCCATGGTCCGCTCCTTTGCGAGGACGAGACCGTTCCTTGGCTTTCGGACGGTCTGCCTAGGTTATCGCTCTTTGCGGGCGCAAAGGGCGAGGTCAATCATAATTCAAAAACTGTACCGATCCATCAGAGCCAGAATCGATCTTCGATGATGGCGGCGATGTCTCGCGCGAAGGCGCCGCGCACGGCGGCCAGGTCGGGCGTTTCGGCGCCGGTCGCCGTGATCCGCACGAGTTTGCCCAGAAACAGGCACTGGAGCAGAAGCCCGTCGATCGGCCGGGGCGAGGGGGACAGGCGCGACAGCAGGCGCGACCAGGCCCGGCTCTGGTCCTCGACTGCGCTCCAGACCGTGGGACGCAGGGCGGGATGGCGCGCCGCCTCCAGCCACAGGGAGAAGCCGGCCACGTTCGCCGCGCCGTACTCCGTCGCCTCGCGCAGGAAGATGACGGCGGTCAGGTCGATCAACCCGGCGAGGTCGATCGCCGAATAGTCTGCGCCCGAGACGCCCTGGCGATACCGAGCCTTCGAGGCGGCGAACAACCGGGTCTGGGCCGCCGCCAGCAGGTCGCCGATGGTGCGGAAATAATAGGCGGGGGCGGTGATCGTGAGCCCCGCACACTCCGCCACCGTGCGGTAGCCGACGCCGCCTGGGCCCTGCTCGGTCAGGAGATCGATGGCGGCGGTCAGGATTCGCTCTCGCGTCGCCGCCGCCTTTCGCCCCGCGGGTTCGGGCTGGGCCGCTTCATCGGGCGCGCCGCCGGCCGGACGCCAGACGACCAGCGGGTCGGCGCCGTCCTCCAGCACCCTGCGGACCTGTTCCGGCGACAGGCCGAGGGCGCAGGCGATGAGGATCAGGCCGATGACGATCTCCACGCCCGCGCCGGCCTTATGTTCGGGCTCTTCCAGCCCGAGGACGCGCGCGATGTCGCTCCAGGCCTCGCCTGTCCGATCGAACCAGGTGCGAGCCAGGGCGCGCGTCTCCTCGCGCCGTGCGGCGTCGAGGATGATCTCGCACCAAGCCAGGGCGCCGGTCCGGTGCGGACCGGCCGCATTGGCCGCGAGCCGGATCGTCAGGGCGCGAAACGGCGCCGGGCCGCCTGGACCGCCCCGCATCCGCGCCTCCGCCCGTCGGAAGGCCGCGACATAGCCTGCCAGAATGCGGTTGGAGGCCTCGGCGAGGATGTCGTCCTTGGTCTCGAAATAATAGGTCGTCGCCGCCAGGGGCGTCCTGGCCAGCGCCGCAACCCCGCGATGGGTCAGGCCGGCCAGGCCGCGCTCGGCCATGACCCGGACGGCGGCTTCCGCGATCCGCTCGCGCGTATGGCTCGAGCGTTCCTGGCGCGCGGGCCGACCCCGGACCGGTCGCTCGGTCGTCTCCATGCGTCGTCAGGTCCCGACGAACTGTTCGGCAGTCAGGCTCAGGCAGGTGTCGTCCAGCGATCGAACCACTGAGAACCCCGTCAGGGCGTCCGGCAGCATGTAGCGAAAGGCATACCGACAGGCGGCTGCCTTGCCCTCGTAGAAGGCGCGGTCACCGGAGACGCCCGTTTCGAGACCCTTGCGCGCCCGAACCGCTTGCCACAGCCACAGACCGGCGACGACCACATGACCGAAGGCGTTCAGATAGAGGGTGGCGTTGGCCAGGCCCCGGTTCAGGTCGGGGCAGTCTACGACGATGCGCGTCGTCTGCAACAAGGCCTCGATGGCGCCGCTCAGGCCCGCCGTCTCTTCGTCGAAGTCGCCGGCGGCCTCCGCCTCGGCGATGATCTCGTTCAGCCGGCCGACCAGCAGGTTCAGGGCCGCGCCATCCTGCATCCGCACCTTGCGGCCCAGGATATCCAGGCCGTGGATGGCCCAGGTCCCCTCGTGAATGTGATTGAGCCGGTTGTCGCGATAGAAGCGCTCGACCGGATAGTCTCGCGTATAGCCGTATCCGCCCAAGACCTGGATCGCCAGCTTGTTGGCCTCGAGGCAGTATTCGGACGGCCAGGACTTGACGATCGGCGTCAGCAGGTCGAGCAGCAGCCCCAGTCGCGCGGCGTCCTCGGGATCGACCGCCGTCTTCTGCCGGTCCACCAGGATGGCGCAATAGGCGCTGAGCATCAGCCCGCCCTCGACCGCCGCCTTCTGGGCCATCAGCATCCGACGCACGTCGGCGTGTTCGATGATCGGCACCTGGGGCGAGGTCGGGTCCTTGTCCTGCGGATGGCGCCCCTGCGGCCGGGTGCGGGCGTAGTCCAGCGAATAGAGATAGCCCGCCAGCCCTGACATCACCGCCCCATGACCGACGCCGATCCGCGCCTCGTTCATCATGTGGAACATGTGGGCCAGGCCCTTGTTGAGCCCGCCGACCAGTTCGCCGACGCACTCGCCCTTCTCGCCGAAGTTCAGCAGGCAGTTTGTCGTGCCGCGATGCCCCATCTTGTGGTTCAGCCCGGCCAGTTCGACGTTGTTGCGCTCGCCCACCGCGCCGTCCGGCCCGATGCGATGCTTGGGGACCAGGAACAGCGACAGCCCCTTCACCCCCGGCGGCGCGCCCGGCGTGCGCGCCAGCACAAGATGGACGATGGTCTCGCTGATCTCCTGATCGCCGCCCGAGATCCACATCTTCGATCCGGTCAGCCGCCATGTTCCGTCTTCGCGCGGTTCGGCCAGGGTGCGGATGTCCGACAGGGACGATCCCGCCTGGGGTTCGGACAGACACATGGTGCCGAACCAGCGTCCCTCCAGCATCGGCGGCAGGAAGCGCGCCTTCTGGTCGTCCGTACCGAAGGCGGCGATGACATTGGCGTTGGCCGTGGTCAGGAAGGCGTAGCTGGCCACGCCGAGGTTGGCGGCCGTGAACAGGCCGTTGATCGCCGAGGTCGCCACATAGGGCAGTTGCAGTCCGCCCTGCGCTTCGTCCATGCCGGCGGCGAAGAACCCGGCCTCGGCGAATGCCGCCAGGGCCTGTCCGACCTCGGGCATGATCTCGACCTTGCCATCGACGAACTTCGGTTCGTTGGCGTCCAGCGTCGAGGCGAACGGCAGGAACCGCTCTTCGGCAATGGCCTGGGCGGTGTCGAGCACGGCCTCGATCCCGGCGCGATCGAAGGCCGAATAGCGATCGGTCTGGAACAGCCGCTCCATCTCCAGGCACTCGAACAGAACGAAGTCGAGATCCCTGCGGTTGACGATCTGGGACATGACGAACGACTTTCTCAACGACCTTCAGAGAAGGACGACAGCCCACTTGGGGAACAGATTTGCAAGTACGTACTGATTTTCTCCCTGGGCCGCAAATTTGATCGACGCGTACTGCCGCCTGATTGCCGTCCACGGCTACGATCGGCGTAATTCACGATTTGAGGGACACCTCCGGGCTGTTCCATGGCTAATGGAAAATAGACTGAACGCATGAAACACAGTGGCAAAGCACCTACATGGCCGCCCTGTCCGCCCCGCAAGCTGTCGGCGCGTCGTCATCGATGGGGTCGGCGGCATCGACAGGCGCACCATGCGCGATGACCTTCGCCGGCACGGCTTCGTCGACGACGGAGGGCGGCGTCCGATTCTCATTGCACGGATAAGCGACGTCGAGGATCGGCTCACAGCGGTCAAACTGACCTAACTCGATCCGAACGACGGACTGGCGTCAAGGTTCCCCCTGATGCGCAAGACCATAGGCCCGGTGCCACCGGGCGTCGCGGTTCGCCTGGCGCGGGCCGAGCGCGACCGGTTCCAGGCTTAGTTGCCGCCCTCGCGACCGCCGGCCGCGCGAAGCAGATCGCCCACCCTTCGGCCGTTCAGACGGCATGAGGCGATGACTCGATCATAGATGATGACCCGACCGTTGCGGCCACGAACGGCGATGCAGGTCAGCACCCGGCCGCGCACGATCCTCGACAGGCGATCACGGTCGGCGCGTCCTGTCGGACTGTTGAGCTCCTGGGCGTCGAAGTCCGACAGGCGCACCTCAATCCAGGTCGCGGGATCGGTGCTCGGTCCCAGGCACAGGCTGTCGCCGTCTCCGATATGGCGGACGACCCCGGAGAAGGTCTCGCCCGCGCTGGCGGGCAAGCGACCTTCGCAGGGATCGGCATGGGCGACGGCGGGGGCGACGACAGGAGCGAGGAGAAGACCGGCGATGATCAGGGACCATTTCATCGGGTGAGCCTGACGCCAAGGCGTCAGGCCGACAAACCCCAGCGAAGGTGGCGCGGCGGAGGGGAAAGGAAGGTCGGACGGCGGACGCTCCGAGTAGAGCGGCAAAGGAGACCACCATGACACCGACCTTGAACCGGACTGATGACGACACCCATCACGGAGGCCGTCGAGACATTCGGTCAACCCCGACGACAGTCTACGATGCGTTGGACGATCGGTCCCTGCTTGCCCTTATGCTGCGGCGCTCCGTCACCGATCCGGACGCCCTGGCCGGCGACCTGCTCGTCCATTTCGGCACCCTGGGCGCCGTGGCCGGGGCCGATCGCGGCGAACTCGTCCGGGTGCCCGGTGTCGGCCCGGCCGTGCTCGCGGACCTGAAGCTCCTGCCCGAACTCGCCGTCCGCCTCGCCCGCAGCGAAGCCTGCCGCCGGCCTGTGATCACCTCATGGAGCGCTCTCGTGGCTTACGTCCGCGTGGCGATGGCTCATCGGTTGCGCGAGCAGTTCCGTGTTCTCTATCTCGACCGCCGCAACACCCTGATGTGCGACGAACTTCTCGCCGAAGGCACGGTGGATCACGCCCCCGTCTACCCCCGCGAAGTGGTGCGCCGCGCCCTAGACCTTTCGGCCTCGGCGATGATCCTCGTCCACAACCATCCCTCGGGCGATCCCGAGCCGTCGCGGGCGGATATCGAGATGACGCGTAAGATCATCGACGCCGCCCGGCTCTTCGGTCTGCAGGTTCACGACCATCTCGTCATCGGCCGCCAGGGCACGGCGAGTTTCAAGACCCTCGGCCTGATCTGAGGCGGCCATGACCCTGCACGCGATCGTGGCCGCCCTGGGCGGCGACCTCTACAACGGCGGCTCTCGCGCCAGCATCCCGGGGCCCGGACACAGCGCCGAGGATCGGTCGGTGTCCCTGCTGCTGAGCGAGGGCCGGATCGTGATTCATGGGTTCGGGGGCGCCGACTGGCGCACCGCCCGGGATGATCTGCGGGCCAGGGGCTTCATCGACGACGCCGGCCGCCTGACCGGCGGGGGACGCAGCGGGGTCTCGACACCGAGGCCGGATCTGCGGGTGCGTCGGGAGACGGCCGCTCATCTGTGGGCCGGGACCGTCGCTTTTCAATCCAAAGACCCCGCCTGCCGACATCTGAGCCGCCGCGCCATCCGGTCCGGAGGTTCAGCGGTCAATATCGGCTTTCATCCGCAGGCGCCGGTGTCGGTTTATCAAGAGGGCGGACGGTCGCGTCCCGCATTGCTTGCGCGGATCAGTGACGCCGATGACCGGCTGACGGCGGTCGAAATCACCTATCTGGATTCCAACGGCAGGCTCGCGACCGGTCTGCGGTTGCCTCGGAAAACCGTCGGCCAACTGCCGCCCGGCGCGGCCGTCCGTCTGGCTCCCGCCGCAGAACAGATGCTGGTCGCAGAGGGGGTGGCCACGACCTTGTCGGCGATAGACCGCTTCGACCTTCCGGGGTGGGCCTTGATGGCGGCCAACAATCTCGCGGCCTGGACGCCGCCCTCCATCGTGCGTCGCGTCCTGATCGCCGCCGATCGGGGCGTTGTCGGACAGGGTGCCGCGTCGCGGTTGCGGCGGCGCCTGGTTGGCCTGGGTCTCGAGGTTTGCGTGATCTGGCCGGATGCGCCGTTCGGCGACTGGAACGAGGTCGCGATCGCGGCGTCGAAAGGAGGGAGGGAGGGCGCTGGGGGGCGCCGGAGCGGTGGGGATGAGCCTCGCCGCCCGGTCGGAGAGACCTCATGACCGATCTTGTTCCCGTAACCGCCCCTGCGGCGCCTGTCGCAGCCGTCGTCTTCACGCCGGTCGAGCGCATCATTCGCCTCGGCGATCTCGGCGTCGCCCGCGAGAACCTGCGCCACGGCGAGCCGCCCGATGATGATATCCCGACCCTGGCCGCCACCCTGAAGGCAGCCGGCCAACTCCAGCCGATCACCGTCCGGCCGGGGCGCGGCAAGAAGGAGTGGGCCTGGATGGCGCTCGACGGCCGTCGTCGTCAGCTGGCGCTCTCCCTTCTGCTGGAGGCCGGCGAGCTCGACGAGGACTATCCGGTCCGGGCCTATGTCGAGACCGATCCGGCGCGTCAGGCGGCGGCGGTCCTGCTGACCAATACCGCCGTGCCGGTCCATGTGGCCGATGTCATCGCCGCGATCGGCCGGATGCTGAAGTCGAAGCTGACGGTCGCGGTCATCGCCCGGGCCCTCGGATACGCCGAGATCGAGATCAAGCGTCTCGCCGCCCTGGCCGGCCTGCCGTCGGCGGCCGTCGTGGCGCTCAAGTCGGGCCGGATGACCCTGAAGCAGGCCAAACTCCTCGCCCGGCTGCCGGACAAGGCCGAGCAGGAAGAACTGGCCGAGGCCGCGTTGGACGGCCACGGGTTCCAGGACTGGCGTATCCTCGAACGTCTCGACGACGCCCGGGTCACCATTCGCGATCGCCGCTGCGCCCTTGTCGACCCCCAAGCCTATGGCGCGGCTGGCGGCCGGACTGAAACCGACCTCTTTGGAGAACTGGTTCCGGTCCTGCTGGATCCGGACATCCTGACCGAGGTCTGGACCCGACGCGCCCGCGGCATCGCCGCCGTCTTCGAGGCCGAAGGCATCGCGGTCCATGTCACCGCCGGGCCCGAGCCGGAACTGCCCGACGATCTGGAGGCGCTCGGCTATGTCTATGCGCGCTCGCTTCCGCCTGAGGACATGGCCCGCTACCGCGCCCAGCGCGAGGTCTACAACGAGCGGGTCGAGGCGGCGCGCATGGCTCTTACCAACATCGATCAACCCGACCTCGCCGATCTCGCGATCGTGGATATGATCCACGCCCGGATCGCCTCGGACCAGACCGGATGCGGCGGGCGGGTGGTGACCACCCTGGTGATGTGGCCGTCGGCGGGCGCGGGTGTCGATGTGCGGTGCTACACGCCCGAGGAACCGGATATCGAGGACGACACGGCCGTGGATAACGGACCGGCTCGACCGCCGACGCCGCCGGTTTATGTTCCGCCGGAGGTCGAGGCGCCCGAGCCGGACACCGAGGGGGTCAATCATGCGCTTCACGGCGTCCGCACCGATGTCGCCACCCGGGGGCTGATCCGCGCTCTGTCCGACGATCCCGGAGCCGCCCTGACGGCCCTGATCGCGCGCCTGTTCAATGTGCTGGTTCGGCGCGCCCACGTTGCCCGGTCTGACTCGGCCCTGGCGATCCTGGCCAATGGCTTCAATCCCACGGGCGGGCGCGTGATCGAGGCCCTCGACGGCGCCGTACGCCGGCGGCTCGACGACCGTAGGGCCGCCTGGCAGGCGTCGGGTGAGACCGTGATCGCCTGGGTTCATGGCCTTCCCCACGGCGAGAAGATGGGATTGCTGGCCGAACTGACCGCCGTCAGTCTGGACGTCCGCGAAGAGCGCACGACCCTGATCCGGCGCAACGCCCGGACGGAAGCGGCGGAACTGGCGGTCCTGTGCCACGCCGACATCACCCTGCACTGGACGCCCGACGCACCCTTCCTGCAGTCCCATTCCAAGGGACTGCTGTTGGGGATGCTCGAGACCATGGGCGCCGAAGACGAGCGGACGAAGTCGCTGAAGAAGACCGAACTGGTCGACTGGGTCGCCGAACAGGCCGCAGCCCGGGCCTGGGCGCCCGCCGGCCTATCGTGGACGGCGGCGATCGAGGACGATGGTCTCGGCGATGGTCTCAACGATGGCGCCGAGGCGCTGGACGACGACACAGGGGCAACGTCCGTCGACGGTGATGGCGACGACGGCTCGGGCGCCTTCGTCGTCACCCCCACAGGCGAGGCGGCTCTGGAGTCCACTGAAGCGGTCTGAGTTTTCTGAAGTCTCTGCACCGCCCCGGCGCTCGCCGGGGCGGTGTTTCTCTGTGGACATCGCCGCGCGTCCGAAAGGCGGAGGGAGGGCGGAGCGAGGCGAGCCTGAAGGACCGAGAGGGAGGAGCCCTCCGCTTCAGGCGACCGGAGCTTCGCCATGACCACGACCCGCAGCTTGTCCCTGTTTGCCGATCCCTCAACGATGGACACCCCCGCCAACATCCTGGCGGCGGCCCGGTCGCTCGCCGTCCACCTTTCGCGGTCGCGCCCGCTGGACCGCCACCTGGTCGCCGATGTCATGACCACGACTTTCGGAGCGTCCGACGCCGAGGGCGGCTGGACCTGGCGGGACGCCTATGACGCGATCGAGGCGGCGACCGTTCTGCAGATCCGCCGCCTCGCGCCACAGGTCGCCCGGCTGGAGGACGCACCGGCCGAGATCGCCGCCCTGCTCGCCGGGGTGTCAACCCTCGGCCTCACCCACAGCCGGCGCAGCGAGGATCAGGTCGCCCTCGACCAGTTCTCGACTCCGCCCCAACTGGCGGCGCTCGCGGTTCTCGCGGCCCAGGTCCGGCCGGGAGACCTCGTGCTCGAACCCTCAGCCGGCACAGGGCTGATCGCTGCGGTCTCCGAGGCCTGTGGAGCCGCCCTGACCCTCAATGAGATCGCGCCCGCGCGCGCCGCCCTGCTCGACGGCCTCTTCCCGACCGCCGACCGCCACCGCCATGACGGCCGCCAGATTCCGGACCTTCTCGAAAAGGCCGGAACCTTCGACGTCGTGGTCTGCAACCCACCCTTCTCCGACCTTCAGCCCCATCTGGCCGCGGCCCTGAAGGCTCTCGCGGACGGCGGGCGCATGGCGGCGATCGTGCCGCTCACGGCTTTGGCCGACACTGGTCTGAGACGGGCGCTAGAGCGCTACGGCGCCATGGTCTGCGCTGTCGCCTTTCCCTCACGGGCCTTCGCCAAACACGGGACCTCCGTCGAGACGGGCCTCCTCGTCATGGATCGGCGTCAGGCTGCGACCTGGGACGGCCTGCTGCACCAGCCGGAGAATTTGGAGGGGACCGCCCGGATCCTCGCCGCGATTCCTGCGCGCGCCACGGCCAAGCCCCGGGTGCGACTGACCCTGGACGCCGGAGCCTTCGCCCCGCGTGAACGCGGCCTCGCCCTGCCGACGGGTCGCCTCGGCTTCCTCGCGGGGGCGACGCCTCTGGCCTATGAGGTGCGGGCCTGGACCGGAGAGGGCCGCGACGTCGGCCTCTATCAGGCCCATGCCCTGGCGCGGATTGAACTCCGGGATCCCCGGCCGCATCCCTCGCCTCTGGTGGAGTCCGGGCCCATGGCCTCGGTCGCGCCGCCGGCGCCGACCTATCGCCCGGTCCTTCCGCCTGAAGTCCGCGCGGAGGGCAGGATCTCCGACGCCCAGACCGAGACAGTGATCTATGCGGGCGAGGCCCATGCCGCCGACCTGCCCGGGCGGTGGCGGGCGGGCGAGACGCCGCATGAGAGGGTCTTGGCGCGCGACGACGACGAGGACGCCGTCCAGTTCCGTCGGGGCTTCTTCCTTGGGGACGGCACCGGCTGCGGCAAGGGCCGCCAGATCGCGGCCGTCGTCGCCGACAACATGGCCCAAGGCCGGGTGCGGGCCTTGTGGCTGTCCCGGAACGACGCCCTGCTGGAGGATGCCCGGCGCGATTGGTCCGCGATCGGCGGCGGCGCCCATGACATCGTGCCCCTGTCGAGCTGGAAGCAGGGCGACGCCATCCGGCTGGATCGCGGCGTGTTGTTCACCACCTATGCGACGTTGCGCCAGCCCGCGCGGGGCGCGAAACAGTCCCGTCTCGACCAGATCGTGGCCTGGCTGGGCGCTGACTTCGACGGCGTCATCGCTTTCGACGAGGCTCACGCCATGGCCAATGCCGCAGGCGGCGGCAAGGGCGCGCGGGGGACCAAAAAGGCGTCGCTTCAGGGCATGGCCGGTTTGGCTCTGCAGAACCGGCTGCCCAAGGCGCGGGTGCTCTATGTCTCCGCCACCGGCGCCACGACGGCGGAGAATCTGGCCTATGCCGCCCGCCTGGGTCTCTGGGACGGACCGGACGCCCCCTTCATGTCGCGCGCCGACTTCCTCGACGCCATGGACCGGGGCGGGGTCGCGGCCATGGAACTGGTGGCGCGCGAGCTTAAGGCGCTCGGCCTCTATGTGGCGCGATCGCTGTCGTTCGAGGGCGTCGAGTACGAACCCTTGGTCCATCCGCTGACGTCGGATGACATCGAGATCTGGGACCAGTGGGCCGACGCCTTCCAGTTGATCCACGCCAACCTGGCCGAGGCCCTGAAGGCGACCGGCCTCAATGACGAGGAGGGCAAGCCGAAGAGCGCCATGGCGGCGTCGGCGGTCCATTCCGCCTTCGAGGGCGCCAAACTGCGCTTCTTCGGCCATCTGCTGGCGGGGTTGAAGGCGCCCAGCCTGGTCGCCTCGATCCGCGACGACCTCGCCTCGGGCCGGTCCGCCGTGG
This sequence comes from Brevundimonas sp., assembly GCF_041648055.1. Lineage (GTDB taxonomy): Bacteria > Pseudomonadota > Alphaproteobacteria > Caulobacterales > Caulobacteraceae > Brevundimonas. The sequence continues at coordinate 20,362 of NZ_JBAZPS010000013.1, forward strand.
TCCAGATCGTCTCGACCAATGAGGCGGTGATGGAACGTCGCCTGTCCTCCATCCCTCCTGAGGAATGGAACAACCTGTCGATCGACCTGACCCCGCGAGAGTATGTCCTCGACTATCTTCGCGAGGCCTTCCCCGTTCACCTGATGGAGGCGATCGAGGACGACGACGGCAATGTCACCATGGTCTCGGTGATGGATGATGGTCGGCCCGCCGTCAGTCAGGAGGCGCTCGTTCTCAGGGCGGCCCTGATCGAGAAGATGGCCTGTCTGCCCGCTGTTCCCGGTGTGCTCGACGCCCTGCTGGAGGCCTTCGGCACGAACGCGGTTGCCGAAATCACCGGCCGAGCGCGCCGGGTGGTCTTGCGCGACGGACGCCGGGTCGTCGAGCGGCGCGGCGCTTCGGCCGCCCGCGCCGAGACCGACGCCTTCATGAGCGGACGCAAGCGGGTGCTGATCTTCTCTGACGCCGGGGGCACCGGCCGCAGCTACCATTCGGACCTGTCGGCGGGAAACCAACAGCGTCGTGTTCATTATCTGGTCGAGCCCGGCTGGCGGGCGGACGCCGCCATCCAGGGGCTGGGTCGGAGCCACCGGACCTACCAGGCGTCCGCGCCCCTGTTCCGGCCGGTCACCACCGACATCCAGGGCGAGAAGCGCTTCACCTCGACCATCGCGCGACGGCTGGACTCGCTTGGAGCCCTGACGCGCGGGGAGCGCCGCACGGCCGGGGCCGGTCTGTTCCGGGCCGAGGATAATCTGCAGAGCCCCTGGGCGCGCCGCGCTCTGCTCGTCTTCTACGGCGCGCTCGCCTTCGGGGAGCTGGCGTCCATGACGGTGGAGACCTTCATGGACAAGACCGGGCTCAAACTGTTCGACGCCGACGGCGGGCTGAAATCCTCGGACGACCTGCCGCCGATCCACACCTTCCTGAACCGGCTTCTGGCGCTGCGGATCGCCGACCAGAACGCCCTGTTCGCGGACTTCGACGCCATCCTGTCGGGCATTCTGGAGCGGGCCGCCGCTTCGGGCGATCTGGATCGGGGGCTTGAGGACATCCAGGCCGAAGAGCTGGAGGTTCTGGATCAGGAGACGATCCGGACCGATGTCTCGACCGGCGCCGAGACGGCGTTGGTGACCTTCTCGCTCAAGGTTCGCCGCGAGATCCTGCTGTCCGACCAGGCCCTGGTCCGGGCGGACAATGTCGCCCACCAGCTGGTCATCAATGAGAAGTCCGGACGGGCCGCGATTGCGGAGCTCGGCCTGACCACCGCGACGGACGAGGACCGGTTGGTCCCGGCCGTGCGCCTCGTCCGGCCAGATGATCGCCAGACCCTGCCGGAGAAGGCGTTCGACGAGTCGGCCTGGAAACCCGCCGAGGTCGGCGCGTGGCGGCGGGTCTGGGACAAGGAGGTAGCGGAGACGGACCCCTGGCGTACGCGCGAACTGACCTTGGCGACAGGGTTGCTGCTGCCGATCTGGGGACGTTTGCCGGCGCGCGGGTGTTCGGTTCGCCGCGTGCGCGCCCCCGATGGGCGGCGCTGGCTGGGCCGGGTTCTCGACGCCGTTCAGGCGCGCACACTGAAAGCCGCCCTCGGTCTGACCGAGGTCGGGGAGGCCTGGACCGACGGCGCCCGGACCGCCGCCATCCTGCTGGACCGCAGCGTCCAGCTCGCGCTGGAGGGCGGGTTATGGCTGAAGCGGGCGCGGGTCATGGATCGTTGGCGGATCGAGGTAGTCGGCGGCCGGACCGATCGCGACGCCCTGGTCGCACTCGGCTGCTTCGTCGAGATCATCGCCTTCACGCCCCGGGTCTTCGTGCCTATCGACCGGCCGGCCGTGGTGGAGGCGGTGTTGCGTCGCCATCCGGTTCAGACCGTTCTCGACGGCGCGGCGGCGTGAGCTGGGCCGGCCAGTCTGACCGGACGGTGCAAAGGCCCCGTCCGGTCAGGAGGAAGGTGGAGGAAGGGAGGTCCCTGAGTGAAGCGGGATGGAGGAGATCGGCTTCTCCAGCGCTTCAGATCAACAGGAGACTGACATGCAATCCATGATGTTCACCGGCCGACTGGCGGCCGACCCCCAGATCAGCCCCGACTACGCCAAGGCGGTGTTCCGGCTGCTTGAGAAGCGTGGCGTGGACTCAGCCGGCAAGGACCGGCTCGTCGGCGTCAATTGCGTCAGCTGGTCGAAAGGCCTCAACGAGAAGGTCATCGCCCGCGGGCTCGCCCAGGGCTGCGAGGCCATCGTCATCGGCGCCTTTATCGACACCGCCTACGCGACCAAGGACGGCACGGAGCGCACGGCCAAGGAGCTGGTGATCAACCGGCTCACCGTCCTCGATTGGGCCGAGGATCTCGACGCCGACACGGCGTCGGATCGCGCCGCCGCCTGAACCCCTTCAATCCTTCATATCCAGGAGACTGACCATGCAGACCCTCATCATCGAAGGCTATCTGGCCGCCAATCCGTCCATCCTCTCGGCCCAGGGTTCGGGCAGGAAGCGGGCGAGCTTCCGCGTGCTGGAGACCACCCGTTATCGCAAGGCCGACGGCACGCCTGGCGAACGCACCACCGGCTTCAACTGCCTCTGCTTCAACGAGGCCACGGCCGAGAAATACATCGAGACCTACGCTCGCAAGGGCAGTCGGGTCGTCATCCAGGGCCATGTCGAGAACGATACCTGGACCGGCAAGGACGGGGTCGAGCATTACGACCTGCGTCTGATCGTCGGCGACATCCGGTTGAAGAACCGGCGTGAGCGGCCTTCGGCCGATGGCGCTGCCGATGACCACCAGGTTCAGGAACCCGCCGGCGGATACGATCTGAACGACGACATTCCGTTCTGATCGACCCTGAAACCCCAACCTTCGGCCCGGAACGCGACCCCGCGTTCCGGGCGTCTTTTTATCCGGAGATCATCATGACCGAGGAAACCCACCTCATGCACGATGTGAGGGCCCTCCTTCAGAAAGCGTTTGAACAGGACAGACGCGACGCCGTGCGTCTCGAGGAGAACAAGACCGCCGTGTTCGACCGTCTCGCAGGCTCGCGCATCGCCCGCATCCGGGTCGAGTTTGACGGCGGCGGGGATTCCGGCCAGATCGAGTCGATCGAGGCCGAGACCGCCCAAGGCGAGGACGCCGACTTCCCCGCCGAAGTCGTCTCCCCGCGGTTCGACGACCGGTCCGACGGAGAGCGGCGCTTCATCGACTACAGCCTGCGGGAGGCCGTTGAGGTGCTCACCTACGACTGCCTCGGCCGAGAGCACAGCGGCTGGGAGAACAACGACGGCGCCTACGGAACCTTCGTCTTCGACGTGCCCGCGCGGACGATCCGGCTCGAGATGAATGAGCGGGTCACCGACAGCCTGTTCTCTGAACACCTGTTCTGAGGGGGGCGATGATGGGACACTGCTATCATCACGCCCTGTCGTCGGCGAGACGCTGGGGCGGGCAGGCCGACGACTTCCTGGCGCTCCACAACTGGTTCGACGAGTCCAAGTCCATCACGGCCGACTTCCGGCACCGGGCTCTGCGGCATCATGCCGAAGGCGTCTTCATGCTCGTTATATGGACATGCAAGCGTGTCGTGGAATTCCGGCCGATGAGGGACAGGCCGACCGCTGCGCTCATCCAGAGAGCTGGCGGGGGTCGGCCTGTCCCTCGCATCGCGCAGCGATGCATCAGCGCGGCCTGAAGCCGCTTTTCAAACGATTTTGAATTGCTGGCTGCAGCTTCGCCAAGCTTCAGCTCGCTCTACAGTTCAGGAGACTATCATGGCTGATCGTGTGTCTGCATCTATCGTCCTGGGCGGGACGCTGACCGCCCCTGAATATGCCGAGCTCGCCGAGATCATCGCAGAAGAAGGACTATCGATCGAATGGGACGGCGAACCCTTCGAGCCGACGCATCGCACCGTCGGCCAACCGCTCAGCCTGTATGCCCACGAGGTCGCCTGGGGCCAGTTCGAAGTCCTGGAGGTCTTTTGCGTGGAGCGGAAATGGCCGTTCGTTCGATGGTCCGGCGCCTATCCCGGTCAATGGGGTCCAGAACGGGCGGTCTTCACCGGCGAGGGACAGCCGGCGTCCTATGCCGCAGACGAGGAGGACCACATTCTGGTCGACAGGGGAACTATCGAGAGGCTCGGGTTGATCGAGGCGATCCTCGACCACTTCGACGCCGCCGACTTCACGGTGCCACCGCTCGTGATCGAAGGCGATCCGGGCATTGCGCCCGCATAGTCAATCCTTCGCATCACCGAGATCGGTGAGCAGCTGCTCGACGCGACGCGCAACGGCGCAATGGCGCTCGACCTCGCGGGGCCAGGATCGTTCTCGTGCATCATCGGCGAGCGACAGCTCGAGCCGATGACGCTCCCTCAGCCGCGGCACATAGGCCGGCGTCGTCACGAACCGCGAGCAACTCAGATAAAGGTCGCACTCGCACGGCCCTTCCGACGGCAACCGCAGGCAATGGCCCAGTTCCAGCTCGGTCTTCAAGAAGTTGGTCCGCAGCCAGTCGACGGCGGACGCGGCGAGCGTACCGGCGCGGATCGCCTCGGCGCCCACTCCCGCGATGACTGCCCCGGGCTCGAGGACCGACCGGTAATCGCGCAGCACTTCAGCGTCACTGATCCTGGCATAGACCATCGTCATCTGCGGGCTCTCGTGGCCGAGAATGCTCATGATGGTGTGCAGCTTGGCGCCACGTTCGGCGAGTTCGGTCCCGAGCGTATGCCGAAACCTGTGCATCGTGATCGTCGGCTTGCCAAAGGCATCGACGAGGCCGGTCGCGTCGCAGACGCGCTTCAACGGCGTTCCGAACAGGTGACGTTCGCTCATCAACTTACCGCGCCAGACGAAGACGAACCGGACCAGATCCCCGGTTCGCTCGTCAGGCAGGTTCCGGTCGGCGACGGTCGCGCGCATCGCAAAGACGGTCCGCAGCGCGTCGGCTGCTTCATCATGCAGCGGAATGACCCGTTCGCGCGCAGTCTTGCCGACAGGGATCCGCAGCCGCGCAGTCCCGTCGGGATAGCTATCGAGGCAATCGGTCGTGAGACGGCGCACCTCGCCCATGCGAGCGCCGGACCAGCGAGCCACGATCATCGCCGCTCTCTGGAAGGGATCAGGGAGCGCGCGGATCGCACCCATCAGCCGATCAAGATCGGCGCGCGGGATATAGCGCGGGATGCGCTCGGGCTGGCGCGGCAGATCGCGACGGGCGACCAGCGGCCACCTCGGCACGTCTGCCCATGCCAGTCTTCGGCGTCCTTATAGAACTGCGCCAGGCGAACGACCCGCCCGCGCTGCGAATGTGGCGTCAGCGGTCGGCCGGTCTTCAGCGACGGATCGGTCGCCATCGCGTTCATCCAGCTGACGACGTGCTGGTGCTTCACCGCCGCGAACGTCTGAATGGCCGGTGCGGTCGCCGCAAGATGATCCAGGAAACTGCGCACGGTCAGCGCCAGGTGATAGAGCGTCGCCGGTCGCAAGGTCGGCGCTCGGCGTTCGAGCCACTTCTCGACCAGCACGCCCATCGCCGGTTGCGCCGCACGCACGACGGCCGAAGGCATGATCTTGCGCGGCGGCTCATGCACCTGGCCGCGATGATAGAGCACCAGCCGAAGCTGGCCGATCATGGTGACCCACGGCTTGGAAACGGTACGATAGCGTTCGGCTGATCCCCAATATCCGCAAGATCGGGCCGCTCACCGAACCTGCGGACGGCCACGAGCATCCGATCAACATCGGTATCCACAAGCTGATCGACCGGTCGGACACCGCTGTGAAGTGCGATCCGACCCAGCGTCCACCGCATCGCGCAATCGACATGAGGACGACCCAGCCCAAGGACGCTCGCCTCCCGCGCCAGCACCTCGACACCCAGATCGATCCGCATGTGATGGACGACATCGTGGACGCACACGTCGCCGACAGCGAGCAGCCAGTCATAGTCGATCCGCAAATGACCGCTGAGCGCGAGGTAGTAGAGATAGGCGCGCGCCCAGTATGACGGCGGATTGTGCAGCGTACGCCGGGTCTGTCCGTTGATCCGGCCGATCCGTTCGGCGAGCGGCGCGCGCAGCCAGGCGTTCAGGTCGGGCCATGCCTCGACGAACAACTTGCGATGGCTGCGCCGCTGCTGAACGAAATGCTTGGCGACATCGCAGCGCGCCAGAAATGCATCATACTCCTCGGCGGAGCAGTGATGGCTGAGGAAATCCGGCGGCTCCGGCGCAGCCCGCGCCTGCATCGCTGCGGCCGACACGAAACCGCACCTCACGCGCTGTCTGCCGCAGGGGCCGTCGCATCGGCATCGAGGCCGAGGGCGCGCCGGTACTCGGCGACGACGATGGGATCGGAGACACGGGTATACATGCGCGTCGCGTCGGGCGACGCATGACCGAGCCGCCGCTGAAGCGTCAGCTCGCGCATCCCGGCCTCCCACATCCGGGTCGCGTGGGTGTGGCGCAGCGCGTGCGGCGTCACCCATGGCGCCCGTATGCCAGCGCGTGAACAGGCGCGCGCGAACATCTTGGCCAGCGCCGCATAGGACAGAGCGTCGAGCGGACGGCGTCCGGCGCCGCCGACCAGGAACAGGATCGGCGACGCCGTGTCCTGTGGACGCTCGTGCATGACGTAGGCGCTGACCGCTTCGAGCGTCACCGCCTCGTGCAGGTCGACGACACGTTCGGTGCGGGACTTGCTGCGCACGCCACGCGGATGATCGAAGCGAACCCGGATCGTCACACGCCGCTTGCCATAGGCGATATCGGTGAGGTGCAGACCGAGAACCTCGCCGGGGCGAAGACCGCCGTCCAGCAACAGGCGGATAATCGCCAGATCGCGACGGCATCGAAGCTGCGCAAGGAGCGCATCCACCGACGGATCTGCCATCGGCCGCGGCAAGCGATGAATCTGCCTGAGTCTCACGGGGCTGCGCGTCTGAGATCGCGACGTGATACCGGTCAGAAACGGACGATGACGATCGGAAACGCGAGCCGCCGCGCGATCATGAATCCGCGTGATCGGGCTCGGACCCTCGAACCGGTCGGTGATCCGGGCCCACTCGTAGAATGACGACACGGCCGCCAGTACCCTGTTGATCGTCGCGGTGCTGAGGCGCGGCACGGCGCGCTCGCCATCCACCGACACCAATGACGGATGCTGGGCAGCGCCGCGACGGCGGCTTCGCTTGCTGCGGAGGTGGATCAGCAGATCGACCGCTCGCGCTGGCGTCAGCGCGCGCCACTCCAGACCCTGTTCGATCAGAAAGGAACGAAGATGCGTGAGATCGTGACCATAGGCCCGCGCGGTGTTGGGCGAACAACCCGACGCGCCGAGGTATATCCCGAACTCCGCCGCGGCCGCGTCGAACGCGGCCGATTCACGGGCGTTATGCGTCGCGGAATCATCCAACATGGCACTCCTCCGATCGGGTCGCGTCCCTCGGCGAACCTACGCCGAAAGCGCCCGCAGGCAGAGTGTGTCCATATAATGCTCGAACGCTTCTTCGGGCCCACGGTGACGCTCTCGACCGGGCGGGTCGTGCCCGTCCGACTGATCGGCGAACAGCACGTGCGCTAGGACCTCGGGTTCATTCCGAGCTTCGCGGACTGGGCGCGCGCCATCCGGCCATTGCCGTGGATGGGCCGCGCCCAGCCCATTCATCGGGAGGTCGATCCCTTTGCGACGACGAACTGAATCGACGGCCCGGCGCGCGAGTGTCGGGCCGTTTTTCATCGGCGGCGGGAGGGAAAGGAAGGGCGACGCGAGGTGAGCCGATCGGGCTCGCTGAATCCGGGAGCCTCCCATGATCGCCTCCGCCTGGACCGAAGACCGTATCGATCGCCTCAGGACCCTCTGGCTGGAGGGCCGGACAGCCGACGTCATTTCTCAGGACCTCGGCTGCGGCATCAGCCGCAGCGCCGTGCTTGGCAAGGTCTACCGCCTGGGCTTGTCCGCAGGGAGGACCAGCAGGACACCGAAGGTCTCGGCTCCAAAAGCCAGGACGCCGGTTCGTGTTGCGCAGCCGGCGCCGAACCGGGCGGCGACGCCCCTGGCGTCGCCTGAGCCGCCTCCCGAGCCGCAGTGCGGGACGCGCACCATCCTGTCCGTCGGCCGGACCGACTGCCGCTGGCCGCTGGGTGATCCCCTGCAGCCGGGGTTCAGCCTTTGCGGTGGTCCGGTCGCTCGCGGTGCGTTCTGCGTCGAGCATGCCGAGATCGCCTATCGGCCAAGGCCTCACATGCCCCAAAAGCCTGGAGCGCCTGGCCCGACTGGTTTGACCTCCTCGCTTGACCGGCCCTTTCACATCTCCAGCTCTGCGCGGATGGCGACCTCGAAGAGGTCGCCATTGTCGTGAGGGCCCTTCCGCAAACCTGTCGATTATCGGAACAAAGGTAGAACAAATACTTGCGGGCCATGTTCATCCGGAGTCACAAGCGAAGCCGGGTCGGCAGCCTGGAGAGTCCCAATGAACGACCAGTCCTTGGCCGATATGCTGGCCGAACTCGACCTTGCGCTCGCGCGCCAGAACGATCCGAGCGAGGCCGCGCGTCAAATCCTCAACTGCGTCGAACAGCGGGCGCCGCGGTCCGTCCTGCGTCTGGCCGCCGGAATCCAGTTGCGACGGCTGGGGTGCGCCACGGCGACGGGCTGGTGATGTCATGCCCGATCCGAACCGGCCGCGCCTCGCCCGAGAAGATGTCACGCCCGAGCACGGACACCGCCTGATCGTCCAGTGCGACCGGCCGGGTTGCTACCACACCATCCTGATGGCCCCCCCTGTTCGGGGGCAGGCGAAACTGGCCGGCCTAGGGGCGATCCTACCGCTTCCGCTGCCAGTGCGGACACCGCGAGGCCAGGCTGACCTATACCCGCCACTCGACCGCACCCAACGGGCCTGTCTCCGCGACCGTCATCTCGCTCTGGTATTGATGACGCTGCAATCCTGATCGCTACTCCGACGACGACTGGCGCGCGTGCGGCGGATGCGAACGAGGGCCTGCGGCGCTGTGCTGAATCAACGACCGGGACACGCCGTCGGCTCGCCGCCGTCGACTGAACTGAAGACCGTCGCGTCTTCGTCCGCATCGGCGCGACGGCGCCGAATGGTGTCGTCGTCGCGAAGGGCGACGACGACTTGCCCCCACACAACGCCCTCCGATTTTGTCACAGCACCCCGGAAGTCAACGGCTTCGCCTTATTCCCTCCACGGAGGGCAAGCGGCCCTCCGCTCCGGTGACTGCCGGGGACCCCGCTGTGGCCAAAACCGGGGTCGTTGCGCATGGGGCGCTCGACAATCTCAAGGATTGTTCCAATGACCCACTTCAACACCGCTTCCTCCGCGTTTTCCCCGAAGTCCGACTCCGCCTTCGACGACCTGTCCGCCTCCCTCGGGGATCAGCGTCCGCATCCCACCGAGGACGCCCTGATCCAGCTCGGGCGCGCGCTCATGACCGAGCTGGTGGACGTGATCTCGGACACCGCGCTGGAGGACTATCAGACGATCATCGGGGAGGCCCTTATCGGCGCCTTCCATTCGGCGGCCGGACGGATCGAACGGGATGCGGACAGGGCGCGCGACACGATGCGATCACTCGACCGCGACTTCGACGGATCGGAGGCGGCCGACACCGAACTTCAGGACGCCACGGCGAAGGCAAGAGCGGGCGACGCGGCGACGCAGGCCTGCGAACTGATCCGGGACGCGGCCTCCGAAACCTGGACGGTCGCGACCGGGGAGGTCTGGACGGCCTGGCGGGGATCGCGGCGCGGCACGCATCTGACGGCGGCGCAGCTCGAAGCGAAGCAGGCGATCCGGGCGATCCGAAATCGGAAGTCCGGAGAAGCGGATCCGGGCGGTCCGGTGATCGCCTTCCGGGGCGCGCCAACGGCGGATACCTCAGAGGATGCGGGCCGGATCTTCGACGCCCTGAACTGGGCGAAGCAGGAATGGCCGGACATGGCGCTCGCGACGACGGGGGCGAAGGGCTCCGAGAAACTCGCGATCAAATGGGCCCAGCAGAAGGGGGTGAAGCTGATCCTTGCCCGGGCGGATTTCGACAAGAACGGCAAGGCCGCTCCCTTCCGGGCGAATGACGAACTCATCGCGCTCGAGCCGGAGGTCTGCCTGACCCTGGTCCATTCGGTGGATCGGGCGCGGACGGATCGGCGGCCGTTCGGACCGGCGCTCAACCTCGGGCAGAAGGCGATGGAGTCCGGGCTGCGGCACGTCTCCATCAAGGCTCGAGCAGCCTGACAGATCACGCCTGCAGCAACGACCCGCTCGGCTTCGGCCGGGCGGGTTTTTGTTTGTCATCCGGGGCCGTCCTACGATCAGCGGGATCGAGAGCCGGTCTTCGGACGCCGTCCACAAGTCCTGTTGATCGCGTTTGATGGGATGTCGGCGGTGTTGACGGCGATGTCTGAAAATCTGCCAAAAGGGGTGGAGGGCAAGATAAAAGGGGGTTTGGGACGGTTCCCGTTTCTCGTATCTTGTCAGCACGTTAGTCGGCCGATTTCCGATCCCGGATGACTTGGAGTGAGTTGTTCGGGATCGGGGCATTTAGCTGCTCAGTGGAAGTGAGACGATGCTGATCCGTGAGGCCATTGAGGACCGGGTTTCGGCCGGCGCCGGGGGGCGGGTCGATGCGGTCAATGTTGGCCTTCCGCTGCGGCTGAAAACCGAGCGGATGAACGTCAAGAACGGCATGATGAAGCGGTTGGCGAGCTCGCGCGCCTTCGCGCTCGGCGATCGTTCGGGGGTGCTCAGGGCGGCGCAGAACCGGTCCGGCCGAGCCTTCCGCCTCGATGTCCGTCAGCGCGTGATCGTCAAGGCCCTGGTCTCGCGGCATGTCGGCAAGGGGGCGGACCGTGCGGCGGCGCTGGCCATGCATGTTTCCTATCTCGGCCGTAGCGGAGCCGGGATGGAGGGGTCCCGTCCGGAGTTCTTCGATCGCGAAACCGACGCCCTGTCGCCCGCCGCCGAGACGAACGGATGGAGCGAGGATCGGCATCATTTCCGTTTCATCATCTCGCCGGAACACGGGGACCGGATCGACGATCTGAAATCCTATGTGCGGGAGGTCATGTCCCGCGTCGGCGATGACCTTGGGGAGCCTGCCATGAAGTGGATCGGGACGTGTCACTACGATACCGATCAGCCGCACGCTCATGTGCTTGTCCGGGGCAGGCGAGGGGACGGACGCGACCTGGTGATCCCGCGTGACTACGTCGGCTACGGCTTCCGGGCGCGGGCCCAGGAGGTGGCGCAGGAGCGGCTTGGCGACCTCTCGCGCGTCGACGCCGAGCGGCGGATCTGGAAAGAGACCCAGGCCGACCGGTTCACCGGCTTCGACAAGCGGTTGCTGGACGCCGCGGACGCCGGCGGGATGGTCGATGACGGAGTGGGGGCGAGCGACGCCTGGGCGGCCCTGACCCGGGGCCGGCTGCGTCATCTGGAAGGGCTTGGACTGGCGGTGAGATCGGGTCGGCGCTACCGGCTCGATGGCGAGATGGAGCTCAAGCTGAGGACCCTCCAGATCCGCCGCGACGTCATCCGGACGCTGAACCAGCGGCGGCTCGAGGGCGCCAAGGAGGTCAGCGCGTTGGGGAAGGGCGTGGTTGCCGGGCGGGTCGTTCGGACCGGGACGCACGATGGGGCCGGCGCCTCGCCGTGGGTCATCGTCAAAGACAAGGGCGGGGTCGAACATTACGCCCGGCTGGGGGCAGGGACCGCTCTTCCGAAGGCCGGCAAGGCGGTCGTCCTGCAAGGCGGCGAGAACGGGCTGGCGCGGCTTGCGCTCGGGCGCGGCGTGGATCTCGGCTTGTAGAAGCGAGGGCTCGCGTCTGTTGTCTGTGGTCATAAGGGGCCCGCCAGACAGCGGTGAATGGGCAGGGCGTGGATAGAGCGGAGGCTTGATGAGCGATCTGACGACACAGGAAAAGCTTCTGGCCGCGCTGATGCTGGATGAGGCCGGCGGACAGGCGTTTCTGGAGATTGCGGGCGGGTGCTGCGGGAAAGGCAGACTGAACTGGGCATTGACCGGCTTCACGCTGCTGCATGAATGCGTGCATCTGATGCACCACTCGGAGTCCGATGCGATGATCATCGACAACCTTGAGGTTAGCACGGTCGACGCTGAAGAACGGGCAGCCGACGCGGCCACCGAGGAGGCGCTGATCCCTGCAATGCTCTGGGATCGATTATTGAAGATTGGAAAGCCCAGCGTGGCTGATGTGATCGAACTGTCTCGGGCAGCAGTTCGATCCAGATGGGAGGCTCCCGGAAATTGCTCGGCGTCTGCTCCGAGTTTCACAGGCTAGCCAAAATCTCAAGCGGACGGATTTCTCAGTTCTGACAAACGGCTCTCGCAGGCTTCGCGAACGATCTCCTGCAGAACCCCCGCGCGTTCTGTCACATAGGCGAGTTCTTCATCGGTGATCCGATAGTGCTTCGTGTTGTAGCGGGACTTTACGTAGGCGGCCCGTAGCAGCTCGAATGCCCGCTTCTGGAACTTGGTCTCGTGCGGCCAGACTTCCACCAAACGAGGCACGAGCGGCTCCGTCAACCTCCGCAGATGAACCAAGTTATGGGCTTTTGGCGAGTGGAGTGTCAGCACTAGCATCACGCCAATGTAGAGGGCTTCGACAGCTTGGTGGAGCTCGAACGCCGCTCCATTTTGATAACCCTTCGTCACAGCGTATTGCGCGAGATCAAAGCGCATCGTGGCTGTCTTCACCATCTCCTCGAAATACTCTTCCGCCTCGCCAAGCGCAGTAGCTCGAGACAACGGCTGTGGTGCGACGAAGGCAGCGTTGGGTTCGGTGAACAGGACGGCCCCATCGCGCAGGATGTCCGTGAAGAAGTAGCGGCCGAGTTCAAGTTTCTTGTTCACGTCGTCCAAGCTGTGAACGATGAAGGTGACAGGGGTGCGGAGCTGGCTGCCGGTTGAGATTTCCGCGAGCAGTCGTTCGTTGGCGGCTTCCCAGAACTCCAGGTCGGTCAGGTCCTCGTGGTCTACAACGACCAGTAGGTCGAAATCCGAGAAATAGCGGCCGACGGGGTCGTGGACCCAGTCCCCGCGCGCATAGCTGCCAAACAGGATGATCTTGAGGATCTTGCCGTCGCGCAGGCGAGGGGCCTTCCGCGTCGAGACGGTCTCGGCGAAGGTTTCGCGCAGGATCGATACGGCGTGATCGAGCTCGCGGCGCTTACCCGCTGGCAGTTTTCTCAAGGGACGCTTCATGCGGCGAGTCTCGACCATGAGTCGTCACGCGGCAAGGCTTGCAACGCACCTTGCACGCGAAAAGCGCGACAGATGGAACGAGATGTCAGGCTCGGGCTGGCAATGGTCTCACGCCGACGCCTGCGTTATAGATCGGACTAGCGGGTTGTCGTGAATAGGCGCCGATCCTGGGTCCGGGGGATGTGCGCTCGCGCACGTCGGATGCGGTCGGCGGCGAATAAGCGCGCCTCTATGACTTGCGAGGATTCCACGCCCGCGCCCCATTCGCCGCAGTTCGCTGTTGCGGGTCCGAGCGTCGCCGCGGCCTCTGTTGTCCGTCACTGGCGGCTCGGATAAGACCCCAGGGCGGGCGCCGACCTATAGGCGCGGATCCGATCGCCGGGGGGCGCTGGCGCGAGCTGGCGACCGGCGGGGCCCGGGTTGAAACCGTGAGGCCTTCTCGCAAGGTTCCAACGCCCGCCCCCATTCGAGTTTTCCGGGCCTTGCGCCGGGAAATCAAATCAGTCACGATTCCCTGTCGGCCCCGGCCGATAGGGGCGTGGAATCCCCTGCGAAGTCTCGGTTGATATCGATGATGCCGGCCCTCGGCCGCGCGCCGTCCTGTCCGGACGCGTCCCTCGACGCTGTCCGACGATCCCTCATGGGGCGCGGGTTTTCCATGTGCGGCTTGCAACGCCCCTCGCGCGGTCAAGGAGGCGTCGGGTGTCGGAGGCGGAGTCAATCGGGGATGTTGCGTCCGCCCGCCGGCAGTCGCGCGCGCGGCTTGACCGTCTCTACCGCCGCTATTCCTCGTGGCTGGAGGCCCGGCTGCGGCGACGCTATGGCGCGGACGCCGAGGACATCGTCCAGGACGCCTGGCTGAAGATCGCGCCGCTGGAAGCCACGCTGGACATCCGCCATCCGAAGGCGTTCCTGCTGACGTTGGCGACCAACCTTGCGCGGAGCAGGGGGAGGCAGGCAGACCGGCGATACGAGCTGCTCGAGCTCAACATGACTCCCGGGGCTGCGGGACATGCAGGCGGCCAAGCCGAAGCCCTCGAGCTCGAGGAGCTCATCCTTGGCTTGCCACAACCTCTCCGGGATGTCTTTGTGTTGTCGAGGTTCGTCGGGCTGACGAATCTGCAAATTTCCGAGCAATTGGGCATCAGTCCGAAGACGGTAGAGGGGCGGATGACCAAGGCCTTGGCACATTGCGCCGCCCAACTTCGGCGCTAGGAGTGGGGCTCACGATGGCCGGCCCGAAGATGCGGGTGGAAACCGCCGAGACCCAAGCAGCGGCCTGGCACCAGAGGCTGGGCGAGCGGAGCGTCACCACCCAGACGATCGAAGACTTTTTCGCTTGGCGGCGGATCCCGGAGAACGCCGACGCCTACAGGCGCGTGGAGCAGGTCTGGAACGACGCCAAGGCCCTGACGCCGAAGGCCGGGATCCAGAACGCCGTCGAAGACGCGTTGAACCGCAAGGCGAGGCGAACGCCTCCGCAAACCGTGCGGGGACCTCTTCTCGGTGTCGCCGCAGTCGCGGTGGCCGCAATTCTCGCCTTCGGCTCATGGACCTGGCTTCAGAACCGGGGCGTCTATGAGACGGCCGTGGGCGAACAGCGCGTCGTGCAACTGGCGGACGGCTCGTCCGTGAGGCTGGATACGGCTTCCAGGATCAGGGTGCGATTCTCGAAGGCCGCCCGGCGGCTGGAGCTCGAAGGCGGTCAGGCCCTGTTCAACGTGGCCCATGATCGGGCCAGACCCTTCATTGTCGAAGCCGGTGCGGCCTCCGTGACCGCGGTAGGAACCGTGTTCGAGGTGCGCCGCGATGGCGAAGGCGCGACGGTCACCTTGGTATCCGGCGCGGTGGACGTGGCGGATGGAGGAGCGGCGCGCCACAAGAACCGGATGTCGGCGGGCCAGCAGGCGAGGGTCACCGCAGCGGGCGCGGTCACAGGCCCCGTCGACGTGGAGACGGAAACCAGCTGGACGGAGGGCCGGATCGTCTTTCGCGAGACGCCCCTTCGCGTCGCCGTCGCGGAGGTCAACCGCTATCTGACCGCCGGGATCGAGCTCGACGCCCGGTCCCTGGACGGGGTGCGGGTCAACGGGGTGTTCAAGACCGGGGATAGAGACGCTTTCGTTTCGGTCGCATCGGAGGTGTTCGACCTGCAAGCTTCCCCCGGCCGCAACGGCTCGGTCCATTTGTCGGAACGCGGAAAATAATTCGCGAAGACCTCAAGGGTCAGCCGGGGTCCCGCTCACCCCCTCTTCGACGCCGTGTGGCGTGGAGGGGAAATCAACAATGAACCGCTTGAGTCTTCTGACCGCCACCGCGATTGTCGCGTGCGCGCTCTCGGTCAGCGTCACCGCCTGCGCGCAGGAGACGCGCGAATTCAATATCCCGGCAGGAGGGCTGGGCGAGGCCCTGAACGCCTTCGCCAGCCAGTCGGATCAGCAGATCTTCTTCACGGCGGATCTCGTGACGGACCTGAGTACCGGCGGACTGCGGGGGCGTCATCTGCCCCGTGGGGCGCTTGATCGTCTGCTTGCCGGCACCGGACTGACGTGGGCCGAGACGCGCCCCGGCGTGATCTACATTCGCCGCGGCGAGAGCACTCCCCGGACGGCCGAAGCAGTTGCCGTCGAGGACGTGGTGGTGACCGGCACGCTCCTGAAAACATCGGGCGAACTGGCCTCGCCCGTCCTGGTGTTGAGCCGGGGCGATCTCGACGCGCGCGGATTGGGGACGGTGGCGGACACGCTCGCCGCCCTGCCGCAGAATTACGCGGGCGCCGCCAATCCCGGCGCGTCCCTGGCTCTGGCCGACCAGAACGGCGGCAATACCTCCCTGGCGACCGGCGTGAATCTGCGAGGCCTGGGCGCCGATGCGACCCTTGTTCTGGTCAACGGCCGCCGGGTTGCAGGTTCCGGGTCCCGCGGGGAACTGGCGGACGTCTCGGCCCTGCCGTCAGCCGCTGTCGAGCGGGTCGACGTGCTGCTGGACGGAGCCTCCGCACTTTACGGCTCCGACGCTGTGGCGGGCGTGGTGAACATCATCATGCGCCGATCCTTCGAGGGCCAAGAGAGTCGGTTGAGACTGGGCGCAGTTCGGGGCAGTGGCGAGGACATCATCGCCTCGCATCTCGCCGGCCGCACCTGGAGCAGTGGCGCGGCTTTCATATCCTACGAGTACCAGCGGACAAACAGCCTGAACTCGCTGGATCGCGACTATACGCGGGACGCCGACCTGCGACCCTTCGGCGGGTCGGACCGGCGGGCGGTCTTCAGCGCGCCGGGCAACATCGTGGCCTTCGACGCCGTTTCCAAGGCCTATGTCTCGCGCTGGGCGATCCGCCCAGGCGCCTCGGGCACGGCAACCTCGCCCGCCGACTTGGCCGCCAACACGGCCAACCTGACCTCCCAGCTTCTGGGCGTCGATCTCTGGCCCGATGTGGAGCGTCACAGTCTCTATGGCCGCGTCAGGCAGTCGCTCGGAGACCGCCTGGAGCTGTCCGCCGACGTCCGGTTCAGCCGCCGCAGCTTCGGCTTCGACAACGGGGCAACGGTCTCCATCCTGTCGGTGAACCGGAACAATCCGTTCTTCGTCTCTCCGTCCGGCGCGACCTCCCATACAATCGCCTATTCCTTCTTCGAGGATTTGGGCGCCACCCGCCGCAAGGGCGTGTCCCGCAGCGTGGGCGTCACCGGCGGCGCGACCTATGACCTCGGCGCCGGCTGGACGATGGACGGCTATCTCGCCTTCGCCGAGGAAAGGGGAGGGACCACCACCTACGGGCGCGTCAACAGCCTGTTCCTCAACGAAGCCTTGGGCACGGCGGCCGACAATCCGGCGACCGACTACCGTGCAAGCCGCGACGGCTACTTTAATCCGTTCGGCGGCGGCGGCGCCAACAACGCCACAGTGCTCGCCTTCATCGGCAGCGGGTACGGCGGGACTGTGAACCGCACCCGCGCCAGCTCAGCAAATTTCCTGGCGTCGGGATCCGTGCTGGAGCTTCCGGGTGGTCCCCTCGAACTGGCCTTCGGGGGCCAGGCCCGCAGCGAGACGTTCCGAACGCGTAGTCTGACCTGGGCCTCGACGGTGCTGCCCGTCAGCGTCGTCACGCCAGTCCGGGAACGCGACATCGCGGGGCTGTTCGCGGAGGCGCGGATCCCGATCGTGGGCGAGGCGAACGCCAGGCCGGGTCTGCGCCGGCTCGAACTCTCCATTGCCGGGCGGATCGAGCGGTACGACGACTTTGGAACGACCTCCAATCCCAAGATCGGCCTGGTCTGGCCCCCGGCGGCCGCCCTGACGCTGCGAACCTCCTACGGCACCTCCTTCCGCGCCCCGGCCCTGACGCAGCTCTATGATCGGTCGGGTGTCTCGGTGACGACCGTTCCGCGCGCCGACGGGGCCAATGTGCTGGCGCTCTACCGGTCGGGCGGCAATCCGGATCTCGAGCCGGAGACGGCGGAGACCTGGACCCTGGGCTTCGACTACGTCCGCCCGGCGGGGTTACGGTTCAGCGTCAACGCGTTCGAGACCCGGTTTTCGAACCGCATCTCCCAGCCCGTGGCGGAGAATGTCAGCGGCGTCCTGACCAATCCCTCGGTCGCCCCCTTCGTCACCCTGGTCGATCCCGGAAACAACGCGGCCGACCTGGCGCTGGTCCGCACCTTCACGACCCTGCCCACCTTCACCCAGGGCGCCCTGTATCCGGATACGGCCTTTGGCGCGATCCTGGACGCGCGCTGGGTCAATGCGACGTCAGTCGATGTCCGGGGACTCGACCTGACGCTCGCCTATCCGTTGGAGATCGGCGGGGATCGTCTGACCTTCGACGTCAGCGGATCCTACATTCTCGACTACGACATGCAGACCACGGTCGCGGCGCCGAACCTCAGTGTCGTCGGCGTCGTCGGCTATCCGGTCCGTCTGCGATCGCGCGCCGGCCTGTCCTGGTCGCACGCGGATCTTGGGGCCGATGTGCACTGGAACCATGTCGCTGCCTACGAGGACGGGGTCGGGGACACGGTCGAGGCTTGGGATACGGCGGACCTGCAGCTGAGCTGGGCGCCCGCAGGCGGGGCCTTCGCTGGACTGCGTCTCGCTCTGACGGTCCTCAATCTTTTCGACGCCGATCCCCCCTTCTACAACGGCGCCGTCGGCTTTGGTTTCGACCCCGGGCAGGCCAATCCGCTCGGACGTTCGGTCGCCTTGCAGCTCATCAAGCGCTGGTAAGGGCCGTTGACCCGGTCCGATGGGGCGCTGGCGGCCCTGATTGCGCTTGCCTGGCTGGTCGCGCCGGCGTGCGCCGACGCGCAGGCGCGGCCCGTGACGCTCGACGACGTGCTGGCGATGCGAACCTTTGGCGAGGCGGCCGTCTCTCCGGACGGGCAGTGGGCGATTTACGAGCGTCGAGGCGCCTATGACGCATCTCCCCGCTTCGATCAGGGCGCCCGATCCTGGTGGGGGGCCTCGGAGCTGATGCTTGTGGCGACCCGGTCTGGCAAGCCGCGCCCGCTGCTGGTTGCAAAGGCGGGGGTTGGGTATCTGCTGGGGTCCTGGTCGCCCGATGGCGAACGGGTTCTGGTCTACCGGCTCGACGGGGACCGGCTGGAAGCCGGCGTCGTCACCCTGCCGACCGGGGAGGTCCGCTGGACCGGACTGACGCCCGACCTGCCGATCACGGGGGCCGGGTCGGACTGGATCGACGGTCGCCGTCTCGCACTCACGGTCCGTGCAGACGCGAGCCTGCCTTGGATGCTGCGCTTCGACGGCTCCGGCGCCAGGGTGATGGATCGCCGATGGTCGGAGACCGCGGCGGGGCGTCGGCCGTCCCGCACCGTCTTCGACACGCGCGACGCGGCGGTGTCTTCGGATGAGCTCTCGGCGCTCCTGACGCTGGTCCTGATCGACAGCGTGAGTGGAGCGACAGACGTGCTGGCCGAGGGGCGCATCCGGGACATCGCCGTCTCCCCCGACGGCCAATGGCTTGCGGTTCTGAAAGCGGCCGAGCCGATACCGCTGGTGGAGGCGGAGCGGAATGTGCAGTCCGCGGTGCTCCGGCGGGGACGGCTGACCCTGGTGTCGGTGGTCGGGCAGGGCCCTGCCGTCTCGGCCGGGCCGCTGGATGTGGCCCCGAACCTGCTGCGATGGTCGCCGGCATCAGACGAGGTCCTTGTCTGGACCCGACGAGACGATCAGGGCTGGGCGGACGGTGGGCTCGCCGCGGTCGGCGTCGACGGTCGCGTGAGACGGATCGCGTCGACCGGCCTTTCCCCCACCGGGGAGGGGCGAACGGTCGACGAACTGCGCCCGATCCGGGCCGACTGGCTCGGCGACAAGGTCATCCTCTACGCCAGGAAAGCAGGAACCAGTCGCTCCGACTGGTGGGGCCTGGACGGCGAGCGCCCGGTCCCGCTGACGGTCGCCCTTGCGCGGACGCCTGAACGTCTTGCGGCCGTGGAGGACGGCCGGGCTTTGGTGTTCGCCGACGAGGCCCTTTGGGAGATGACAGCGGGTGGTCTTCGCCGCCTTTCGTCCTCGAAAGAGGCCTGGTCTCAAGGCCAGGCGGACGATCCGATGAAACCCGTGCGTGTGCGGGCGACCGCCCCTCGCCGGACCTGGGCTGCGGCGGCGGCGGCGGCCACGATCGGGGTCCGGAGCCTCGGCGGCGTCGCCGCGTGGCAGGTCCGGACTCCGTGCGCCCAAGGGCCTCGGCTGCGGGCTGCCAGTCCGACCGCCGCCGTCGTGCTTTGCGTTGACCGGGGCGTCGAGACCCTGAGTCTGGCGACCCCGGCAGGCCTCCGGATCGTGGACCGGGTCAATGAGGCGTTCGAGGATTTGGTCATACCGCAGGCCCGGCCGATTGCGCACCGGGATGTGCGGGGCCGAATGACCCAAAGCTTTCTCTATCTGCCGCCGGGCCTCGCCGCCTCCGAGGTCAAGGGCGTCCTCGTCCAAGTCTATCCCGGCATCGCCGATGACGGTCGAAGGATCGATGCACAGAGTCTGCAGTCCAGTCTTCGGCCGCAGCTGTTGACGTCGGGCGGTTATGCCGTGTTGTCGGTCGGACTGCCGACCCAGGCCGAGAGTGCGCGGGCGGAAATGTTCGAGGATTTCGCCCGAGGCGTCGATCTGGCCGTCGAGGCCATGCTGATCGAGTTTCCGGAACTGCCTCGGGATCGCCTCGCCCTGATCGGTCACAGTTTCGGGGGCTATGCCGCTCTCGGCGTGGCGACGCGGACGGATCGGTTCCGATCGCTCGTGGTCTGGGCGGCCCCGACCGACATGGCCGGCAAATGGGGCGAGTTCATGAGCCAAGGCAGGCTGTGGCCGCAGGACGGGCTCACCCTGAACCAGCCGATTGGAGCCGTCGAGACGGGCCAGGCTGGCATGGGCAATCCGCCGTGGGACGCGGTCCGGCAGTACGCCGACGCCAGTCCTTACTGGCTGGCGGATCGCATCCACACGCCTCTGCTCCTAATTACCGCAGACCGGGACTACGTGCCGATGACCCAGTCCGAACGGATGTTCACGGCCCTGCATCGGCAGGGCCGGCGCGCACGGCTCATCGCCTACTGGGGGGAGGGGCACGACAACGCCAGTCCTGCCAATATCCGGGATGTCTACCACCAGATCTTCGATTGGCTGGACCAGACGATCGGCGCCGGTGCGGTCACGTCGTCGGACCCAGGCGAGCCTCCCACGCCCTGACCCATCCCTCGAAGGCGGCGGCGTTCATGATGTCGGCGTAGCCGCCTCGCCAGATCAGGCTTTCGGGTGTGAGCAGGCTTTCCGCTGCGGCCCGATCAATCACGCCCTCTGCGGCCAGCCGGCCGTCGAGCAGCCACGGGCGGAGCGCGTCCAGCCCGCCCGCGATCATCCGACCATAGAAGGCGGACATCTCCCCCTTCGAGCGCCGTTCGATGATCTCCGGGGGCAGCCGCTCGGCGAAGGCCCGCCGGGCCAGGGCCCGGTCCCTCCGGCCGAGCGTAAGCTGGATAACGGGCAAACGGAGACAGGCCTCGACCACCGGCTGGGTCAGGAGGGGATGCAGGACGTCAGCGGCCTCGGTCTGAAGAGAGGGACCATGGAGTCCGATCCCGTAGAGCACGGCGGAGATCTGGGCGCGTTTGGCGGGACCGAAATCGTTGATCCCCGTCAGCCAGGCCGGCATGGGCGGCACCTCGGTCAGCGGGAGTGGCGTCACCAACCCGCTTCGCTTTGGCCGATCCCGTCCCGTCGGGCCACGACGGGCTTCCTTCACCAGCGACCAGACGGACCGGTTCGTCCAGCGCGCCAGGGCCGGAAGAGCAGGAGAGGCCAGGGCGCGCCACCCCCGCTCGCGCCACAGATCCGAGAAGACGGCCCCCGTGGCCGGCTGCACGAAAAGGCCGTCGCCGCCCTTGCCGGTGAGGATCGCCGTCAGTCCCGCGTGACGGAGGCGGTCAGACCAGTCAGCGTCATGCAGACCGTCCAGCGCCGCGAGGCCGGGTCGAAGGCCTTGCGGCATGGTTTCGAGAAACGACCGGGTGACGACCCCCACTCGTCGGGGCTGCGGGGACACGGCCAGATCGAGCCGACGGGCCAGTCGCTCGACGAATGGACGTTCGTCGCCGGATGCATCGGGACCATAGGCGCTGAGCCAGAGAGGAACCATCGCACGGGTCTTGACAAGGGAGGCGGCGACGATCGCCGAGTCGAGACCGCCGGAAACCTCCGCTGCGACAGGCGATGGCCGGGCCAGTCCTGCAACAGCCTCGTCGACGGCCTCGCGAAGGCTCTGCGCTGCACGGCTGTCGTCAACAGGATCCGCCTGGCCCGAGCGGGTAATCCAGTCGGGCCGCCACAGGACGACCGGCGGCCCTTCCGGGAGAGGCTGCAGGGTTCCCGGCGCCACGGAAACGGGTCCGGTCATCAGAAGGTCGCCGAGGGCCAGCGCCGGATCGATGATCGCGGCATGGACGCGATCGTAGGCAATTCGCCATGACGGCTTTCGCAACGCCAGCAGCCAGTCCGGGAAACCCGAGCCGATGAGGGTCAGACCCTCCTCCCGCCAAACCGCACAGTCCAGGGCTCCGGAGGGATCGCGCAGAACCGCCGTCGGCTGGCCGGCCGTCGTGAACGAGAGACCGATGAATCCGCCCCAGAACCGCGCCAGCAACTTCTTTTCGTAGGCGTGCGGGTACTTGTCCGAAACGCGGCCGACAGGCGGCGCCCTGCGATCGTGGATCCGTCCGATGAGGGTCCAGGCCCCAACCTGAACGGTGTCGACGTCGCGGGGGCCGAGGCTCACGAGCCAGGAGGAGGCGCCCAGATCGGTGGTCTTCAGACCGTGCGAGATCGCGACGGCGCGGACCGCGTCGCTGGCGTCGCGGGAAGACGGGCCGCCGTCATGAGCAACGACAAGGAAACCGGCCATCACACCCTCAGGATCGGCGTGAAGGCCCGGGCCCGTTCGAGCGTTTCGCCGAGAACCACATCGTCGATCTGGATCCAGCAATGGGCCAGAAACGGCCAGGTCCGGACGCCGAAGACCCAGTCCGAGGCAAGGCCGCAGGCATGAAGATGGGCGTGAAGGAGGAAGGCGCGCTGCAGACAGTCCCCTGCAAACGGCAACCAGGGCTGCACGGTTTCGAACGCGGCAAGGGCCTGCGCGGCGGCCAGTGGATCGGACCGCTTCAGCCGGGCGTTTCGCGCGGCGACGAGCCGGATCAATCCGGGAAGGGCGGTCTTGCGGAAACGCACCGTGGATCCCAGTCCGTTGAGAAGGGCGCCGAAAGGCAGGGCGGGGTTCGTGGATCGGAGGGGCTGGAGAACGGAGGATGGCGCGATCAGCGTTCGATGCGAGCTCGGCTCATCGACGAGCCAGCCTGCCTGTGACAGGTCCTCGATGACGTCCGGGTCGGACGCCAGGATCACGCCGGCTTCAGGTCCCGAACGCAGGACCGTCGAAGCGTCAACAAGACAGGCGTAGCTGTCGGCGGCGACATCCAGCACGACAATGTCGGCATCGCGCCATGCCATGTGGATGTGGGGCGCAAGATGGGCCCGAAGGAGATGTGAGGCGGTCGGCATTCCGATGTTCCGGGCGGCCGCGAACGGCCGCCCGGTCCGCTCACATCGGCTCGTAGGTGCGCAGCACGCCGATTTCGTCGAAGTCGCCTTCTTCCTCGGCGCGCGTCAGAACGCTGGCGCGGCCAATGGCGACGAGCACGAGTTTGGTGATCTTCATCCTGGTCTCTCCTTGGTTGATCGCCACGGATGTGGCGCAACCAGTGAGCGCGCGCTTTGGCGGACAGTGAAGCTATATTTGGAGTATATTTGAACTCACCGTCCCGGCTTCGGGCGCCGCGCTGCGAGCTCCTGCGCGCCATCTTCAAGCCAGCGCTGCGTCGGGTCCGTTCGGTCGAGCCCTGCGGCCAGCGTGTCGACCAGGGTGGTGACGGCCGTGACGATCGTACGTTGGTCCAGATCCCGGATCCGGTCGCCGAGGATGTCGTCGAGCTCCTTGACCCCGATGGTGAGGATGGTGTCGATCAGGTTTTCGGAGCCGCGCAGCGCGTGCCGCGGCGAGGCGATCGAGATCGCCATGAAGATCGCATGGGGATCGCTTCGCGTGGCCTGGGCGAAGCGATAGATGTGATCCAGATTGACTTTGGTCTCGCCCGCCTCGAACCGCTGATAGGTCCTGAGCGCGATGTGCATGGCGCCGGCCGTCTGGCGCGGCGTCAAACCCCGGTCCTTGCGGATGGCCTTGAGCGCCTCTGAGAGGACGGCGCCGTCGCGAGCCCCCGAGGGCGCATCTTCAGTCATCAGCCTTCACGCACACGCTCCGGTTCGAATCTCGTCGAGGGTAGTCCGGCTACTGATCAACGGTAACGTGTGCGGTTACGATCCGAAAGGGTCTGTGCGCGCCACTTTTCGGCGCAGGCCGCGCCAGATTTAGACGCGGGTCGCGACCTTTTCCGGCGCTGCGGCTTTTCAGGCTCCACAACCTCTTGGAGAGGGCGGGACAGGCGGCGATGGTGCGCGCTTCATCGGAGGCCGTGGTGACCCGAAGACCCGATCCTTTCCTGATGGCGCTGGAAAGCCTCAAGGCCCGCGTGGAGAGCGGGGCCTTCGCTCCGGGCGCCGCCATCGTCATCATCGACGAGGCGAAGCGTCTCGGGCTTTCCCCCACGCCGATCCGCGAGGCTCTCGCCTGGCTCAGCGGCTATGGTCTGATCGAGCGGGCGCCTATGGGGGGCTATCTGATGCGGCGGCTCGATCCGGCGCGGGTTCGCGACGAGATGAGCTTCCGGCTTCTCTGCCTCCGGATCGGCCTCAACGGCGCCGGTCAGGTCCACGGACTCGGTCCCGGAACCGCAACGGGCGGAAGTCACCAGCAGGCCCTGCACGACCAGATGGTCCGGGCGGTGCGCGGCACGGGCAACGGCGCCCTGGTCGAGGCCTATGACCGCGTCAGCAGCCTGCTGGCCCAGCTGGCTGTCGCCGAACAGCGTCTGTTCCAGGATCTGGAGGCCGAGGCGCAGGCCATCGTCACCCTGTTCAGGGCGCCGGCCGGGTCGGGGCTTCCCGAGGCCCTGACCGCCTATCACGAGAGACGCATCGACGCGGCGGCCCTGCTGGTCGTCGAGGCCGAGGCCGGTCGATCCGCCCCGGGAGGCTGAGATGCGCGCTAAACTCATCGGCGGCGCCCTGGGTCTGGCGGTCGGGCTGCAGGCCGCGACCCAGGCTTTCGCCTGGACCTATCGCTGGGACGAGGCGCTGGGACCGGGCCTTCCGGTCGGACGCGAGGCCGTCCTTTATCCGCCGTGGGCCATCCTGCGCTGGAAGGCGAGGTTCGGGGCGGAGGCATCCGAAGCCCTGGCGAAGTCGGCGATGTTGATCCTGTTCGGCGGAGTCGGCGGTCTCGGCCTGGGCGCGGCGGCGGACGGCGGTGGCGCGCGGCGCCGGGTTCGCGGCTGGGGCGGTTTCAAGGAGGCGAAAGCGGCCGGTCTTCTCGAACGCGACGGAGCCGTCCTCGGCGTCTTCAAGGGACGGCTCCTCGCCACCCACGATCTGCGGCCGACCCTCGTCACCGGCGGCACCCGCAGCGGCAAGGGCAGGGGTCATGTAACGCCCACTCTCCTGTCCTGGGGCCAGAGCGTGATGGTGCACGATCCCAAGCGTGAGCTCTGGCGGGTGACGGCAGGATGGCGTTCGCGGTTCTCGCACACCCTCTATCTCGATCCGCGCGATCCGGCCTCGGCCCGGTGGAACCCCTTGGCCGAGATCCGGCCGGGAGCCGGCGAGATCGCTCAGGTTCAGCGGCTCGTCGCCATCCTGTCGGACCCCGGGGGTGCGCGCGACGACGAGGCGATCTGGGACAAGGCGGCGTCGGAAATCCTGGAAGCCGTCATCCTGCATGTCCTCTACACGGCCGAGGACGCGGACAAGACCCTGCTCAAGGTCCGAGAACTGCTCGCCGACCTCGACGGTGCGGCCGACGCCATGGTCAGGACGCTCCATCGCAAGGGCCCGGACGGCGAGCCCGAGACCCATCCGTTCATCGCGACCGCGGTCAAGGGCTATGCGGCGATGCACGATCGTTTCCGCACCTCGGTGCAGGGCACCGCGCGCTCCTATCTCAAATGGCTGGCGGGCGAGGATCTCGAACACGTCCTGTCCGGCTCGGACTTCGCCATGGGCGATCTGATGTGCGCCGAGGCGCCGGTCTCCCTATACGTGCAGGTGGCTCCGGCCGACGCCGCCGCGCTCCGTCCCCTGGTGCGTCTGGTCTTCTACGCGGCGGCCCAGAGCCTCACCGCCGAGGAGACGAAGGACTCCGCCGGCCGGGACAAGCGGTGGAAGCTTCTCATGGTCATGGATGAGTTTCCATTGCTGGGCCGTCTCGCCTTTTTCGAGAAGTCGCTGCGGCTGATGAGCGGCTTCGGGGTCAAGGCGATGTTCGTGGCCCAGAGCCTCAACGACATCGTCGAGACCTACGGCCAGTACAATACGATTTTGGACAATTGCGCGGTCTACACCGCCTTTTCGGCGCTCGATCCCCTGACCCAGGACAAGGTCTCCAGGCTCACCGGGACCATCAAGGAGAGCCGGACCAGCCGCAGCGGGCCGGCCATGATGGGCTCGGGACGCAGCACCGTGTCGCGGTCGGAGGTCGAGCGCCCGCTGATGGAGCCCGGAGAAATCCGAAGCCTGCCGGAGACCGAGCAGCTGGTGTTCGTCGCCGGCCAGAAGCCGCTGGTGACGGACAAGCTTTTCTATGACCGGCGCGAACCCTTCCGCAGCCGCGCCGGGCTCGCGCCCCCGGCCCAGGACGTCCGTATCGACGGACCGCCGGCCCGGCCTCATCCCTGGGCGGGGCGGCGCAGCCTGGGCGAGGACGCCGAGGCCAGCCTGCCGCTGTTCAAGGAGATCGTCGCCGCGATGGACGACAAGAAGGTCGCGGCCCGCGCCGCGGATATCTACGGCCGGGTCGCCCAGGAAATGGCCGCCCAGGACGCGGCCCTCGATCATCTGAAAGGACTGACCCCATGACCAGGCGAGCTCCCGTCCAGACCGCCCGGGTCCAGGTCTATCTCAACGATCCCAAGGTCATCTCCAGCCTGGGCCGCGAGGCGCGCGCCGGCAAGGTGTCGGTCAGTCAGGCGGCGGGGCACGCCCTGGCGCGCGGCCTGCAGAGCAGTCCACGCGCCGATCCCGAAGACCGGCTTCTCGCGCTGGAACAGGCCTTGAAAGGTCATATGCGGACGACAGCCCGCGACATGCAGATCATCCAGGAGCTCCTGGTCGAACTGGCGCGGGCCTTCTTCCTGCGCCTGCCGGACGGCGTGGCCGACCATGATCCCACGGTGCTGGCGGCGGTGGAGCGCCGGATCGAACAGATGCTCGATGACACGGCCGCGCGCATCGTCTCCGGCCGGACGGTCCCGGAAGACGATCGCCGCAGGCCCGATGACCGCAGTTTTCGTCCGGCCGACTGAATGGCCGCCCACCCCCTGATCGCCGAACGGAAGCTGGAGGCCCTGCGCCATGCCCTCGGCGACACGGTGCTCGCCGCCCTCCTGGATCCCGCTGTCGTCGAGATCCTCGCCAACCCGGACGGGCGGATCGTCGTCGACCGGCTCGGCGAC
Organism: Brevundimonas sp.; assembly: GCF_041648055.1. Taxonomy (GTDB): domain Bacteria; phylum Pseudomonadota; class Alphaproteobacteria; order Caulobacterales; family Caulobacteraceae; genus Brevundimonas. Next base: position 47,747 of record NZ_JBAZPS010000013.1, read on the forward strand.
GGCCGAAGCGACACGGGGCAGGTTCTTCACCCGGAGGCCCGGGAGAGGACCATCCGGTTGATCGCCGATCACATGGGCGAGGTGATCACCCGGGACGATCCGCGCCTGTCCGGCGTGCTGCCCGGAACCGGGGAGCGCTTCCAGGGCCTCCTGCCGCCCGTCGTCATCGCCCCCGCCTGGTCGATCCGCAAACGTCCTGCCGTGATCTGGGGGCTGGACGACTACGTCCGGGACGGGGTGATGACCGAAGCCCAGGCGGCGGCGCTCCGGGACGCGGTGGCGAGCCGGCGCAACATCCTAATCTCGGGCGGCACGGGATCGGGCAAGACGACCCTGGCCAACGCCGTCCTCGCCGAGCCGGGGTTCGCCGGGGATCGGGTTTTCCTGATCGAGGATACGCCCGAGCTCCAATGCTCCGCCTGGGACACGGTCGCGGTCCTGACCCGGCGCGGCCCGGTCGTGATCGGCGTGGTCGATCTGGTTCGCGATGCGCTCCGGATGCGGCCGGACCGGATCGTCGTCGGCGAAATTCGCGACGGCGCCGCCGCCCTGGAGACCCTCAAGAGCTGGAACACGGGCCATCCCGGAGGGCTGTCGACACTCCACGCCAACTCGGCCGAGGAGGCGCTGCGCCGGCTGGAGGATCTCGCGACCGAGGTCGTGGCTGTCCCGCCGCGCCGCACGATCGCCCAGGCCGTGGACGTCGTCGTCCATATCCGGCGAACGGACGCCGGTCGCCGGATCGAGCGTGTGGTCTCGGTGAACGGACTGACCGCCGAAGAGTACCGGCTCGAGACCCTCGGCTGAAGCCTCTCGACCTGGAGGGTCGCTGCTGAGGCCGATTTCTCCAAACAAATCAAATGCGATGATGTGGGTCACTCCAAGTCATCGACGGGTCGTGTCCGACTTATGTCCGCGAGTTGCTGCAAGTCGTCGAATGAGTTGTCTAGAGTTGTTTGTTAGTCGCGACCAAGTCGCCGATTTTACTCTTATTTTGTTGTTGACAACCCGTCCGTCTGTTTGCTTGCAATGAGTCGAAACGCGCTGAACCGCGTTGAACAAAAGGAAGCAATCGATGCGACGGAAGACTGGGCGCCGCCTGTTCGGCGCGATGATGACGTGCGGCCTGATGTTGGCCGGTCCCGCCCTGGCGGGAGGATCCGGGATGCCGTGGGAAGGCCCGCTTCAACAGATCGTGGAATCGATCACGGGCCCCGTGGTCCAGGCCGCGGCCGTGGTCGCGGTCGTGGTCTTCGGCGCCGGGATCGCCATGAGCGAGAACGGCTCCTCGATGCGGCGAGGCCTGGGCATCATGTTCGGTCTCTGCATCGCGTTCGCCGCCTCGACCTTCTTCCTGGACTTCTTCGGCTTCGCCGGCGGGGCGGAGATCGGGTGATGGCCGATGCTCGTTCAGACGCGCGCCCCGAAGGCTGGGATCTGCCGGTGGCCCAGGCCCTGGCCGAGCCGGTCCTGATGGCCGGGATGCCGCGAGACTACGCCATCGCCATGGGCACGATCGCCCTGATGCTCGGTCTGGCGCTGCGGATCTGGTGGCTGGGGCTGGCCTGGTGGGCGGCCGCCCACGCGCTCGGCCTGTGGGCGGCGCGCTCGGACCGGCGGTTCTTCGACGTGCTTCGCCGTCATCTGGCCAAGCCCGGCCATCTGGACGCGTGAGGCTCCTATGCGTTTTCTCGAGGAGCATCGCAGACGGCCCGCCGCCCTGGCCGACCATCTGCCCTGGGCCGCCCTGGTCGCGCCCGGGGTGATCCTCAACAAGGACGGGTCCTTCCTGTCCGGCTTCCGCTTCCGCGGTCCGGACCTGGAGTCTGCGACCGAGGACGAGCTGATGGCGGTCCGCGCCCGCCTCAACAACGCCCTGCGCCGTCTCGGCTCGGGCTGGTGCCTGCACGTCGAGGCGCGTCGGCGGCCGGCCTCGCCCTATCCGGAGAGCGCCTTCGACGTCGACGCGGCCTGGCTCCTGGACGAGGAACGCCGGAGCCGGTTCGAGAGCGCGGACCCGGCGTTCGAGACCGACTTCCGACTTTCCCTGACCTGGCTGCCTCCGGCGGATGAGACCCGCCGCATGGAACGCTGGCTGTTCGACGGCCTGGCCCGCGCCGGTCAGGACTGGCGCCAGTCGCTCGCGGCCTTCGAACGGGAGGCGGCGACGACCTTCGATCTCCTCGCCGATGGGCTGAACGAGATCGAACGGCTCGACGACGACATCCTCCTGACCTGGCTGCACGATAGCGTCTCGGCCCGGCCCTTTGCCGTGCGCGCGCCCGAAGCGCCCATGTTCCTGGACGCCTTTCTGGCCGACGCCGCCCTGACCGGCGGCGTGGCGCCCCGGCTCGGGGACCAGTGGCTGAAGGTCGTGTCGGTGCGCGGCCTACCCTCGGTGACACGGCCGGGCCTGCTCGACGCCCTGGGCACCCTGCCGTTCGAATACCGATGGACGGCGCGCTGGCTCGGCCTCGACAAGCCCGACGCCGAGACCGAGATCGTCAAGCTCAGGAAGCGCTGGTTCGCCAAGCGCAAGGGCGTCGGCGTCCTGCTGCGCGAGGCCATCACCAAGGAGGAGGTGCCGCTCCTCGATACGGATGCGGCCACCAAGACCGAGGAATGCGACGGCGCCCTGGCCGCGCTCGGGGCCGAGAGCTGCGCCTTCGGCTATCTGACCCTGACCGTCACGGTGCTGGACGCCTCCGAGGAGGGGGCGGCCGCCAAGGCCCGGGCCATCGAGGCGACCCTGAACGCCCAGGGTCTCGTCGCCCGGATCGAGGACCTCAATGCGGTCGAGGCCTGGCTCGGATCCCTGCCGGGCGAACCCTATGCCGATGTCCGACGGCCGCTGGTCTCCACCCTGAACCTGGCCGACCTTTTGCCGGTCTCCGCCGTCTGGGCCGGGCCGTCGATCGACGCCTGCCTCGATGGCCCGCCCCTGGCGACGGCCCGCACGACCGGATCCACGCCGTTCCGCCTCGTCCTCCATGTCGGGGACGTCGGCCACGCCATGGTCGTGGGCCCGACCGGATCGGGGAAGTCGGCGCTGCTGTCCTTCCTCGCCCTGCAATGGTTCCGCTATCCGGACGCCCGCGTCGTCTTCTTCGACAAGGGACGTTCGGCGCGCGCCGCCACCCACGCGGCCGGTGGCCGATGGCGGGCCATGGCGCCCGGCGCGGGCGTCTCCCTTCAGCCTCTCGCGCAGATCGACGACGAGACCGAACGGGCCTGGGCGTCCGAATGGATCGCCGAGACCGTGAAGCTAGCTGGGCTCGAGCCCGTTCCTCGTGTGCGCGAAGAGATCTGGGCCGCGCTCGGCGCCCTGGCCGAGGCGCCGCAGAGCCAGAGAACGCTGACCGTCTTCTGCGCCCTGGTGCAGGACAAGGCGGTGGCCGCCGCGCTCGAACCCCTGACCCTGAAGGGTCCGCACGGCGCGCTTCTGGACGGGGAGGGCGCGGCCCTCTCCGTCAGCCGCTTCGACACCTTCGAACTGGAGACCCTGATGGCGACGCCCTCGGCCGTGGCTCCGGTGCTCTCGGCCCTCTTCCACGAGCTGGAGCGCAGCTTCGACGGTCGCCCGACCCTGCTCGTGCTCGACGAGGCCTGGCTCTTCCTCGGAGAGACAGGGTTCGCGGCCAAGATCCGCGAATGGCTGAAGACCCTGCGCAAGCAGCGGGTGGCGGTGATCTTCGCGACCCAGAGCTTGGACGACATCGCTGGGTCATCCATCGCCTCGAGCCTGATCGAGAGCTGTCCGACCCAGGTCTTCCTGCCCAATCCCAGGGCGCTCGAGCCCTCGTCGGCGGAGCTCTATCGGGGCTTCGGTCTCAACCGGCGCCAGCTCGAGCTGATCGCCTTCGCCACGCCCAAGCGCGCCTACTACTGGCGCCAGCCCCGGGGCCGTCGGCTGTTCGACCTGCGCCTGACCGGTGTGGCCCTGGCCCTGTGCGGGGCGGGATCGCCCGAGGACCAGGCCCTGATCGAGGACGTCCTCGCCCGCTTCGGCGAACCCGCGTTCGCCCGTGAATTTCTCAAAGCCAAGGGAGTGCAGAATGTTGATTCCGTTTTCGACGCCTTCGCCCGTCCGCTCGCGGCCGAATAGGATCGTCTCCATCGCCGCCGGTGTCCTGACGGCGGTCAATCTCTTCGCCGCCACGCCCGTCCCGGCGCAGCAGGTGGTGTTCGACCCGCGCAACCATATCGAAAACGCCCTGCAGGCGGCGCGCCAGCTCGAGAGCCTCGCCAACGAGGCGAAGAGCCTGGCCGCCAATCCCTACAGCCATCTGGCCGGCTCCAGTCAGAGCCTGCGCGACATGGCCGAGCTCGCGAGGACGGCCCGGGGCCTGGCGACCTCCGTCAGCGGCCTCGAGCGGCAGTTCGACACCCTGTTCCCCGACGACCTCAGCGGGACCGACGCTCTGCGGCTTCTCGAACAGAGCCGGTCGCGCACGGCGAACGCCCGCAGGACCGCCGAGGATGTCGCCCGGACCGCCGCGGAGCTCGAACGGCTGGGGACGGCGCGGCACGCCAGGGTGTCGGGCGCGCTCGACTCCAGCGTGGCCGCCCAGGGCCAGACCGCCGCCATCCAGTCGACCAATCAGTTGCTGGCGGTCCTGGCCGAGGATCTCGCGGCGCTGCGGACCATCATGCTCGCCCAGTCGAGATTGATGGCCGAGACCACGGCCCGGGACGCCGCCGATCGGGCTTCGGGCGACGAGGCGCGCCGCCGCCGCTGGGCGGGCGGCGCGTCCGCGCCGGTCGCGCCCAGTTTCGATCCCCTGTCGCACGCGCGAGACTGAGGCCATGTCGGGCGCGGTCAGCATGGAGACCTCGAACGAGCTCATGGTGGTGTTTTCCAACACCGTCTCGGCCGGGTTCGACGCCCTGCAGGGCGCGGTCAACGGGGTCTTCGGCCTGCTGATCGTGCTGGTCGTCGCCCTGACCGGCATCCAGTGGGCGCTGTCCTCGAACCGGGAGGTCCTGGCGGCCGGATTCGGCAAGGTTCTGCTGATCGGCGCCTTCGCCTTTCTAATCAACGACTGGCAGCAACTCTCTGAAACCCTTTACGCGGGCTTCCTCGAACTGGGTCTGACGGCCGGCGGCGGCTCGCTGAGCCGCGAGGAATTCCTCAACCCCGGGGCCGTGCTCCAGCAGGGCTGGGAGATCGTCAAGGCGCTCGGCGACACGCCCGCGCCCGTCGACAATCCGCTCGATGTGGTCGGCAATCTCGCCGACGCCCTGATCCTGGGCCTGGCCATGATCGGCATCATGCTGGCGTTCGCGGTCCTGGCGCTGCAGATCATCGTCTCCCTGCTCGAGTTCAAGATCGTCACCCTGGGCGGGTTCGTGCTCCTGCCGTTCGGCATCTGGAACAAGTCCGCCTTCCTGGCGGAGCGCCCGCTCGGCTATGTGGTTTCCTCAGGCCTCAAGGTCCTGGCGCTGGCCATCGTGGTCTCGGGCGCGCGGACCATCTTCGACCAGCTCCAGCCGTCGGCCAATCCCGACATCTACGAAGCCCTCACGATCCTCGTGGCCTCGCTTCTGCTGGCGATGCTGGCCCTGTTCATCCCCAACCTCGCCTCGGCCCTCGTCACCGGCGGACCGGCCCTGGGCGCGGGGGCGGCGATCACGGCTGGCGTCGCGGTCGGCGGCGTCGCGGCGCTCGGAGCGGCAGGGTTGGCGGGCGCCGGAGGCGGAACTGCGGGAGCCGCCGGACGGCTGTCCGGCGCGGCCCGTTCGGCAGCGGGCGCCCAGGGCGGACGGTCGGCGCCCCCGCCGACGGGGCCTCGGCCTCCGGCCGGCCCGTCCGCGCCGCCGCAGCACTCCAACGACAATCCGCCGCCGCCTGGACCGCGCCGGCCGGCCGGCGGCGGCGCGGCCAGTCCGCCGGGACCGTCGGGGGCGTCCGGAGAGACGCCGGGCGTCTCCGAGCCGGCGGTCGCCTGGTCGTCGGCGGCGACGGAGTCGCTGGCAGCCCCGGCGGCCCTGTCAGGCTCGGCGCGGGGAGGCGGAGCGGCCTCGACCCCGGCCGGTCGCCCCGCCGCGACGATCGCACGGGAGGCCGAAGGCGCCCGCAGGGATTTCCACCGTGCGGCTGGCCAGAGCGGCTCGACGAGCTCCGGGAACAGACCGGCCGGTCGATCGCAGGCGCTGCAGGCCTTTTTCATCGCCAACACCGGCCGCGGCCTTCTGCCGGCCGGCGAGACCAGCGGTGTCCTCTCCCCCAACCTGAAGACCGAGGAGTCCTGAGATGCATCCCTTCTTCCGGCCCAAGCGGGCCATGGCCTCGGCGCCCGACCAGACGCCCTATCAGCGTGCGGGCCAGATCTGGGACGACCGCATGGGCCTGTCCCTGGCCCACGCCCGCAACTGGCGCCGCATCGCCGTCGCCAACCTGGTCCTGGCGGGCTTTCTCGGCGCGGGGTGGTGGGCCCAGGCCGACCGGGCCGTCGTCAAGCCGTTCGTGGTGGAGGTCTCCGATCTGGGCCAGACCCAGAGGATCACCGCCATCGGCGGCCGCTACGAGCCCAACGAGGCCCAGATCGGCCATGCGCTCGCCGGCTGGGTCAGGGACGTCCGGTCCAAGTCGATCGACCCGATTGTTATCCGGCAGAACTGGCTGCGCGCCTACGACCTGCTGACGCCGAAGGCGGCGTCCTTCCTCAACACCTGGGCGGCGGACCACGACCCGTTCGCCGAGGTCGGGCGTGAAGCCGTCAATGTCGAAATCCTCAACGTTGTCAGACGCACAGACCGGACTTTTGATCTGCAGTGGCGGGAGACGAGGTTCGTCAACGGCCAGTCGGCCGGGACCGAGCGCTGGCGCGCCCTGATCACGACGACGACCCAGCCGCCCCGCACCGAGGCCGAGCTGATGAAGAACCCCCTGGGCCTGAAAATCGAGGACATCTCATGGACCCCCGACGCCTCCTGATCCTGGCCGCGAGCGGCCTTCTGCTGTCCGGCTGCGCACTCCTGCGAGCGCAATCCGCTCCGCCCGGTGTTTCGGGCGAAACGATGGTCCGGGCGGCTGCGGCGACGGCATCAGCGCCGGAACCGCTGGCGGTGATGCTCGACGCGCCTGTCGCCGTGGATGAGCCGGTGACGCCGGAACCAGTTTCTGGAACGCGCCCCTATGAGGCGGCGGAGAGTCCGGAGCCTCAACCGGTCACGCGATCCGCCGCGGTCAGCGGCCGCGCGGCGATCGCGGCGGCCAATGTCTCGGCGCGGGCGCCCTCCCGCTCCGACGACTTCGTGGGCGGCGTCCAGGTGTTCGCCTGGTCGCCTGGGCGGGTGTTCGAGGTCTGGACCGCGCCCTTGCGGGTCACGACCCTGACCCTGGCGCCCGGCGAGACCCTCCAGTCCAAGGCGGCGGGCGACACGGTGCGCTGGCAGATCGGCGAGGCCAGTTCCGGATCCGGCACCGAGGCGCGGACCCATGTGATGCTCAAGCCTCTGGAGCGCGGCCTGGAGACAAACCTCATCCTGACGACGAACAGGCGGGTCTATCTCATTGATCTGAAGAGCGGAGCGGCGGACGCCTTCAACGCCGCCGTCGCTTGGGACGCCGGAGCGTCCGCCGCCGGGACGGAAGCCGTGACTGCGCCGTTGGCGCTGGCGGAGGTGCGTGTTCCGGATCCCGTCGTGACGCCGGAGGGGCCGCTCGACGGTCGTTACAGGATCGAGCCGCAAGGCCGACGGGCGCGCTGGACCCCGACGGCGGTCTTCAACGACGGGGTTCGCACCTTCATCACCCTGGACCCGGACGTCCAGGTCGATGAGGCGCCGGTCCTGTTCGTCGTCGCGCCGGACGGCGAGACCCAGATGGTCAACTACCGCCAGGTCGGAGGCCTCTTCGTCGTCGACCGCGTCTTCGACCGGGCCGAGCTCAGGCTCGGCGACCGCCACCCCCAGATCGTTCGCATCCGCCGCGTCTCAGGAGGCCGCTCATGACTGAGTTCGAAACCCCGCAGCCCGTCACGGCGGCGCCTCCGACAAAAGAGCCGGCGCCGGGTCTCGACGCGCGGGCGGCCCGGCCTCACGCCGTTCGGCTCCGCAAATCGGTGGTGCAGATGATCGTGATCGGCGGAGCCGTTCTGGTTTCCGGCTCCCTGGCCTGGGCCTTCGTCGTCCAGCCCGAGCTGCGCGACGCGGCCCGGATCCGAAAGGCCGAGGATCGGGAGGACAGCGCGCGCGGTTCGGTGCGACCGACCGAGGCCGTCACCGATCAGCCCGCCAGCTATGACCGGCTTCCGGAGCCTCGCGGGGCGGATACAAAGCCGACGGCGGCGACGAGCGAAGCGACGGCCGCTCCACTTCGCCGGGAGGCCGCCTATGCGACCTCTTACCGGTCTGCGGCGCCGGCCCGGCCGACGGGACCGAGCCCGCGACAGCTGGCGGCGCAGTCGGGCCTGTTCTTCGCCCAGGCGGGGAGCGCGGGAACGACCCCGGCAGGTTCTGGACCGGCTCAGGAGCGGTCGACCCGAACCGATCCGGATCTGGGGGCGATGTACAGTGGCCATAGCCTGGTGGCGCCCTTGTCGCCGTTCGAGCTCAAGGCCGGGGCCATCGTGCCGGCGGCCCTGTTGACCGCCGTGGACACGTCGCGCGCCGGACCGGTCGTCGCCACCGTGACCCAGAACGTCTACGACTCGATCAGCGGCCGCCACCTGCTGCTTCCCCAGGGGACCCGGTTGATCGGGACCTCCGAGGGTGAGAGCGTCTATGGCGACCGGCGCGCCTTCCTGACTTGGGAACGGCTGATCCTGCCCAACGGCAAGAGCCTGATCCTGAGCTCGGAAGCGGGCGTCGATGCTCAGGGCGCAACGGGCGTGCGCGGCCAGATCGACCGGCGGCTGTTTCCCCTTCTGGTCGGGACCCTGTTCGCCGGGGCCATCACCACCCTCGGTCAGGTCGCCCGGGACGGCAAGCGCGGATCGGGCGGCCTGCTCGGCGACGCCGGCGATGCGGCGGCGATCGAGGGGTCTCAGGTCGGCGGTCGGCTGGTCGATCGCGAGCTCGATGTGAGGCCGTCGATCCGGCTGCGCGCGGGAGCGCCGGTCCGGGTGATGATCACCCGCGACCTCATCCTGGAGCCCTATCAGCCATGACCTCGCCCCTCGACAACGGAAACCGGTGGGCCGTTCTCGGCGTCGCCGTCTTCATGATGACCTGCGTCGGGCTGATCCTGGATCGGTGTCCGGCCCTGGCTCTGGTCAATGAGAGCCCGAGCCTTCCGAAAGGCGTCTATTTTCGGCAGCCGGGGGAGGGGCCGGACCGGAACGCCATCGTCGCCGTGCCCCAGCCTCGCGTGGCGCGCCCCTATCTGTCGGGCCTGGGCATGCCGCAGGACATCCTCCTGATCAAACGCGTCGCCGCGGTCGGGGGAGAGGTCGTCTGCCGAAGCGACGACGAGGTGAGGACGCCTGATCGTGTCGTTCGGGCCCGGTCGCGGGATCGCCAGGGCGTGGCCCTGCCGACGTGGAGTGGCTGTCGACGGCTGGCCTCCGATGAGGTGTTCCTTCTGGGCGATACGGCGTCGAGTTTCGACAGCCGGTATTTCGGTCCCGTTCACCGGGACCAAATTCGGGGCGTCTATCGGGAGGGCTTAACATGGTGAGGTCGCTCTTCGTCGGACTGGCCGCGTTGGCCATCGCGTCACAGGTTTCGGCCCAGGCCGTAGATTGGCGACAGGCCGGTGGCGATCTGTTCGGGGCGCCCGTCGCGCCTGTCGTCGAGCCCGCGTCGATCGATGCCGGGACACCAACACTGGAGCCGCTGAGCCAGCCGTTTCAGGACGCCATCGAAGCGGCGGCCCTCGCCCACGGACTGGATCCCAAGCTCCTTCACGCGCTTGTGGTCACGGAAAGCGGGTATAGGGCCGACGCCTTGTCACCGGCGGGCGCGGGCGGCCTGACTCAGTTGATGCCGCGGACAGCCCTTGACCTCGGTGTCAGGAACCGCTTCGATCCCATTGAAAACCTGAGGGGAGGAGCCGCCTATCTCGCCCGACAGCTGGTGCGTTTCGGCGACTTGAGGCTGGCGCTCGCCGCCTACAATGCGGGCCCGTCGCGGGTCGAGCGACTGGGACGTATGCCCGACATCGCCGAGACCCGGGCCTATGTCTCCACGGTCATTGAATGCTACCTGGCCCTGAGCGCAGGACGGAGCGTGCGCCGTTCTAAGCAGTGTTTGCCGGTTGGAGACGCGCCATGATCGCGACCGTCGAAGACAGCTCGGCGGGCGCGGACGGTCAGGCTCTGTTGACCCGGGCCGAAGCGGCCGCCCATCTGGAGCAGTTCGGCGTGCGGCTGAAGCCCGCGACCCTGGCCCGTCTCTGGTCGACCGGGGGCGGGGGACCGCCATGCCGGCACATCCGGGCCAAACCCTTTTATCCGCGCGACCTTCTCGAAGCCTGGGCGAAGTCGCAGATCTCGGACCTCCGAACCGCGGCCCCGGCGGCCGCCCAGGCGCGTCGTCGTGTCTGAGCCGGCGCACACGCCTCGATGGCCGACGGCCGAGGCTGTCCTCGCCGATCCGTCGGCGAGCTTCGCTCTCAAGGCCGTCGTTCGGGACTGGGCGGCTCTCGATCCGGTCGACGCCGCCAATGACGCCGCGATCCTGCAAGCGGTGTGTCACGGCGCGGTTCTGGCGGCGATGGGTTTCCGGAAATGACGGAGGAGGGTCGGAGTGAGCCGGGAGGATCAGACGACCGCCTTCTGGCGTGGCCACGCGTTCAGGATATCACAGGCCTGAGCCGGACCACGGCATGGCGGCTCCAGCGCGCTGGAAGCTTTCCGTCGCCGGTGCGGATCTCCGTAAACCGGGTGGCATGGCGGGAGAGCGAACTTACGGCCTGGTCTGCGGCACGGACGAGGGAGGCGCCACCGTCGGTCGCGGCGCGTGCGCTGGCTCCCGCGCGGGCGCCGAAACTCCCGGGCTTGAACCGGTCCCGTTCCCCGGTCCGTGCGGCGATGCGAACGGTCGATCCGGTCGCGAGCCTCCGCCCGGACAGCGGCTCGGAGCAGGTTGGAGCGTCCGTGAAGGCCAAAGGGTCGAAGCGGCGGCCCAAGGCTACCGCCTCGCTGGATCAGATCGACTTCGGCTTCTGAGCAGGGGTGCGCTTGGGAAAATCCGGATCGGCGACGGTCATCAATCTTTGGGGGCAGTAAGCTCCTGATCGAAGGCCGCTAGCCGATCGGGCATGTCGATCAGTTTAAGTGCGGCCGCCGCCAGCGCTTCCGACACGGTCGGGTAGGTCTCCGCCGAATTCATCGAGACGCCGTTCGGGAAACTCACAGTCGACTGGAAGCCGTTTCCACGCGGGGCTGCGGAGAGTTTTACCTCTGTCATATCGCTCTCCAGGTCGTTTTGAGGATGTGAAACCAGATCCTAAGCCTCTTGGGACCGCAGAGGAAAGCCTGCGCCCTCCGCCAGTGCACTCGCCGCGCCGCCGTCCTTGATGCTCCGTTTTTCCAACTCCAGACAGGTCACCACGAGATTCGTTCGAATCTCAAGCATCGCAGCAGGCCACAACGTATAGAAGTGAGGTGTTGTTGCAACACCACATCTAGCGTTCGATCCCGAATCGCGGGACAGATGGAAGGATTTCCTTAACCCTGCTTCCATTTGTCCGTCACCGCGCCATAGTTATAGGTGCGCCGCGGCGATTCGCATGCGCGGGATGCTGGCCGAAACCGGCACGACACTCCCGGGAGGGGGAAGATGAGGCTCAGGCCTCAGACCGCGGTCGACCGGCCGGGACCAACGGGGAGAGGCGACCACCAGACTTGGCCGTCGCAGGAAGTCGTCTCTCGCCCGCTTTTTTCAACCGATCGCAGACCGGTGCCGGATATAAACGCGCTTTGCCCTGGCACACAACAGGCCAGAGCGCCAACCGGAGAGCCTGGCTGCGGCATGTTCCTTCTGGACATCCATGACCCCGAAAGTCAGCTTTTTCCGCGTCGGCAACGGCGATATGACCTTGATCACCCTGGCCAGCGGCCGGACTATCCTCATCGACTGCAATATCCGGGCAGCCGCAGACGACGCCGGGGACGCGACGCCCGATGTCTGCAGCCAGCTGAAGGATCGCCTGCGCCGCGACGGCGCGGGGCGTCCCTATGTAGACGCCATGATCCTGTCTCATCCTGACGCCGACCACTGCCGGGGCGTCGAGACCCACTTCCATCTGGCGCCCTTGGCGGACTACGTCGCCGACGGGGGCAAGATCGTCATTCGCGAGATGTGGTCATCGCCCATGGTCTTCCGGCGGGCGTGCCGCAGCCACGTCCTGTGCCCCGACGCCAAGGCGTGGAACAAGGAGGCCAAGCGCCGCGTGGCGGTCTTCAGGTCCAAGGGCTCATGCGACGTCAGCGAGCGCGTGCAGATCATCGGCGAGGACGAGGACGGCAAGACCGACGATCTGGCTGCAATCCTGGTCCGCATCGACGAGGTTGTCTGGGCGATCGACGGCTCCAGCGAGCCGAACTTCGAGGCCCGTCTGCTCGCCCCTCTGCCTAAGAGCGACAGCGAAGACGAGGAAGAGGCCCTCTCCAAGAACGACAGCAGCATCATCTTCCAGTTCAAGATCGCCGATGCTGGCGTCGATCCGGTCCTCTTCCTCAGCGGCGGCGACGCCGAGGTCGGCATCTGGGAGCGGCTCTGGGCGCGCAAGTCCTCCACGCCGGACCATCTGGCCTACGACCTGCTTCAGGCGCCCCATCACTGCAGCTGGCACAGTCTGTCCTGGGAGAGCTGGAGCCAGAAGGGCGAAGACGCCAAGGTGAGCCCGGACGCGCGCGACGCCTTAGGGCAGGCTCGGAGCGGCGCCGTGATCGTGGCCAGTTCCAAGCCCATCAAGGACGACGACAGCGATCCGCCGTGCATCCGGGCCAAGCGGGAATACCGCGACATCCTCGCCGGGGTGAAGGGAGATTTTGTCTGCGTCGGCGATGGCGGTCCCGAGCCGCTCGAATACCAGATCGGTTACGGCGGACTGTCGTTGATCAAGGCCGCGACGCCGCGAGGGCCCACCCTGATCGGAGTGACGCCGCAGGGCCACGGGTGAACCGGGTCGCCGCGGAATACGCCCGGCGGGATATCGAGCGACATTCGGCCGTCCAGGCTGTCGGCCCTCTCGAAGAGGGGGGCGGCGGCCTTCGGCTGTGGGTCGATCTGGATCTCGGTTTCGGGAACAGATGGCTGGCCAAGGGCGCCAGTCCGGGCGGGGTGCGTCCGGTCGAGCGGGTCCGGTTCGAGTTTGGGCCCGGCTATCCGGCTGTCGCTCCGGAGCCGTCCTATCGCGCCGATCTCGGTCGGGCCTTCGCCCACGTTCAGCCGTGGCTGACCGCAGACGGCCTGCCGGTGCCATGCCTGACGGAGGCGCCGATTGATGATTTTTACGCAGCCCACGGGATGAAGGGTCTCCTAAGCCAGTTCGTCGTCTGGCTTTCGAGAGCGGCAGCGGGCGTTCTGATCGATCCTGAGCAGGGCTGGGAGCCGTCTCGCCGGGACAGCTATGACGACGTCGTCGTCGTCGACACCGGCGCCTTGCGGGCGATACCGGACGATGGCGGTCTCGCCTCGGTGGGCTACGCCTATCTGCAATCCCGCTTCGGCGATCTGGCGCTTCCGCGCGGCCCGGCTCGGCATTGGCTTGGCGAGGTGGGAGGGCCCGTCAAACTGGCGGATGCCGAGATATGGGCCGACACCCAGGGGCGGATGACGTGGGGCCGGGGTGTCGCCGTTGCCGTATGGGCGGCCACCGGCACGGGCGAGGAGCCGCCGCCGACAATCGGCGTCTATGCGCCGGACGATGTTGACACCTGGGACGCGCTGGCCCGCAAGGCGGCGGAGTATCACCTCAACCGGCGTCTGGAGTTCGTTCTCGGCTTGCTGACGGCGCACAAGCCGACCCGCAGCGAGCGCGCGGTGTTGCCGGTCGTCGTCTTCCTGCTGGTGCGCAGACCGGTTCGCCTTGCCGGACTCGACAGCCCGGTGGAAATCTTCGCCTACCGGATGCAGCTGGCGTTCGGAGGCAGGGGCGCCAAGCTCGACCGCGCCACCCCGGTGCGGCGTTTGCTGGTCCGGGACCAGGTTTCCACAGCGCTTCTGCGCCGGATGAGCGGCAAGCCCGAACCCCGGGCGTCCTGGGCTCTCGTCGGCGCCGGAAGTCTGGGTTCCAAGATGGGACTGCATCTGGCCCGTGAGGGCGCCCCGCCCGTGGCCGTGACCGACAAGGCCGGCCTGGCGCCGCACAATCTCGCCCGTCACGCCCTGACACCGTCCAACCTTCCCCTCGGCCTGGGCTGGGCGGCCTACAAGTCGACAGCGCTCGCCGAGGCCATCGAGGCGGTCACGCGGGAACCGGTCGAAAGCCTTCCCGTGGAAGCCGCCGTCGCCATCGCGGCGCTCACCAAGCCGTCTGTGGCGCCCGACGTCATCGTCAACACGACGGCGTCGCTCTCGGTTCGCGCGTCGGCAGCGCTTTCACCGGCCGGCGGCCCGCGCTGGATCGATGGCGAACTCTTCGACAGGGCCGCGCTGGGGATGCTCCGGACCGAAGGGCCCGCGCGCAATCCGGCGATCGAGGAGCTGGCAGGGGCGGCCTATGTCCTGGCGCGAGACGAGGCGGCGGAGGGCTCCCACGTCTTCGGCGGTACGCTTCAGGTGGTCGCCCTCGGCGAGGGCTGCGGGTCGGCGACGATGGTGGCGGACGACGCCCGGCTCTCCGTTCTGGCGGCGGGTATGGCCCAATCCGTGTCCGATCATCTGGCGGGCCTGCCGGACACCGGGCTTGTCGAGACCTGGCGCCGCGAGGGGAGGGGCGTGGTCTATACGCGGACTCCTGTCGCGGCGTTCGTGCGGGTCTCGCTGGAGGAAGGCTGGACGCTCAGTGTCTCGGACCGGGTCCGGCAGGCGCTGTCGGTGGATATCGCCAAGTGGCCTCGCGTCGAGACGGGCGGGGTGCTGATGGGGCGGGTGTCGTTGGTGCAGCGCGTGATCTACGCCCTGGACGTCATCGCAGCGCCTCCGGACAGCCGCCGCTCTCCGGCGTATTTCGAGCTCGGTGTCGAAGGCCTCGATGACGCGATTTCCAGCTGGGCGCGGGAAACAGCCGGGGCGCTCTATTGCGTCGGGACCTGGCACAGCCACCTGGGTCCGGCGACCCCGTCCGGCGTCGACCGGGCCACCGCGCGCCGTCTGGGCGCCCATTCCCCCTATCCCCTGGCTCTGCTCATTCAGGGCCGGGACGGCTACAAGGGCGTGCTCGCGGCCGTGAGCGAGGAAACATCATGACGACCCCGACCTTCGACCCCTATGAATATATCGCGATCATCACCCCCGGCGCGGTGGTCGCGGCGGGCGTGGCGCTTCTGTGGCCGGAAGCCAGGGCGCTTCTGGCTGTCGAGGGCGTATCGCTGGGGGATCTCGGTCTCTTTCTGGTCGCCGCTTTCGTGGCGGGCCACCTTGTGCAGGGGCTGGGCAATCTGGTCGAGTTCGCGTTGTGGGCTCCGTTCGGTGGTCTCCCGTCGCGGTGGTTGCGCCGGGAGGGTCGGCTGGTCGCCCCCGCGCAGCGGATCGCGTTTCTTGAGCGCCTCGACGCCGTGACTGGCGTCGAGGCCCCGCAGGCCCTACCCGGCGCGGCCTTCGACAGTCTGATGCGTCAGGCTTACGCGCGCCTGGCCGCCTCGGGACGGACAGGCCGCATCGACATGTTCAACCGAACCTATGGGCTTATGCGGGGGCTCACCGCCGCCTTCCTGTTGATGGCGGTCTGGTTTCTCATCGCGCGCTGGCCAGATCCGCAATATGCCTGCGTGGCGATCGGCGGGGCCGTCATCGCCGCCCTGCGGGCCTGGCGGTTCGCGCGTTACTACACCCGCGAGATCGTCGTTGAGTTCATCGGCGCCGAGGCGGCTCGCACCAACGCCGGCTCCATCCCCGTTAGCGAGCCCACGAAGGCGGGTTGAGCCCCGCAGCGGTTGGCACGGTCGTGCTCGCGCTCCTTGCGAAGCGCCGCTGCCCGCGCCACATGATGCTCCGCAAAGGGACTGGCTCCCGCCGCCGCTGCGACCCGATCGCAAAGACCCCCCGTTCATTGACTATTCAGGCTTTGAGCGGGATAACGGCAGTCTCAACCAGGTGTCAAAATGCCTCCCGTCGGCAGTTACAGTCTCGAAGATCGGCGTAACGAGAAGCAGGCTTCTCGGGAACGCGATGACGCGAATCTGCGATCGGGCCTGGTTTCGCGCGCTGACATGATCCGCGAGAACGGGATTTTCAGCGGTCTGAACCTTGCGGGCGCGGTCATCCGTCGCCGCCGCTAGGGCCGCGCCTGGACCTTGCTGCCTCCTGAAACCGTTCTAAAGCTGGTCTCGATCCTGAGGCTGGACGACGACGCCTTTGTCGTTGGCGGCCAGGCTTTCAACATCTGGGCCGAGCGCTACGCCGGCGATGATCCGGCCTTGCTTGAGTTCGGTCCGTTCACCTCGAAAGACCTGGATTATTTCGGGCACCTGCAGGCCGCGACCAAGCTCGCCACCGCTCTCCAGGGCAAGCTGAACATCCCGTCGCTGGACGACCACACGCCCAACGCAGCCAAGGTCGAGGCCGAGGTCGACGGTTTGTGGATCGAGATCGACTTCATCACCAACGTGATCGGGGTTCGATCGGATCTCGAAAAGCTCGCGGTGGAGCTTCTTGTCCCTTACCGCACGCGGGAGGTCGCAGACATTCTGGCGATCCCCGTCATGCACCCGCTGCACTGTTTCCAAAGCCGGGTCGCGAACGTCACCCGGCTCGGCCGAACCGATGATACCGCCATGCGACAGCTGCATGCTTCTCCCATCGTCCTGGAACAC
Organism: Brevundimonas sp.; assembly: GCF_041648055.1. Lineage (GTDB taxonomy): Bacteria > Pseudomonadota > Alphaproteobacteria > Caulobacterales > Caulobacteraceae > Brevundimonas. The sequence continues at coordinate 64,615 of NZ_JBAZPS010000013.1, forward strand.
TATATCGAGGAACAACTCGTCGCCGGGGACAGCCGTGAGGCGCAGCGCGTCTTGAGAGGCCTGGCCGACTTCCTGCAAAACGATGCGGACGGACGTCGCGCCCATGAGGTGTGCCGTTACGACCCGATGGCCATCCTCGACCGGGCGGCGATGGATGATCGTCTAGATCGTCGCTTTCGGGGCTTCAACATCGCTGGCATGACTCTGAGGCTGCGGCTGGGACGCGAGATGAGGCGGGCCCGGGCCGCCTTCGGCAGACTGTTTCCTCCCGCGCCGGATGCCGTCAACGCGTCCTGATCGGGATCGACCTCCAGATGGAAGCCAAGCGTTGGGGGGAGCGGCCACCTCGCGCCCTTTGGCTGGATCAGGCTGTCACTCATCCCGCTCACCCCTGTCGTGACTGGCCCGGGCCTCTGCGGCGGCGTCCAGCATGCGAAAAGCTGAAAGATCGGCTTCGTCGGCCGTCATGCGAATGGAGTCCCGGGAGGGATCCTCGACGACGACCGCGTCCTTGGACGATCGCGGTTTCAGCGGGCCCTGACGGGTCGAACTACGGCTGGTCATGCGGTTCAAACTCAGCGATGACGGGCGAGTTCCTCCGCCGCTGACGAGGCCGAATGCGAACTGGGCCGAAATCGCTCGCTTTTTTCTCGAACGCGCGGGCGGAACGCGGTTAAGTCCAGGTCTTGCGGCGTCGCGTGAGTTTTGTAGCTTCGCCTGGGATCAAACAGCCGTGCAGATTTGTGATGCAGCCGAGTTCCGCCGTGTGGGATGAACGACACCTTCGCCTCGGCGTCGCCGCGGCCGGCGTCGCCCTGTGGGCGTGGAATGTCGACACCGATCGCCTGACGATGGACGAGATCGGCTATCGCCTGTGGTCGGTCCCGACCGGCCAGCCCGTTACCTTCGAGGATTTGTCCGCCAATATACACCCCGCTGATCGGGATCGTGTGCGGGCCGCCTTCAGCGCCACACGCGGAATTGTCGGCCCCTATGAAATCGACTTCCGGGTTCTGTTGGGCGAGGAGGTGCGCTGGATTTCAGCGCGCGGTCGCGGAGACGACGAGGGCATCGTGGGCCGTGTGATGTACGGCGTTTTCCTCGACGTGACCGGGCGCAAGCAGGCGGAAGAACCCCACGAGCTGCTGGCCGGCGAGATGAGCCACCGCGTAAAGAACCTGATCACGATCGCCGGCGCTCTGACGACGATGACTGCACGAACGTCCGGGACCAAGGAGGATATGGCCCGGGAACTCAGCCAGAGATTGACGGCGCTGGGTCGTGCCCACGATCTGGTGCGCCCCGTCCCGGGGCAGACCGAAAACGCCGCCCTGCTCGGTGATCTCATTTCCGTACTGCTGACCCCCTATGATGACCTCGGCGCGTTTAGCGGGCGGATCCGCGTGTCTGTGCCTCGCATGGGCATCGGGGAATCGGCGACAACGAACCTGGCTCTGATTTTGCACGAGTTGGCCACGAACTCGGTGAAGCACGGCGCGCTTTCGGCTGACGCCGGATTACTTGATGTGGCATGCCTGATCGACGGCGACGAGGCGGTGATCGTCTGGACCGAACGCGGCGGGCCGCCTGTGACGCCGCCCTCGACGACGACCGGGTTCGGAAGTCAGTTGCTGGAACGCCTGATGCGAAGCCATTTCGGAGGTTCGGTCGAATACGCCTGGCCGCGAGACGGAATGATCGCCATTTTGCGCATCACGACGGCCAGACTCGCGGAATAGGTCGGCGGCCCCGTTAATCCCCAAGCCTGCCGTGAGATGGGGGCGGGTCAGAGACCCAATCAAAACCGCCGGCACGCCCGCCGACGGCGGCAGAAACGCGTAATCGAGCCGGTTAGCCCCTCCATGGTGTCGGCGTGACTATGGGCTCCACAGGGCTCCGGTCGAGACCGGCGGACCGGACGATCGCCTCCTGCATGGGAGCGCATGCAGGACACCGCCGGTCCCAGCCGCACAACGGCCCGGCGCATGCCGCAGACCGGCGCCTTCCAGCAACACTCACGGTCAGATGCGTGCCTAGAGCGGCGTCTTGCGGTTAGCTGAAACCATTAATCCAGGCCTCCAGCTCAGACCAGTCGTTCCGTCCGGCCAGATCCATTCCGACGACAGCCAGCATGTCGAGATGGATTTGCGACACCGCGCCGGCGCGGCTGGCGGCCATACACATCGTCATGACTGCTTGTTGTTTGCGACCCTCGACACAGAGTGAGAGCGCTTTAGCCTTCGCGGCGTCAATTTCGTCGACCGGAGCGTCTGCGGTTCCACCGTCCGGAGTGTCTCCCGCTGTCGACGCCTTCGGGCCGGCGAGATGATCAGCCCACTTCACCAAGGCGGCCCGCTTCTCAGGAACATAGGTGTAGCGGTCGTAGACGGCTGTGACCGCCGCGCCGTCCTTGGGCGTATGGCCGAGAACGAGGCCGACGATGAACCTGGTGACGCCGTATCGTCCGGTGAGCGTCGTCGCCCCCGTGCGACGGACGTCGTGCGGCGATCGGAGCGGGAGCTTCCTGCGCTCGAAGATGCGCGAGAACGTCCGGGTAATCGCCTGCTCGTCGATGCACTGATCCGCCACGCGCGGGGAGGAGAAGACGAACGCACTGTCGGGATCGAGCGCGTACGCGGCGGCAAGGACGTCCAGCGCCTGCGGACTCAGAGGAACGACGTGCTGATGATTGGCCTTGGCCCGTTCGGCCGGAATGACCCAAAGCGCGGCGTCCAGATCAAACTCCGCCTTGCGGGCGCCGGCCACCTCGTTGCGTCGCGTCAGGGTGAGCATGAGCAACTGTATGGCAAGCGCCATCACGGGTTCAGGCCGCGCCGCCAGCCCGATGTTGAGGTAGCCTGCCGGTCGCGGTTGGGCGCCGTCGAGAGCGATGTCCCAGACCAGCCTCAAACCGGGTTCGTCCAGCAGCCGGTCGCGCGAGACCAGGGCCAGGGGGCGGGCGAGTCCGACCATGGGGTTGGCGTCGATCATTTCCTCCTGCACGCAGAAGGCCAGAACACTGTGGAGCAGGCCGCCGATCGAGGCGGCGCTGGCGGCGGACAGGCCGCGCTCGGTCACGAGCGCGCGCATGAACGGCTTGGCCTGGGCGCGTTTCAGGTCACGCGGGGCGGTCTGGCCGAAGGTCGCCGAGATATGACGCTTCCAGAGGTGGCGCTCATTGGCGATCGTCCGGGGGCGCTTGGGGCGTCGACGGCCGCCATGCAAACCCAGCTCCGCCGCCCTCCAGTAGGCCTCGGCGACCTCGTCGAGGGTCTCCTGAGGCGGGGCGGGGAGAAGGGCGGCCGCGCGCTCCGCGACCGGGTCCACGCCGTTGAGAAGCTCCAGCCTGAGCTCGGTGGCCTTGCGCCGCGCCTCGGCGAGGGTCACCGTCGGATAGTCGCCCAAGGTCATGCGACGGCGGGGTCCGCCCTTGACTGCGTACCGAACCTCGAACTGCGTCAGACCGGATGGCCAGACCCGAACGGTCAGACCCCGGACGCCGGACACGCGGCGTTCGAACCGGCTGTCGAGCGGCTTGAGACTGGCAAGCTGGCGGTCGGTCGTGATGATCTGGGTCGGCATCCTCGGCGTCCTGAGCAAATCAGACGCGTTCAGTGTAGCATTTAGGGGGGCAATAGGGGGGGCAGCTGGTGCAAGATTCGCTGCAAACCCGTGCAAAGGGGTGAACGGCTTCACTTGAACCTAATCAACAGGTTACAGGAACTTTGAAAAGCGGTGAAAAGCAGAAAAACTGCATCCGGGGCGATTTACACCGAGAGGGTCGGCGGTTCGAACCCGTCGCCGCCTACCAAACAAAAAGGCCGCCGGAGCGATCCGGCGGCCTTTGTCTTTTGGCGATCGCCCCGGTCAGAACCGGAAGCTGGCCCGCAGCAGCAGCGAATAGCGGACGTAATCCTCAAGCAGTTCCGCGTCGCCCGTCAGGGACAGCATGCCCAGGTCGTTGCCCAGGTTCATGCGGAAGCCCAGGATCAGGCCGCCGCCCTCGACCCCGTCCGGCGACAGGACGAAGTCCGGGCCGCCGCTGGCGAAGCGGGCGATGGTCTCGCCGGCGTCGACGGACAGGTTCTGGCGATAGCCGATGCGCAGTTCCGGACGGATCCAGCCGTCCTTGCCGAAGCCGTAGCCGACGTTCATCGCCGCAACGGCCGAGAAGATGTGGCTGTCGCGCGAGTCGATATCCAGATCGAAGCCGCTGCCGCCGCCCGATTCGGAGCGGGCGCCTTCCGACAGGCGGAAGTACTCGGCGTACACCTCGGGACGGACGTTCAGGCGACCGTAGTTGCGCTCGTAGGAGGCGCCGCCGGCTGCGGCTGCAGTCCAGCCGTGCCAGTCGGATTTGTTGTTCAGATAGACGCCGTTGGCGACCAGTGACCGGTCGGCGTTGAAGCTGGCGTAGCCGCCGGCCGCGCGCGCCCAGGTGGTCCAGTACTGGCCCTGCGCACGCCAGTAGAGGCCCAGCTCCAGCAGGTTGGCCGACAGGACTTCCTCGGCCTCGGACTCGGGGTCCTTGATGTCCGACGAGGTGAAGGCGGCGGTCAGGCCGAAGGCGCCCGCGCCAGTGCCTTTTTCGACGCCGCCCGCGACGCCGAAGCCTTCAGAGCGGAAGCCGTAGGAATCGGTCTTGTCCTTGTCGGCGTAGAAGTTGATCTCCTGCACCCAGGCGCTGGTCTCGCCGGGGGCGGCGGAGGCGTTGCGGCCGGTCAGGGCGCGGGTCACCGCGTCGACGCCGGCCGACAGGGACATCAGAGGCCCGCCCGAGTGGTCCGGCAGCATCTGCTCATAGGCGTCGATGAAGCCGTCCCGGTTCGTCTGGCTCAGGAACAGGTTCCGGATCGTCTCATTGCTGCCCAGGGCGGCATAGACGGCGTCGAAGGCCGAGGCCTCGACGGGGATCAGATCGGCCTCCTGGGCGGTGCGGCGACGGGCGTCGACGTAGACTTCCCCTGCGGCCTGATCGACACCCGCCTGAACGACGTAGAGATAGGGGGAATTATCGGTCAGCAGGCTCTGGTTGATGTCCCCGACGTTCAGGGCGCCGGCCTTGATCACGCTGAACCGCTCCGGCGACTCCAGAAGGGAAGAGAAGCGGACGCCCAGTTGCGCGCCCGTGGCCAGGGTTGCGGCGCCGCTGACGTTGAATCCGCCGGCGCGATCGCCTTGAGGGTCGACGGCGACGATCAGGACGCCCTCGGCCCCGACGTTCAGGCTGGAAATGGAAGTAGCGGTCGTCTGGGTCGCGTTCAGCGTGCCCTTGGAGACGTTGATGTCCAGAGCCCCGTCGCTGTCGGTGACAGCGCCGCTCACCGCCGCGCCGCCGCTGATGGACAGGCGGTCGGCGCCGGCGCCGAAGGACATGTCGCCGATGACCGTGCCGTTCTCGACGTTGAAGGCATCCGCGCCCGAACCGAATTTCACCGCGCCGACGATGACGGGTTCGCTGGCGTCAGGGACCCCGTCCTTGTCCGTATCGGTCGCCGTGCTGTCGGCGGCGGCCGGGATGCCGTACTGACGAACCGTGACGCCGCTGGTGTTGGCCGTCAGGTCGATGGCGGTCACCGTGCCGTCGATCGCCGTAGTGTCGGTGGAGTCCGCCGACAGCGAGCCGATGATGGAACCGGCGTTGCTCAATTGGGTCAGGGTGCCGGACTGGTCGCGGATGACCGTCGCGGCGCCGTGGTTTCCGCCGAACGAGGCCACGATATTGCCGGTGTTCGTCAGCGAACCGACATTGGCGCCGGCGCCGATAAGCACGCCCGTGGCCGTATGGGCCTGTTTGCCGGAGGCGACGGCCTGGATATTGCCCGTGTTCGAGATGGCCGGGGCGGTGACGCCGGAGCCGATCCAGATGGCGGTGGCGTTGGCGTCCACGGCCGTGGAGGCGATTCCGCCTTCGTTGCGCACCCCGCCCGCGACGGTGACGGTCTGGCCGCCGGCCACACCCAGCTGCAGGGCGCGCGATTCGACGCCGGAATAGACGCCGGTCCCGGTGATGGAGCCGCGGTTGATCAGGCCATAGGCGGCGTCGCCGGCGCCTACGGCGCCGAGGGTCACCGCATTGGTCGCGGAGCCGATGAGCAGGGCGGGCGCGCCGCCTACCGATGTCAGGGAGGCGGTCGTTTCGCTGGCGTCCGGCACGCCGTCGCCGTCGCGATCCGCATCGTCGCGGTTCTTGACGCCGTCGCCGTCGTCATCCTCGTCGCCGTTCTTGACGCCGTCCTTGTCGTCGTCGCCGTCGATCCCGGCCGAGGAATAGGCCGGGCCCGTATCCAGCAGGACGCCGCCGGCCACATTGGCGGCCACGCGCACAGCCGGACCGCCCTGCAACAGATCGTCGGCGTCCAGTTCGTCCAGGAATATGGTCGAGGCGTTGTCGTAGGCGCCTGTCGTCGGGCGGACGGGGGGCGGGGAGGTGTACCGGTAGCCCGTGGTCGTCACGGCCGAATGGATTTTCAGGGCGCCGCCGACGTCCCCTTCGATCGACACGCCCGAGGCGCCGGCTCCGGTCGCGGACACCGAGCCCGCAAGGTCGACATTGCCCGAGATCGGGCCGGTCGTGCGGATGCCGACGCTGTTGTCGCCGACGACGCGCACAGTACCGAGGCTCTGCAGCTTGCCGGTCAGGGGCGCTTCGACCGCGAGGCCGTAGGAGTTGTTGCCTTCCACGGAGATCGAGCCGCTGGATTCGACCAGGACATTGCCGACGAAGGGCGAGGCGCCCGTGACCCGAACGCCGTAGCGGCCGGTCCCGGTGGCGAATGGCCCGTCAAGGTCGCCGTCGCCGTCCGTGTCCTTGATGTCCGCCGTTTCCTGGCTGTCCGTGATGTTGATCGTTCCCCCCATTGTGACGGAGCCGGTATTGCCGCCGTTCACTAGGACGCCCGTGGCGCCGTCGGCCGCCTTGGCCATGGTGATGGAGCCGCCGCTGTCGATATCGACCGTATTGTTCGAATCTAGCGTCATCGCTGCGCCGGAGGTGACGGCGATCGAGCCGCCGCTGGCGATGCGGACATTGTCAGCCGCGGTGCCGGTGGCGTTGGACGTCTGGATCGGCGTGGTGCGGGCTGTCGAGACGACGACCTCGGCCTGAACGCCCGTAACAGCCAGCAAGGGGGCGATCGCTACGGCGGTCGCGAGTAGAATACGCATTCGGAAGAAAACCCCTGATGGTCACGCGATCACGAAGCAGACGGTCCTTTACAGGATCGACGCTAACCGTGCCCAAGTTTATCGAATTTGAGGCGAATGCAAGGCCGTGTCCAGTCTGTTGCAAGAGCGTGTCGCAACCGTAGCTTGGATAAGGGGCTGATTTCGCGGTCTATTAGGTGGGGTGCGGAAGGTTTTGGCTCAGAGGTATTGAGGTTTCCGACGGCGGGGTTTACGGGCGGAAGAACGGTCCACCGCGTTTCACCGCGACGCATCCAACCCACGCCCCCCGGCGTTGGTTAGCCCAGACCCGGCGAGAACCTCTTCATGACACTGACCGACCTCGACGTTCACGAAAGCGAACTCCGGCTGATTCCGGGGTTGGACGTCGAGGTCGCCGACACATTGAGAGCGCTGAAGCTGGCGTCGATGGACGACCGGCCCAGGCTGGTGGACACCACCATGCTGTATGCGCCGCGCTCGGGCGGGGTGAAGCGCTATCTTCTGTCGAAGAAGGCCTGGATCGAGGAGAATCGGCCGGGCGTCAGCCATTCGCT
>NZ_JBAZPS010000014.1:0-55597 GCF_041648055.1 Brevundimonas sp.
ACCGCCGCCTGCGTTTCTCTTTCCAGATCAACGATTTCAAAGACCAAGACCGGAAAAACCGGCCCCACTGTTTAGCGCCGGTGAGCGGCGGAGGCGGCGATGTAGTCGCCCCGGTATTCCATGTCAAACACTTATTTATATTAGTGTTTGCAGACGCGGCTCTCGGCCGCCCCCTTCGGAAGAAGCGGGGATGTAGTGACCCGCTCCAAACGTGTCAACCGCCGGATACCGCCAAACGCGAAATGTCCACAGGGATCCTGTCGATCACGGGCGATTGTGTAGCACCCTCTGCAGATTACCCTCTCTTGATGCCGGGATCGGCTCGACCGCGCGTCTCGGCGCTTCGGACTGGCAGGACGAGCTTCGTGTATGGAAGAGCGGACAAGTCCATGTTCAGTGAGCCGGGTGCGTTGCAGTACAGAACCGCCCCGGCAACCGGCGCAAACGCAGCCTTGAAGTGCTGGGTCGATTTGACCACGACCAGTCGCTTGCGGGACAGGTCGATACCCAGAGCCGTAAAGCACTCCGGGGAAAAGACCTGCTGGCGGATGGAGTTGAGCACCACCTCGATCCCTCCGACTCGGACGGCGACGGCAAGGCCCAGCGGCTCGCTCAGCGTTCCGGTCAGCCCTTTCTGGCGCGCGTCGTGACGGACCGCCAGGACTTCCACTTCGGCGTCGATCGGGGCCCCGGACATGGGGCCGACCTTGCCGCCGATGCGAAGGGGCAGGCGTGCGCCGACGCCGGCGTCTGCGGCAATCAATGCAGCCTGAGGGTCCCAGATCATTCCGAGGGCTGCATCGCCGATGCCGCGTTCGATTAGGGCCCTGAGGACGAAGGTGCTGTCGCAGGCAGCACCCCCGCCTGGGTTGTCTGCGCCGTCCGCTATGACCACCGGACCGGTGGACGGATGCAACTGCTCCGCCTCGTCCAGCACCTGGTCGATACCGCGCGTACGGCCCGCCGACATCGCCGCGCTGATCTCGACGAACCTGCCCAGCACATCCTCTGCGGCAGCCACGGCCAGATCAGCACGGGAGCCGTCATGGACCACCAGTGACGCAGTGCCTGTGTCCGCACTGTCCGACCACGGGAAGCCATGCATCATGGAGACGGACAGGATGCCGTCACTACCCTCGCGCTGTGTCAGGCTCTGGACAAACGTACGCATCGGATCTTCCGTCGTGCCGATCGGACCGACGACCGGCCCCCGACGAAAGACGGAACGCGGCGCGATCTCGCCGCGCGCCGTCCGCTCCAGAAGATCATAGAGTTCATCCACCCGCGCCCTGTAATCCGTGTGCGGATACTCCTTGCATCCGATCACGACGGTCGCGCTGTCGATCATCTGTGCCGTCAGATTGCCATGCAGGTCGAGCACGGCCCCGATGGGAATGCCTGGACCGACCAGGGCGCGGGCCCGGGCAAGGATATCTCCCTCGCAGTCGTCATGGTCGTCGGACATCATGGCGCCGTGCAGAACCAGGATGACGAGGTCTACCGCGCCCGCCGCGGACAGGTCAGCCAGCAGTTCGTCGCGTAGCCGTTCATACACTGGGCCCGGCAGCGGGCCGGACGGCTGTGTCCAGGCACACAGACCGGCAATGATCTCGTGTCCACGCGCCCTTCCCGCCTCTATGGCGTCGCCATAGGCGGGAAAGGCCATGGCCTGGGCCAGGGTCGCTGGATCCCCTGCCCTGTGCAACAGATCGGCTTCGAAGGCCCTGAGGCTGGTCGGCAGCGGGGAAAAGCTGTTGGTCTCATGGGACAGGGACCCCACGAACACCCGGAGTGGATGACGGATCATGCGCCGCGCCGGAAGCAAAAGCTGACCCGCGACGACAGGTCAGCCCCCTCTGGCACACGACGACAAAACAATTCCGGCCTGTGTGTCATGCGTCGGCCGGTCTCTGCGCCAGCTTGCCAGCCGTCTGTGCCAGCGGCCCACGCTCGAAGCGAAGACGCCGGGTGCGGCCAGCACTGAAGGCGAAGCCCGCGCCGTCGGGATCAAACTCCAGAAACCCGCCCAGGCCGAAATGCGCCATATCGAGGGACACCACCCGCCAAAGCGGCCCGCCCACATGATCCAGCCGATAGCGGACGCTGTGCCAGCGGCCTTCGAAGGTGAGCAGCGCAGCGTCTTCCGCGACCTCCAGCAAGGCCGTCGTGCCGGTGGCGGCGGAAGAGTATACGCCGTCACGGTCGGTGATGTCGGGCTTGAGGCCCGGCTCCAGGCGCGTCAGCACCTCCCCCTGCCCCCACTGTCGATAGGTCAACTGGTCCGGCTGACTTTCGCCGGCCGGAGCCTCGACCACGGCATCGAAAATCCGGTAGCTGGAGTGCAGTCGGCCTTCAGCGTCGCGCCGGGCTGGGATGGTGGCACCGCCCATGCCGATGAGTTGGCGACCTTCGTGTTCCAGAAGATGCAGGGTCGAGCCTGTCGCCTCAGCATAGTAGAGGCCGCTGACATTGACCCCCGGCAGGTCATCCAGCGGCGGTCCGAGATCAGGAACGCAGGAGTCTATGATCCGGTCCGCCAGGCTCATTGCGTCCACGCCGGCCCGGTTGGCGATGACGATGATGTCCAGGCCGGCTTCCACGGCCTTGATCATCTGGCAGCCGCCCCCCATCACCGTGCCGCCGTGCTCGATGGTGGTCTGGCCGCGGTAGCCGCCAACGGACAGGCCCAGGGCATATCGCGTCGAATAGCCGTTCTCGAGGACATAAGGGGTCTTCATGGCCGCCCAGGTTTCGGGCGTTCCGACCACAGGATGGTCCATGTGGGCCATCCAGCGCAGCATGTCGTCGACGGTGGAAACCATGCCGCCCTCGCCGCTGACCTCCATCCCCAGATAGTCCCGGGTGAAGCTGCCATCCCTTCCCAGCATGTGCAGGGTCGCGCTGTTGGGTACGAAGTCGCTGTCGACCCGACGCAGCAGGGTGTCGTGCATGCCGACAGGCTGGAAGATCCGCTCGCGCAGCACATCCTCGAGCCGCTGTCCCGTCAGCCGCTCGATCGCGACGCTCAGCGCCGTGTATCCTCCGTTGTTATACGACCAGGATGTCCCCGGCGCGAAGTTCACGGTGTCCTGGGCTGCAAACAGATCCAGCGTGTCCGGATGCGACATGAAATGCCCCAGCCCGTTAAGCTGCATGGAGAGGTCCAGCGAACAGCGCAGGCCGCTGGTATGGCTCATCAGCTGGCGCATGGTCACACCGTCGGCGACGGCGGGCGACATCTCCGGAATGTGTCTACGCACGGGATCGTCGAGTGACGCCAGACCGTCCTCGACCAGCAGCATATAGGCCAGGGCTGCGAAATGTTTGGTCGTCGAACCGATCCGCATGCGAATGCCGGGCGACAGCGTCTGGCCCAACTCGATGTTCGCCAGCCCGAAAGCCCTGCGATAGATGGGCCGCCCACCGATCGCGATCCCGACCGCGACCCCAGGCGCATGGCAGGAATCATACGCGGCGAAGAGCGCGTCTATCCTGGCGGCATCGACCGATGGGGTGGCAGCAGTGTCAGGCATCAGGACATTCCAGGGGACTAGAAGCGCTTGGTGACGGTCAGGCCGACGGTCCGGGGCCGCAGGGGTGTAATCTGGATCGGCCCGCCTGCGACGGAGAAGCTGGTCTGGGCGGACAGCTCGCCAAAGGTGTCGAAGAGATTGCGCACATAGAGCTGCGCCCTGAAACCGCTGAAGTCGATACCGGCGCGCAGATCGACGGTCGTATAGTCCGGCAGGGTATGCTGAGGGGTACCGGCGCTCATGTCGAAGCTGGATACGCGGTCATCCACATAGCGCACGGTACCTCCCAGGTCGGCATCGTAGCCACCCAGGGTGAACCCATAATCCGCCGAGACAGCAAGCGTAAGGTCGGGGCTGTCCGGCAGGCTGTCCCCCTTGAGACCGCCAAGATCCGGCGAATCGGCGTCGAGCTGGGCGTCCAGCAGGCTGACAGCGGCGACCAGCGACAGGGCGGCGGTGGGTCTCGTGGTGATGGTGAGCTCCGCCCCCTTGATGGCTGCGGAACTGGCATTGGCCACGACGCCCACACCATTGCGCAGCGCCACGATCTGCAGATCCTGCCAGTCGATATAGTAGACGCCGGCGTCAATGCTGAAGCGGCCGTCGGCGGTGCTGGCCTTGTAGCCCGCCTCGTAGCTGTCCAGGCTGTCGGCTGCGAACGTCGGAGGGGCGAGCGGATCTCCCGTCACCGGGTCGTTGAGCACCATATTGGGCCCGCCGGGACGATAGCCGGTGGCATAGCGCAGATAAGCAATGGACCGGTCCGTCAGACGATAGCGCGCATTGGCCAGATAGGTCGTGACGGTCTCGTCGGAACTGCGCTTCGGGGCGGGCCCACCCAGCAAGCCCGAGGCGTTCTGTTCATAGGTCTGGTCATTGGTCGCGTACCGCAGCCCCCCGGACAGGTCGAGACGGTCGGTCACATGCCATGTCACCGTTCCGAACGCGGCCACTTCCTCATAGAGACTTGGAAGCTCCGCCGTGAGCAGGTTCAGCGGAAAGGGAGCCCCGGTGGGATCCGTCGCGGGCAGGGTCTGCAGCTGGAAACTGTCTTCGCGGGTGTAGAAGCCTCCGACGATCCAGTCGAACGCACCGACGCTGCCCGCCAGTCTGGCTTCCTGAGTGAATTTCTCGGTTTCAACGGCCTTGACCAGAAGCGTTGACCCGAGCGACAGGCCGAACCCGCCCAGCAAAGGCACATAGAGGGCCGAGACATCGGTGACGTAATCGGCATCGCTGGTTTGGTAGCTGGTGACCGAGGTGAGTTGCATGGGTCCGAAATCGTAATCGACCACGGCGCTGGCCAGCCGGAACGACTGGTCGAAAGGTTCGGCAAAGCGCCGCTGGTCGTACTCGCCATCGACAGGTTCGTTTGTCGCACCGACGAAGTCGACCGAGCCAGAGCCATCGCGCCTGATTTCCTGAGCAAAACCCGTCAGGCGGATCGACAGGGCATCCGTAGGATTGAACACGACATCGGCACGTCCGCCGTAGACATCCGACTGGTTGACGTCCTCCTCGCCGGTCTGTCGGTTGTCCACAAAGCCGCCGTCGCGGGTATAGAAGCCGTTCAGCCTTAGGGCTGCCATATCGCCAGCAAACGGCGTGTTCACGGCACCGGCGAGGTCATAGCCAATGCCGCCATGCGCCGTTGTCGAGACCCCTCCCCGCAGCCCGCCGCTGAAACGGCTCGGATCAGGCCGTTGGGTGACGTATTTCAGCAGTCCGCCCATCGTGCTGGCACCGTAGAGGGTACCTTGCGGACCGCGCAGGACCTCCACCCGGTCCAGGTCGAACAGTCCGACATCCAGCGCCAGTTGGGCGGCACCGGCGAAAGAGGTGCTGGAACCGTAGGGCACTTCGTCGACATAAATGCCCACCGTGGACCCGACGTTCAGGCCGGTCGTCACGCCCCGCAGGTTGATTTGGCCCTGCCCTACGCCATTGGTGGTGAAGGACAGGCCAGGCACGGTGGCTGCGAAATCCGCCAACTGGGTTGCGCCGGTCGCTTGCAGGGCCTCTCCCGTCAGGACCGACAGGGACAGGGGGGTTTCGCTGGCCCGCTCCTCCCGTTTCTGCGCCGTGACGATGATGTCTCCCAGAACCGAGACGTCGTCTGGCGGTGGCGCGCTCTGGGCAAGTGCCGGCGCGGCGCACAGCGCCGTCGAGGCCATGAGGGTCGCAAGCCCGATACGCGTGCGATGGATACGACAGGCATTCGTCATGGTGGATCCCCTCGAATATGTCAGACCACAATCAGTCACGTCATTTTTCTGTCAAGAGAAAAAGTCTCTTGCTATAGACGATATTGCTGGTTCAGGATTTGCGAACCTGGACGCGCTCTCCGGCTCTGCCGAAAGCCTGTCTTCTTCTGGGGTACCGGAGCGCAATGGAATACGACTTCATCGTTGTGGGCGCGGGTATGGCCGGTGCTTCGGTCGCCTACGAGCTAGCCGACACCGCGCGAGTCTGCCTGATCGAACGCGAGCCCTTGCCGGGCCATCATGCCACTGGCCGCTCGGCCGCCCTGTTCGCTCCCAGTTATGGAGGGCGTGCCGTCCGTGCCCTGACAAGGGCCAGCCGGAACTTCTTCTCGGCGCCCCCCGGAGGGTTTGCACAAGGCCGCCTGCTCACACCGCGCGGTGCCCTGTACATCGCGCGTACCGATCAACTGGATCTTCTTGAGGCGATGATAGGCGACATTCGCCGCTCTGGCGGCACGATCGGCATGGTCGATGTCACCAGCACCCTGCAGTCCATTCCTCTCCTCAAGCCGGACTATGTGGCCGCAGCGGCACTCGATCAGGATGCCCAGGACATAGACGTCGATGCCCTGCACCAGGGCTTTCTTCGTGGTGCCCGGGCGCGCGGTGCCAGCCTGCTGACCGATGTCGGCGACCCCACGATCCAGCGGACGGGCGGCATGTGGATGGTCGACCTGGGCGCACAGGCCATTACCGCCCCGGTACTGGTCAATGCCGCCGGAGCGTGGGGAGACCTGGTCGGGACCAGTGTGGGTGCGCAGGCCCTGGGCCTTCAGCCGCTGCGTCGCACCGCTGTCCTCGTCGATCCTCCGACCGGAACCGACATCGCCGCCTGGCCCGCCGTGATCGATGTCGAGGAACAGTTTTACTTCAAGCCGGATGCGGGCAAACTCCTGATATCACCGGCTGACGAGACGCTCGTCGAGGCCTGCGATGTCCAGCCCGAAGAGCTCGACATCGCCATAGGCGTGGACCGGGTGCAGTCGGCGCTCGCGCTCGAGGTTGAGCGCGTCAATCACAGCTGGGCAGGCCTGCGCACCTTTGCGCCGGATCGTGAACCCGTCATTGGCTTCGATCCCGAGATCAGCGGCCTGTTCTGGTCGGTTGGCCAAGGCGGCTACGGCATCCAGACCGCCCCGGCGTGGGCGCGCCTGGCCGCCGCCCTGGCGTGCGGGGGCGAGGTTCCAGCCGATATCGCCGCCGAAGGTGTCAGCGCCGCTGATCTGTCCCCCCGCCGCTTTCGCGACACGGCCAAAATGAGAAAGGTCGCTCTGTGAAAATCCACGGCAAACCCCTGATCGGCCCGGGCGGGGCGACGATCCCCCTTTCACCCGCACTCGAGACCGGCGGGCTCGTTTTCGTGTCGGGGCAACTGGCACTGGTCGGTGGCCGGGTCGAGGGAGACATCACGACCCAGACCGAAGTCACCTTCGACGCGATCCAGTCTATTCTGGAAGAGGCCGGCCTGGGGCTCGACCATGTGATCAAGACGACGATCTGGCTGACGGATCCTGCAGACTTCGCCGCCTTCAACGCTGTCTATGCGCAACGCCTTCCGGCCCCGTTCCCCGCCCGCTCGTGCGTGATTTCTCAGCTCGTGCTACCGGATGCTCGCGTGGAGATCGAGGTCGTGGCCAGTCGGGAGCCTCGGCGCGCATGACCCGGCCCGGGGCCGGAAGGGCAGGACATGATGGCGAACGACAGCGGTACCCTGGGCAGCCTCATCAGGATCGTCCGGCAACGCAACGGCTGGACCCTGCGCGAGATGAGTGCGGTCGTCGGCATACCCCTGTCGACCCTGGCCAAGGTCGAGACAGACAAGCTGTCGCTGACCTACGACAAGCTGCAACAGTTTACCGCCAGGCTGGGCCTGACCATGACCGAGTTCCTGGCCCAGGGCGAGCCTGCGGGCGAGACGGCGTCAGCTTCACAGGTCATGGGCCGGCGAAGCCTGACCACGACGGGCAACTCCGTCCACATCGCGACGCCGAACTACGACTACGAATATCTCTGCGCCGATCTTCGCCAGAAGCGGATGGTCCCCATCATGACCCGCGTCCGTACCGGGGACATCGGCACCTTCGGCGACGCGGTGCGGCACAAGGGCGAGGAGTTCGTCTTCGTTCTGGAGGGCGCGATCGAGGTCCATCTGGAGTTTTACACCCCCGTCGTCCTTCAGGCCGGACAGGGCATCTATCTCGATAGCTCCATGAGCCACGCCTACGTCTGCAAGGACTGCGACAGCGCCCTGATCCTGGGGGTTTGCTCCAGCGAGGATCCCGATCTCGCAGGCGAACTGATCAGCCTTGCAGAGGAGGAAGCCAGGCAGGCGACCGAGACCTCATAACCCGCAAAGGGGGCATCTTGACCAGCGCCATCCATCCTGACGTCCCCGTGCCAGACCCCATCGAAGCCACCGCCCCATTCTCGGCCGGGTTCGCCGCGGCCGTCACGGTGGGACTTGCCGCCCAGCTGATCTGGCGCAGTCAGAGCGGGTTCCGCCGCACGGGGACCGAGGTCCAGTCGGTCAGCCCCTCGTTCGTCGCTCACGTTGGCGAGGTCCAGACATGACCGATGCGGCTTCGCAGTCCGTATTTGGCGGGCTGTCACCCCATGAACCGGACGGACTGCTGGCTCTGATTGGAGCCTGCCGGGCCGACGCCCGGCCGCACAAGCTGGATCTCGGCGTCGGGGTCTATCGTGACCAGCACGGGCGAACCCCCGTCTTCGGTGCCGTCAAGGCGGCGGAGAGGCACCTTTTAGAGATGCAGGACACCAAGTCCTACCTCGGTCCCCAGGGAGATGTCGGGTTTCTGGACGCCCTGAAGCCGATCATCTTCGGCTCTCGGGGAACGGCGGGAGTGTTCGGTGCCCAGACCCCGGGAGGCACAGGTGCCCTGCGCCTTGCTGCGGATCTTCTGGCCTCGGGCCGGCCGGGTGCGCGGGTGTTCATCGGCGATCCGACCTGGCCGAACCATCCGCAGATCTTCCAGGCCGCCGGGCTCCGCCTGGAGCGATACGGCTGTTTCGACGCCACGACACAGACCGCAGATTTCGATGCGACGATGGCGGCGCTCGAGACCGCCCGCCCCGGCGATGCGGTTCTGCTGCAGGCTTGCTGCCACAATCCCACCGGGGCCGACCCTAGCCTTGATCAGTGGGCCACTTTGGCCAGGCTGATCGAGAGACGAGGACTAATCCCCCTTATCGACCTGGCCTACCAGGGTCTGGGCAGGGGGCTCGAACCGGATACCGCCGGCATGCGTCGCGTCCTCGAGGCGGCCCCGGAAGCCTTGGTGGCCTACTCCTGCGACAAGAATTTTGGACTTTACCGGGAGCGCACAGGTGCCCTGTTTGTCCTCGCGCGGGATCCCCTTCATCTGGCGAACGCGGCCTCCAACATCCTTGCCCTGGCAGGAGCGAGCTGGGCCATGCCCCCGGATCACGGGGCTGCTGTCGTCCGCGTCATTCTCCAGGATGCAGCCTTGAGCGCCCAATGGGAGGCCGAGCTTGAGACGATGCGCCAGCGTCTGGCTGGCATGCGGAAGGCCCTGGCGAGCCAAGCGACCAACCTCGCCGCGCTCGACGGTCATCACGGCATGTTCGTTTCGCTACCTCTGACTCCGGGTCAGGTGGCACGCCTGCGCGAGACCCATGCGATCTACTGCGCGCCCTCCGGACGCATCAACCTTGCAGGCCTCACACCAGAGACCCTGTCCAATTTCACCCATGCCTATGAGGCTGTTCGACAGGCGAGCTCTGTCGGCACAAACGTTCATGACCGGTGACCACAGCCCGCTCTTCTGAGCCTCAAAGCTACTTCAGGGTTCAGGGCGCTTCGAACTCAAATCGCTCAACCAGCGCCCAAGGTCCTCCCAGATAACGCCAGAGCATCAGGCCTTCAGCGAAGATCTGAAACGGCTCGAACTCGAGCTGCAGCGTCTCGAGCAGCAGGCGAGCCTCGTCGGGTTCTACCTTGTTCTGGACGGTGATGTGCGGTCGGTACGGTGAGCTGTCCTGGCGCGTCAGCCACGGTGAAAAGGATTCGGCCAGCTCTTTGCGCAACCCTTCCAGGTCGGACGATGCAAGCTTGTAGGCCACCCCGCGACCGAGGGACCATGGGCCTCGAACGTCCAGCGGAAAGGCAGATCGCCTTTGGCAGGCCGCCTTGAGAGTCCGGGCTACCTCACGCTCATGTTCGCCGGGTAGAGCGTGAAAGAGGGTCAGGTGGGCGGGCACCTTGTTGCGAAGACGCGGGAAGTGCGACTGGCGCAAGTCCTCAAACCAGGCGAACGCCCCGTCATCCAGGGCCGCAGTAACGATGAGTGGCGGCAGGTCAGACATTCAACATCGGTTCTGCGAGTTGGGGGAGCGGCGGGCGCAGCAAAGATCGGGTGACGACCTACCGGTGCCTCGGCAACTGGCAGGTCTCGCCCGAGCCTCAGTTGAGGGTTGGATCAATGAGAAACTTCTCTCCGGTCGCCTTGCGCTCGTAGGCCTTCACCACCGCCGGATCGAGCGCTTCGGCCAGTCCGATCGTGCGCGTGTAGTGCGTGGCAAACGTGGAGGTCAGCTCGTCGAACACCCGCTTTCTGAGTCGGGCGACGGTCTCTGGACCGGCTTTCTGCAGGAAGGGCGTCAGAAGCCAGCCCGCTACGCTCCATTGGAAGCCGAACTGCAGACGGTCCAGGGTCGTGGGAGAAAGATCGAGAGCTCCATAAATATAAAGCTGCTTGAAGGTGGCGGACCCGTAGGGGCTGTAATCAGTCATCCTCTGGGCGGCCGACTTTTCCATGGCCCGCATGATGTCACTTCCCAGCGATCCGCCTCCGATGGCGTCGAACGCCACCGTCGCGCCGGTCTCGGTGATCGCCTCGATCAATTTGTGGCGGAAGTCGTCATCGCGGCTGTTCAGCACGTGGGTCGCGCCAATATCCCGCATTAGCGCAACCTGTTCCTCAGACCGCACCACATTGACCAGCCCCATACCGTCGCTCGTGCAGATCCGCTGCAGCATCCGACCGAGGCTGGATGCCGCTGCGGTGTGAACGATTGCCGAATGACCCTCTGCGCGTGCGGTCTCTACGAACCCCAGCGCCGTCATCGGGTTGACGGTCAGTGCCGCGCCCTGTGCGGGTGTGACCCCGTCTGGCAGCGCCAGAGCGTCGCGTGTTCTGATCTTTCGCAGGTCAGCGTACATGCCGCCGCCGATCAATCCCACCCGGCGACCGATCCAGTCCTGACCGTCAGAGCCTGCTGCCACAACGGTCCCCGCGCCCTCATTGCCCACAGCCAACGATTTTCCGATGCGGACCGCGAGCCCCGCTCGACGCGGCTCTGGAATATCGAACACCAGTTCCGGGCCGTCGGACTTATCCGCGACGCGCATTGAGCTGACATCGGCCGGTCCGAGCAACAACCCCAGATCGCTGGGATTGATCGGAGCAGCCTCCACCCTGACTACAATTTCGTCCGGCCCGAGATCGCCAATGACCAGCGGCTCCAGCGAAAGCTTCAGAGTGCCGTCTTCCTGAACTGTCGATCGCAGGGCGCGTCCTGTCAGTGCCATCTGGTCTGTTCCTCTTTGTCGCCGGGATGATGATCGCGCTGATAATAGCGTGATGACGGCCGCGTGTCAGAGGCGTTCAACAACTGACGCGCCGGATCAGGCCTCTGCCGATCCTCACATCCTCGGCCTTCGCCTTGGTTCAGCGTGACGTCGTGCCACTTGATGGACCTACCTCGAGAAGGGGGCTGCGCCAGCGACTTTCAATCACCGTCACGGCTCTGCCGCGAATAAGAACTCTGGAGCCCGCAACTTCAGTTTCAATCCTGCCTCCCCGTTCCGGGTAGGCTTGGTAAAACGACAGCCGGGTCCGGCCCAATCGCTCGGCAAACAGAGGCGCCAGAATGCAGTGCGCGGAACCGGTAGCGGGATCCTCATCAATGCCGCATCCCGGCGCGAAGAAGCGGTCGATCACATCAACACCCGGCGTGTCAGACAAGGCACAGACGACCACCTGCCCCGCCTCTTCCGCATGGGCCGTCAGCCTGGAGACGGAATCAATATCCGGGGCCAGTCGCCTGACTGCAACTTCACTATCCAGGATCGCGACGAGATACCGCCCGGCCCAGATCTCGACCGGCTCGACCCCCAGCGCCTCGGCCAGACCTGGGTGAGTCTGCAGGCGTCGCGGCGGATTGGCCGGGAAATCCATCTCGTAGCCGCCCTCGTGACGCCGAACCGTCAGCGCGCCGGACCGGGTAGAAAACGTCACCTGTGCTGCATCCAAGGCCAGCTCGTGCAGCAGAACACTGGCTGCTGCCAGGGTCGCGTGCCCGCAAAGATCCACCTCCATCGAAGGTGTGAACCAGCGGAGATCATAGTGCGATGGCTTGCCGGTCAGGCGCAGAAAGGCGGTCTCGGACTGATTGTTCTCGCGCGCAACGGCCTGGAGCGCGGCATCAGCCGGCCACGCCGCGAGAGGCTCGACGACGCAAGCCGGGTTGCCCAGGAAAACCTGATCGGCGAAGGCGTCGATGGTCCATTGTCGGGTCATGCCGAAGCTCTAGAGAGCGCGGCCGATAGCGTCGAGCACCCGCAGCGTGCCGTCAGCGATTTTCGTCACAGCTATCTTCAAGGTCGGCATATACATCGGCAACCCATGCAGCTTTCTGGGCGCGATTGCGCTAGCTACGCCGCCCACCGACCGAAGAGAGCAGCATGACCCGTCAGACCCCGCAGACGGTAGGGATCGACTTTGGCACGACCAATACCGTGGTCGCCGTCACAGGCGCCGACGGCCACGCGCTCGTTCTCCGGTTTGATGCGCCGACCGGTGAACTGACCGCATTCCGCTCCACCTTGAGCTTTCAGGTCGAACCGGCCGTAGGCGCTGAACCGCCTCGGCGGCTGGTGGAAGCTGGTCCCTGGGCCATTGATGCCTATGTCGAAGAAGCGCTGGAAACCCGGTTTATCCAGTCATTCAAGACCTTCGCCGCGAGCGCTGCGTTTACCGAGACCGTCATCGACAATCGGCGCTACGCATTCGAGGACCTGCTTGCGGCCTTTCTGCTGAGGCTGCGCCTTCATGGCGGAGAGGCCATGGCGGACCTGCCCGCGCGCGTGATCGTCGGTCGACCGGTCACTTTCGCGGGTGGCGCACCCGATGAACAACTGGCGCTGAAACGCTACGAAGCCGCGTTCGCGCGTCTTGGCTTTACGGACATTCGGTATGCCTATGAACCGGTAGGGGCCGCCTTCTTCTTTGCCCGAACGCTCAAGACCGACGCCAATGTGCTGGTCGCAGA
Organism: Brevundimonas sp.; assembly: GCF_041648055.1. Taxonomy (GTDB): domain Bacteria; phylum Pseudomonadota; class Alphaproteobacteria; order Caulobacterales; family Caulobacteraceae; genus Brevundimonas. The sequence goes on from NZ_JBAZPS010000014.1 coordinate 13,109, forward strand.
CTTCGGCGGCGGAACCAGCGACTTCTCGATCATCCGCTTCGAACAGTCCGACCAGGGTCTGCGTTCGAAAGCGCTCGCCCAGTCGGGAGTCGGCGTTGCCGGCGACGCGTTCGACTATCGCATCATCGACCATCTGGTTTCCCCTGAACTCGGCAAGGGCGGGCAGTACCACACGTTCGGAAAGACGCTGCCGATCCCCCAACGCTACTATGCTGCATTCGCACGGTGGGATCAGCTGGCGCTGCTACGCGCCTCAAAGGACATGCGCGATATCCGCGCCCTGGCACGCACCGCGACCGAGCCTGAAAAGCTCGATCGCCTGATCGAGATCCTCGACGACAACCACGGCTACGCGCTTTACCAGTCGGTCTCTGCGCTCAAGATGGCGCTTTCACATGACGACGAGGCGACCTTCCGGTTCAAGGCAGGCTCGGTTCTGATTGAGACCCCCGTGAAGCGGTCGCAGTTCGAACACTGGATTGCGCCCGAACTGGCTGCGATCGAAGTCGCGGTGGATGAAGCGATCGAGAAATCTGGATTGGCTACTGAGCAGATCGACAGGGTCTTTCTGACAGGCGGCACTTCGTTCGTACCTGCGGTCAGAAACATCTTTTACAAACGGTTCGGCACGGATCGGATCGAGACCGGCGGTGAGTTTGAGTCTATTGCTAGCGGCTTGGCTTTGATAGGCCGCGAGAGCGATCTGGACGTCTGGAGCCAGTCAGGTTGACGAGATCGCCAGGGCTGCACGCGATACCGCAGACGATCAGCCGCCGCCGCTAGACCCTGCGCCGTGCCGTCCTGAAAGCCTACCGCCGCCGGCGGTCGATACGGCGACCCTAAGCCTTCAAGCCGGGCCGCCGTGTCGTCGTGGCCCGCTACTGGATCGGCTGGTCCTCGATGGGCAGCCCCAGAGCCTCCAGTTGCGGACGCACGACCGAGGCGTCACCCACGACCACCCAGACGAACTGATCCGGCTTGATGATCTGGCGGGCCTCAGCATCCAGCTGAGCGGCTGTCAGAGCACGAGTACGGCTGGCCAGCGTGGCCTGGTAGTCGTCTGGACGACCGAACAGGGCATTGGACCGCAAGGCCCCCATGATCTGGGCCGAGGTTTCGAAACCACCCGCCAGCGAGCGGGTATTGCCGTTGATCGTCCGCTCCAGCTCCTGTGGCGTGACGCCGTCGGTTTTCAGGAAGCGGTCGTACTGGGCAATCAGAGCGGCGATCGATTCGCCGGTGCGGTTGGCCTGCACCGGCGCATTGATGATGTAGGGTACGCGCTGCTGGAACGGGTTGACACCACCGCGCACCCCGTAGGACCAGCCTTTCGTTTCACGCAGGTCGGCGTTGATGCGCGAGAGGAAGTCTCCGCCCAGCGTCACATTGGCGGCATTGAGCGCCAGCAGATCATCTGTGCCGGATGCAGGCAGCACAGCACCGCCATAGATCAGCGATTGCGGCGACTGCGGACGGTCGATGAGGACGATGCGACTGGTTGTAGCGGGAACGGTGGTGGAAAAGTCTTTGGTGCCTTTGGCCACAGAAGGGGCGCGCCAGTCGCCGAAGGCCGCTTCCAGCTGCGGCGTGACATCCGACAGGGGCAGGTCCGAAACGACGAAGATGGTCGCATTGTCCGGCCGGACCCAGGCCTTGTGCTCGGCGACCAGATCGGCGCGGGTCAGAGCCGTCAGGGTCGCCTCATCACCCGATCCAGTGAACGATCGGCCATAGGGACTGTCCGCGCCATAGATCAGCGGCGGCAGGGCTCGGGCGGCGATGGCCCCGGGGTTGGTGCGTTCGCTGGCAAGGCCCGACAACCGCGAGGCACGAATACGCTCGACTTCTGACGGGGCGAAGGCCGGGTTACGCACGACATCCGACAGAAGGGTCAGCGACGGGGCCAGGTTGGCAGTCACGACCGACAGATCGGCAGAGGTCCGGTCCATGGACGCACCGACATTGATCGAGGCTCCCAGACGTTCTTCTTCCTGAGCCAGTTGGTTGGCATCGCGTGTTGTCGTGCCTTCATCCAGCAGGTCCAGCATCATGGCCTGGGCCCCCAGACGGTCGGCACGGTCGGCGGAATAGCCGGCGTCGAAATCGATGCCCACGCGCGTTACCGGCACAGTGTCTACCTGGGCGTAAACCACCTTCAGGCCATTCGACAGGGTTGTCCGTTCCACGGCCGGGAACTCCAGATCCGGCACCTGGCCGATCGACGGCATCGGATCGCGGGCCACACGCTGGATTTCAGCGGCCGGTACCGGATCGGCACCCGACGGCGCGGCAGCAGCCTCCACATAGGCCTCGCGCTCTCCGGGGGCGATGGTCATGTCGAAGACGGGGCGGGTCAGCCAGCGCTGCATTGCAGCCGTCACCTCGGCCGGCGTCACCGAGGCGTATTCGGCCAGCTCCTTCTTGTAGTCGTCCGGATCCCCGGCATACAGCTGACCTTCGGCCAGAACATTGGCCTTGCCGTTGACCTGCTCCAGGCTCTGGATCCGGCCCGAGACATAGCGAGTGGCGACGCGAGCGACCTCTTCGTCGGTCGGACCATTGGCGATAAAATCGGCGATTATGGCATCCAGGCGGCGTCCGACCTCGGCGGCGTCCTGGCCCGGCTTCACGTCAACCGAGATGTCGAAGATGCCGACACGCTGGAAATCCGACAGAGACGACGACGCCGACACGGCCATCTGCTCGCCGCGCACCAGTTGGTTGTCCAGGCGAGAGGAGGCCAGCCCGCCCAGCACCGAGGCCGCTACCGACAGCGGCACGGCATCATCACTCAGCATGCCAGGCACGGCCCAGCTGCGGGTCAGACGCGTGTTGGCCACCCGGTCCTGCATGGTCGCCACGATCGGTGCGGCCAGGGTTGGGACATCGGCCTGGGCCGGCGTGTTTACGGGGCCCCGCGCGATCGTGCCGAAATAACGCTCCATCAGAGGACGCGCGGTCGCCTCGTCGATATCGCCCGACAGAACGACGACGGCATTGTTCGGTCCGTACTTGTCGCGGAACCAGTTGCGCACAGTCTCCAGGCTGGCGGCGTCCAGATCGGCCATTGAGCCGATGGTGGAGTGGCGGTAGGGGTGCCCCTCGGGGAACAGGGCTTCCAGTTGGGCATATTCGAACAGGCCGTAGGGCTGGTTGTCGCCTTGACGCTTCTCGTTCTGGACGACGCCGCGTTGCAGATCGAGCACCTCCTGTCCCACCTCGCCTAGCAGGTAGCCCATGCGGTCGCTTTCCAGGAACAGGGCCTGCTCCAGCGCGGGCGTCGGGACCGTCTGGAAATAGTTGGTGCGGTCAAACCAGGTGGTGCCATTCAGATTTGATGGGCCCAGATTGCGCATACGGCCCAGATAGCTGCCAGGCGCATTCTCGGATCCGCCGAACATCAGGTGTTCGAACAGGTGAGCGAAGCCGGTCGAACCGGCGGGCTCATCCTTCGAGCCGACATTATACCAGACCGACACTGCGACGACCGGCGCCTTGCGATCCTCGTGCACGATCACGGTCAGGCCGTTGTCCAACTGAAACCGCGACCAGGGGATGTTGACCTCGGAGACCAGTTCGGCGACGGGCGCGGCGCGGAGCTCTGCTGCCTGCGCGGCTGCGACGTTCTCCGACGGCACGGCCGGGGCCTGGGCAAGAGCAACAGCCGGGGAAATGACGGCGAGAATGGCAGCAAGTGAGACGGCGCGAAGTCGCATAGAGACAGTCCTTCAGATCAGCGGTTGGCAGACCTTAGCGAGCCAAACGAAGGACGCAATCGCTTAGAATTTCCTGGCCGGACGATCACCAACAACCGTCCGTCAGACCGCTATCCTCCGCCCAGGGCCACAGCCACCCGGTAGGTCACGAAGGCCGCCAGATAGGCCAGGCCGAACATGTAGACGATCATGATCGCCATCCATTTCCAGGAGTTGGTCTCGCGCTTGACCACGGCCAGGGTCGGTGCGCACTGCGGTGCGAAGACGTACCAGGCCAGGAAGGCCAAGCCCGTCGCCAGCGACCATTGAGCGGCCAACAGGCCCGCCAGGCCACTGCCCACCGCTTCCGCATCGGCCACGGCATAGACAGTACCAAGGGCCGCCACCGCCACCTCGCGCGCGGCCATGCCGGGGACAAGGGCGATGACCATCTGCCAGTTGAAGCCGATAGGGGCGAAGATGGGCTCCAGCGTCTTTCCGATCATGCCGGCGAAACTGTATTCGATGGCTTGGCCGGTCGCGCCTTCGGGCGGATGGGGGAAGGTCGAGGCCACCCAGACCAGCACCATAAGCGGCAGGATGATCTTGCCCGCCCGCGTCAGGAAGATCCTGGCCCGGAGCCACAGGTTGATGAGCACCGACTTGGTGCCCGGCAGCTTGTAGGCCGGCAGCTCCATCATGAACGGCTCGACCTGCCCGCGCCACAAGATGCGACGGATGACGAAGGAGACGGTCAGGGCGCTGACGATGCCCGCCGCATACAGGCCAAACATCACCAGGCCCTGCAGATTGGCGAAACCCCAGACGGTCTCGTTCGGAATGAAGGCCGCGATGATCAGGGTGTAGACCGGTATCCGCGCCGAACAGGTCATCAGCGGCGCGACCATGATGGTCGTCAGGCGGTCGCGTTTGCTGTCGATCACTCGTGTCGCCATCACACCCGGAATGGCGCAGGCGAAGCTGGACAATAGAGGAATGAAGGCGCGACCGTGCAGACCCGCCCCGCCCATGATCCGATCCATCAGGAAGGCCGCGCGGGCCATGTAGCCGAAATCTTCCAGCAGGATGATGAAGGCAAACAGGATCACGATCTGGGGCAGGAAGATGATCACGCTGCCGACGCCGGCGATCAGGCCATCGACGATTAGGCTCTGCAACAGACCGTCCGGAACCACGGTCGCAACCAGTCCACCCAGGCCGATGAAGCCGGCATCGATCAGATCCATGAGAGGCGTGGCCCAGCTGAACACCGCCTGGAACATGACGAATAGCAGGGCCAGCAGGATGACCAATCCGCCGACGGGATGCAGAAGCACGCCGTCGATCCTGCCCGTCAGGGTGTCGGGGCGTTCGGGTGGGCGGACGCAGGCCCGCATGATGCGTTCGGCGTTACGGTGAGCAGCGCGCAGTTCGGCGGCGTCGGGGGCGTGCCATTCGCCCTCGGTCGCGGTTGCTACGTCCGAGGATGTCGCGAGCGTCTCGACCTGAGCGATAAGGTCGTCGATGCCACGCCGCCGCGTCGCCACCGTGGTCACGACCGGCACGCCCAGCTCCCTCGACAGGCCATCCAGGTCGATGCGCAAGCCCTGACGCTGAGCGATGTCGTACATGTTGACGGCCAGGACCATCGGGCGCCCCACCGCCTTCAGCTCCAGGATCAGGCGCAGGACCAACCGCAGATTGGTCGCATCGGCCACGGCCACGATCACATCAGGTGCCGCTTCACCCACCAGTCGGCCCAATACGGCGTCGCGCGTGACCTCCTCGTCAGGGCTACGAGCGCGCAGCGAATAGGTGCCGGGCAGGTCCAGTATGGACAGGGTCCGGCCACTGGTGGCTCGGATCAGGCCTTCCTTGCGCTCGACGGTCACGCCCGCATAGTTGGCCACCTTCTGGTGCGCGCCCGTCAGGGCGTTGAACAGGGCGGTCTTGCCGCTGTTGGGATTACCGACCAGCGCGATCCGCGCCGTACGCAGGGCCATGTCCATCAGGTCGTCGCCGCGTTGTCGAGTTGAATGGTGATGCTGGCGGCCTCGTGCCGGCGCAGGGCCACGCGCATGTCGTCTACCTTCAGGGCGATCGGATCACCCCCGAACAGTCCCTCGTGCAGCAGTTCGATAGCGGCCCCCTCGACGAAGCCCAGTTCCAGCAGGCGCCGTTCCAGCTCCAGCGCGTGATCTTGATGGTGGCAATGGTCGCCGACCTTGAGGATAGAGCCGCGGTCACCGGGACGAGCCTGGCTGAGCTTGGTGGGTTCGGACATAGATACTCTGATCGACGCTGACGCGGATCCGCGCCTTCAGTTGACAGTGATTATCAGGCGCGATGGGTTCACGTCCACCCCGTCGCGGCGTCGCAGGCCGCTTGCCCGCTCGCGCGGTTGCGGTATCACCAACCCATAGCTCCGGAGCCCTGCATGACCCGCGCCCTCATTGTCCTGACGATCACCGGACTGGCCCTGGCGGCCTGTAATCAGGAGGCGAGCCAGGAGCCCGCGCGTCCCGCGCGCCCTGCCCTGACGGCGGAGCAGAAGACGGCCCTGCTGGCCACCCTGCCCGCGCCCTACGACGCCGCCGACCTGGCCAATGGTCAGCGCGTTTTCGCCCGTTGCCGCTCGTGTCACACCATCACCGAGGGCGGGCCGAACATGACGGGGCCAAATCTGTATGGGGTCTTCGGTCGGGCAGCGGGCGCGGCCGAGGGCTACAACTATTCGACCGCAGTGAAACAGGCGGGCTTCGTCTGGGACGCGGATCACCTGAACAACTGGCTGGAGAATCCGCGCACCTTCCTGAAGGGCACGAAGATGAGCTTTGCCGGCATCCCGGACGCCACCGACCGCCGCGACGTCATCGCCTTTCTGAAGGTGGAGACGGGCTATGCGCCCGCCCCCGCCCCAACAACTGCAACTACTCCGCCGGAGCCGGCGGCGCGCCCCTGATCTCTTCCGCCTCCCAGGCCTCGATCTTGCGGGCGGTGTACTCTGGCGATTTGGTGAAACGAGCCAGCACGCCATAGATCACCGGCACGACGAAGAGCGTCAGCAGGGTGGCGAACATGGCACCGGCGAAAATCACAACGCCGATGGTCTGGCGACTACCCGCGCCCGCGCCCTGCCACAGCACCAGAGGCAGGGCCCCGAAGGCGGTGGCAATCGAGGTCATGATGATGGGCCGCAGACGCAGGGTGGACGATTCGATGATCGCCTCCGAAATCGACCGTCCTTGGTCGCGCAGCTGGTTGGCAAACTCCACAATCAGGATGCCGTTCTTGGCGGCCACGCCGATCAGGATGATCAGCCCGATCTGGGAATAGATGTTCAGGCTGGAGCCCGCCATCACCAGACCGAACAGACCGCCTGCCGCCGCGAGGGGCACGGTCAGCATGATCACTGCAGGGGTAATCCAGCTTTCAAACTGTGCCGCCAGCACCAGGAAGACCAGTAACAGGGCCAGGCCGAACGCAGCAGCGACGGCTCCGCCCGCTTCCTGCTGATCCCGCGCCGCGCCACCCCACTGGGTTGCCACTACGCCCTGGGGTTGTTCACGCGACACCTGCTCAAGGAACTCGGTCGCATCGGCGATGGTGGTACCGGGATTGAGGTCGGCCGAGAGGGTGATGGCACGCTGGCGATCCAGGCGACGACGATCAGGCGTGTCGCCACTGGTCTGGGTTGTCACCACGGCCGACAGGGGCACAAGCTGGCCGCTGCCTGTCGCGACATAGAGCGCTTCCAGATCCTCGACCGTGCGCCGGTCATCCCGCTCGGTCTGGAGGATCACATCGTATTCCTGACCGCCGCGTAGGTAAGTCGTGGCACGGCGCGACCCGAACATGGTCTCCAGCGTCCGACCGATCGACTGGGCCGACACACCGAGCGCCGCCGCCTTCTCCGGATCGACATCGACCAGCAGACGGGGCGAATTAGGTTCATAGTTCAAGCGCGGGCGCGAGAAGCCCGGGTTCTCCAGCGACGCCGCCAGTACGGGCTGCAGCCAGTTGAAGATGTCCCGATACTCGGCCCCGGTGACCACCATTTCCACCGAGTTGGAGTTGCCCCCGCCGCGCTGGAAGGCTCCTGGAACGCTCGCGTTGACCTGAGCATCCGTCTGGCTGCGCAGCTTGCCGTTCAATTCCTGCGCGATCTCGTCGGCAGAGCGATCGCGTTCGGCCCAGTCATTCAGCGTCAGCACGGCATTGCCGGAGTTGAAGCTCCCGCCCCCGAAGCCTGGAGCCGAGATCAGATAGCTCTCCGCCTCGCCGTTGGCGCGGTATTCAGCGAGGATAGGCTCCAGCCCCAGCATGATACGGCGCGTATAGTCGAAGCCCGCGCCTTCTGGACCCGACACACGCACGGTCACGCGTCCCCGGTCCTCGCCGGGCACCAGCTCGTTAGGCAGGGTCAGGAACATGGCGGCGGCCCCGGCCCCGACCAGCAGGATCAGGCCCGCGACCCCGACCACGGCGATCCGCTTGCCCAGCAGGGCCTGCAGCGAGTTGCCATAGGAGTTCTTCAGCTTGTCCATACCCCAGTCGACCCGGCGGGCCAGCCAGCCACCTGTCGTAACGGGCCGCAGGATCTTGGATGCCAGCATGGGCGACAAGGTCAGGGCGAGGAAGGCCGAGAAGGCCACCGCCGCCGCAATGGCAGCGGCCAGTTCCACGAACAGCCGTCCGACATAACCCGGCAGGAACAGCAATGGCGCGAACACGGCCAGCAGCACGATCGTCGTGGCCACGACCGCGAAGAACACCTGACGCGCCCCCCGTTCGGCGGCGACCAGAGGCGGCTCGCCGTGGTCCAGACGGCGCTGGATGTTCTCGGTCACCACAATGGCATCATCGACCACCAGACCGATGGCCAGAACCAGCGCCAGCAGGGTCAGCAGATTCAGCGAAAAGCCCAGCGGAGCCAGGACGATAAAGGTCGCCAGCAGACAGATCGGGGCCACCACCGAGGGGATCAGCGCCGCCCTGAGCGAACCCAGGAAGATGAAGTTGACCAGGGCCACCAGCGCCATCGAGATGCCGATGGTGATCCAGACCTCGTCGATGGCGTGCGAGGTGAAGACCGAATTGTCCGAGCCGACGACCAGTTCGGTGCCCTCAGGCAGGCTGGCACGCACGCTGTCCAGCAGGTCGGTCACGCCGTCGGAAATGGCCAGGTCGTTGGACTGGGCCTGCCGGGTGATGGCCAGGCCGATCTGATCCAGCCCGTTGCCACGGAACAGGCGGCGATCTTCCTCGGGCGCTTCCTCGACCCGGGCGATGTCGCCCAGACGGGTGACATAGGCCCCGGGGCCCTGGATGGCGGTCGTCGCACCACTGGGCAGGGCCGTCGAGGCTGCCGCACCGTTGGCTGTGCCTGTCGTTGGCGCACTGGCCGTTGCCGACCCGCGCGTGCCGATCGGCAACTGGCGGAAGTCCTCGGCCAGGGCATAGGTCCGGGCCACGCGGACCGTGTAGTTCTTCTCGCCCGATTCCAACGCCCCGGCCGGCAGTTCGACATTCTGGGCACTGAGGGATGTCTCTACGTCCGTGACCGTCAGGCCGCGAGCGGCCAGGGCTGCGGCGTCCAGCCAGATGCGCATGGAGTAGCGCTGCTCGCCGTAAATCTGGACCTGGGCCACGCCAGGCACGGTCGCCAGCTGGTCGATCAGATAGCGGTCGGCATAGTCCGTGAGCTCCAGCCGGTTCATCGACGTAGAACGCAGGAACAGGATCATGATCGGCTGGCTGTCGGAGTCGGCCTTGGCCACCTCCGGCGGGTCGGCCTGATCCGGAAGGTTGCCGACGACCCGGGATACCCGGTCACGCACGTCATTGGCCGCGTCGTCGATGTTGCGGTCCAGAGCGAATTCAATCGAGACGCTGGAGCGGCCGTCGCGGCTGGTCGAGTTGATGCGCTCGACGCCCTGGATGCCCGCGATCTGCTGCTCGATCGGCTCGGTGATCCGACTCTCGATGACCTCGGCCGAGGCCCCGGCATAGCTGGTGTTGACCGAAACGATGGGCGGATCGACGTCCGGCAGTTCGCGCACCGGCAGGAAGAAGAAGGCCGCTGCCCCGATCACGCACAGCACGATAGCCGCCACCGCCGCGAAGACGGGGCGGCGGACGGCCATGTCGGACAACATCATCGGGCGGCTCCCTGCGGTGAAACCGCCGCACCCTGACGCGCGCTGCCGGCATTTCCACTACCGGCCACGGTAATCGGCGCGTTCGGCTGGATACGGTTCAGACCCGAGGCCACAATGCGGTCGCCCGCATTCAGGCCGGACAGGATTTCGACGAAGCCACCCTCGACGGCCCCCGCCTCGACCTCAACCCGCTGGGCGGTGGAGCCGTTCTCGCCGCGCGCGATGCGATAGACGAAGGCCCCTTCGCCTTCATACTGGACCGCAGCCTCAGGCGCGCCGATCGAGGAGCGCTGCCCCTGCTGAACCGCGACCCGCACGGCCATGCCGGGACGGATGCGACCGCCGGGGTTTGGGATTTCGGCGCGGGCGGTGACCGATCGGGTCTGCTCATTCACGCGTGTGTCGATCAGGGCGATCCGCCCCGTAAATGTCTCATCGCCATAGGCATCGATGTTGGCTGTGATCGCTGCACCGGGCCGCAGTGTGGATAGATACCGTTCAGGTATCGGGAAATCGACGCGGACAATATCGATGTCGTCAAGCGTCGCGATGATGCCGCCCGGATTGACCAACGTACCGGCCGTGACGGTGCTGAGCCCCAGCACACCGGCAAAGGGCGCGCGGATTGTCCGATCACCCTGACGTGCCTGCGCTGCCGTCAATGCCGCCTGGGCCGTCGTGAGTTCCGTCTGGTACTGCTCGACCATCATGGGCGAGGCAAAACCTCGATCGCTAAGGGTCTTGTATCGATTGTACATCGACCGGGCCTGATCGACCCGCGCGCGGGCTTCGCCGACACCAGCGTCTTCCTCGCGAGCCTGCAGCTGGACCAGCGGTGCGCCTGCGGCAACGCGCTGGCCGTCAGTAAACAGAACGCGCGTGATCAGTTCGCTGGTTGAGGAGGTGATGTTCACCGATCGGCGGCCACGCGCCACGCCCAGAACCCTGATCTGATCGCTGAACTCGCGCTGCGCCACCGTCGCCGCTGACACGGCCTGACCCCGCCCCCCAGGACCACCGGGGCCGCCCCGACCGCCCGCCTTTTCGTCGCCCGCAAAGGCCATGCGCAGGACGACGGCCAGTACCATCAGGACAAGCAGCACGCCGGCGGCAATGAGGAAGAAGTGGCGTTTGATCACGCGTCAGGCTCTCCGGCGGTCAGTGGGCATGCCGACTTAGCGGCTTTCGCCGTCGACGCAACTAAAGTGGTTGTAACGCAGACTGTTCCGGTTTCCGTCGCGGCAATGCTGCGTAAATTCGCCGCGTTCAGAACCGACGCCAGATGGCGACCACAGGCCCGGAGGCGGCAGGAGTCTCTCGGCCCAGAACGGACTGTCGCCAGCCTGCCTGCAGGCTCCAGGTGCCCAGATCGCGCACCACCGAAGTCTCGACGGACAGCCATTGCGCCCCGTCATTGTCGGTCTGTCCGCCAAAGGCTTGTGTCAGGACCATCCAGTCCGCGCCGTATCGAGCCCCCGCTGTAGCATCGATGCGGGTTTCGTCTGGCAGGCCCTGCCGCATGCGGCGGGCGACCTGAAGGTCTATGAAGCTACTGCGCGGGCTGAACCGCCGCCCGCTGCTGGTGAACGAACGCCCGACGGAGGCACGAACCTCCCAGTCCTGATCACCCACGCCGGGCGCAGCATAACCGGCGTTGCGGCCCTCACCGCCATCGGCATATCCGCCATAAAGGCTGACGGAGGTCCGGTCATCGTGCCAGACTCTCCAGGTGACGCCAGCTTCCAGCGGGCCCCGTCCTTCGTAGTCAACGAAGGCATCTTCGCCAGACTGCCAATCGCCCTTGAACTGGAACGTCAAATCGTCGGTCAGGCCATATTCGATGAAGGCACTGAGCGAACTGTCTCGTCGGTCCGCAGGCAGAGCGACCCGGTTACCGTCCGGATTGAAGCCCTGATCAGCCCGCATCTGCTCATATTTGACGATGATCTGCCCCTGACCTTTCGGCTGGGTCCATGGTCCCGCCACGCAAGGCCCCGCGACCGCAAGAGCCGCGGCACCTATCCAAAGCCCCCCGGCGTATCTCAAGCGTCGTAGCCCGGCGACTTTCGGTCCAGCATCCGCAAGGCCCCCGGCCAGGCGAGGGATGAGATAAAGCCGATCCCCTTGCCCTGCTCCTTCGTCTCTTCCTGTGCTGCGTCGGGTGCCATCAGCACATGCTCGCGCCCGCCCGACAGGGCTGCGATCTGCTGGGCGCAGGCCCGCTCCAGGAAAAAAATTCCAACCCATGCCGCCGCCGCCGTCTGACCGACCGCGAGCGTGCCATGGTTGCGCAGCAGCATCAGCGGCTTGTCGCCCAGATCGTCCACCAGACGCTCGCGCTCGTCATGGTTCAGGGCCAGGCCCTCATAGCCGTGATAGGCGACCTGATGCTGCAAAAGGCAGGCGTTTTGGCCGATGGGCAGCAGCCCTTCCGCCTGGGCCGCCACACCGACGCCTGCCACGGTATGCAGGTGGATGACGAACTTCGCATCGTCGCGAGCGCCATGGATGGCCGAATGGATCGTGAAGCCGGCCGGATTGATGAAGCTGGTCGTGTCCTGAACGATGTTGCCGTCCAGATCGACCTTGACCAGCGACGAGGCCGTGATCTCCTCGAAATACCAGCCATAGGGGTTGATCAGAAAGTGATGCTCCGGTCCCGGCACCCGCGCCGAAATATGGGTAAAGATCATGTCGTCCCAGCCATGCAGGGCGACCAGACGGTACAGGGCCGCCAGTTCGATCCGGGTTTGCCACTCCTCGGAAGACACACGAGATTTCAGGGATTGGAGAGCAGGTCCATCAGCCACTGGGTCGTTCCTCGTCTGCGTTTCAACTCAGGGTCGCTCTCCTCGATGGCCGCGTCAAGATTCAGCTTCCGTTAACCCTGTCTTAGCTTGGCCGCGATAATCAGGGATAAGCCGACTCGACCGGTGTGCCGGAGACGCCAGTGACCGTCCTCCCCATGATGCGTGCCGCGTCTGACTCTCCCCTGCCCGACCTGCTGGCACTCGCCCGTCATCCCAGCGTCGATGCACGCCAACGCTTGCTCATGGGCGTGCTGACGCTTTGCGAAACGCAGGGAGCCAGCGAAGAGGCGGCCAAGGCTTTCGGCGACATCTTTCTCACCGTCGCTGACCAGATCGAGCGCGACATCCGAAAGGCCCTCGCCATCCGTCTGGCCAAGGCTGACTGGGCCCCGCACGCCGTCGTCGAGGTTCTGATGATGGATGATATCGACATCGCCCGCCCCCTGTTGGCTTCCAGCTCCGTAGTCCAGGACGAGGACATGATGCGGGTGCTGCTGGAGGCCACACTGGAGCATCAGATCGAAGTGGCCCTGCGGCCCAGGCTCAGCGGCCGCGTCTCCGATGCCATCATCGACCGAGGCGAGCCCGCGACCCTGACAGCCCTGGCCTCCAACCGCAGCGCCCAGATCAGCGGCGAAGGGTTGCGTCGCCTTGTCGAGCATTCGCGCCGGATTGCCGCCCTTCGCCTGCCCCTGACGCGCCACCCTGGCCTGACGGAATCGCTCGCAGAGCAGATGTATCAGTGGGTCGGTGTGGCCCTGCGCCAATCCATCGCCGTGCGGTTCGAGATCGACGAGGAACGCCTGGCCGGTCTGGTCGACCAGGCCACCGCTGATGCCATGGCCCCGACCGATACCTCGCCTGACAGTCCGCATCGCGACGAGATGGAACGCCGCCTGATCGACAAGCTGCACGCGGCGGGTCAACTGAAGGCCGGCTATCTGGTCCGCGCCATCCGCGAGAGGCGACTTGGCCTTTTCCTGCATGGACTTGCCGCGCTCAGCGGGTTGCCTGCTGCGGATATCCGCAAGGCCTTGGCCGACAACAGTGCCGAGGCTCTTTATTATGCTTGCGCCGCGATCGGCATGGATCGAGCTGTTTTCCCCGCCATCCTCGCCGAGGTCCGGCACCTGAACGAAGGCATGCCCGCCGGGGATGGGGGATCGGTCTGGCAACGGGGACAGTTGTCGCCCTCGTCCGCGCTGCGCTCGTTCCGCGTCCTGATCCCGGCCTGAGTATGAGCGTTTGACACGACCGGCCCGCTCCGCTTGCGTAGCGCCGTGAGCCAGTCAGACCTTCAGATCGCCTTCACGGCATCCGACCGCCCGGAAGCCCAGGCCGCCTGCGAGCGGCTGAAAGGGCTATATGGCGGCGTAGATCCCGCCGTGGCCGACGTCATCGTGGCTTTGGGCGGCGACGGCTTCATGCTGGAGACTCTGCACACCAATCTGGAGCGCCGTACGCCTGTCTTCGGCATGAACCGGGGCTCGGTCGGCTTCCTGATGAACGATTACGAGGAATCGGGCCTGCGCGAACGACTGGCCATGGCGGGGCGCGCCGTCATCCATCCGCTGCAGATGGACGCCTGGACCGAAGCCGGTCAGGTGCACAGCGGCCTGGCCATCAACGAGGTCTCCCTGCTGCGCCAGACCCGTCAGAGTGCCAAGCTGCGCATCAGCGTGGATGGCCGCGTGCGCCTGGACGAACTGGCCTGCGATGGCTGCATGGTGGCCACAGCGGCGGGGTCGACCGCATACAATCTGTCGGCCCACGGCCCGATCATTCCTCTGGACGCACCAATACTCGCCTTGACACCTATCAGCGCGTTTCGCCCACGGCGCTGGCGCGGCGCTCTTCTGCCCCATACCGCCAAGGTACGCTTCGAAGTTCTTGAGCCTGACAAGCGCCCGGTCAGCGCAACCGCCGACAGTTTCGAAGTCCGGCGTGTGGCTGCCGTGGAGGTGCGCGAACGCCGCGACATCGCTCTGACCATGCTGTTTGACGCCGGTCGGTCCTTCGAGGAGCGGGTTCTGGCCGAGCAATTCACGGCCTGAAACTGCCGTGCACCGGTTCTTAAACCTGTCAGGCGAAACTGAAACATCCTCCCAGGAGTTTTGACGTGTCCAATCCGGCCCAGCTTTTTACCCCTCCCAACACGCTGCGCATGAAAGTCGGCGGTGGATTTGGCGGCATCGACGCCGGGGCCATCGCCAAGGCCGAAGAGGCGCTGAAGGCCATGTCAGCCCAGTTCGGCCAATGGCTGCAGGACGAAATCACCAAGCTGGACGCGGCCCAGACCGCGATCCGCACGCAGGGCCTGACCCAGGAAACTGCCGAGGGGCTTTATTTCCGCGCCCACGACCTGAAGGGTCTGGGCTCGACCTATCAGTATCCGATCGTGACCCGCATGGCCGGCTCGCTGTGCAAGCTACTGGACGATCCGGCAAAGCGGACCGAGGCTCCGATCGTCCTGCTGGATGCCCACATCGACGCCATCAAGGCCGTGGTCCGCGACGAAATCCAGACCGACGAGCATCCTGTCGGACGTGAACTGGCGGAAACGCTGGAAACGCGGGTCGCCGAGCTTCAGGGCTAACGGAAACCGACCTAAGCTGCCGCCACGTCGTTGGCTTGCTGCGTCGTGGCCGTCTGATCCAGCCGCTCCAGCAGATAGGCCATGTCCTCGCGAGGAGCATGCGGGCGCTGGGTCAGATAGCGCTCCAGCATTTGCTGGCGGAACAGGTCACCGGAGGTGTCGATCCCTTCGGCCTGCAAGGTGCGCCAGGTGTCGACGCCGGCCCGGAAAGCCTGAAACAGGCGCGGCGGCAGACCCGCCCGGTCATAGATGGCCTTGAGCCCCAGCGGCCCCGCATCGTGGATCATCAACGCCGCACGTGAATGCGGCGCACCGGCCAGCTCGGCAATCCCATGCTCGAACAGGGCCATCTGACCCCGCGCCAGGGCCCGCAAAAGCAGTGATGCCGTCAGGACCCGTCGCGCATTCAGCCCGGCGACGAAGCCGCCCAGGTCGGTCTGGCCCATGGCCTGATCGACCAGATCGATCGTCGCCCGCTCGCGCGCGAAGTTCGCCAGACGGATCGCCGTCTCCGGGGCCACGGCATGGCGAGCGATCAGGTGCTCGCGCACGGCGTCCGACGCCAGATCGACCAGACGCTCCGTGACACTCAACGGCAGCACCTGACGATAGGCCAGGGCCGTAACGATCTCGGACGAACCGCTGAACCGATCTACGCAGCGACCCAGCGCCGCCTCGGCGATGTCGGCATTGTCGTTGGACGCGAGCGCCCGCACGGCCTGTTCGCTGCCGAGCTCGGCCATCACCGACGCCACGTCGCGTCCGACGCGAGGGCGAGAGGCCACGGCGACCTGACGTACCGACGATCCGGCCGTCACGATCTCGATCAGGTCCTCGTCGGTAAAGGCAGGCGAAAAGTGGATAACCGGCAACGCAACACTGTCCACATCCGCCGCCAGCCGTCTTGCCACGTCGCGCGGGATGAGGTCCGACGCCTTCAGCGTCACCGCCATGGCACGGCGCACCAGTTCGGCGGCATCCTCGGCCAGCAGCCGCAGTATCTTCTGGGCCGCCGCGCGGCCTTCGTCGTCCAGTTCGGCCTTGTCCATGCTGCGGCACAGCTTGTGCGCGGCCGCGGCGCGCTCGTCCTCGTCCGTCGCCTTGATCAGGCGGCGAATGTCGATCTCGGTCAGGCGGGCGCGATAGGCGGTCATGCGAGTGCGCTTTGCATGCAGGCGTTCGCGGCCAGCATCAACCCGTTATGGTTAAGGCTGAGTTTACCATCGCCGGATTCGCGATCAGCTGCGCGAGCTTTCCGGGCTGAAGGCCCCGCCGAAGCCTGTGCTGGCCCCGCCCTGGCCGTCCTGACCCAGCAGCAGGGCCAGCAGGCTTTGATCCTGTTTCAACCGATCCAGCCGCGCCGCCAGCATCTGATCGCGTTCGGACAGGTCGGGAACTTTCTGCGTCTGAGCACCCGAACCCGCATCGGCGGCGGGCGCACCGGATCCGGCAGAGCGTTGCAGATTGGCATGCACCTCGGCCACCGTCGTCGGTCGACCACCGCGATAGAACAGCGACCGATTGGCGGCGGCGGCCTGCGGAAAGATCGAGGCTGCGCTGGCTCCCGGACGCGTGCTCATAGCCTCCATCAGCTGGGCCGCGCCTGCGGGCCCGAGGAAGTGGGCGGCGTACAGATCACCCGCCCCCGGCTCACGCCCCGTGCGCCCACGCAGATAGGCCGCGTTCTGGGCCGTCAGCTCGCCCGCCATGGTCGAAGCGGCCTGGGGGTCGAAACGCAGGTCCAGCACGACGTTGCGCGCCGACCCCTGCACCTTCCAACGGCCGTCGTTGCCGCGATAGATCAGGTCGGCATACTGGCCATAGCCGTGCTTGGCTCCATGCTGCTTCACCGTGGCCAACCAGGTCTGCTCGATGAACTGAAACAGGCCGGACGCCGTCGAGGTCGGTGCCCGCGCGGAAGGGTTCATGGAGCTTTCGCGCCGCGCCGTGCGCAGCAGAAAGTCCGCATCCACGCCGGTCGCGCTGGAGGCACGGCGAATGGCCGCCTCCACACCGCCGGATGAGGGAATCGCTCCTACCGTCATGGGTATCAGGCTGGGGTTTCGTGGTTAATCAAACCCTAATGTGTCGCCCGCGCTCCACAGGCGAACAATGTTCGAGGCCAGGCGATCTTCGCCGTAAACTTGCCGCAAGGTCAGCGCTGCATTCGCTCATGGGTTGCTGTGGGGACGGCGATAGACAGGGAGTTACGGCCATGATGATCAGAACCGCGGGCGGCCCACACGGTGTCAGCCCCCTCGACTTCAACGAACGACGCAAGCCGGGTCTATCCCGGACCAGCTGGATGGTGATCGGCGTCGTCGCCCTGGCCCACATCGGGGTCGGTGTCGCGCTCTACAACCAGCGCTTCGAGCTGCAACTGGCACCGCTGGAAGACGGTCCGCTGACCATCGTCACCATGGAGCCGATGCCGAAGCCCAAGCCGATCGAGCCGGTCGAGCGCGAACCGACACCCGCCGCGCCCAATCCACGCGTGAACGAGACGCCTCTGCCGACACAGCCGACCGACGTAATCAATGTGCCTCGAACCGATGCGCCGCCCAGCGACAGCACGACCATCACCATCAACCGCCCTGTCGAAGAGCCGGTCCCGGATCAGCCCCCGGTCGCTCAACCTGAACCACCGGCGCTGATCACCCGCGCCAACTGGATACGTCAGCCGACGCCGGAACAGATGGACCGCGCCTACCCGGACCGCGCCATTCAGCGCGGCGTGTCGGGATCGGCCTCGCTGAACTGTTTTGTCGAGGCCAGCGGTCGGGTGACCGACTGCCGCGTCACGAATGAAACGCCGGGTGGCTATGGCTTCGGACGGGCGGCGCAAAGCGTGTCGCGCTATTTCCAGATCAGCCCGCAGACTGTGAACGGCGCGGCACAGGGGTCTCGCGTCGCCATGACCATCCGCTTCGCCGCGCCTGACTAGTCGAACCGGGCGGGGTCGAGGGCGGCGGCATCAGGCACAGGTGCTGCCCCCTCGATCCCATCGGCCACCACCCGCGCCACCAGCGGCCCGAGCAGCCAGCCGTTGCGGCGCGGAGCCAGAGCCAGATGCAGACCCTCCGCCTGCGTCGGCCCGGCCAGAGGCAGACCGTCCGATGTCGCGCCGCGTATGCCCACGCGCACAACCCCTTCGCGGTGGTCCAGCCCCAGAAGGCCGAGGCCCCGCGAAGTCTGATCGTTTGCAGCATCAGGGTCGGGGGTCAGATCCCGATCACCGGCCTGCATGGTCGCGCCGATCACAACGCCGCCATCTGAGGGCGCGACATAAGCCCCCTGTGTGCGAATGACAGCTGACGTCGCCAGACCCGCGAAATAGCTCAGCTGGCCCTTGATGGGCTGGATCGCCGCGATGCGACCGGCGACCGCAGGAGGCAGCCCCTCGACAGCCGCCGCAGCACCGGTTGCGACGACCAAGGAGGGCGTGAACCAGACCCGGCCATCGCCAGCCTCGACCCGCCAACGCCGGGTATCACCGCTCAACCGCTGGACCGTCGCCCGCACGACCGACACCCCCGGCACACGCGCCAAAGCCGCCAGCCCAGGTCCGACATCGACCCGCCAGTCCTCGGAGGTGCGCACACCGTCGTCGATAGCCTCCACCTCGAAGCCCAGCGCGCTCAGACGATCCATGGCCGCCCCGGCATCATCACCCCGCCACTCGGCCCCCTCGCGCCGCAGCTTCAGCCCGTGGGTTTCGGCAAAGGCGGGCCACAGATCGCGGGCGCGGCGCAGCAAGGCCGCGCGCTCGGGCGTCGTCTCTTCCAGAAGAGATTCCATGGCCGGAGCGATCATGCCCGCCGCCACCGCGCTGGCATTGGCACCGCCGGGATCGACCACCGTCACCGCATGCCCGCGCGCAGCCAGCTCCGCCGCCGAGCAGAGGCCCAGCACGCCGGCACCGATCACGATCACATCAGGGGAGGACGCCACCCGAACCAGATCGACCGGTCGCCATCCTTTTGCAAGAGCGAAGGCCTATTCCGCCGCGATAGCCGCCGCCCGGTTCTGCTCGATGCGCGTCGTCAGGGCCTCGTGCTGCTGCCAGAGGGCCTGGGGCAGACGATCGCCGAACTGGGCGTAGAATTCGGGGATCAGAGCCGCTTCCTCGGCCCAGACCTCGGCATCGACATCCAGCAGGGTCGACAGATCGGCCTCGGTCAGGTCCAGACCCGACAGATCCAGGCTGGCGCGCGTCGGCACCCGCCCGACCGGCGTATCGACCGCCTCGGCCTCGCCATCCAGCCGCTCGGCAATCCACTTCAGGACACGCGCATTGTCGCCGAAGCCGGGCCAGACGAACCGGCCCTCGTCGTCCTTGCGGAACCAGTTGACGAAATACAGGCGCGGCAGCTTGCCCGCCTCGGTCTTGCCGCCCATGGCCAGCCAGTGCGCGAAATAGTCGCCCATGTTGTAGCCGCAGAACGGCAGCATGGCGAAGGGATCGCGGCGCAGGGTGCCGATGGCGTTTTCCGCCGCTGCCGTGCCTTCCGACGCCACGGTCGAGCCCATGAAGACCCCGTGCTCCCAGTCAAAGGCCTCGGTCACCAGCGGCACGGCACTGGCCCGGCGGCCACCGAACAGGATGGCATCGATCGGCACGCCTTTCGGGTCTTCCCACTCCGGCGCGATGGTCGGGCACTGGCTGGCCGGGGCGGCGAAACGGGCATTGGGATGTGCCGCAGGCTCGCCGGACGCGGGGTCGTGCGGCACACCCTTCCAGTTGGTCAGACCCTCGGGCGCAGGCTTGGACAGACCTTCCCACCAGACGTCGTTGTCATGCGTCAGCGCCGTATTGGTGAAGACGGTGTTGGTCGCCATGGTCGCCAGGGCGTTGCCGTTGGTGTTGCGACTGGTCCCCGGCGCGACGCCGAAGAATCCGGCCTCGGGGTTCACGGCGTACAGGCGGCCATCGTCACCGAAGCGCATCCAGGCGATGTCGTCGCCGATCGTCTCGGCGGTCCAGCCGGGAATGGCCGGCTGCAGCATGGCCAGATTGGTCTTGCCACAGGCGCTGGGGAAGGCGGCGGCGACATATTTGGCGCGGCCCTTCGGGTCCGTCAGCTTGAGGATCAGCATATGTTCGGCCAGCCAGCCCTCGTCGCGGGCCATCACCGACGCGATGCGCAGGGCATAGCATTTCTTGCCCAGCAGGGCGTTTCCGCCATAGCCAGACCCATAGGACCAGATCTCGCGCGTTTCCGGATAGTGGACGATCCACTTGTCGTCGTTGCAGGGCCAGGCGACGTCGGCCTGCCCCTCGGCCAGGGGCGCGCCCAAGGTGTGCACGGCGGGCACGAAGACGCCATCGCTACCCAGCACGTCCAGCGCAGGCTGGCCCATGCGGGTCATGATGCCCATGGAGACGGCGACATAGCCGCTATCGGTGATCTCGACGCCCAGGGCCGAGATGTGCGAGCCCAGCGGCCCCATGGAGAAGGGCACCACATACATGGTGCGCCCGGCCATGCAGCCGTCGAACAGCCCCTGCATCCGCGCCCGCATCTCGACCGGATCGGCCCAGTTGTTGGTCGGCCCGGCATCGACCTGATCCGCCGAGCAGATGAAGGTCCGGCTCTCGACCCGCGCGACATCCTTGGGGTCCGAGGCGGCATAGTAGCAGCCAGGTCGTTTCGTCTGATCCAGTTCGCGCAGCGTGCCCTTGCCGATTAGGTCGGCGATGATTTCCGCCTTCTCGGCCTCCGAACCATCGCACCAGTGGACCCGGTCCGGCCTGGTCAGGGCGGCTATTTGCTCGACCCAGGCGGTCAGCCCGGCGTGCGCGGTCGGGGCCGGGTGCAGCCCGGGGATGGCGGATGGGGTCATGCTACTCTCCTGAACGTCCTTGGCCCCGCGATCTGACGTCGCCGTGGCCCCTCCCGATGCGTCTACGATCACGCATTGTTACGCGCGGAATGACACCTCCGGTGCCGCTCCGTCAACTGACGCAAAAATCATTCGTCAATGAGCGATGACAGGGCTCGCCTCGGCATCTTTCCGGTCGCGGTTCGAGGCCGGGCAGGCTATCGGAGCGGCCATGCAGACGATGGACACGATCACCACCCTGCCCGACGGGGCCGCCGCCTCGCCCGCCGTGGCGCGGAATACCGGGCCGATCCTGGAGGTACTGCGGGCCCATCTGCCCGCGCAGGGTCGTGTGCTGGAAGTCGCCGCAGGCTCCGGCGAGCACGCCGTGGCCTTCGCCCGCGCCCTGCCCGGCCTGACCTGGACGCCCAGCGACCCCTCGCCTGAGGCCCGCACCAGCATCGCCGCCTGGGCAGGGGCCGCGGCTCTGCCCAATCTGTCCGTCCCGCTGGCGCTCGACGTGCTGGATCCGGCGACCTGGCCGACCGAAGCCGTCCAGGCAGTGGTCTGCATCAACATGGTCCACATCAGCCCTTGGTCAGCGACGATGGGCCTGATGCGTCTGGCCGGTCAGACCCTCATCCAGCCCGGCGGACTGCTGGTCCTCTATGGCCCGTTCCTTGAGGCCGAAGTGCCTCTGGCCCCCTCCAACGCCGCCTTCGACGACAGCCTCAAGGCCCGCAATCCCGACTGGGGCCTGCGCGACCTGAACGAGGTCTTGGTGGCGGCGCGGTCCGAGGGTCTCCGCCTCACCCTTCGTCGAGATATGCCGGCCAACAACCTGATGCTGCTGTTCCGGCGGGTGTCATGAGCTTTTCGCGCACCTATGACGGCACCGAGCCCGTCCGCATCAACAAGTGGCTGGGCCAGACGGGTGTCTGCTCTCGGCGAGAGGCCGACGCTCTGATCGCCGACGGGCTGGTGTCGATCGACGGTGCGGTCGTCACAGATGCGGGCCGCAAGCTTGAGCCCGGCCAGACCCTGACCCTGAACGACCGGGCCACCGCTACCCTGGCCGAGGGCATCACCATCGTCATGCATAAGCCGCTTGGCTTCGTCTCGGGCCAGCCTGAGCCGGACAAGATCCCGGCCGTCCGCCTGCTGACCGCCGAAAACCTGGTCGGACCGGGCGAAGCCCCTCCCGAGGACATGTCCCTGCCCCCCATCGGCCGGCTAGACGAGGATTCGCGCGGCCTTCTGCTGCTGTCGTCCGACGGGGTAGTGGCCAAGGCGGTGATCGGGCCGCAGTCCGATCTCGACAAGGAATATCTGGTCCGCGTCCGGGGCGATGTGACCGAAAACAAGCTGAAACTGCTGCGGTATGGCCTGCGCCTGGACGGGCGTCAGCTGAAGCCCGCACGGGTCAGCCGCATGGACACCTTCCGCCTGAAGTTCGTCCTGCGCGAAGGCCGCAACCGCCAGATACGGCGCATGTGCGACATGCTGGAACTTGAGGTCGTTGACCTGATCCGTATCCGCATCGGCCCGTTACGGCTCGACAATCTGCCGGAGGGCCGCTGGCGCATGCTGACGCCCGAAGAGCGGGCCGCCCTGGTCGGCTGAGCCCGCGTCTTCAGGCTGGCTTCAACCCACCTTGCCGGCGGCAGCGGCAACGGCGGCCATGTCTTCCAGTGGCAGGATCGTCTGACCGGTGACCATGATCGCCGGAGCATCCGCCAGGTCTTCGCTCGCCCGATCCAGCGCGCGCAGCGTTGCCGCCACGCCTTCACCGAACGCCAGGATGGGCATGCCCTTGGCACTGGCACGCATGATGGCGTCGTTCAGAGCGGCAGCGGCCTCGGGGTCGGCCGATCCCGCCGGGACGATGAGGGCCTTCAACGCCCCGCTGTCGATGTCTGATACCTGGGCGGTGGCCAGTACGCTGGTGCCGCCGACATTCATGCCTGCCTCGCCCACCGACATGGGGGCCAGCGACAGGCCGTTGGCTCTCAGGACGGCTTCGGCGTCCGGCATGGGGCCGAATGTCATGGCCCGGCGCATGGCCAGACCGACACGGGCACGGATGGGTGCGGGCCGATAGCCATAGCGCGAACCGGGGTTGGAACGGGGAGTAAACGGGGCTTTGCGTTGAGCGAACAAGGCGTCTCCTGGGTTGGTCCTCGGGTTACGACATCGGCGGCCAAATAGACGACGACAACCCGTCGAGGAGGCGGGCGGCGGTAAGGCTGGATGTCTGGGAGCGCTGGAGATGGGCACTTCCTCCAATGATTTCAAGGCCTGGCGCGTCGGATCACTCGCAGACATGACAAGGCTTCCCTCTGAACCCGCCTTGGCTAAGGTGACCGCGGGAGGGCCGCACATGAACGCCATGAAGATCCTGCAGTCGGTGGAGGAACTGCTCTACGAGGTCATCTCGTGGTTGCTGTTCTATCCGCGCACCCTGGCGATGACGCTGCGCCATCCCCTGCGGACCATGCACTATTCGGACGCCGAACAGCGCGACAAGCCCGAGAAACAGTATCTGGAAACCCTCAGCCCGCCGCTGTTCCTGGTGCTCAGCATTCTGCTGGCCCACGGGCTGGAATTGCTGTTCGGCGTGCCCGTCACCGACGAGCCCAATCCGGTCAGCCGCTTGATCACCGCCAGCGAGCAGAATCTGCTGGCCTTCCGCGCCCTGATGTTCAGCCTGCATCCTCTGGTCTTTGCCTGGGCCTTCCTGAAACTGTCGAAGCACAAGGTCGATCGTGACAGCCTGCGCACCCCCTTTTTCGCCCAGTGCTATCTGGCGGGCGCGACCTCCATCCTGGTTAGTGTCGGCAGCCTGGGCGTGAACGATCCACTGATCTGGACGACCCTGACGGGCATGGCGATCGTGGTGGCCATCACCGTCTGGTATATCGCCATCCAGCGGCTGTGGCTGATGGCGATCCCCGGCATGGTCCAGTGGAAAGCCTGGGCCTGGGCCTTCGGTCTGTATCTGATGACCACCAGTCTTGTGGTCGCGGCCAATGCCCTGATCGAATAGCCGGGCCTATTTGTCGCGATAGGTTTCGCCGCCCTTCATCACGAACACCACCCGCTCCAGTTCGGTGACATCGCTCAGGGGATCGCCCCCGACTGCGATCAGGTCTGCCGGCATGCCCACAGCAATGCGCCCGGCCTGATCACTGATTCTCAAGTGCTCTGCAGCGCCCACCGTCGCCGACTGCACGGCCTCCAGCGGCGTCAGGCCTGCCCGCACCAGCAGGGCGAACTCCTGGGCATTGTCACCGTGGGCCGAGACGCCGCTGTCCGTGCCGAAGGCGATCCGCACACCACCGTCATGCGCTCGCGTGACCATGTCCAGCATCTTTGGCCCGGCCTCCAGTGCCTTGGCCGTCTGGGCGGGGGTGAAAAAGTTGTCCGGCCCCGAGGCGATGCGCGCCACATAGTCCCCGGCCAGCAGCGTCGGCACCAGCCAGACCCCCTCACGCCCCATCAGCCGGATCGACTCGGCGTCCAGATAGGTGCCGTGTTCGATGGAGTCGCCGCCCGCACGCAGGAAGCTGTTGATGCCGTCCGCGCCGTGGGCATGGGCGGTTACCTGCCGCCCCATCCGGTGACCCGCCGCGACAATGGCGGCCAATTCCTCGTCCGAGAACTGCTGGCCCAGACCCGCCGCGGTGTTGGACAGGACACCGCCCGTCGCCGTGATCTTGATGATGTCAGCACCCGAACGCACTTGCGTCCGCACCGCCCGCTGGCAGTCCTCGACGCCGGAACACACGCTTTCCGGCGACAGGATGTGCATTACGTCCTCGCGGTAGCCATTGATGTCTCCGTGACCGCCATGGATCGACACGGACGAGCCTGAGGCGATCACGCGCGGCCCAGGCACGTCGCCGCGGCGGATCGCGTCGCGCAGGGCAAACACGGCCTCGTTCGATCCGCCCAGATCGGCGACTGTCGTGAAGCCCGCCATCAGGGTGCGCCGGGCGTAGCGCGCGCCGACGAAGGCCTGTTCGGCATTGGACTGGGTCACCTCTTCCAGCCGCCCGTTGGGGTTCTGCTGGCCGGTCAGATGCACATGGCTGTCGATCAGGCCGGGCAGCACGAATGAGTCGCGCAGATCAATGATCTGACCGTCTCCAACGAAGCCGTCGCGGATTTCGGCGACTTGGTTCCCTCTGATCACGATAGTTTTATCGCGCTGCACAACGCCGTTCGATGGATCGGCCAAGAGCCGACCAACTTGAACGAACGTAGTCAGATCATCCCCGGATACGGGTGTGGTCGCCGGACTTTGCGCCGCAACGCTTGTGCCGACGGCCAGAACGACCGCCTTTATCACCGATGCCAGAACCCGCATGAAACCCCTCCCAAGGACAGCGGCTACCATAACCTGCGCTCGCTAATCGCCAAGGCCGAGGTTGAAACCGGCGTCACACTTTGAAACAAACCCTCCCTTCGATGAAACCGCACGAAGGGCGTCGTATGCGGCTGGCGAGACGAGGATTCATTCTGGGCGGTGCCGCCCTGCTGTCGGGATGCGCAACAGCGGGCGCTGTGCAGCAGCCCCAACTGGCGACCACACCCGGCATCATTCCGCCACAGCCGGCGGCCCAGCCCATCGTCGTCGCGGCCAGTCAGGTCGCCCCGCCCCTCGACCCCCGCAGCATCGTCCGCAAGGACCTGATGGACCGCGCCATGGCGGCGCTGGACATCCATCACCACAAGGTGCCGCTGCGCGACCGGATGTATCTGGTCGACTTCCAGAAGTTCTCGGGTGAAGAGCGGCTGTACGAGGTCGATCTGGTCGCTGGAAACGTCACGCCCCTGCGCACCAGCCACGGTCGCGGCTCAGACCCGACGCACACCGGCTATGCCCGCCGCTTCTCCAACGAGCCCGACAGCCACATGTCCTCGCTCGGGGCCTATGCCACCGCCGGGGCCAGCTATGGCTCCCAGCAGGGGCCGAACGTGCTGCTGGACGGGCTGGAGTATTCCAACAACCTGGCCCGAGACCGCGCCATCATCATCCACGGTGCCGACTACGCCGATCCGCGCTTCCTGGCGCGCGAGGGCAAGCTGGGGCGGTCATATGGTTGCTTCTCCGTCGCCCACGCCGACCTGCCGGCCCTTCGCGAGCGCATGGGCACTGGCCGCCTGCTGTTCGCCTACACCTGAGGCTGGCGAAGTAACCTAATCCCGCTCCACCGCCCGCCAGCCAATATCGGTGCGGTGAAAACCACCGGGCCAGTCGATCTTGCGCACCGCCGCATAGGCCCGCTCGCGCGCCTCGACGATGTCGCGCCCCCTCGCACAGACGTTCAGCACGCGCCCGCCGGCCGCTGCCAGTTGGCCGTCGTCACGGCGCTTGGTGCCCGCGTGAAACACCTGCACATGCGGGCCAAAATCCTGTTCTGCGCCCCGGATGATCGATCCTTCCAGCGGGCTGTCAGGATAGCCCTTGGCCGCCAGAACCACACAGATCACCGTGTCGGTAGAGAACGTCGGCAGACGCGCCTGGGTCAGGTCACCCTTGGCGCATGCCAGCAGCAAGGGCACGATGTCCCCGTCCATCCGCATCATCAGGACCTGGCATTCCGGGTCGCCGAAGCGGGCGTTGAACTCCACCACCTTCGGGCCCTCTTCGGTCGCCATAAGTCCGGCGTACAGCACCCCGCGATACGGGGCACCCTCCGCCGCCATGGCCGCAACCACCGGCTGCACGATCAGCCGCTCGGCCGCCTCTACCAGTTCGGGCGTGAAGACCGGTGCCGGCGAATAGCTGCCCATGCCGCCCGTGTTGGGACCCAGATCCCCGTCGAAGGCGCGCTTGTGATCCTGCGCCCCGCCCAGCAGCAAAGCGCTCTGCCCGTCGCAGACGGCAAACAGCGAGCCCTCCTCGCCGTTCATGAACTCCTCGATGACGACGCGGGCTCCGGCGGTGCCGAAGCGGCCGCCCAGCATCCGCTCTATCTCGGCCTCGGCATCGCGTTTGTCGGGGCTGATCGCCACGCCCTTGCCGGCGGCCAGACCGTCGGCCTTGATCACATAGGGTGGCTTGAACACCGTCAGCGCCTGCCGCGCCTCGTGCAGTCGCTCATAGACGCCATAGCCGGCCGTCGGGATTTCGTGGCGTTCCATGAAGGCTTTGGAAAACGCCTTGGAGGTCTCCAGCCGCGCCGCCTTGGCACTGGGTCCGAAGCACGGAATGCCCGCCGCGGCCAGCCGGTCCGCCAGACCGGCCTCCAGAGCCGTCTCCGGCCCCACGACGACCAGATCGGCCCGCATCTCGCGCGCCAGGACCGTCAGTGCGTCCGCATCGGTGACCTTCAGATCGACCCGCTCGCCCAGCGCATCCATGCCGGGATTACCCGGCGCGATCACCAGCCGACGCACCAGCGGCGACTGGGCGATCTTCCAGGCCAGGGCGTGCTCGCGCCCTCCCGATCCGACGAGCAGAATATTCATGCCCGCGACATGACCGCACCTGCGAACACGGTCAAGTCACAGGCGCGGTTAGCGAGGTCTTATCGTTCGTTCAGCGGGCGGGCGGCGTCCAGCGCGGCAGGGCCGCCAGCTGCGCCGCCGTCAGGTCGGTCATCAGGTCGCGGTCGTCCGATCCATTGGTCGGGACCGGCGCGGCCCGCACGTCACCGACCGGCACCACGACCTTCACATCGCCCGGTCCTTCCAGCTCGACGACCAACTGCGTCAGCTGGCCACCGGCGTCCAGAACCAGCGTCTCGACATCGCCCAGGTCCGTGCCGTCCGCCGCGTGCAGGTCGGCGTCCTCCAGCTGATCGCGGCTCATGTCGAAGGCGATGGCGGCGCGCGCCGTCGCCGTATCGGCGGCCTGTTCCGTCACGGGCGCTGGCGCGGCACCGGGTGCGGGCGGCTGGACGACGTCATCGGTGCTGTCGGAACAGGCCGAAATCGTGATGGCCCCGAGGGTGGCGACGGCGGCGATGGCAAAACGGTTCATGATGTCTCCTGGGGTCAAAGCATGGCGGACAGGACATAGACCCCGACGCCGATCAGCAAGATCACACCGACCACCAGCCACAGGCTGACGGCAGGCGCAGCGCTGCGGCGACCCAGCTCCCGCTCGCTGGGGTTCTGGTCGACGGGATCGGTATCCTGGGGGTCTGCGGGCATGGTGACGCTAACGACCTGTGCCGAAAGCCGTTCCCGCTTCTGTCAGGTGATGAAAACGTCTATACGTCGTCCATACCCGGAGACCGCCATGGCCAAAGAATCCGTCTTCACCCTCAAGCTCGAGCCCGAGCTGCGAGACGCCTTCATGGCCGAGGCCGAGGCCACTCACCGCCCTGCCTCTCAGGTTGTGCGTGAGTTGATGCGTGAGTTCGTCCAGAAACAGCAGGAAAGCCGGTCATATGAAGCGTTCGTGGCTTCCAAGGTCGCGGAGGGACTTGCATCGGTACGCAGGGGCGAGGGTATTTCTAATGAGGTCGTCGAGGCTGAGTTCACCGAGCGACGCCGCCGCGCTCGCGGCGAATGAGATTAATCTGGACACCGCCAGCGCTCGCTGACCGCGAGGATATCTGGCTTCATATTGCGCAAGATAATCCGGATGCCGCCGCCCGCATGGATGATCGGTTCAGCGCTGCCGCTGACAGGCTTTGCGCGTTTCCAAATGCTGGCAAGCTGAGCGCGACGCCTGGCACTCGAGAAGTCGTTCCTCACCGAAACTACCGCCTCATTTACACGATGGACGCAGACACGATCTGGATCGTCGCCCTGATCCATGTAGCGCGACAGTGGCCGCCTGTGCGAATGGACGACGCATGACCGACGACTACGTCTTTGGCGGACCGCCCGAGGCCGCCGCCCCGCCGCGTGACAACAACCCACCGCAGTCGGTGTCGGAGCTGTCGTTCGCGTTGAAGCGGACGCTGGAGGACCGGTTCGGCCACGTCCGCCTGCGCGGCGAGGTGTCCAAGGTCAATCACCACGCCTCGGGCCACGTCTATCTGACGCTCAAGGACGACAAGGCCGCCATCGACGGCGTGATCTGGAAGGGCTCGGTCCGCGGCCTGGGCGTCCGGCCCGAGACGGGGCTGGAAGTCATCGTCACCGGCAAGATCACCTCCTATCCGGCCCGCTCCTCCTACCAGATCGTGATCGAAAGCATGGAGGCCGCGGGTGCCGGCGCGCTCTTGGCCCTGCTGGAGCGGCTGAAGGTCAGGCTGCAGGGAGAGGGCCTGTTCGATCCGGCCCGCAAGAAGGCCATCCCCGCCTTCCCCGCCACCATCGGCGTGATCACCAGCCCGACGGGCGCCGTCATCCGCGACATCCTGCACCGCATCGCCGAGCGCTGGCCCTGCCGCGTCATCGTCTGGCCCTGCGTGGTCCAGGGGGATGCTGCCGCCGCCCAGGTCGCGAACGCCGTGCGCGGTTTCGATGCCCTGGGTGCCGATGGCATCATTCCCCGCCCCGACCTGCTGATCGTGGCCCGGGGCGGTGGCTCGGTCGAGGATTTGTGGGCCTTCAACGACGAGACTCTCGCCCGCGCCGTCGCCTCGGCGTCCATCCCGATCATCTCGGCCGTGGGGCATGAGACCGACACCACCCTGATCGACTTCGTCTCCGACCGCCGGGCCCCGACCCCGACCGGGGCGGCCGAGATCGCCACGCCCGTCCTGGCCGACCTGCGCTTCGCCGTGGCCGATCTGGAGCGACGTCTGGACCGCGCGGGCGGCCGTCTGATCGAGGAACGCCGCACCCGGCTGCGCGCCGCCGCACGCGGCTTGCCGACCCGGCCCGAAGACCTTCTGGCCCTGCCCCAGCAGCGCCTCGACCTGGCCAGCAACCGTCTCAGCTCGGGCCTGCAGCGCAATGTCTCGATCCATGGCCAGCAGCTGGTCTCCGCCTCGGCGCGTCTCGGGCTGCATCTGCTGCACCAGCGCCTGACCCGTGCGGACGAACGGCTGGTGGTGGCCGACCGACGCCTGCAGGGCGGTCTCTCGGCCAATGTCGCCGCGCATCACCATCGCCTGCTGAAGGTCTCGGCCCGCCTGTCCCCCGACCCGCTGCACCGCCGCCTCGATCAACGCGCCTCGCGCCTGTCTGCCGCCTCGGACCGCCTGACACCCACCCTGCCCCGCCGTCTGGACCGCGACGAGGCCCGCCTGGCGGCCCTGTCCCGCGCGCTGCTCAGCCTCGACCCCAAACGCCCCAAGCCCGGCTTTGCCCGCGTCGAAAACAGCGACGGCACCATGATCGCCAGCGCCGCCGCCCTGACCGCCGGGCAAGCCGTCAGCCTGGTCTTCGCCGATGGGTCGCGCGGGGCCCACATCGATGCCGACGACAGCACCCCCGCGCCGCGCAATAAACCCGCCCCCGCGGCCGCCAAGCCCAGACCGCCGGTGGCCCAGGGCGATCTTTTCTGAACCGACAGCTTTGCCGTTCTCAGCACATCGGAGCTATACGAGGCCATGACCCAGACCGCACCCGGACAGGCCACCCTGCATTACGGCGACGGCGAGTTCGCCGTCCTCAAGCCCGGCCGCTACGTCACCTGCGCCGTCTCTGGCCGAGGCATCCCGCTGGAAATCCTGCGCTACTGGTCGGTCAGCCTGCAAGAGGCCTATGCCGGTCCGGACGAAGCCTTCAAACGCCTGGCCCAGGCCGACTGATCAAACCGTCATACGCCTGTCGAATGTGGACGATGGACGGCGATTCCGTTCCCGCCTAGGTATTGGTCCATTCCGATGCCCGGTGATTCAAGCCTTCGATGTCCTCGTACAAATCCGTCAAAATCCTGCTGGTCGATGATAATCAGCATATGAGGGCCATCACCTCCGCCGTGCTGCAGTCCGCTGGCGTGCGCGACGTGCATGAGGCCGGCGACGGCCCCCTGGCGCTGGAAATCCTGAAGAGCCACGACATCGACGTCGCCATCGTCGACTTCAACATGTCGCCCATGGACGGCGTGGAGTTCACCCGCCTGGTCCGCAACAGTCCAGGCAGCGCCAATCCCTATCTGCCCATCATCATGATGACCGGCCACTCGGAAAAGAGCCGGGTGTTCGAGGCCCGCGACGCCGGCGTGACCGAGTTCGTGACCAAGCCGCTGACCGCCAAGGCTCTGCTGGACCGGCTTCACGCCGTGATCTTCCGGCCCCGGCCCTATGTGAAGACCGACAGCTATTTCGGTCCCGACCGCCGTCGCCGCAACGATGCCAATTACAACGGCGAAAAGCGCCGCGTCGCGGATCATCAAATCGCCTGATCGGTCTCCGTCAGCGTCGCATAGACCCGGTCTGGCCAACGTTTGTGCACCCAGAACCAGTCCACGGGATGCTCGCGCACACGGTCTTCGATGAAGCGAGTGATCGCCTGTACGCCACGCGCAATATCGGCTGATCGATTACCGGTCTTCTCCAGCGCGATCGGGTCATGGACGGTCAGGCGAAATCGAACACCAGGCAGCCGCGTGACCGACAAGGGCTGCAACACAGTTCCAAACTTAAGGGCGAGGCGGCTGGGTCCCGGTGCCGCATTCACCGGCTGGCCGAAGAATGTCACCTCGGGCCCTTCCGAGAATTTCTGATCGTTCATCAGGGCGACCGACTCGCCCCGCGCCATCCCGGCCAGTAGCTCCCGCGCCCCGTCCCCGCCCTTGGGCGCGAACAGGGTGATGCCGTAACGCGCTCTGGCGGCGATGATCTGGGCGTCGACATAGGGATTGTTGGCCGCGCGATAGGTGATCTGGCACGGCACACCCGCGCCGATGATGGTTGCCGCCAGCGTTTCGATATTGGCGAAATGCCCGCCGACGAAGACCACCGGCCGGCCGCTGTCGCGGATGGCATGCAGACGCTCCAGCCCCACGACCTCTATCCGGTCCTGGGCCACGATCTGGTCCATCAGCGCCGTCTCGGCAAAGGCCCGGCCTGTCTGCTCCCACTGGTCCAGCGCCAGCCGCTCGCGCTCGGCCGGCGGCATGTCCGGAAAGGCGATCCGCAGGTTACGCATCACCGTCTTCTGTGTACCCGTTTTCGGTCCCAGGGTTCGCAACAACCAGCCGCCCAGCCCTGACGCCCGCTGCACCCCCAGCAACCGCATCAGCCCGATGAAGGCCGCGAACCCCATGGCCTCCAGCCGCCAGCTCAGATCCTGGCGAAAGCCGACCTTCCGTGTGCCCTCACCAGGCAATCGTCAGCCCGCCATCGACCACCAGAGTCTGGCCGTTCACATAGGACCCGGCCTTCGAGCATAGATAGACCGCCGTTCCCGCGATCTCGTCCGGCTGGCCGATGCGTTTCATGGGATTGGGCTCGACCGTCACCTTCAGCACCTCCTCGTTCTCCCACAGATAGCGGGCGAAGTCGGTCTGGATCAGGCCCGGCGCGATACAGTTGACCCGCACATTCGACGGCCCCCACTCCACCGCCAGATTGCGCGCCAGCTGCATGTCCGCCGCCTTGGAGACATTGTACGCCCCGATCAGGGCATTGCCCCGCAGGCCGCCGATGGACGAGATGATCACGATCGCCCCGTCCTTGCGCTCGATCATCTGCGGCGCGACCATCTGGGTCAGCCAGTGATTGGCCAGTACATTGTTGTGGAAAATCTTCTCGAACTGCTCGTCGGCAATCCCCGCCATCGGACCGGCATAGGGGTTGGACGCGGCATTGCAGACCAGGATGTCGATCTGGCCGAATGCGACAATGGTCTCGTCGACCAGTCGTTGCAGGTCGTCCTTGGAGGCGATGTTGGCCGGGATGGCGATGGCCGTGCCCTCGCCGTGCTTTTCGTTGATCGCCGTGGCGACTTCATCGCACGGCCCGGCCTTGCGCGAGGAGATGACCACCTTGGCTCCGTGCTCCGCCATCCGCTCTGCGATCGCCTTGCCGATGCCCTTGGACGAGCCCGTGATGATGGCGACCTTGCCGGTCAGATCGAACAATTCCATGCATATCCCCGTATTCTGTGCGTTTGGCCTATAGGCGTGCGTCTCTGATACCCTGATACTCCAGCGATTCCATCCGGGAAGGCGGAACAACCGTTTCCATGCGTGCACTGACCCAGGGCTTTCTGTTCTTCAGCTATCTGTTCGTGGCCATGACCCTGGGCACATGGTTGTGGAGTGCCAACCTGGGTCTGGGATCGGCGGTGGCCGGTTTCGTGGGGGCTGCGGGCCTTCTGGTCGCCATCCATGTCCTCATTGCCGCCCGCGCCGACAAAGCCGCCCTGCGCAAGGAGATCGACACCGTCCGCCAGGCGCATCGCCTGCTCGCCGATGCGATGGAATCGACCCAATCCGCCCTGACCGACCTGGCCGGGGCGATCGAGGCCGGCTCCCTGACCTCGACCGAAAGCCTGACCGGCGAGGTCCGCATGCTGGAGAGCCTGATCCAGCAGATGAGCGAATCAATCGACCAGCGCATGGCCACCCAGGCCCCCGCCTCCGGCCCCTTCGAGGCCCGTTGGCAGCAGCAGTCAAACGTCCTGCTGCACACCATCCATGATGCCCTGACCGAAAACCGCGTCGACCTGTACCTGCAGCCCGTCGTTTCCCTGCCCCAGCGCCGGACCCTTTTCTACGAAAGCTTCACCCGCCTGCGGGCCGCCGACGATCGGGTCATGATGCCTGCCGAATACCTGTCGATCGCCGAAGGCGAGGGTCTGGTGCCCGCCATCGACAACCTGCTGCTGTTTCGCTGCGCCCAGATCGTGCGGCGACTGGCACGCCAGGACCGCAAGGTCGGTGTCTTCTGCAATGTCGCCCTGACGTCCCTGGCCGACGAGGCCTTCTTCCCGCAGTTCCTCGATTTCCTCAGTGAGAACCGCGACCTGAACCAGGCCCTGATCTTCGAACTGGGCCAGGCCACTTTCGACGCGCGCGGTGCGGTCGAGGCCCGCAACATGGCCAAGCTGGCTGACCTCGGCTTCCGTTTCTCCATCGACAAGGTCCAGACGCTGGACCTCGACTTCGCCGACCTTCAGCGATCCGACGTCAAGTTCATGAAGGTCTCGGCCGAGCTGCTGATCGAACAGCTACTCGACCTCGACATTGCCTCGCCCCTGCCCGGTCGCCCGGACATCTCGGCCGTCGATTTCGCCGACCTGACCCGCCGCTACGGCATCGAGCTGATCGCCGAGAAGTGCGAGACCGAGCGCCAGATCGTCGACATCCTCGAACTCGACATCGGCATGGCCCAGGGCCACCTGTTCGGCGAGCCCCGCGCCATCAAGGAAGCGGTCCTGGCCGAAACCGACCCACCCGCCGAGTTCCTGCGCAACACCCTGCGCAGCGCCGATCAGCGCCGCCGAGTGCACTAGAAGTCAATACCGGCGGTAACCATCGCGCCGATACTCGTCCTGCCAGTAGATGCGCTCGCGGCCGTAGCGATAGTCGCGGTTGTAGCCGCCGAAGCCATAGCCGCAGGGATCGTCTTCAGCTGACAACTGATTACCCAGCAGCGCCCCGGCCACGGCACCGATGGCCGCTCCGGCTTCGCGGTCGCCGCGCCCGGCGACGGCTGCCCCGACCGCCGCGCCCAGCGCCGCACCTGACGCCGTCGCAAACTCGCGATTGCGCGCGTAATCCCGCTCGCACGCCGAGGCATAGCCATCCGTCGTCGCACAGGACGCTGCGATCAACCCGCAGGCCCCCACTGCCGCCATCGTCAACATCGTTCTCATGAACCCTCTCCCTCGTATATCTGAAGCAGCAACGTGCGGTGCGCAGCGCCAGTTCCTTGGACGCGCGGGCTGTTGCCCTTCTCCCCGCTCCCAGAACCCGCTATCTGCCGCCTATGACCCTGCCCCACGCGCCCTCCGGCCTCGGCGAGATCGCCGGCAACTACGACATCCTGCTCTGCGACGTCTGGGGCGTCATCCACAACGGACGCGAAAGCTGGCCTGAGGCCTGCGAGGCACTGATCCGCTTCAACCGCGACCACGGGGCGGTTGTGCTGATTTCCAACTCCCCACGCCCGGCCCACGACGTTGTCGCCCAGCTCGATGCTCTGGGCGTGCCGCGTGCCGCGTGGAAAGCCTTTGTCACATCGGGCGATGCCACTCGCGCCGAGCTGTCGAAACGTGCACCCGGTCCGGCCTGGATCATCGGTCCTGATCGTGACTGGCCCCTGTACGACGGGCTCGGACTCGACATTGCCGAGGGTGCCGCCGATGCCGCCTTCATTTCCGTCACCGGCCCGGTCGATGACAATGTCGAGACCCCCGAGGACTACCGCGAGCGTCTTGCCGAAGGCGCGGCCAGGAACCTGGAACTGATCTGCGCCAACCCGGATCGCGTGGTCCAGCGCGGCGACAAGCTTATCTATTGCGGCGGGTCGCTCGCCGACCTGTACGAGGAACTCGGCGGCCGCGTAATCATGGCCGGCAAGCCCTTCTCGCCCATCTATGGCCTGGCGCTGAAGGAAGCCGAGGCGCTACTGGGTCACTCTGTCGATCGCTCGCGCGTCCTGTGCATCGGGGATGGCGTCGTCACCGACGTGCTGGGAGCGGACCGCCAGGCCCTTGACTGTCTGTTCATCGCGCAGGGCATCCATGGCGATGCTGCCCGTGGGCCCGACGGTCTGATCGACCCGGCCCGTGCCGCAGATCTCCTGAAGGCCGAGACCACCCACGCCCGCTATGCGATGCTCGATCTGACGTGGTGACATGCGACAATTCAGTCTAAGGCCCGTTCATGGTTGATCTGGTCACAGCGCACGCCTCGGGCGGCTACATCCTCGACGAGCTTCACGTCGGCATGGCCGCCGAAAAGAGCATCTTCGTCACCGAGCAGCGTATCCAGCAGTTCGCCGAGGCGTCGGATGACTTCAACCCGGTCCATCTGGACGAGGCCTTCGCATCGAAGACGGCCTATCGCGGCCGCATCGCCCACGGCCTGCTGTCGGCCTCGTTCGGCTCTGCCGTGGTCGGCACCATCCTTCCGGGTGCCGGCGCCATCTATATTTCACAGACGCTCCAGTTCCACTTCCCGGTCCGCATCGGCGACACGGTCCTGATCCGCATCACCGTCCTGTCGGTCGATCAGGAGACGGCGCGGGCCGAACTGAACTGCGAGGGCTTTGTCGACGACAAGTTGATCATGGACGGCATCGCCATGGTCCGCGTTCCCCGCCGTCGGCGCCCCGGCAAGGCCTGATCTTGGTCCAGGTCGTCACAGACTGGCGCGACCTGCCTGAGGATCTGCGCGGAGCCGCCGTCGCCATCGGTGCCTTCGACGGTGTCCACCGCGGACATCAGGCCGTCATCGTCGCCGCGCGTCAGGCCGCCGAACGGCTCGGTGCCCCTCTCGCCGTGGTCAGCTTTGAGCCCCATCCCCGCCGCTGGTTCCAGCCCGAGGCTGCTCCCTTCCGCCTGATGACCACCGACCAGATGGCCCGCGCCCTGGTCCCCCTGGGTGTCGAACGCCTGTATCTACTGCCCTTCGACGTCGACATGGCCGCCATGACGGATGAGCAGTTTGCTGTTGAAGTTCTCGGTTCTGGCCTGGGCATCCGCCACGCCGC
Organism: Brevundimonas sp.; assembly: GCF_041648055.1. Lineage (GTDB taxonomy): Bacteria > Pseudomonadota > Alphaproteobacteria > Caulobacterales > Caulobacteraceae > Brevundimonas. Next base: position 49,715 of record NZ_JBAZPS010000014.1, read on the forward strand.
CGTCGGTTTCGACTTCACATACGGCAAGGGCCGCAGCGGTTCGCCCGAGGGTCTGCGCCGCCACGGCAAACAGCTGGGCTTCACGGTCAGCGTCATCGATCGACTGGACGATCCCGACGGGCTGAAGCTGTCGTCTTCCGCTGTGCGCGAGGCGCTGAAGGCCGGCGACATGGCCCGCGCCGCCACCATCCTGGGCCGCCCCTTCGCCATCCAGGGCGAGGTCGTGCACGGCGAAAAGCGTGGCCGCACCATCGGCGTGCCCACCGCCAACGTCCGCTTGGGCGAATACATGCGACCGGCATACGGCGTCTATGCCACCCGCACGCGCATGGCCGATGGTCGTATCGTCGGCGGTGTCGCCAACCTGGGCATCCGTCCCATGTTCGAGATCGAGGAGCCGCTGCTGGAGGTCTGGTTGCTGGACTTTTCAGGCGACCTTTATGGCCAGATCATCGAGACCGAACTGGTCGCCCTGCTGCGCGGCGAGATGAATTTCGACAGCCTGCACGCCCTGAAGGCCCAGATCGACGCCGACGCCGCCGCCGCGCGCGCCGTCCTGTCCGCCTAGCCTCCCGCGCACCGCCCTGCTAGACCGATCCCATCATGACCGTCCGCCTGTTTCGCCCGATTTCGATTAGCCGCCCGGCGTAGCGCCAACGGGCTCAAGCTCCGTGCTCGCCGGGATCGAAACATCACCGCGAACGATCACCCAAAGATACGCCTGGACGACTGATATGGCCGACGCCACACCCGACACCCCTACCGGCCGCGATTACCGCGAAACCGTCTTCCTGCCGGAGACTCCGTTCCCGATGCGCGGCGGCCTGCCGCAGAAAGAGCCGCTGATTCTGGAACAGTGGGGCGACCTGTATTCGACGCTGCGCAAGACCCGCCAGGCCCAGGGTGCACCGCTGTACGTTCTTCACGACGGCCCGCCCTATGCGAATGGCAACATCCACATCGGTCATGCGCTGAACAAGACGCTGAAGGACTTCGTGGTCCGGTCGCGGTTCCTGCTGGGCTATGACGTCGACTACGTCCCCGGCTGGGACTGCCACGGCCTGCCGATCGAATGGAAGATCGAGGAACAGTACCGCGCCAAGGGCCGCCGCAAGGACGAGGTGTCCAAGGCCGAGTTCCGGGCCGCCTGCCGCGAATACGCCGCTGGCTGGATCGACGTGCAGCGCGATCAGTTCAAGCGGCTGGGCATCACCGGCGACTTCGACAACCGCTATGCGACCATGGACTTCACGACCGAGGCCGCCATCGTCGCCGAGTTCCACAAGTTCAAGAACTCCGGCCAGCTGTATCGCGGCTCCAAGCCCGTCATGTGGTCGCCGGTCGAGCGTACCGCCCTGGCCGACGCCGAGATCGAATACCACGATCACGTCAGCCCCACGATCTGGGTGAAGTTCCCGGTCGTCGGCACGTCGGACAGCCATCCGGACGACCTGCTGGCCTTCCGCACCCAGACACCGTCGGTCGTGATCTGGACCACCACACCCTGGACCATCCCGGCCAACCGGGCGATCTCTTATGGCCCCGACACCGCCTATGGCCTGTACGAGGTTACGGCTCTGGAGACCGGGCTGGAGTTCGAGCCCTGGGCCAAGCCGGGCGACCGCTTCATCATCGCCGACAAGCTGGTCGAGGATGTCTTCAAGGCGGCGAAGATCGCGACCTGGACCCGCGTCTATGACATCGACCCGTCGGGTCTGGAGTGCGCCCATCCCCTGGCCGCGCTGGATAGCGGCTATGGCTTTTCCGTGCCCCTGCTGTCGGGCGACCATGTCACCGACGACGCGGGAACCGGCTTTGTCCACACCGCGCCCGGCCACGGCGCGGACGACTATGAGGTCTGGAAGGCGCACGGCCACAAGGAGGTGCCCGACACGGTCGACCCGGACGGGGCCTACTATCCTCACGTACCCCTGTTCGCGGGCCTGAAGGTGCTGGAGACCGAGGGCAAGAAGACCGGCAAGTTCGGCTCGGCCAACCCTGCCGTGATGGAAAAGCTGATCGAGGCAGGCACCCTGCTGGCGCGCGGGCGGCTGGAGCATTCCTATCCGCACAGCTGGCGCTCCAAGGCCCCGATCATCTTCCGCAACACGCCCCAGTGGTTCATCCGCATGGACGAGCCGCTCAAGGACGGCGACACCCTGCGCGACAAGGCCCTGACGGCCATCGACACCACGGCCTTCCATCCGGCGGCAGGCAAGAACCGCATCCGCACCATGGTCGAGAGCCGGCCTGACTGGCTGATCAGCCGCCAGCGCGCCTGGGGCACGCCTCTGGCCATGTTCGTCGACAAGCACACCGGCCATCCGCTGCATGATTCAGAAGTCGATGCCCGCATCCTGAAGGCCATCGCCGAGGGCGGGGCCGATGCCTGGTACGACCGGCCCGACGCCGACTTCCTGGGAGCGCACGATCCGTCACGCTACGAGAAGATCACCGACATCCTGGACGTCTGGTTCGACAGCGGCTGCACCCACGCCTTCACGCTGGAGGCACGCGATCCGGCTCACGGCTATACCGGCGACCGCCCCTCGCACTGGCCGGCCGACCTCTATCTCGAAGGCTCGGACCAGCATCGCGGCTGGTTCCAGTCCAACCTTCTCGAAGGCTCCGGCACCCGCGGCCGCGCCCCCTATGACGCCGTCCTGACCCACGGCTTCACCCAGGACGAGAACGGGGAGAAGATGTCCAAGTCCAAGGGCAACACGACCGACCCCGCCGTCATCATCAAGGAGTCTGGTGCCGACATCCTGCGCCTGTGGGTGTCGCTGGTGGACTATGCCGAGGACCAGCGGATCGGAAAGCAGATCCTCCAGACCACGGTCGATGCCTATCGCAAGCTGAGGAACACCGTCCGCTATCTGCTGGGCGCACTGGACGGTTTCGACGAGGCCGAGCGCCTGACCGACTATGCGCAGATGCCGCCGCTGGAGAAGTTTATACTGCATCGCCTGCACGAACTGGATGGCCAGGTGCGTCACGCCTATGCCGAATACCGCTTCCAGGACGTGGTCCGGCCGGTGCTGGAGTTCTGCTCCGGCGACCTGTCGGCCCTGTACTTCGACATCCGCAAGGACAGCCTCTACTGCGACCGCCCCGATGCGGTCCGCAGGCGGGCGGCCCGCACGGTGATGGACGAAGTCTTCATGCGCCTGACCGCCTGGCTGGCCCCGCTGACCCCCTTCACGATGGAAGAAGCCTGGGGGACGCGGTTCCCGGACGGCGGCTCGAACTGCGCGCGGGTGATCCCGGAGACGCCGGGGGAATGGCGGAATGACGATGAGGCGGCGCGGTGGGCGAAGGTCAAAGCAATCGTCGAAACCGTAATGATCGCGCTTGAAGACGAACGAAAAAACAAGGTGATCGGAGGGGCCCTCGACGCCAAAGTGACGCTTGTACATTGTCGTCGAACCGGAGCCTTCACTGCGGGCCGTACTGAAGTTGGTTCGTTGTTCACCGCCTTCGACGGTCTTGATGCAGCGGAGATTTTCAGAACCAGCGAGGCCCATCTCGTTTTGACCGAGTACCCGCTCAGCGACGAAATCATCGCCTACAGACACGGGTTCGAGATTAACAACGAAGCGATAAAGATTGCCGTCGACAAGGCCGCGTATCCCAAATGCGCCCGCTCGTGGCGGCGTGTCCCCGACGTCGGCTCCGACCCCGACTACCCCGACCTCAGCGCCCGTGATGCGGATGCCGTCCGGGCCTGGGACGCGGCGCGAGCCTGACAGCCATGATGGGCATGGAGACATCGGAACCGGCTCTGACGGCGCTCGCCGCCTGGGCCCTGGTTCCGATGGTTCTGCATGTCGGCCTGGTCGTCGGCCTCTATGTCGTCCTGACCTGGACACGTCTGATCGTCGTCAAACGGGGACAGGCCACCAAGGCCGACTTCGCGCGTGCCGACGGCGACCCGCGTCTGTCCGCCCGCATCCAACGCAATCTGGCCAATCAGTTCGAGGCGCCTGTGTTTGCCTGGATCGGCCTCGGCCTGCTGATCCTGACCGGACAGATCAATACGCTCGACGTCGCCGCCGCCTGGCTGTTCCTGATCGGGCGTGTGATCCACAGCGCGGTTCAGTGCACCAGCGACAATGTCGCCCTGCGCGGCCAGGTTTTCACAATCAACTTCGTGGCCATCCTCTGGCTGATGGCGCACGCGACCTGGGTCGTTGTGCTCAGCCTCTAGGCCTCAGCTGAAGCTGTACCCCGTCTTCGTCTGGGTGAAGAAATCCGCCGCCGCAAAGCCCTGCTCGCGCGGGCCATAGCTGGACTTCTTCGTGCCGCCGAACGGCACATGATAGTCCACGCCCGCCGTCGGCAGATTGACCATGACCATCCCCGCCCTGGCCCGCCGCTGGAAATCCCGCGCATGCTTCAGCGAGGTCGTGACGATGCCCGCCGACAGGCCGAACTCGACGCCGTTGGCGATCTCCAGCGCCTGTTCGTAATCGCTGACCCGGATCACCGAGGCCACCGGGCCGAATACCTCCTCGGTATTGATCCGCATGTCCGGGACCGTATCGACGATAAGGGTCGGATCGACGTACCAGCCGGGCGTCTCCAGCGTCAGACGCCGCCCGCCCTGCGCCACCCGCCCGCCCTCGCCGGTCGCAATGTCGATATAGCGATAGGACGTCTCCATCTGCGCCTCGCTGACCGCCGGGCCGATATTGGTCGCCGGGTCCAGGGCATGGCCGACCTTCAGCGCCGCCAGCCGCTCCGTCAGCACCGCCACGAAGCGGTCGTGAATACCGTCCTGCACGATCAACCGGCTGGACGCCGTACAGCGCTGGCCGGTCGCATAGAAACAGCCGTCCAGGGCCACAGCCACCGCCCGCTCCAGATCGGCGTCGTCCAGCACGATCAGCGGGTTCTTGCCGCCCATCTCCAGTTGGACGCGCGCCTGACGCTTTGCTGCCCCCATGGCCACGCCTGCCCCGACACCCTGCGAACCGGTGAAGCTGATCCCGTCCACTTCGGCGTGATCCACGATCGCTTGGCCTACCCCGCCGCGCCCGATGACCAGGTTCAGCACGCCCTTGGGCAGCCCCGCCTCGTGCAGAATGGCGACCAGCGCCTCGGCCGTCGCCGGCGTCGGTCCCGCCGCCTTCATCACGACGGTATTGCCGAACGCGAGGGCGGGTGCCGCCTTCCACGCCGGTATGGCGATGGGGAAATTCCACGGCGTGATCAGGCCGAACACCCCGACCGGCTGCCGCCAGGTCTGCACCTCTACGCCCTGCCGTACCGACGCCAGGGTCTGGCCGTGCAGCCGCAGCGCCTCGCCCGCGAAATACTTCAGGATGCGCGCCGCCCGTGCCGTCTCGCCGATCCCCTCGGCCAAGGTCTTGCCCTCTTCGCGCGACAGCAGCCGCCCGATCGTTTCGCGGCGCTCCATCAGAAAGGTACCGGCCCGGTCCAGCACATCGGACCGCACCTCCGGCGACGCCTCGGCCCAGGCCGGGAAGGCCCGGCGCGCGGCATCCACCGCCGCCTCCACCTCGGCCACGCCGCCGTCCGGCGTCCGCGCCACGATCTCGCGCGTGTCCGACGGGTTCAGCCCCTCGGCGGGCCGTTCAGCCTCGACCTTTCGGCCATCGATCCAGTGAGAGAGAGCCAGAATGTCTGCCATGGCGATGGTCTAGCCGAGATCATCCGTCGTTGAAACGGCCAGCCGGGCTCGATTTCGGACAGCAAAAAGCCCCGCTGGCGAGCCATGCGGGGCTTTGGGGTTGTTTGGGTGCGGGAGCAGGATTTGAACCTGCGACCTTCAGGTTATGAGCCTGACGAGCTACCGGGCTGCTCCATCCCGCGGCAAACGGTAGTGCAAAGGAAGAAGGGTTCGAGAGAACGGGCCCA
>NZ_JBAZPS010000015.1:0-44709 GCF_041648055.1 Brevundimonas sp.
TTCGAGTCGTGCCTATGCGGTGCGGACGCCGGAAACGCCGATGTTCCTCGACGCCTGGCTGGCCGACGACGATCTGATCGGCGGGGTTGCCCCGCGCCTCGGCGGTCAATGGCTCAAGGTGGTGGCGCTGCGCGGCCTGCCGTCGGCGACCCGGCCGGGCCTGCTGGATGCGCTGGGCACCCTTCCGTTCGAATACCGCTGGACAGCGCGCTGGCTGGGTCTCGACAAGGTCGAGGCCGAGACGGAGATCGTAAAGCTGCGCAAGCGCTGGTTCGCCAAGCGCAAGGGGATGGGTGCCCTGCTGCGGGAAGCCATCACCAGGGAAGAGGTCCCCTCATCGACACCGATGCTTCTTTTGGACCGGCAGCTTCGTTGTGCTCAAGAAGCTTGATTCTCGCGGCCTGGCGGGGGCCGTCGATAAGGACGTCCAGGACAGGACGATTTGCCAGCGGGGAGAGTTGAGCAGCTCGGCCATGGCCAGATGCGAGACTGATCATGCCGAGCCGCCCGGGCGGCGGTGCATCGCCCCCTCAATCAAGGTTGTCGAGAACCGACTTGGCGTCAAGTTTCCGGGTTTAGCGGCGATGCATGGGTGGCCGGACAGGCCGTGGCTGAACTGCACGCCTTGAGCAGGTCGCGTCTGACCGACTTCAAGCCCAGGCTTGCAATTTCGGCGTGGGTGTAGCCCTCCTGTTTCATCACTCGATCAATATCGCGGGCCTTCGTGAATTTGCCCGACCGCGCATGCTCGAAAGCGCGCTCAATCGCTGAGATCATTTCCCGCCTCCCTGAGACTGACCTGAAGGCTGTCTACTTAGCCAAAGCTGAGCCGTTTGTCGGCTCGAAAACCAGTGCGGCCGGTTCGCTGTGGGTGAATTCGACCTTCCAGCGCATCAGACTTCGGTCGCGGCATCACGTCGACTTGGACAGGCCTGCCATGCCCATCGTTCAAGCCGAACGTGGCAACCGTACGGTAAAACAGCTGCCTGCACCGGCGCCGCCGCTTTCGACGCGGATGTCGCCCTTGTGCAGGTCGACCAGCTGGCGAACAAGGGCGAGCCCGATGCCGAGCCCTTCGGAAGGGCGATTGTCTGGCCGGTTCACCTGGGTGTACAGGTCAAAGACCCGACCTTGCATGTCCTCGGAAATGCCGACGCCATTGTCGGAGACTGCGATTTCGACATAGTCCGGGCCGGCGATCGCTCGCAGTTGGATCGCTCCGCCCGACGGGGTGTATTTGGCCGCATTGGTCAGCAGATTGCTGACGATCTGCGAAAGACGTGTGAAGTCGGCGCTCACCCACAGGTCTTCGGTCGGCTCTTCAAATGTGAAGACATGCCCGCCCGCGTCGATCTTGGGCCGGCTCGTGTCGATCGCTGAGTCCAGCACAGTCTTCAGCAGGACCCGCTCGAGGCGAAGGGCGATCTTGCCTTGGTCAATCCGCGAAACGTCGAGCAGATCTTCGACCAGGCGCGAGAGGTGGAAGACCTGGATGGCCATCCGCTCCCGGAGGCTGGCGGCGTCGCCCGGCTCTCCGGCACGTTCAAGCAGCTTCAGTCCGGCATTCAGGGCCATGATGGGGTTGCGCAGTTCGTGCCCCAGGACGGCCAGGAACTCGTTCTTGCGCTGATCTGCGGCTTTCAACGCCATCGCATGCGCGTCCAGCTCGTCGCGTTGCCGTCTGACCCGCTCACGCTGCTGGTAGAGTTCGACGAAAATCTCCGTCTTCATTCTAAGGATATCCGGCTCGATCGGCTTCTGGATAAAGTCGACTGCCCCGGCCTCATACCCGCGAAACCGGCGCTGCTGCTCTGCGCTTCCCGCTGTGACGAAGATTATGGGAACATGGCGTACGCGGGCGTTGCCGCGCATGAATTCCGCCAGTTGGAATCCATCCATGCCAGGCATCTGGACGTCCAGGAGCGCCAGGGCGACGTCTTCGGCAAGAAGCAGTTCGAGCGCCTGATCTCCAGACGTCGCCTTGACCAGGTGAATGCCTTCGCGCTGGAGAAGGGCCTCCAGTGCGAGAAGATTTTCCTCGAGATCATCGACCAGGAGGACCTTTATCGGGCTGTCGTGGGGGGTCATGTGGCTTGGATCTCCCTCAGGCATCTTGCAATCTCCAGCAAGCTCATGACCGTAGCCCCTGGGCAGGCCTTGAGCGCGGCTTCGGGCATGGTTGATGCATAGGCCTCTGACGGGCGTTCGACGAAAGCTTCGCCCCCTGAGTCCATTATGGTTTTCAGGCCAGCGGCACCGTCGTTGTTGGCACCCGTCAGTATGACGCCGACCAGGCCGTCTCCATACGCGTCTGCGGCACTTTCAAACAGCACATCGATCGAAGGGCGGGAGTAGTTCACCGCCTCATCCGAGGACAGGGCCAGCCCACCCTCCCGTTCAACCAGTAGATGATAATCGGGAGGCGCAAAATAGATGGTTCCCGGACGGACGGTTTCCTTGTCTTCTGCCTCCACCACTGCAAGGGCGCAGCTCGCGCGCAGCAGAGGTACCAGACCATTGCCTCGATCCGGGGGGACATGGACGGCGATCAAAACAGGCAGGGCATAGTCTGCTGGCAAGGTGGGAAGGATGGTCAAGAGTGCCTGCACGGCACCGGCGGAAGCGCCGATAACCACCGCGCGCCTTGCTGTGGCAGTCACGAACCGAGCCTGCGGTAGAGTTTCTGCTCAGGAACGAACTCGGAAAAATCGGCAGCGTGGGTCGAAAACCGCAGAGTTTCCCTCGAGCCGAGCCCGAGGAACCCCCCGCGTGGCAGGGAGTCCTTGAACAGGCCGATGGCGCGGTCCTGCAGGACCCGATCAAAATAGATCATCACGTTGCGGCAGGAGATGAGATGCATTTCGGCGAACACCGCATCCGAGACAAGGCTGTGATCGGAGAAAACAACCCTGGAGGTGAGGCTGCGGTCGAAGACGGCCCGCCCGTAGCCCGCCGTATAGTAGTCAGACAAGGATGAACGCCCGCCCGACTTCTGGTGATTTTCAGTGAACTTCCGCAACCGGTCGAGAGTATAGACCCCGGCCTGCGCCGCGCGCAGCGCGTCGGGATTGATGTCGGTCGCATAGAAGAGGGTGCGTTCATACAGCCCCTCTTCACGAAAGAGGATGGCAAGGGAGTAGACTTCCTCGCCCGTGCTGCACCCCGCGATCCAGACCTTGAGCGACGGATAGGTGTGCAGATGCGGAAGCACCGTCTCGCGCAGGGCTTTGAAATAGGTCGGGTCGCGAAACATCTCGCTCACCTGCACCGTCAGATAGCCGAGCAGCCGTGGCACCATCGACGGGTCGTGCAGGACAGCGTCCTGTAGCGCGGTCAGCGTGGGGTAGCCCATCTGGTCGCGGGCCTGGATCAGTCTTCGCTTGATCGACGCCCGGGCATAGTGGCGGAAGTCGAAATGATAGCGCTGGAACAGAGCCTCCAGCAGGAGCCGGATTTCGAGATCTTCGAGGGTGTCGGGCATGGTTCAGCGCGGCATCCACACGCGGACGAGCGAGAGCAGCTTGTCGACGTCCAGGGGCTTGGCCATATAGTCGTTGGCTCCCGCGGCAAGGCAGCGTTCCTGGTCGTCCGGCATGGCCTTGGCGGTCAGCATCAGGATCGGCAGGTTGCCCCATCGTCCATCGCTGCGGATTCGCTGCGTTGCGGTGAGCCCGTCCATGACGGGCATCATCACATCCATCAGAACCAGGTCGATGGTGGATGCGGTGCCGGAGGTTGCGTCGAGGGCGTCGAGGGCTTCCTGGCCATTGCGCGCGATCTGCACGGTGGCGCCTCGGGGTTCGAGCACGCTCGTGAGCGAATAGACGTTCCGGACATCGTCCTCGACGACGAGGATGCGCCGTCCCTCCAGCACGGCGTCCCGATTGCGCGCCTTCTGGATCATGCGCTGCTGCTCGGCCGGCATGTCTGCGACCACCTGGTGAAGGAACAGCGAGACCTCATCCAGCAGGCGCTCCGGCGACTTGGCACCCTTGATGATGATGGAGCTGGAATAGCGGCGCAGTTGTTGTTCGTGATCCGCCGTCAGGTCGCGGCCTGTGTAGACGATCACCGGTGGAGAGGCCCGCTGTCCGTCCAGACTGAGCGCCTCCAGCAATGAGAAGCCGGAGGCGTCGGGCAGGGACAGGTCCACGACCATGCAGTCGAAGGATTGCTGTTCGAGAGTTTCAAGGCATTCCGCCGCCGTGCCAACCCCGACCGTCTCGACACCGCCGCTCGAGAGAAGGGCCCTCATGGCCTCTCTCTGGACGGCGTCATCCTCAACAATCAGGACGCGTCGAACGGTCCGGGTCAGGTCCTCCTCCAGCGCCCGAAGGACATCCGCCAACGCCTCGCGCTTGACCGGCTTGGTGAGATACCCCATCGCGCCGAGCGCGCGCGCCGTCGTGGCATGATCTCCGGCCGAAACCACATGGATCGGAATATGGCGGGTGTCGTCATCGCGCTTCAGCGTGTCCAGGACCGTCAGGCCGGACTGGTCGGGGAGGCCGACATCGAGGACGATGGCGCTTGGCCGGTATTGTTTGGCGAGCTTGATCGCGTCCTCGCCATTGCTGGCCACAAGGCACTGGAACGCCATTTCGCGCGACAGGTCACGGACGATGGCGGCGAACCGGTCGTCGTCTTCGACGACGAGCAGGGTGCGCCGGTTGGTGACCAGCCCGTCCCGATCGTCCTCAACCGTGCGGGGCAGGGCAGCGGGTGGGGATTCCGGAGCCTCCGGCGTGGCCGGGGGCGCGGCGGGGTGGGGGGCGAAGGGCGCGCGCGAAGCGACCTGAGCCGCGTCGTAGGCCAGCGGCGTGCTGAGTGTGAAGGTGCTTCCCTTGCCGGGCTTGCTTTCCAGGGTGATCGCGCCGCCGAGCAGCCGCGCCAGTTCCCTGGAGATCGAGAGCCCCAGACCTGTCCCGCCGTACTTGCGGCTGATCGTGCCGTCGGCCTGCTGGAAGGCTTCGAAGATGCTGCTCTGCTGCTCGCGCGAGATGCCGATGCCGGTGTCCTTCACCGAGAAATCCAGGCCCCTGTCCCCGGGTGCCAGCCTCAGCTTCACGCTACCCTTCTCCGTGAACTTGAAGGCGTTCGAAAGCAGGTTTTTCAGAATCTGTTCCAGCCGCTGACGATCCGTCTCGACCAGATCGGGCGTCCCCTTGGCGACATCAATCGTGAAGTTCAGGCCACGCTGGTCTGCAACCGGCTGAAACATCTGACGCAGGTCGCTGGCCAGTCGCTGGACCGAAACCGACTCGGGACGGATCTGAACATGGCCGGCCTCGATCTTGGACAGGTCGAGGATGTCGTTGATCAGGGTCAGAAGATCGTCGCCGGAGGACTGAATGGTCCGGGCATAGCGAACCTGCTCGTCGGACAGGTTTCCGTCGCTGTTGTCGCCGAGAAGCTTCGACAGGATCAGCAGGGAGTTGAGAGGCGTCCGGAGCTCGTGGGACATGTTGGCGAGGAAGTCGGACTTGTACTGGCTGGCCGCTTCGAGCTCCCGGGCCTTGACGGCCAGGTCGGCGCCGGTGCGTTCCAGGTCGTCGCGCTGTCCCTCGAGGATTTGCGCCTGCTCCTCCAGCTGGCTGTTGGTCTGCTCAAGCTCCACCTGCTGCTGTTCCAGCCGCACCTGGGATTCCTTGAGCGCGCGCCCCTGTTCCTCCAGTTCCTCGTTGGACACCCGCAGCTCCTCACTCTGCACCTGCAGTTCCTCCGACTGGCGCTGGGTCTCTTCGAGGGCGTTCTGAAGGTCCAGACGATATCGCGCCGACCTGAGGGCGACGCCAATTGCAGCCGCGCTGTCGTCGAGCAGTTGCAGCACCTGGGGCTCCGGGGCGTGGATAAAGCCCAACTCGATGACGGCGTTGGTGACGCCATCGGCGTTCGCGGGGGCGATGACAAGATGACGGGGATCGGCCCGTCCCAGTGCAGATCCGATAGTCAGATATCCTTCGGGGACATCCGTGAGCAGGACGGACGAACCATCGGCAGCGACCTGGCCCAGAATGCCCTCCTTCAGTCGGAACTCCGTCGGCACTGGCGCGTCTGAGGGCACACCCAAGGTGCCGACACGGCGGAAAATGCCCCCTTCGCCCTTGAAGAGCGCCGCAGCCTGGAAATCCACATATCGAGCCAGGAAGGCCAGGATGCCGTCGGCCAGCGCCTCGATGGTCTTGTCGCCGCTCATGGCTTCTGCAAGCCCGACCTGTCCGGCCTGGAGCCATTCCCGCTGCGCGCGTTCGCGCGTACTGCGGCGGATGAGAAGGAACACGCCGACGGTGAGGGCCGCACCAAGCAGGGCGGACAGGATGCCGGTCAGCAGGGCGGTCTGGTAGGCGGTCTCCATCTCGGACAGCCACTGTCGCCGCTGTTGCGCAACGTCGGCCCGCATGCTGGCCAGGCCCTCCCGTATGGCGTTCATCGCCGTCCTGCCGCGATCCGTTTCGATCATCGCGACGCCCGCCTCGAGGCCGCCTGCACGCCGCGCTGCGATACCACGGCTCAGCTGCGCCATTTTGGTGCCGACATGACGCCTGACTTCCGTGAGGTGTGCTTGCTGCGCCGGGTCGCGAGACGTCAGCGCGCTGAGCGTCGCAAGATGGCCGTCCATGGCGGCTACGGCGTCCTCATACGGTTCAAGATAACGGTCCTGACCGGTGAGAAGATATCCGCGCTGTCCCGTTTCGGCGTCCTGCACGGTCGACAGGACCTTATCGATGGCCACCAGCACAGTATGGCTTCCCGACACCTTCTGACTGGTGGCGCGCAAGCCCTGGACGTTGAGGTAGGCAACGGCCCCGCTGATCAGGAAGAAGGCAAGAACGAGCACGACGCCCGTTCCAGCCCAGAGTTCGGCCTTCGAGCGGACGCGTCCAAAGCCATGCTGCGTTTTCGCCAAGTTCGCTCTCCAACCCCGAGTAGATGCTGTCGTCTGTCCATAGCCTCAAGCTCCAGTTTGGCCAACGGCCCGGAGGCCGCCACCGGAGCCTTCACTGGTAGGGCTCCTGAGGTGAGGGTGACATCGCCCGCCGCCGGTTGAGATCAAGACGGTGCTGGCTGAGTGCGTGCGGCGAACGTTTCAGTCGTTGCCCTTGCATAACAAGGTCCATTGCGTTACCGAGCGCGGATGGATCGCTCTCCGGCTCAGAACTGGGAAACGCAGCTGCGCAAGGGCGTGCTGGAAATGGCGATCCTCTTCGCAATGCGGGATCGGGATCGTTTCGCGATAGAGTTCGTCGACACTCTGAGGCGTGCGGCTGGATTGGATGTTCCGGAGGGAACCCTCTATCCCCTGCTGATCCGGCTCGTGAAAGACGGTTGGGCTCAGACCTACTGGTCCGCGGCGTCGGCGACAGACACGCCGCGGAAATACTATCGCATTACCGATGAGGGGCGCCGGATGCTGGTCGAGATGTGGACGCGCTGGTCGCGGCTCGCCCAATCCATGCAGGAATTGGGAGAGGCACCCGAATGAACAGGTCTCTCGCAAGCCCCGCCGCAAGATCGCTGTACGCCGATTACCTTCAAAGACTTGATCGCTCGCTGTCCAGAATCCAGGACACGGTCGTCGGCGATCTGCGCCAGGAGCTGATCCAGCATTTGGACGACCTCATCGAGCGGTTGCCCGGCGATGAACTGGATCGCGTGCGCCTTGCCTGCATCCAGCTGGGAGAGCCGTCAGTGATGCTGGCGAGCCTGATCGCTTCGGATGACATTTCGGCGGGCCTGCAAGGGTGGGCCAAGCACCGCGTAATCTCCGGCCTTTGGCGTCGCGTGTTAATCGGCGGCAGAGGCGGCCTTGTCGCTGGCCTGCAGCTGGCGTTTGCCGTCCTGATGGTGACCCTGGTCACGATCGCTGTCCTCAGCCCCTTTCTTCCGCTGCATGTCGGCCTTTTGAGGTATCCTGACGGGCAGGTACTGCTCGGCGTTTCGACCGTCCCGGCGGCGTCAGAGGTGCTGGGCTGGTGGCGCATGCCCATAGGTGTGATTGCCGGCTTCGTCGCCTGGCACCTGCTCAAGAGATCGCTGTCCCCCTCAACCTAACCAGTGCGCAGCCTGATGCCTGCCCTGCACCCCAACCTTGCAATACAAGGATACTTGTTATGAAGCGTGCCTGCCTGGAAGTGACCATCTTCGTCTCCGCTACGGCGCTCGGTGCCCTTGTGATTGCTTACTGGGCCTGGCGGCAGGGAGGCCTGGCGGTCGTTCCAGCCGCCCCCTTGCTCATGATGATGACGCCGGCAGTGGTGGCCTTGATCATGACCAAGGTGCAGCGGGGCTCCATTCGCCGAGAGGACGGGCTTGGCCTTCAGATGCGAGGCTGGAAGCAAGCCTTGGCCGCCATGGCGGCCATGAGTGCGTTGACCAGTCTATCGGTCGGCTTGAGCCTGCTCCTCTTCGAATCGCTGCGCGCTCCGGTGCAAGAAGCGGTGACACACGTGATGCTGCCGATCGACCTTGCGCCGTCGGTCAAGATCGCCCTGGCCCTGGTCATCACTGGCCTTGTCGGCCCAATCGTCAATCTGCCCTTGATGCTTGGTGAAGAGCTCGGTTGGCGGGGGTATATGGCACCGCGGCTGACCGAAATTTTTGGACGGTTCGGTGCAGTCGTCGGCGGTGCGATTTGGGGGCTATGGCATTGGCCCGCCATTCTGCTGCTGGGCTACAACTATCAGGATGCACGGTTCACAGGCACCCTTTTGTTCCCGCTGATCTGCATCGCCCTGTCGGTGCTCTTCACCAGGGCGCGGGAAGCGAGCGGCACCGTCCTGGCCCCCGCCCTGATGCATGGAGCTCTGAATCAAACCGCGGCAGCCGCCGTAGCGATCCTCTATGTGCAAGATCGGTTCAATCCACTGATCCAAGCGCCGACGGGCATCCTGATGACCGTAACGCTCGCAGCCCCAGCGCTATGGGCATATCGGGGTCTTCGCGGAAGAGGCATCGGCCAAGCTGAAGGACGAGAGCCTTCGGCATGATGTTGCCAGGCTAGACTGTGGGGGGGGGGGCTGCCTGTGGGAGGTCTGGTGTCCGATCGTACAGTGCAGCGAAGCACGGCCCGTTGCCCAGGCATTGTCACAGAGAGGATCGATGGGGTGACGTAAGCCGCCGTTGGCTATCTTAGCAGTTGTCACCAGCATCCTGTGGCACTGGAATCCCTCCGTGGGCTGACAGGCATGTGTCCGGGCTGAGGCCTCCCCCTGTTTGCAAGCCAAGGGGAAAGGGGCGGGGGTTCGATCGGTCTCTCACCGACGTTCCAGCCGTCGTACCGATCGCAACGCGCCTGGCCTTCCTTCAACGATTTCCTGAACGGCTAGAATCGGGTAGCTCGATCGCTGCTCAAATCAGCGCTCTTTTCGATACACATTAACCCGGAGCCCCACGTGCGTCGCACCCTTCAGCTTTTGATGGCAGGCGTGGGATCACTTTGCCTCGCCGTCCCGGTGCTGGCGCAATCCCAGAGCGGCGTACGGCCCCCGGCAATGGCGTTCGAAAACGGCCGCTGGTTTGATGGCGAGCGGTTCACACCGGACGAGTTTTACGTTGTCGACGGTCGCATGACCAGGAACAGGCCAGAGCAGGTCGATGCCACATTTGATCTGCAGGGGAAGTACGTGCTGCCCGGTCTGATCGATGCCCACAATCACAACTTCCAGAACGGCCCCTTCGCGGCCTTTTCTAACCAGAGAACCTTGCAGGCCGGCGTCTATCACTCTGTGCAGATGTGCTCGCGCCCGGACCAGACGATGGCCTTCGCCGGCTTCCTGCAGAACCCCGGAAACGTGGAGGTTCTGTTCACCGACGCCTGTTTCTCGGGATCGGACGGTCATCCGCTTGGTATTGCCCTAGCGTCTTCGGCCCAGATGGGAGAGGACATCTCTGTCGAAGAGGTCCACCAGAGCTATGATCCGGTCGACACGGTGGAAGACCTCGACGCCCTCTGGCCGGCGGTGCTCGAGCGCTCGCCGCGCTTGATCAAGGTCATCCTGATCAACTCCGAACGCCGGGCGGCCGAACTCCAGGACCGGTCGACCTTCGGCTATCGGGGCCTGGACCCTGTTGTAGCCCGGGAAATCGTCCGGCGCGCGCACCTCGCAGGTGTCCGTGTCGCGGCACATGTGGACAGCGCCGCAGATTTCGCCCTGGCGGTGGAGATTGGCGCCGACATCATCGCGCATCTGCCAGGCTACCGTATCGCCGAAAACATGACGGCCGATGATTACCGTATTTCCGACGCGGCCATCAGCGCAGCGGCTGACCGCAAGACGATCGTCATCACCACTGCCGGGGCTGCACGGCACGCCATGCAGCGGCGTCCCGAGCGTGCCGGGGCGCTGAGGGCGATGCAGATTCAAAACCTGACCCGTCTTGTCGCCGCTGGCGTCCCGATCGCCATGGGTAGCGACGACGTCATGGGCTCGGTCGTCGACGAAATAGTCTACGTGGACGCTTTGGGGATCATGCCGCGCGAGCAGCTGTTGCGGCTATCCACTGCCGGCACTGCGCGTGCCATGTTCCCGGATCGGACAATGGGCGAGTTCGTGGAAGGTGCGGAGGCGACCTTCAATGTCTACGCTGCCGACCCGCTGCAAGACTTGAGCGCCCTGCGGCACGTCTTTTTGGGGGTGCAGTCCGGAACGGTGCTAGCGAGCAAGCGGGGCCAATAGGCTGCGGGAATTCGCCAAGATCGCCCTGCCGAATGCGGACGGGTGAACACAATACTCACGTGGGTGGCCGAGCAGCGGTGAGGACCCTGAGAGCGTTTGGCACCTTGCGGGCAACGACCCTTCGCCGTGTTCCACGGACCAGGGGAGGGCGTGTCACTCACATGTCGGCGCGCGTCGTCGGGCGGCAGCGAACAGGGGTTACCCCGGCGAAAGTCGACGCGTCCATCGCCGCCAGCCGACGTCCCTCCAGCAGACGCGCTCCAGGGACCGGTCGTCCGGGCTCAATATCCCGACTTTGCGGCAAGCCATCGCCCGGCTACACGGGCACCACCATCGGCCATCCTGACCGGCATCCCCTGATCCGACTGCACCCGGATCACGAGCCGGCAGGACGCATCGATGCGGAGGGGATAGCCAATGCTTGAGGCCGGGACGACGTGTTGGCGGGTAGAGACAGCGCCGCGGGCCGCCTTGCTCGTCGATATGGAACCCTATCTGGCGGCGGCCAGGGCGGCCATGTCCAGGGCTACGAGGTCAATCTACTTTCTCAACTGGGCCTTTGATCCAGATACTATTCTCGACCACACGCCGACGGGCCATGGATCAGAGCCGCTGCGAATAGGTCCGTTCCTGAGAGATCTGGCCGAGGCCCGACCGGATCTCGACATCCGGATTCTCTGCTGGCAGTCAGCCCTACCGGTGGCCGCGACCCAGCGATTTTTCCCTCTCCGCAGTCGGCGCTTTTTTGCCAGGACCCAGATCCATTTCCGTCTCGACGGATCACTTCCCCTGGGGGCTTCACACCACCAGAAGGCCGTGATCATCGATGACGCCGTAGCCTTTTGCGGCAGCTGCGATATCGGCCCGGATCGTTGGGACACACCCGAACACCTGAACCCGGACCCGCGGCGCGCAAAGACCTCCAGGGGCACGCCCTGCTACGACTGTCGGCATGAAGTCATGGCCATGGTCGACGGCCCGCCTGCCAGGACCCTGGGGGACCTGTTCCGGGAACGGTGGGAGAGGGCAACAGGGGACCGCCTGTCTGTGCTGTCGCCGTCGGCGGTCGACATCTGGCCTGAACATGTCGCGCCGGACTTCCGCGACGTTGATGTCGGCATCTCACGCACACAGGCACTGTGGAAGGCGTTCCCGGAACGCCGCGAGGGAGAGACGGCGATGCTCGCAGCGATCGCCGGTGCACAGCGTACGCTGTATTTCGAGAACCAGTATTTTACGTCGCCGATCGTCGCCGAAGCGCTCGCACAGCGTCTTGAGGAGGCCGACGGTCCGGAGGTGATCCTGATTTCGACCGGCCATTCGCCGAGCTGGTTCGACCAGATGACAATGGATAAAACCAGGTCAGCCTTTCTCAAGAGGCTTGAGGCTGCTGATCGGTTTGGTCGTCTGAGAGCCTTCAGTCCGGTGACTGCCGATGGCCAGATCATCATCGTGCACGCCAAGCTGGCCATCATCGACGACCGGTTCATACGCCTGGGATCAAGCAATCTGAACAATCGATCGGAGGGCTTCGACAGCGAGTGCGACCTGACCCTGGATGCCAGGGCCGCCGGTAACGGGGGAGGCGTGAGCTGCGTCAGGGTGTTCCGCAACAGGCTTCTGGCGCACTGGCTTGGCTGCAAGGACCAGGACGTCGAGCGCGCGACGGCAGACGGCGTCGTTGCAGGCCTGGACGCTTTGATTGCGTCAGGTCGTAACCGGCTGCGACCGCTTCGCTCGCAAAGTCTCGGCTTCGCGGCGGCGTTTATCGCCCAGTATCATCTGGGTGATCCCATCTCGGCCGCTGACAGTCTGCGCCCGTGGCGTCGCCGAGCCCAGATGCGGGCAAAGTTGTCAGCGGCCGTTCAGCGGCTGAAGCGCGTTGACGCCGATGCCCCGGCCGTGCCTGACGTCGTCGCGCTGGACTGAGCGCCTGCACGGGTGATGTGTTGAGGACCGGGGATGCAGACCGCCTCCCGGGAGCGCTGAGCTGATGCCAGCTGAGCGCTGAGTGTGCGCGTGGAACAAGTCGCTCAGCAGGAACGGGATTTCCGTAGACTTGAAGCGGTGGTCGTTGTGGCGCGCCTGAAGCGCTTCAAGGGCCAGTTCGTATCGTCCACTGGCTAGTGGCAAGCCGTTGCAGTCGTGGGCCTATCAGCGGAATCATAGAGATGATCAGGTTGCAGGGGACAATCATGAGCGGGGAACCGACGACAATGGGACCTGTTCCGATGTCCACGCCGGCTCGTTAAGCCTGGCCGGGGCCCTGGCTGCTGGCGGCCTAGGCTCCGACGGGGCAGGGCGCGATCGTCTGTTCCCCGGGCGAGCGGAGCAATCCTCGACAAAAGGGTATGGATCTTCCTCAAGGGCCGACGCGGCTGCCGCACAACAGGCTGTCCTCAGATGTGAAAGCCAGGTGACGTCAGGTCTTCATTTTGACTGACAGGATGCGACTGATAGAGGGGCCGCGCAGCCAGATGGCTCCGCCGTTCTGCCCTCGGACAATGAGCGACTAGGCCCTGCTGCCACAGCCAGTGTTCTCCAAGGTATGACAGGCCTACCGGGCGAGAGCGCCCATATCCTGTACGCGCCGGAGCAGCTGTTCATGGTCGGTCCGGCCTTCGATGGAGCCCAGGACCGTATCCCGAACGGGGCCAAACCCGACGAGCCCCAGGATGCCATTCTTCAGCGCCTTGAGAGAATGGCCCCTGAACACTGTCCGGTAGACAAGGGTCGGCATGCCCATGGTGACGATCACGCGGGCGGAGCGGCCCTTGAGACGACCCGCCCGCGGGGTCACGGCCTCACCACCAAACGCAAAGGCCGGCCTGAACGTCTCCTCGAGGAGGCCTTTGAGCCGCGCTGGCATGGTGCCAAGCCACAGGGGGTAGATGACAACCAGATGCTCGGTCCACCCCAGGTTATCCTGCAGGGCACGGATGGCCTCGCAGGGCTGGCCCGTTTCCCAGTCCTGGCGTGTTTTCAGAAGGGGAAAATCCAGGTCAGACAGGTTGATCCTGTGAACCGTGTGCCCCGCGCTGGTGGCTCCCCGTGCATAGGCGGCGGCGAGGGCGTGACAGAAGCGGGCGGGATCCGGGTCGGGGTGACCGTTGAGGATGAGGATGTGGCGGCGTTCCATGGCTCAGGCGTCCGCGACGCGTTCGACGCAGTAGGTGTGGGTCGACCCGTCACCGCCGATGATGGAGACATATTCTCCGGGCAGGAACCGCTCCTCGCCCAGTCGGAACCCGGTGGCGTCTTCATCGGGGCCACCCGGAAAATCCAGGATCCATCGATCGCCGTGGGTATGGCGCAGCCGCCCTGTCGCAACGGTGGCGTCCTTTATGAACCGGCGCACATGGCACCGTTCTGGGTTGGCCCGGCACGCTGGAAGGTCCAGCCGGCCGTCCTCGTCCAGAAAGGCGACGATGTCGTATCCGATATGGGCGTCACCGTGCGGATGACCGGGTTCTCGGGCCAGCTCCAGGCGAATGTGTCGGGGGCGAGAGGGCATGGATCGATCCTTCAGTGGGAAAGGCACAGGCAGATGGAACTGGTCTCGATCAGGTCGCGGGTGACGCCGCCGAGGGCCCATTCCCTGAGCCGCGCGTGGCCATAGCCCCCGGCGACGATCAGCCCGACTTCCAAGGCCAGCGCTTCGCGGAGGATCTGGCGGCCGATGGACGTATCGCCCTTGAGCGCGACCTCCGGCCTGGCGATGATGTCGTGGCGGGCCAGATAGGTGCAGACATCCACCAGTTCGGCCTCGACCTCTTCGGTCCGATCCGGGTCGCAGACCGCATAGACCGTCACCCCCGCGGCCCGCTGCAGCAGTGGAAGGGCGGCGATGAGTGCGCGGCGGGCCTCCCGGCTATCCCGCCAGGCCACCAGCGCCGGTGCTCCGAATGGCGGGGATGACCGGTTGGACGGCGTGATCAGGACGGGACGACCACATCCCATCAGAACACCGACCGGCTCCGGAGCGTGGTGGGGTGCCGACGGGCTGTGGCTGGGCAGGATCAACAGGTCGGCGGCACGGGCCGTCTGACAACAGAGGTCTGAAGGATAGCCGACACGCCCGCGCCATTCTCCGTCCAGCCCTTTGGCCTTTACAAGTGCTTCGAACCGGGCCCGCCCCTTCTGGACCTCGGTTTCGGCCATGTCGCGGTAGAGGCTCAGGAGTTCACCGGTCATCGCACCGTCCATGAGGGAGTCGGTGAGCGGCATGCCGATCGAACTCGAGCGGAAGCCGATGAGGTGAGCGCCAAACGCTCCGGCGAGGTCGCACGCGAGATCCAGGCGGCGGTCACTGTCTTCCCCGTCCTCCAGGGTGACGAGCAGGCTGGCGTAGGTCATGGACAGTCTCCTGCCTTACAGGAAAGCCAGCCAGCACGCGCAGCGCATTGACGAAGATCAAGGCGACGGGACGGGCTGCACGGCATGATGGGGTCCTGGAGAACGCCTCATGCCTCGACGCTGGACTGCCGCCCTGGGACTGGTCTGCATTGCCATGGGCGCGGAAGGCCCGCAGGCTGCCGCGACGAAGGCTCATCATCCCGATGAAAGGCTCGCTGCGGTCGAGCGCGGTCATCGCTATCTGGTCCACGCCTGTTCGGGCTGCCACGCCATCGGGCCGGCGGGCGCCAGCCCGCTACCCGACGCCACGCCCCTGCGGGCGGGCTTTGCGGATGGTCTGGTGACGTCCCATCCCGCGATGCCGTCCTTTACCTTCAGGGCCGGCGAGATCGATGACCTGATGGCCTATCTCGATGATCTCAGGGCGAGGACACCCTGATGGCCGAGGTGACGCCCCCGCCCATGTCCAGCCGTGCCGTCTCTGCGGTCACCGATCTGCTGGGACGCGAGACGCTCATGACGCTCGCCTGCATCCGTCCCGACGGATGGCCCCAGGCGACGACGGTTGGCTATACGCATGAAGGCCTGAACCTGTATTTCGTGATTGCCCGGAAAAGCCAGAAGTTCGCGAACCTTCAGGCCAATCCCCGGGCGTCGATCGCCATCAGGCTCAAGGGCGGAGGGCAGGGCGACGGGGTCGGCCTGTCCATGGGCGGACATGTGTCCGAGGTCACGGATCCCGCCGAGATCGAGCGGATCAATCGCGCCGTCATCGCCCGCTATCCCGGGCTCCATGTCTACTGTCCTTCCGGTGATGCGGTGGCCGTCATGCGGTTCCGACCCGCGATCATTTCCGCCGTGGGCGTGGCCGGCGGGCGGAGCGACGCGGAAGTCTTCTCGATAGGGCGGGCCGGGCCAGGCTCGGTCTCCCACCTCTTCTGAGCGATTGATGTCGATCAAGGCGGCCGGGCTGACAAGCGCCGACAAGCCCTTCCCAAGGGAGACGCCTCATGAGTCTTAAACGCATACTCGTCCTCGCCTCGGGGAGCCCGGAAGACCGGACGGCCCTGGACTTTGGAGCCTGGATTGCCGGTCAGCACAGGGCGCATGCCGATGTGCTGCCTGTCTATCCGGACGCGGCAGCCGATACGGTCGCCATGGGGCTGACGCTGGGAGCCGTCCTTTTGCCCGAGGCCGTCGCGGAGCTCGCCGCTGCGGAGCGAGGTCTTCAGGGCCAGATCGAGCAGGCGGCGCGCGAAGCGGCCCATGCGGTCGATGTCGTCTATGGCGAGGGCGAGGGTGTCCCCAGGCTCTGCGTGCTTTCCCGGGGGCTGAGGCCGGATCTGGCGCTGTCCCGACAGACGCCGCTGTGCGATCTGGTCATCCTGTCCCAGGAGGAGGTGCAGGCGGGGGGTGCCTATCATCTGGTCAGCCAGGCGTTGCTCGGTGACCGGGTTCCGATCCTGATCGCCCGGGGCGATCCGGATACGCTGTCCGGTGATGCGGCCATCGCCTGGGACGGGAGCGCTCAAGCGGGCCGGGCCGTGCGGGCTGCCCTGCCGCTGCTGGCTATGGCCAGTGCGATCCATATCCTGCAGTGCGAAAGGACCCTCGACCGCACGGTCGCCGATCCCGATGTGGACCGCCTCAATGCCTATCTGAAGCTTCACGGTGTCGGGTCGGGGACCCTGACACTGGTCGAAGGCCCCAGGGACGGGGAGGCGATGGCAGCCATGGCCGAGGCGCAGCAGGTTGGCCTGCTCGTCGCCGGGGCCTGGGGCCATTCCCGATTGCAGGAGACCCTTTTCGGGGGAGCCACGCGCAGCCTGCTTCATCGCGTGAGCGGGCCCAGTCTTCTGATGGCCCACTGACATGTCGGCCGTGATGGTCCCCGACCCCCTCATCCAGCATGCCCGTGAGGATGCCGCCGACATGACCGCCCGCCTCACGTTTCACGGTGCGGCCGAATGTGTCACCGGCTCATGCATGCTGCTTGAGCTCGCCGGCCGGCGCCTGCTGATCGACTGCGGCATGTTCCAGGGTCCAAAGAGCTTACCGACGACACACCGGGTTGGTCTCAGTCTCGCGGTTGAAGCAGGTCGGCCAGGCGTTGCCGCACGAGGTGCCGCTGCCTGAGGGGTTGGCCTGCGTGTTGTAGCAGGTCTATTCCAGGCATCGCCATGACGGGGAGTGCCTGGGCTTCAATGTTCCGTCCGGCTCATCATCTGCTGGACGACGGGGTCTTCAAGCGGGGCAATACCTCTCAGGCCCAGCGCCTGTTCAGGTTCGATAAACGGCCCTGAGACAGCCGCAGGGCTCTGACGCAAGGTCGCAATCTGGAAGGGACAGCCACTGGAGCGTCCAAAGGACCTCGGTTCAGCGATCTGGGGGGGATCGACAGCGGCCTGTTCAGCCCGCGGCGTCCTTATCGATGCCATGGCAAGACCCTTCTCCTCTTGGTCCGACGCAGCATGGCAGGGACCACATCACGAAGAACCGGCGTGTCGAGCGACCGTTATGGCGGTAGACTGGTGACAGAGCCAATCGAGCGACCAGGACGACTGGCAGAGTCTGCCGCTTTCGGGGCAGGTCATGGCGCAGGCCAGAGGCTGCGATCCAACCCATCCCTCCATCCCGGGCCGGAGCGCGCCTTTGCCCCGTCAATGCCGCTGGGATATTGAGCCCTTGGAAAGGCCCGGCGGAGTTCGACCAAGCATCCGCACGGCCAGCCACAGACCCAGACCGGCGACCAGCAGGCCAATCGCAAGGACCGGACGCACCGCCAGCCAGGCCAGGGCGATCGTGCCCACGGTTATAACTGTGGCCAGCACGAACCCTATCCACCCGGACACCGTTCCCAGCAGGGTGGCTATGAAGGGCACGACATTCGCAAGCGCAGACAGGGGACCCAGAAGCATCAGGAAGCCGACGATCGCCATCCCATATCCGACGCCCCGCAGGACCCAGGTCGCAAGCCCCTCGCTGGACTTCTGATCGGCGAACATGGCGGCCGCCGAGAACGACCCCGCCCGTGCCTTCAGCAGGGTGTAACGGCTCCCTGGCGGCGTCCATCCCGCCAACTCACCGCCCGACTGCTCCCCCAGAGCGGACATGACAGTGCCGGATGGCAGCTGTTGATAGGTCACGCGTATGTCGCCGATTCTGGGTGAAGCGGCGGAGCCGGTGCCGCGATAAAGCCCTGCCTCTGTCTGCGTCCAGCCTTGCGGGATGATTTCTGGGCGTATGGGCGTTTCAGCCGGGACCTGCTCGAGCACATTCTGTGAAAGGGTAAATCCACCCAGCCTGGCGTCGGCAGCGAAATAGGCCTGGGAGCGGAAGCCAAAGGTGGGGTTGGCGTGTCCCTGGGGCTCTGCAAAGGTCGAGCTGTCCTGGGGGGTGTCGCTCCAGCCGGGCGCATAGCTGTAGGTGGTCGTGGTCTCCTGAGTGCCCCCGAGCTTGTCCTGGGTCTGCGAAGACGCGGTCTGGATCCACTGGAACATCTCGACCCTGCGCTGCACCCCGAGGGCTGCGGGGAAGACGGCCCCGGTGTCCGGATCGGTGAGGGTCGAAGTGGTGACGACCGGACCGGTCAGGTGCACCAGCTTGCCTTCGTTCGCCGGCAAGACGGTCGGTTGGGACAAGGCGATAGCCACGCGCTCGCCGGCAGCCAGACCGCGGCTTGCCTCGACGGCGCGCCCTTCATTCCAGAAGAGAACGGCGACACTGGCCAGGATCAGGACGATGCCGATCAGCGTGCCGACCAGGCTGTCCCCAAGCCGCTGCAGGTAGTTGCGCCGCGTCACCACGGTTGTGTTTCGAGGCATGACAGCCCTCCGAATGGACGATGTTGCTGGGTCGCGGAGGCGGGGCTGGCCTCATGGCCAGCCCCGCTCGACCGCCGTCAGGGCGTTTCGGTGATCAGCAGCGTGGCGGACGATGTGCCGCCGCCGAAGGTGCCGATCCAGACGTCATAGGTGCCGCTCTGGGGCCGGTTGAAGCGCACTTCGGCGTCCCCGTCGCCGTAGCTGTCGTCATCGCAGGACCAGCTGCCATCCGGGCCATTGATGATCAGGGTCGTGTCCGACGACGACAGCGTGCGGAACACCAGCGGCAGGCTGCCGGCGGAATAACTGACCTCGAAATCGGGGGCCTCGCTGATCATGCCCGTGCACGAGCCGGGCAGGGCACCGCCATTCACAGAACCGCCGGCCGTGACCTGGACGCGGTAGGGGTCGGGGGTGAAGCCCGAGCGCAGACTGATCTCGCCATAGTTTGCGGTCAGCCCGGCGTTCTGGGCGGCAACGGGTCCAGCCACAAGCGTGGCCAAAGCGGCGACTAGTGCGATGGTTTTCATGATGGATCCTCAGCAGGTTCATGGAGCGACGTTATGTCGACTATGGCCTTGATAGGACTCAGCTTGGCCGTATGGCTACCACCACGTATATGGCGGTCGCCGAACATCGGTTGTTGCGCTTGGGTCGCCCGTGATTGGCAAACCAACGGGTCGCGGCGGGGGTGTCGGATTAAAGCTGGGGGGGGCATGGCTGGAAATACCGATCGTCTGCAGCGCCTGACGCGGATTGCGATCACCGTCATCGTCGTCCAGGCGGCGTTCTGGTTTGCGGTCTACCAGCCGCTTCTGTCGATTCCTCCCTCGCGAGACCTCGACAAGATCGAGCTGACCAATGCACGCATAGCCTCACTTGAGGTCCCGTCCCTGGAGGCCGCCGAGGGCGCGGCGCATTCCCCGGTGAACCTGCCCCACACCCTGTGCTGCGAGCCGGTCTATGCCTCCCTGCAGATGAATTTCGACCTGGAGGCCGTACCGGCTCGCGGGCTGGGCATGCTGACCTATCATCAGGTCGACAACATGCTGGTTGCTGTGAACGGGTCGATTGTGGTCGCCGACGGCAGCCTGAAGTTCGGTCGCCAGACTTTCCAGGGTCAGCAGGGCAAGGTCGTTCGCATCCCGTCGGGACTGTTGAGGGCAGGCTCCAACACCATCGCCTATGTGATCGTGCGCGACGGCTATCCCTACACCGACCTCTATCCCCCCATCCTCGCCCCGATCGATCAGGTCCAGCCCTGGGCCGCACGCCGGCTGTGGCAGCAGGGGGACTATTTCCTGATCGCGGGCTGGACCACCTTCCTTCTGGGGCTATTCGCCGTGCTCCTGTTCTGGCGCGCGGAGAATCGTCTGTTTGCTGGCTGGCTGGCCACGGTCTGCTTCACCTGGACCGGCCTGGCGGCCTATGCCCTTGTTCTGGATCAGCCGATCGGCGGGACGCTGCGGATGGTCCTGTTCTTCGGCTTGAACAGCCTGCTGTCAGCGTCCTTGCTGGGCTTTGTCGACACCTGGACGGGGCGGCCTTCACGCGGTTTGCAACGGGTCGTGGTGGCCTCTTGGCTGGTGTTCGTCCTGATCAGCATCTTCTGGCTCGTCTATCGGCCCATGCCGGAAGGGTTCGATGTCCCGGCCCAGATCTGGACCTGGTACACAACGGCGCTCGGGGCCGGGGTGCTGGTACGCCTGGGCTGGCACGCGTTTCGTTCAGGTGAAACCCGGCTTCTGGAAGCGGCGCTGATGAGCATCATCGCCGTCTGCATCGTGCTGGATGCCCTGGGTCAGCACTTGGGCCTGAACACAGGGCAGTATGTCGTCCAGTCTGCGCCGGTCCTGCTGTTCGCACTGATCGTGGCCTTTGTTCAGCGCAACTTCCGCCTTTTCCAGTCGACGGTCAGCCTCAACACCTACCTGTCCGAAACGCTCGAGGCGCGCGAGGCGGAGCTGGCCATAGCCCGCGCCCGCGAGAGCGAACTGTTCCGTCAGCAGGCGCATCTGGAGGAGCGGCGGCGCATCATGCGCGACATGCACGACGGTCTGGGCAGTCAACTGATGGGCATGCTGCTCGCCGCCCGTCGCGGCAAGGTCGATGCCGCCTCTATGGCCGAGGGCCTGCAATCCGTCATCGACGAGATGCGGCTGATGATCGACTCCATGGACTCCGTCGGTGAATCCCTGGCGTCCGCCCTGACCACCTTTCAGGAACGCTCGCGTCCGCTTGTCGAGCGTGCCGGCTTTGCCTTCACCTGGACGACCCTGCTTGATACGCCCCTGCCGGACTATCCGCCCCGGGCTGTCCTGCAGGTTTTCCGCATCCTGCAAGAGGCCGTCACGAATGCGCTCAAGCATTCTGGCGGGGACCGTCTCGAGATTGTGGTGGCACCCGAGCCTGACGGCGGCGTCCGCCTGTCGATCAGCGACAATGGACCTCACGGGATGGGTGACGCGGCCAGATCCGGACATGGACTGCGCAACATGCAGTCGCGGGCCGCCGCTATCGGAGCCAGCCTCCAAAGCAACCGCGAGGCCAATCGCACAACGATCGTCCTCGTCCTGCCGCTCAATGCCACTCCGGACAGGTCATGACCGAGCCCAGACGCATTGCCCTGCTCGAGGACGACGTGAATGTGGCCGCCCATTTCGTCGAGATCATCCTTAGCGATCCCGGTCTGGCGCTGGACACCCAGGCGGGCTCCATCGCGGAAGCGCAGGCCATTCTCGAGCGAAACGTCGATCTGGTCCTGACCGATATCGGGCTTCCCGACGGCAGCGGGCTGGATTTCATCAGGACGCTGAAGGCGGCCCAGGACTGCAAGGTTCTGGTGGTGACAGCCTTCGGGGATCGCGACACCGTGGTGGCGGCTCTACGGGCAGGCGCCGACGGCTATCTGCTCAAGGACAGCGCGCCGGAAACCATTCTGGACGGCATCCATGTAACCCTGATGGGCGGTGCCCCGATCAGCGCGTCCGCCGCCGTCTACCTGCTGGATCGGCTGCGCCAGTCGGACGTTGAGGAGTCGCCTCCGGCCGTCGCGGCAGAGAGCCTGACGCGCCGGGAGGTCGAACTCCTGACCGTTTTCGCTCGCGGGCAAAGCTATAAGGAAGCCGCACGCTCGCTTGGCATATCGCCCCTGACTGTGGGCAATCACGTCAAGGCGATTTACCGAAAGCTGGAAGTCACCTCACGCAGCGAGGCGGTGTATGTCGCCATGCGCCAGGGGCAACTTCATCTCTGACTGGCATCAGCCTGTAACGTCTAAGTATAGAGTGTAAGTTTTAAGGCGTTGTTGACCGGTCTATTTATGAAAAAGTAATCAGGGAATAGGCTGATGACGGGCCACAGCCATTCGGTGCACAATAAAAAACGGGCACTGATTTGGTTTCGCGAAGGACACGGGTCGCCCGCTATTAGACACCGACCTCAGGTCCGCCTCCCTCCCAGAGCTGACATGCAGAGCGTCCGATCTGCAGCCTCAGGCCGGCTACGAACGTCGCGCACACGGCGTTTCGTGAGGATTGACCTTCCGTCCCGGCCCTTGGCCCAGGCCGTTCTGGATCCGTCCCAGATGATCCGGCAGTGCTTGCTCTGACGATCACGCGCACGCCGACTTGCTCGCGTGCGAGTGTCAGCCATGCCGGTTCGGGCCCGAACACGCTCCAATACAGGGATCAGTGCGACAAACGGCTCAGCTTGTCCTGAACTGTCGGAAGCAATCGACCATCCCGGCCAAGGGGTCGTCGGAGTTGTAGCACTCGTCCATCTCACAGATCGCTGGATTCCCTCGTTCAGACGGTTTAATAAACCGTCGTCATTCGCGGCGCCCTGCGCCCTCATGTTCGGTCTCGGCTTGGCACGGCGGTGGATCCTATGAGTGCGATACTGGATGAACACACTGACATGGCGCAGACGAGGTGTGACCCTGTGCAAGCGCAGGGCCCCTTCGACAGCAGCCTTGACTGCCTGAAGTCTCTTACGCTCGACGGTCGCCTTTCGTCGATGAATCCCGAGGGCCTTTGCCTGATGGAAATAGAGGATTTCAGTGCGCTCGAGGGTTCTGACTGGGCATCGCTCTGGCCCGTAGTTCACCGGCCGACCTTGGAGGCTGCGGTTGCCAAGGCGGCAGCCGGATCAGTCGCGCGCTTCTCGGCTGACTGTCCGACCGCCAGGGGTACGCACAAGCATTGGGACGTTCTGGTCTCCCCGGTTCACGACACGGATGGCAATATCGCGTCGCTCCTGGCAATTTCGAGAGACGTTTCCCGCGAGGTGTACGTCGCCAGCGAGCGAACGCTGGTAGCCCGCGAGCTCGCGCACCGCATCGCCAATCTCTTTACGATCGTTGACGGTGTAATCGGTTTGTCAGCAAGGGCGAATCCGGAGTCCAGGGCATTTGCCAGCACCCTTCGGACACGTCTGGGCGGGCTCGGCAAGGCCGTCGCCTATGTCTACGGCGAGCACCAGGACCGTGTGCAGGGCAGGGGGAACACCGTCCACGGTTTGTTGCGCGAACTGCTCGACCCCTATGGTCTCGACAACGCCACCAGCGCATTCACGCTCTCAGGCCAGGATCACTCCATTGGCCCGGAAACGGTGACGCCGCTCGCGCTCATCTTCAACGAGCTGGGGACGAATGCGTTGAAGTACGGCGCTTTGGCGATGCCTGGTGCCACGGTGCACGTGTCGACGGTCGTGAAGGACGAAGCCTACGTCATCGACTGGAGGGAATGCGGAGCCGCAAATGTCGTTGTGCCGGTCAGGACGGGCTTTGGCACGACCTTGCTCGACAGGAGTGTGAATCTTCAGCTCGGCGCGACGATCGAACGGTCGTGGGAGCCTGATGGTCTCAAGCTGCGAATGACCATTCCGGTGAGCAGGCTTCACGGGTGAGGGTATCTCAAATACCGGAATAACTTCAAACAGGCGTTCCGCGCCTCCGGACTGAATGATGGCGGGCGCGAGCAAGAGGAGAACGGAGAAAGGCAGTCTGCCGCGCTACGTCCCAGAGGAGCCGGCTTTGCAGGATTGACGGCAGCGCTGCACGCCAGGTTTCTGGACAAGGTGCTGTCAGTCCAACGGCAACGTGTCTCCACCGAGCGCAGCCAGGGCAGGGGGCGCAGGGCCTAGGCGCGCACCGTCCTTCGGCGAAATGGCAAGCTTCTGATAGACTTTCTCCTTTGCTGCTAGATCGACATAGTTGAGCACCATCACGAGGAACATGGCATCGTGAACCGTCCGCTCTCGATCCGGTGCGGACGTTGGGTGTACGGCGGAGCCAAGGCCCACGCACAGGCTTAACGCGGGCGGTGCCCAGGTCCCTGGGCGCTGTCGGCATTAGCCTCTGGTACCCTTTCGGGTCTCTGCCCTTCGCCGTGCGCCGCACTCTAACATTGAGGATCGACTTCGGGTAACCAGCCTGAGACGCCTGTCCGCTGTCGATCCAAAGCGGACGCTGCTCAGTTGCCACCCGTTGGAGTCGCGAACGGCAAGGATACGGCATCGTCACGAGCCAATTTTCCATTTGACGCACGCGCATCAAGGCATAGCTTTCTCTGCGCTAACAACCATTCGCGGTCTGACACGGCAGGGATGTTTTCCGGGGTCCGCGTCTGCTTCTGCCGCATCATCAGTAGCGTCTTAAGCCTCCGAATAAGGACCGCTTCGATGACCCGTCTTGCGCTTATCGCCGCCACATCAATCGTCCTCCAGTGCCTCCTTGTGCAGTCGGTCTTTGCGCAAGCCGCGATGACTGTTCGGGAATACAACGCCATTTCTGCTGGCGCGCCGCGCAACCCGACCGCGCTGCTTCGCCCATCGGTCCGCCGGGCTTGGAGTGTCACGACCAGTTCCATCGAGGCGGCCAGAGCTGAGGAGACTCGGGCTCGCGCAGCCGGTCTCCCGCCGCCGTTCTGCATCCCGGGGACGACGAATATTTCACCTGACGACTTCGTGGCCCGGATGAGAGCCGTGCCGGCGGCCTCGCAAGGCCAAACGGTCAATCAGGCCGTACGCGCCTGGATGGTTGAGCGTTTTCCCTGCCGATGAAGACAACGGCACCAGCCGTCGCCAGGATGTCAAAGACCGCTTTCAACCCGGAGCGGACATTCCGGGACTGCGCTGCAAGAACCCGAGAGTGACCCGCTGGCGACTTTCGGACTGTCCGCCTACTCGCCGTGATCATGTGTTCGCTGATTGCGCATTACCCCCTCACAGCACGCATCCGGCCGGATGACCTGTTGCCTTTGTTTGGCTTACTCGGGGTCACGGGTCATGCGTGTCTGGTTCCGGAAGGCCAGGCGTCGTCGCCGGCACCGACCGGCCGGACATCCTTGACCGACAGAAGGGTCAGGCCGTCGAGGGGCGCGGTGACACGGATTTCGGCTGGCGCGTCACCATCGATGCCGATCGTCCGATAGACGATCGTTCAGTGGGTCGCGTCGCGAAAGTCGCGCGTGTTCATGGTCTCGACAAGCGGCTCGACCGGGCCACCGGCGCGAAAGGCGGCCGAGGTCGCTGCTGATGCGGTGCGGTCGTCAAGGCTGACGGTGGTGATCCAGACTGGCCTGTCCGGGCCGTCGTCGAACAGGGAGCGGCGGATCAGGGTGACCCCATCCGGAAGAGCCTCAATGGTCGTGGTGACTGGAATCTCGAATAGCCGGTCCGACTGGTAGTCGCAGTAGCCCAGCGCACCCGTCCAGCGTCCGACAAGCGAAAGGCGGAGGTCCGTGGGTGCCGGAGCTTCGACTGTGGCGGCTGAGAAGGAGGCGCTCTGCGCCTCGTTGGCACCTCCGCCCAGCCGCAGCTCAGCACGTTTTTACACGGCCTCGACCCAAAGCGGACATTACGGGTCATTGTGACCTGTGTGGTCTTGGTGAAGGATATGAGGTCGAGCCTGGCTCGCCCGAGACGACTGTTTTCTGTGCAACAGCCTGGTGTGACGGAAGCCGCTTGTTCCACAGCCGCAAAACAGTTTCAGAGCGACTGAGAGCGAGCAGGACGCTGTAGCGGCGCATCGGCTTGAAGGACTGAACATCCATTGCGGCTCTCCTTTGACCGGGAGCGACGCGGGGAGGATCTTCGAAAGGCTCAGGATCCGACCGCAAATGCGCCCGATATCCGACATCGCGATCACCGTGATCGCCAGAGGGGCCCGGATCGACCTTCATCATGACGTGGCGCGCGACACGCGACCAATGTGAATCGATGATCCGCGCAATAAGGACCCGAAATGACTACCGCACGGGGCACGGTCGGCTCGACCATCGCAAGGTGAAAAGGCAAGGTTGATGGGATCAATCCGCAGCGTCGCTGGGCAAAAGGCTTGGCGGGTATGCGGTCTCTCCGGCCAGGATCGCGCGGGCTGATGCAATAAGCAGATCGGGGTTTGTACCCTTGAGGACGAACCCTTGGATGCCAGCCGCCATGACGGTTTCCAGTGCGACACTGCAGTCTCGATCATAGACGAGAAGCAGCGGAACGCGCGGGTGACTGACGCGGATCTGCAGGGCCAGCGCCAGGCCGGTGCGGCGACCGCCAGACCAGTCGTCCACGATGATCAGATCCGGCGCGCGTTTCTGGCAGTGATGAGTCACCTGCGAAAGATCGGCGTCAGCGTAGGTGATACGACACCCGA
Source organism: Brevundimonas sp. (assembly GCF_041648055.1). Lineage (GTDB taxonomy): Bacteria > Pseudomonadota > Alphaproteobacteria > Caulobacterales > Caulobacteraceae > Brevundimonas. The sequence continues at coordinate 26,508 of NZ_JBAZPS010000015.1, forward strand.
TCCGGCGCATAAGAATCTCAGCCGTCGCCGCTCGCACAGATGTGTCATGGTCCACAATCAGGACATCTGCAGACGTCAATCTGCGGGCCTCTCACGGTCTTGGGCATTACGAGATGCCTCGTCTGCAGTCTGCATCTGACCTTGCCGCATCAGACTGGCGCACGACGACGCTGCGACGACCTCCTGTCGGGTCGCGATACCATCGCCATCCAGGTCGAAGCGAGGCGTGTGCCGATCAGACGCGATCACTCTGATCCGATCGCGTCCGGCTTCGCGGCGGCGACTATCGGCCCGCGTCAACCGGCCGTCGCTGTCGCGGTCCAGCCGGTCAAACAAGACAATCGCCTGAGTGTCGGCGAGGCAGGTCGCGGAGCGGTACCGCTCAGTCGTGTTGCTCGGGTCTTCCTGCATCGGGAGCGAAGCGCTGTCTGTCCGGTCAACCTGGAAACTGGACGGGCCTGGTCCGGCACGCCCATCGGCCGCAACTGGAGAGGCTGCCAGGCTGAGGCTTACGAAAGTCAGCTGGGCGCTCCGCACGCCAAGGCGTCTGATCATTTTTGACAGCGGTGTTCGAGCGTGTGTGGACATGACGACACCCTGGCAAAAATGACGCGGGTTGAAATGGGCCGCCTGGCTCGCCTCTCGGCCTATGCCGGATGGGGAAGGCGAGCCATCGCGGGTCCAGACATTCATGCCCATCTGCCGCCTACCGTCAGTGCCGGGCGCGTCGGCGGCTTCGAAAGCAACGCAGCCTGTGGCACCCGTCCGGTCGTCATTCAGACGCTGAGGGAAAGGGCGACGCTGATGGACAGAAAGCCGGGTCGGTAACGCGCCGGGTGTACACGTTTCACAGTTCGCTGAGCTCACCTGTGGCGATGCTGAAGCGCCAGGCTGACAAGGTCATCTGACCCGATCGTTCGGCGTCGAGGATCCATGGAAAGGTCCGCAGGTTGGCCAGCGATAGGCGAAGGGCGGCGACCTCGATCGTTTCCTCGAGCGTCTGGCCGGGCTGCCGGTCCGGGATGGGCCACATGACCGGCTCGGCGATATCCACCCACGGCCCGAGAAAATCCGGAGCCCTTCGCAAGGGGCCGTGAATCATGGCGTGGATGCCGTCGCATCGGGCGTGACCGAGCAGGACGATGCGCCTCACCCTCAGGATTCTGACCGCATACTCCAGCGCTGCGCTTGTGCCATGGCAGCCGCCGTCGGGCGCGTACTCAGGGACGAGGCCCGCCACATTGCGGATGACGAACAGTTCCCCCGGCTCGGCATCGAAGATGGTCTGCGGATCGACCCTGGCGTCCGAGCAGGCCACCACGGCCGTCCCCGGATGCTGGCGGCGCCGGGCGAGCCGGGCGTAGCGTTCCGCGTGGCGGGGCCAGACCGACGTGCGAAAGCGACGGTATCCTTGCAGCAGGGGATCGTCGGGCCGCAGGGTCATGGGAGGGTCTCCGGCCTGACCGGGTGGCGCGTTCTCCACAGCGACGAGAGAACCCCGACGAGCAGGATGGCGAAGGTCACGCCCAGCGAGATGGCGGCCGGAAACTTCTCCCAGCCCATCAGGTCGGCCACGAAGATCTTTGAGCCGATGAAGATGAGCAGCACGGCCAGAGCCTGCTTCAGATAGGCGAAGCGGTGAATGATGGCCGCCAGGGCGAAGTACAGGGCGCGCAGGCCCAGGATGGCGAAGATGTTGGAGGTGTAGATGATGTAGGGGTCGGTCGTGATGGCGAAGATGGCCGGGACGGAATCGACCGCGAAGATCACGTCGGCGATCTCGATCATGATGAGCGCCATGAAGACCGGCGTAACGAAGGTGGCCAGTTTGCCCGTTCTCGGATCCGGCAGTTTGACGAAGAAGCGCTCGCCGTGAAGCTCGTCGGTCACCCGCAGCCGGCGCTTGAGCAGGCGCAGCAGGGGATTGTCGGCCAGGTCGTGGGACTTGTCGGCCATGGCGATCATCTTGATCCCGGTCAGGATCAGGAAGGCGGCGAAGATGTAGAGGATCCAGCCGAACTCGGAGACGAGGGCTGCGCCGCCCGCGATCATGATGGCGCGAAGCACGATGACGCCCAGTATCCCCCAGAACAGCACGCGATGCTGGTATTTCCTGGGGATGGCGAAATAGCCGAAGATCATGGCGATGACGAAGACATTGTCCATCGCCAGCGACTTCTCGACCACGAAGCCGGTCAGGTATTCGATGCCGGATTGTGCCCCGAGGCTGTACCAGACCCAGCCGCCGAATCCGACGCCCAGGGTCAGATAGCCCAGCGACATCAGCAGGCTCTCGCGTACGCCGATCTCGCGGTGCTTCTTGTGGAGCACGCCCAGGTCGAGGACGAGCAGAACGACGACGAGGGCCAGAAAGGAGGCCCACATCCAGACCGGCTTGGTCAGGACGTCTTGCGTGAGAAATTCCATGTGTGCGTGTTTCTACTGTTGATCGCGATCAGACGCGGATGTCGAAGGTGTGCCGGCTGGGCTGGCGCGAGGCGCAGTCCCGGCCGAGGGCGTGAGGGGCATCGACCGGACGATCCGTCGGTGTGCTGCGGTGCGTCGCTGTTCGGGCCGTCATCTGGGTGGCCGGTGTGTGCCATGCCCTTTCGGTCAGGCGCGTGATGGGAGGCAGGCTCATGGAGAGGCCTGCGCTGTCGGGGCGACATCGAAGTCGGCCGGGTCGAGGCTGAGCAAGTCGCAGATTCGCACGATGGCCTGCCACTCGGCAGGATCGAAACCGCCGTCGGCGTTGGCGACCGAGCATGCCGTCTCGACGAGCAGACGCGCGAACGTGGGCTGGTTGTCCAGCGCGGCAATCGCCGCCTCGGCACGGGCTTCGCCGTCTTCCAGATCGTGGTCTAACCGCTGGTTCAGCACGGCGAAGGCGCTCAGGATTTCATCCAGGTCGAAGACGGTGACCAAGGGCGATGTGCGCATGCGGCGGACCATGGCCTGACGCTCTTCGACCGTGACCCGGCCGTCGGCCTGGGCCACGAGGACGCAGGCCGCAACGACGGCGTCCATCTGAATGGCATTGTCGGGCGTCCAGACGTCGAACAGCGCGTCCGACGACCCTGGCCGGGCCGGGATGTGAAGGGTGGGCATGTGAACCTGTTCGCGAGGTGTGATGGTCGGCAAGGGCGCGTGCGGGTCGACTGCCGAGAGGGGATACGGCAGCCGACCCTGGGCGCTATCGCGCCGTGGCCCGGGTGCGCCGATCAAGCGCCAGGAGCTGGTCCTTGATCGACAGCTTCTTCTTCTTGATTCCGGCGACCACAAGATCGCTGGGGCGCGGGCGTGAGCGCTCGTCTCGCAGCGCCATTTCAAGCAGGGCATGGACGCCTCGCAGACGACGTTCCAGTACAATGGACATTCAGCCTCTCCGTTTAAGAACGGGGCGGCAATCCAGGTCCGGTTTCTGACGAGGTGTCTTTGGCCGGACCCTGGATCGGGCGCGCCCGATGCAAACCGACATCACGATCACGACGATCGTCAGAGGGGCCCGGAGTGCTTCATGAAAATGCCAGAGCAGGGTCCCACGCACCAATCAGAAGGTGTGATGCAGCCCATAACGATGCGTCATGATGAAGACGGACCGCGCTCGAGTGCGCGCAGAACTTCCTGGGCCAGCAGAGCTGACGGTCCGCCCGCGCCACGTGCGGAAACCAGGGCGATTTCGCTATCGGCCAGGACCGGCAGACCTGTGCGCAGGACAATCAGGTCTCGTGGGGCCATGGCTGCCGGGAGGACGCCGACGCCGAGGCCGGCGCGCAGCGCCGCCATCTGGCCGGCAAGGCTGGGGGAGGTGAAGGACAGCCTGAAGGTGACGCCAGCGTCTGACAGCGCCGCCAGGGCCCGCTTCCGGTAGATGTCCGGGGCCGGTGCGACGATGAGGGGAAGCGGCGACACCTCCAGCACGGAGGCGTCCAGAGCGACCCAGACCAGCGGCTCGCTCCAGACCCTCACGCCCAGTTCGGGCCCGACGGGCTCGCGCTTGATCAGGGCCAGATCGACCAGGCCGCGCGAGAGCTGATCGAGCAGATTGGCGGTGTAGTCGCAGGTCACCGACAGTTTGATCCGCGGATGACTGCGCGCGAAGGCCCCGAGAATGGCCGGAAGGTGGATGGTGGCGATATCCTCCGGGGCACCGAACCTCACCTCGCCCTCCAGGTCGCCATCGCCCAGGGTGGACAGGATCTCGTCGTTCAGCCGCACCAGGCGGCGGGCCTGTGGCAACAGGGTCGCACCCTCGGTGGTCAGTGTGACGCTGCGCCCCGAGCGATCCAGCAGCGGCGACCGCAACTGGTCCTCCAGACGCCGGATCTGCAGGCTGACGGCGGGCTGGGACCGGCCCAGCAAACCTGCCGCACGGGTGAAGTGGCCTGTTTCAGCCACCGTGACGAAGGCGCGCAGAAGGTCGATGTCGAGGTTGACCAGCCGCTGTGTCATCGCATCAGGATCCGTTATGGCAACGCCAGCTTTCATGACGGAAATCAGGTGGCCGGTCCACGCTGTGCGATGTCAGAAGTCGACCGTCACGCCAATGTATGGCGCGTGGCCTATGCGGTCTTCGGAGTTGTCCCGAATGTCCTGTTGCCTGAGATAGCCCAGGCTGACGTCATAGCGGCCAAGGCCGCGCTCGAACCCCACGAAGGTTCGCAGGCCCGTCAGGCCGGTCTGCCCTCCGGGCTCCGTACTGCGCAGCGTGACGAAAAGCTCGGCATTGCCGGTCAGAGCCCATCCGTCTGCATCCCCTGTCAGGGGCAGGGTCGAACCCAACCGCTGGCGAATTCTCCAGCCCGTCTGGGGGTCGACGTTCACGAACCGCTGCTCCAGCCTTGTGCGGAACTCCAGCGGACCCCAGTCGTAGCCGACCTGCTGGAGCAGGCGCACTTCGCGCTCGTCCGGGCCGGTCCAGTTCTGTTCAATACCCACGTTCCAGTCCCGACCCTGGCTGTCTTCACGTTTCAGCCACAGGCGGGCGAAAAAGGTGTCGTTGCGCGGGTCGCTGCGCAGCCGCTGGGCCGTTTCCAGCTCGACGGTGGTGCGGTCGTCGAGCGATGTCTCGAAGGCCGGGTTGAACCAGAGCTCGCCCGCTTCGTCCTGTGCGAGGACTGGCGAGGCGAGCGCAAGCATGAAGCCGACCGCCACAAGGGCCGTCCTGAAGCAGCGCATGGCGAAATCCTGAAAAAGGCAGGCAAGGGCGCGCCCGCATCTACGGCGGCGAAATCCTTCCCCCTGGAAGGCAGCAAGGATTCCGGCCGCGCGCAGATCCGGCGCGGCCGTTCCTGGATATTCAGTCCGGGTCGAAGGGCAGCGAAGAGTGGTGCAGGACGATGCGCAGGGCCCCGTCTGCGTCACGCACCCAGCCCCAGGTCTTGTTGACCGTGGTCACTTCGCCCTTGTCGTTGGTCAGCATGATGTTGCCGGTCGAGATGGCGGTCGTGCCATTGATGACCACGGCGGCGTTGTCGATCTGGTAGGACTGCCAGCCCTTCAGGGCAAAGCCGGTGTCACCGGAGAAGCTCGGATTTCCACCGACAAAATAGGCCAGCGCGCCCTCGCGGGTCGTGCGGAAGGTCGTGCCACCATGGGCCAGGGTCGGCTTGAAGGCGACGGGCCCCAGGCTGTAGCCGTAGGCCGCGTCAAGAACCTGGCCAGCCAGGCGGGTGGCGGCGGCCTGGCCGTTGGTCTTGTATTCGGTGGAGATCGCGACCAGGGCCGCACCCCAGGCCCGCTGCGCAGCCTCGACCTCGGCGATCGTGATCGGGGCGGCGGCAGCAGAGGGGCTGAGGTTCGCTACGGGGTAGCTTCCGTCCGAGGTCGTGGCCGCGCTGGACTGGGCCATCGCGGAGCCAGCGAACAACAGCGCGGTGGCAGCGGTGACGGTGAAGATCTTGCGCATCATGTCGTCCTTTCATGAGCCGCGACGGCGGCGATGAGACAAGGTGCGGGTTCACGGCCAAGCGCACATCAGCCTGACGGCTGGCCGCGTGACCTATGCCGTATGGCATACGACAGCGGCTCACGGGTTTGGTAGAGCAGCCTCGGTTGTGGAGGATCGGCGGGTGCAGGCAGAAGGAACGTTATCGGGGCTGGACGTCCGGACCCTGTTTCGCGACTCCCAGGCGCGCGCGGCCCGGCTCAAACTGCTGATCGAGGTCAGCCGCGAACTGGCCGCCGCAGACCGCGACGGGCTTGATGCGGCGATCGACGCGGCCGCCGTGAAGGCGGCGCGCTTTGCCGGCTTCAGGACGGGGTCGCTGGTCGAGGGTGGGCTCACGGTCGCTGACGGGGGTTTGGCCATCCCGCTGCAGTCGCTGGCCGAGCGAGGCCGTGTCGGCGTCAGCCTGCTGTTTTCCTCCCCGTCCAATCCGCAGACGCTTGCGAACGAGGAGGATGCGGCGGCACTAAGCCTGTTGGTCGAGATGATCGAGGCCCGGCTGACGGTCGACCTTCAGCGTCGCAAGGAGGCGGACCTGATCGAACGACTGGCCGCGCGGGAAAAGGAGCTTGAGCAGGTGCTGTCGCGCGTGGTCAATGCCCAGGAGCGGGAACGCGCGGCGATCTCCGCCGACCTGCACGACGGCGTGGCCCAGACCATGTCCGGGCTTCATCGCCATCTCGAACTGGTTCATCTGGATTTGGCGCCGGGCAATGAGGCGGCGGCCGAAAGGCTGCAGGACCTGGTCCGTATCGCCCGCACGGCGGTTTCCGATCTGCGCGGTGTCATAGCAGGACTGCGCCCACCCAGCCTTGACGACCTTGGCGTCGTCGCGGCCCTGCGGGAAGAGGCGGGCCGGCTTGAGAGCGCCGGACATCAGGTCTCGGTCGCGGATGGCCTCGGCAGACGTCTGCCCGGCTGGCTGGAGACGTTGCTGTTCAGGATCGGCCAGGAAGCGTTCAACAACGCCGCCAAACATGCACCCGGCGCGGCGGTCAGCCTCGATCTGGCGATCTCGGCGGATCGAAGTTCCATACTGCTTTCCGTGCTGACAACCGGGGGCGCGGCCCCTTCGGACACAGGCGATCCGTCCGCCGCACGGTTCGGCCTGGAGATCATGAAGGAGCGCCTCGCGGAGGTCGCCGGACGGCTGGAGGCCGGGCCTGTCGCTGGTGGATTCAGCATCCGCGCGTCCATTCCTCTGGCGGGTTTGTGACATGCGCATACTGATTGCCGATGATCATGAGCTGACCCGCGCCGGTCTGAGGGCCGTCATCGACCGGGAACCCGACCTGGAGGTCGTTACGGAAGTCGCGACAGGCGAGGCGGCGGTCGCCGCCTGTGCGGAGGACGCCGTCGATCTGGCCATCCTGGACATCCGGTTCGGAGCGGGGATGACGGGTCTGGAGGCGGCGCGTCTCATCCTGGCGGCGGGGCAGACGCGGGTTCTGATGCTGACCCTGCACGACACGGTGGAATATGTGCGCAGTGCCCTGGCGGCAGGCGTGACGGGCTATGTGCTGAAGGATGCGGGACGCGAAGATCTGCTGCATGCCATCCGCACTGTGGGCGCGGGCCGGACAGCCTTGCCGACCGACTTGCTGCGGCTCGCAATCACTCCATCCGCTGGCCCGTCGCCCAGCGATCTGTCCCGACTGACCCCGCGCGAGAGCGAGGTGCTGGAACTGGTGGCGCAGGGGCTGACCAACAAGGCGATCGGTCGTGCGCTGGGGATCGGTCCGGGCACGGTCAAGGTCCATGTCGAGAAGCTGATCGCCAAGCTGAACGTGACCGACCGCACCCAGGCGGCCGTCCTCGCAACGCGGGCCAGGTCGTGACGCGCCTGAGACGTCGAACCGGCCTGGCAGCGGCGTGGGCGGACCTCGGTCTGGGGGCCAAGGGGCTGATCGTGGTCGCCCTGCCGCTCGCCATTCTCCTGGCCAGCATCGGCGGCCTTCACCTGTCAGGGAGAGCGCAGTCCGAGGCCGAGGCCCAGGTCCGACTGACCTTCGCGATCCAGCGGGATATCCATGAGGTCCATGCCCTGCTGGCCGAGGCCGCCAGCGGCGTCCGCGGCTATCGGCTCACCGGGCGCCGTGCGTTTCTGGAGCCCTACGTCAAGGCCGAGGCGCTCTTGCCTGACACGCTCGACCGGCTTCGGCGCACGGCGCGCGACGGCGAGATCCAGCAGCGGCTTCGGCGCGTCGACCGGCTGGTCATCCAGAAACGTGACGGACTGGCCCAGCTGGCGGCCATGCCCGATGCCGGCACCTCGACCGGGCTTCAGGCCCCGGAAGTGACCCGAGCCCTGATCGCCAACAAGGCCGTGCTCGATCAGCTGCGGGCCGAAATCGAAGCCATGCAGGCCCGGGAGGCGGAACTCCTCGCGCAGCGACAGGCCAGGGCCGACGATGAACGCCGACGCACCTGGGCTCTCAGTGCCGTGCTGGCGGGCGCCGGTCTGCTGGGCGGACTGGCCGCGGCACAGCTGCTGTTCACCGGCATCGTGCGGCGGGTCCGCGGACTTGAACGGGAGGCGGAGCGTCTGGAACGCGGCGAACCGCTCGAAACTCCGGACGCCGCTCGGGACGAAATCGGGGGCCTGGCGCGTCGGCTCTCGCAGGCCAGCGCCCTGCTGCGGTCGCGCGAGGCGGCTCTGAGGGAGGGCGAAGAGCGATATCGCCGCGTCATCGAAGGCGTGCGGGACTACGGCATATTCGCCCTGGACGTCGACGGCCGGGTGGTCAGCTGGAACGCTGGCGCCGAACGGATCAAGGGCTGGTCAGCCGACGAGATTCTGGGCCAGCATTTCTCGACCTTCTATCCGGCGGACACCCGCGCCGAGACCCCGGCGCGGCTACTGGAGGTCGCGCGCCGCGAGGGCCGGGTGGAGGACGAGGGCTGGCGACTGCGCCGCGACGGTCGTCGCTTCTGGGCCAACGTCGTCATCACGGCGCTTTACGACGACGACGGCGTCCTGACCGGGTTCTCGAAGGTCACGCGCGACGTGACCGAACGCCGCCGCGCGGACGAGGCTCTTGGCCAGGCCCGCGCCGAGGCCGAACGCGCCAGCCGGGCCAAGACTGACTTTCTGTCTCGGATGAGCCACGAACTGCGCACACCGCTGACAGCCATTCTGGGGTTCAACCAGTTGCTCGGTATGGATCGCGAGACGCTGACCAACGATCAGGCTCATGCCGTCGAGCAGATCGGCAAGGCAGGTGGACACCTGCTGGCCATGATCGAGGAGGTGCTCGACATCGCTCAGATCGAGGCCGGCGGCCACGCGCTCGCTCCGGCACCCCTGGCGATCCAGCCCCTTATCGAAGATGTCCGGGGTCTGATCGGACCCCAGGCGGCCTCGGCGGGGGTCGATATCCGCCTTGACGTGGGCAGGGATCTGGCGGTGATGGCCGACCGGCGCGCGACCCTCCAGATCGTCCTGAACCTGGTGTCGAACGCGATCAAATACGGGGCCCGTGGCGGACTGGTGGACATCGTCTGCACGTCTTGCGGGACCGACATCTGCATCGCCGTGTCTGACGAGGGCCCCGGGATTGCCGCAGGCCTGATCGACCGCCTGTTCACCCCATTTGACCGCCTGGAGGCAGAGCGCTGGAGCGGTGTCGATGGCTCCGGTCTTGGCCTGGCGCTGTCCAAGGGGCTTGCCCGGGCCCAGGGTGGTGACATCGTCTATCGGGCCCGGGAGGACCGGTCAGGGGCGGTCTTCATCTTGACCCTGCCGGGTTCGAATCTGCCGCAGGGAGAGACCGAGTGAAGATCGTTCCGCATGATCCCGTCATCAAAGCCGCCCGTATCCTGGCGGTGGATGACGAGGCCGCCAACCTCAGCCTTGTGGACCGCGCCTTCCGCCGCGAGGGCTTTTCAAACATCGTCACTTGCCTGGATGCACGCGACGCCTTGGCCGATTTCACCGCGACGACGCCTGATCTGGTGCTTCTGGACCTCATGATGCCGGGCTTTGACGGTTACGAGTTCCTGGAGAGCTTCCGGCGTCTGACGTCCGACACCGACTACCTGCCCATCCTCGTCCTGACCGCCGATTCCACCATGAACGCCCGTCTTCGGGCTCTGTCACTCGGTGCCAATGACGTCCTTCTCAAACCCTATGATGTCGGGGAGCTGCTGATGCGCAGCTGGGTTCTGCTGGATACGCGGCGACGGTTCCAGGCCCGCTGACGACGCGTCGGGGGCATCACGGGAGCCATGATGCCGGCGCGCGTCGGAGGTGCCGTACCATCTGAATCCGTTATAGCGTCCATCAATCCAATAAACTGGCCAGCCCGGGGACGAAGCCATAGGCCGGGCGTCTTTCGCAAGGTGCCCCGCATGCCCGATCTCTCCGCCAGCCTCTCGCTGCTGACGTCACCGGCCATACTGTTCTTCTTCATCGGAGCGCTGGCGGCGCTGGCCCGGTCTGATCTGGCTGTTCCGGAGCCTGTAGCCAAGGCGTTGTCGCTGTATCTGATGCTCTGCATCGGGTTCAAGGGCGGGGTGGAGGCCAGGGCGGCGGGCCTGAACGATGATTTCCTCATCGCGGCGGCCCTGGGTCTGGGGCTGAGCGCCGCCATGCCGCTGATCGCGATCCTGGTCCTGCGCAGGATGACCCGCATGGATGGACCCACTGTGTGCGCGCTGGCAGCGACCTATGGCTCGGTCTCGGTCGTGACCTTTGCAGCCGGGCAGCAGCACCTTGCGGCGATCGGTCTGCCCGCTGGGGGCTATATGGCGGCGGTCCTTGCCCTGATGGAGACCCCGGCCATCCTGACGGCGCTGATCATGCTGAATGGTGCGGGTCGGCGCGAGCTGGGACGGCGCAGGGACATTCTGCGGGAGGTATTTGTCGGTGCCGCCACGGTCATGCTGCTCGGCAGTTTCGTTGTCGGTCTGATTTCGGGACAAGCCGGCCTGTCGCGGCTGGACGTTTTCGTCGGATCCCTGTTCCAGGGCGCACTCTGCTTCTTCCTGCTGGACATCGGCCTGACAGCGGCGCGGCGACTTATGGAAGGGGGGCGAAAGCTGAGCGTCGTCATCGTCGGCTTTGCCCTTGGTTTCCCGTTGGTGTCCGCGGCCATCGCTCTGGTGTTGTCGCGCCTGGCAGGGCTGGAGCTGGGTGATGCGGCACTTCTGACCATATTGGCGGGATCGGCATCCTACATTGCCGTTCCTGCCGCCATGCGTTTGGCCGCACCCGAAGCCGATCCGGGGGTCTTCGTCACCGCCTCCCTGGCCATAACCTTCCCGTTCAACCTCGTTGCGGGAATTGCGCTCTACACGGCCGCGACCACCTGGATCTGGAGTTAGCGCTTTTCGGGGACACTAGAGCATTCGGACAAGCCGAGCGGTTCACGAGATACTGCTTCGTCGAGGCGAGGGCCAAGCGGCTACTTTGGGGCTTGAGCCCAATGTCCGCTTTCGATCCATAGCGGCTGCGCGGCATCACCCAAGCAAGATCGCGCCAATGATCGCCCCGGTCACAAGCACGACAGGTGCGCTGTATCCGCTTTTCCAGAAGTAGACGACAACCAGACCGACGAGGAAGAGCGCGGTTGTCAGTAGAAGGTTCGGGGTGTCTGCCACAGCCGCTTCCGCAAGCTGGAACGCGGTGACTACGATGACGCCAACCACGGCGGCAGCCACACCCGTGAGGAAGGTCTGTAGCCGCTGGTCCTCTACGACACGTTCAAGTCGCTCGTAGAATATCATTGAGAAGGCGAAGGCCGGGAGGAACATACCGGCGGTGATCGCCAATGCCCCGACAAGGCCCCCGCTCATCCATCCGACGAAAGTGGCGAAGATGACCAGAGGTGCGGGCAGCACGTTCGCAAGCCCCACTCCGTCCAAGAACTGGGCATCTGTGGTCCAGCCGCGATCCACCGTGTCTGCACGCACGAACGGAATGGCGGTGTAGGCACCGCCGAAGGTCAGCAATCCTCCTTTCAGTCCGGCCAGAAAAAGGGCGAGGGTTGTTGCCGCCATGGCTGCGGATGGCGGCGGAGCAAACCCGGTGGCATTGGACTGTGTGAGGAGCCCCGTCGAGGTCGCCGCAGACAAGGCGAGGACGACAAGCCACCAACGACCTGAGTTCACACCGGCGTAGCAAAATCCTGCTGCCGGGAGGACGATCCAGAAGCTGACGCCCGCAACCGTGGCGACTGCCGTCGCCGCCATGATGATCCAGAGCGAAAGCGACGTGAGAATGTGTTCACCGATGCGATGCACGGCTCGGGCAATGATCGCCAGAACGGTGGCCTGAACCCCCACGAAAAGCGCTGCAAGAACCGGCGACGTCCCTGCCAGTTCAGCGTAGGCCCAGGCTGCCAGCAGCATCAGCACAAGACCGGGAAGCATAAACCCGAGTCCGGCCAGGAGCCCGCCGAGGCGACCGCGAGCCATGATGCCCATGTGAACGCAAAGTTCGTGCGCTTCCGGTCCGGGTAGCACCTGCATGACCGCAAGCAGCCGATTGAACCGGCTGCTGTCGATCCACCGCTCCTCATCGACCAACTCGCGCCGGATCATGGCGATCTGCGCGACCGGTCCCCCGAACGCAAAAACGCCAAACCGCAGAAAGCGCAGGAAGAGAGCCGTCAGAGTTAACCTGGGGGGGCACGCTTGGCTGGGACCAGCATCGACCATTCGAGAACCTTTGCCGAGGCCGGTGCCTCAAGTTCCGATCATCACGATGACCACGACACGCTCAAGCGCAATGTCCGCTGACCGCCCGTTGCAGACGTCCCCATCGCCTGATTTCGGCAGCCATATGGGCGATGGAGCCGCGGCGTGAGGGCAACTTGGGCCGTCGGCCTTCGGCGGCTATCGCCGGTGCGACTGTCTGCCACGACGTCGGAACCAGCGCTGTCAGCCCTGTGGGGCGCCTCCCGCCGCCTGGTAAAGACCGATCATGGCGTTCAGCTCGTCCGCATTCAGCTGGGCCAGTGACAGCTCGACCGCCAGCAGGCTCCGCTCCGCATCGACCTGTTCGATATAAGGCGTGTATCCCGCGCGGTACCGGTTCCGGGCATGCCGAACGGCGTCAGCGACGGCTGTTCGCTGGGTTTCCAGTGACCGCTTCTGATCGCTGAGCCTGGACAGGACCGCGAGACGGTCCTCGACTTCGCGAAAGGCGTTCAACACGGTTTCGCGATAGGCAAACGCCGCCTGATCCCGTTGTGCCGTCGCGACGTCCAAGCCGCCCTGCAGTCGTCCTGCGTTGAAGATCGGCGCCAGCAGGCTGCCGCCGATCGACCACAGCGCGACCGGATCGGCCAACAGGTCGGAGAAGGCGGCACCCGCCGTCGCGCTGATGCCCAGGGTGGGCATGAAGCGCGCCCGGGCCGCACGCATCTGCGCATCCGTCGCCGCCAGCCGGTATTCGGCAACCGCGATGTCAGGGCGTCGGCGCAGCAGCTCGGACGGCAGCACCGCGGGGGGAGGCGGCAGGCGCAGGGCAGCGAGCGAACCACCCCGCACAACACCTCCCGGGGGAGCGCCGATCAGGACGGACAAGGCGTTCTCCTGCCGCGCGATCTGGGCCTCGACCTGGGGCATCAGCTGCGCCGTCGCCTGATACTCCGCTTCCGCCTGACGCAGTTCCAGCTCGGACGTGTAACCCACCTCGGCGCGGTCTCGCGCAAACTTCAGGGCCAGTCCCCGTCCTTCAAGCGTGCGGCGCAAGATGTCCCGGCGCGCATCGAGCGCCAGCAGGGTCACATAGCCGGTGGCGGTCGCCGCGCTCACAGAGAGAAGCGCCGCCTCCTCAGTGGCCTCGCTGGCGGCGACGCCGGCCTGCGCCGCCTCGGCTCCGGCGCGGTTTCGACCGAAGAGGTCGACCTCGTAAGAGGCCCGGAACTGCGGCTGGGCCACCAGCGAATCCTGGCCCTGCCCGAAAGCCGAAACCTCGCGCCGTGCGCCCCCCGTCAGTCCGCCCTCGAGCGTGGGAAACAGGAGGGAGCGCGACGCCGCCTCGACGCCCCGGGCCTCCTCGACCCGGGCGGCGGCGAGCTGGACATCGGCATTGGCCGCTCTGGCGCGCTCGACCAGCGCCGCCAGCTGAGGATCCCCGAACCCTTCCCACCAGCGGCGGTCCACAGGAGCCGGGTCCGGCACTGCCGTGCGCCATTCCAGCGGCGGCTGGATCGCGACACCGGCCGGAAGCGGCCGCAGTTGGGGCGCGCAGCCGCCGAGCGCGATCACGCCCGGCAAGGCAATGGACAGGGCAAGCCGGGGGAGCCGGGCCATGATCATCGACCGCCTCCGGTATGGACCGTGGCGACGACCGACATGCCGGGGCCCAGGCGCCTCACCAGCACCTGGTCGGGGTCCAGCCGGATCCGGACCGCAATCCGCTGCGGCACCTTGACGAAATTGCCGGCCCCCGTGTCGGGCTTGATCAGGCTGAACTCGCTGCCCGCCGCCGGGGCGATGCTTTGCACCGTCCCGCTCAATTTCGCCCCGCCAAGCGCATCGACCCTCAGGGTCGCGCGCTGGCCCACCGCCATTTCGGCCGTCTGGGCTTCCTTGAAATTCGCCGTCACCCATAGATCGTCGGGCACCAGATACATCAGTTGCGACCCGCCGGTGACGAGCTGGCCGACACGGGCCGATATTTCGCTGAGACGCCCGGCGCGCGGCGCGCGGATCTCGGTGCGGGACAACTCGATACGCGCCAGCTCCAGAGAGGCGTTCGCCCCCTCGACCTGGGCCTCAAGTGCGCCGCGCCCGACCTGGACCGAACGAAACTGCTCGGCGGCGATCGCCCGCTGGGCCTCCGCCTGTCGAACCCCGGCCCGCGCCTGCTCAAGGGCGGCGCGCGCCTGATCGCGTTCGCGCAGCGAGACCGACCCTTCGTCCACCAGCTCATCGATCCGGCGCATATCCGCCTGCGCCTTTTCCAGGCTCGCATTGGCGATCGCGACCGTGGCGTCCTGCAAGCGCATCTGCGCTTCGCCCGAGCGCAGACTCTGCTGGCTGTTGGCGAGCGTCGCCCGCTGGGCGGCGGTGTTCGCCACTCCCTGCTGCAGCCGTTGCTGATAGGAGGCCGGGTCTATGCGGGCCAGCAACTGGCCTTGCTGGACACGGTCAAAATCCTTGACCAGCACCTCGACCAGATAGCCGGCGACCTGCGGACTGATGACCGTCGTCTGACCGCGGACATAGGCGTTGTTCGTCGTCTGGGCGCCGCTGTTCAGAGGGGTGAGCCCCCAGGCATAAAGAGCCGCCAGTACGCCCGCCACGATCACGCCCGCGCCGAGTCCTAGCTTCTTGCGGGAGATATTCGGCGCCCAGCCGCGCTGGTCGGCGCTGTCGACCGCCTCGACCGCCGGACCTTCCGTCTCGGGTGCGGCCGCTTCCCGGGGCGTGCCCGGTGTCTCATTCGTGTCGGTCTTGACCATCATTTGTTCCCGGGGCGCATTGTTTCGAGGAAAGCCAGTTCCTTGCTGAGAGGGTTTCGCCCGCGCAGACGGTTCATCGCCCAGGGCACGAAGACTGCGACAAAGGCAATGGATGCGAGCGAACCGATGAGGAAGAAGACATCATTGAAGGCCAGCACCGCGGCCTCGCGGCCGGCCTCCTGGGCGATGCGGGCTGCGGCTGCTTGTTGCTGCAGCGCCGGGTCGGAGATCGTGGCTCCAAGGCGCGCCGTCGCCTGGCCCAGTTCGCGCGCAAGCTGGGGATTCGAGGCTGTGAGCGTGGCGCCCGCGTCGATCACATGGGTCTTGAGACGGATCGTGTGGAAGGCGGAAAGCGCCGAGACCCCGGCCAGGCCGCCCAGCGTCTGAGACAGCGAGAACACGGCGATGAAGCTGACCACATAGGCAGGGCCCGCGGCGAGAGCTCGCAGCATTCCCTCCATCATCACCGGGCCCATCGCAAAGACCGCGGCGAACCCGATCGCCGCCTGGGTCAGGTAGAGGTCGCCCGGGCGGGACATGACCCCGGTGCGCGTATCCGCGAACGCAGCGATGGCTATGACGAGAATCGCAAAGAGGATGGGTCGGGTCAGGTCCCTCGGATCCAGCCGCACGAGCGAAAGGATGCTGCCCGCGATCGTGGCTCCGGCGAGCACCAGATAGTAGCCCGTCAGTTGCTCATTGCCGTACCCCAGAGCCGAAAACAGACCCGCGGCGCCAAAGCTCTGTTCGGAGACCAGGATCCGGACCGCGCCGCCGGTTATGGCGAGTGCCAGGATGGCCCGACTCGACAGCCAGCGCGTGTCGAGCATGGGCCGCCTTCTGTTGCTTTCGATCAGGTAACAACAGCCCAGGCACAGGATCGACATCGCCAGCGCCCCGCCCAGCCACGATGTTTCCCACCACTGGATGCGTCCCTGGATCAGGAAGGCCAGCAAGGCGGTGACCCCGGCCATGAACAGGGCGATGCTGAACAGGTCGAGCATCTCGAAGGTCTTTGAGCGATAGCCAGGCGGAAGCCTCAACACCGCGACGGCCCCGAGTGCGACCAGGGAGAGCGCGAACTGCAGTTGGAAAGCGCGAGTGATATCCCCGTCGATGAGAAGATACGGCGACATGGCCCGCGCCAGCGGGAAGGCGGTTTGGGCAAGGCCGATGCCGAGGACCAAGGCACCGATCCGGGCGGCGGCCGGAAGGCCCTGCATCAGATAGTAGATCGAGAGGGCGGAGAGACCACTGGCTGCGATGCCGGCGACAGCGCGCGCCGCCAGTTCCGCCGAATAGCCTGGCTCGAGCAGCTGCACGAGGTTGGCGGCGACCAAGCCCAGCATTGCATAGCGGACGAAAGGTTGAACGCCGAACTCCTGGCGAACCCGGAAGAGCAGCATACTCACGCAGGTGTAGGTTGCGTAGAAGGCGACGCTGATCCATCCCGCTTCGACCGGGGTGAGGGCCATATCGCCCTGCAGCGCCGCGGTGTTCGCCAGCAAGAAACCGTTCTGCGCCCCGCCGACCAGCCCGAGAAACACGCCGATCACCAGATAGGCGATCTTTCGCCCCGTCGGATGGTCCGGATTGGCCGGCGACCCGGGGAGGATCGGCATCTCATGCGGCTTGAACGCGTAGCCGCTGGCACCGTCAATGAATCGGGGTCGGTCTGACATCAGTCAATCTGCATCCGCCGAGGCTGTGCGGGCAGCGCAAAGACCTCGCACTTTCCTTTGGTACGGTTCCGGCAACGCTTCTTAACTCGGCCAGGCAATAAACGCTAATTCCCGGTCGCCGCTGGGCGTCATGCTGGCGATGGCTTTGCCCGTTCCGAACCTCCGCCATCGGAGCCGTTGCAGCGGCAACCACAGTCCGGCGTCCGACCAACTTCGTCGAATTCAGGACTTCTGAACTCGGTCCCGGCCAGTCACAGCCGCGGCGGCTTCGGGAATGCGCGTTCTGCGTCCTGGCCTAGGGCTCGGGCCGGAGACCCTCCGCCTTCTGTGGTGTTGCCACGATCCGCTGTTGGCGGTGAGCAGCGTCCGGCCCGTTCCAAGTCAGTGTCCGCTATCCCCCAACAGAGAAGTTCGACACATCAGCTATCGGAGCACCTTTAATTTGATCCAAAGCCTTGCCTCAGGGTGAGCGGCGGCCGGGCCGGTTTCTCGATACGCCTGCATGACCGGCCCTCGTCCATCGCACGCCAGGACGTTCTACGGGCAAGTCTGAACCCGGATTTTCGTCGGAGGTGGTGTCGCCTTGATCATCGATCGGTATCAGGCCAGGGTCACGCCGAGGATTCCGAACAGCAAAGTCAGATGCGGGACCCCAAAGACGATCGTGAGCCAGACCGGACGATCAGGTCTGAGCGTCGGCAGGTTTGGCCATGTCATGACGGCGGCTCCCACTCCGAAGGCTCCGATGGTCACCGGGACCAGCCACCAAAGGGTGGACACATCATTCCAGGGGCCGAAGGCGTGCAACACCACCAGGGTAACAGCCGCGTCCAGCCCGGCGAGCGCCAGAGACAGGCGGGATTTCGCTGAGAACAGCCGCGATCGACTGCTGGCGGACGCCGCGAAGGCTCCCGTGAATGCGGTTGCGAGGACCAGCCAGATCAGGGCGATCATTCTGCACCCATGAGGCTGAACCCGAGGCTGTCGACCGAGTTGGACGTGTTGGTGAGGATGACCACGGCGCGATCGCCTCCGCGATCAAAGCCAATCCAGCTCGCAAAACCGCCGGTCATGCCATTGTGCCAGGTGACCTCGCCCGTGATGTGCCATCCGTAACCGATACGGGATCTTGCCCCGGCTGGCCTGCGCGGTTCTGT
>NZ_JBAZPS010000016.1:0-28252 GCF_041648055.1 Brevundimonas sp.
TCCCATACAGGCCAGCGACGGTTCGCCGCCGCACAACAGGCCGGACAGATGGCAGCATCCGACTACGTGTCAAAACTCCCGGATTCACTCTTGCGCTGAAGGGGGCGTCCACAGATGGGAAGCGGACGTCGCGCACCCGACCGCAAACCCTTGGAGTAGGCCACTGGTAGAACCGGGGTAGCCTTGCTTGATGCCCAGATTAAACTCCAGGTTCCTGATTGGGAGGGCAGCAATGAATTTTGTGACGCTTAAGTTGGCTTTGGCGCTTTATGCCTTCGGGCCGATTGCGGATCATCCCACCTCGACGACCGGTGCAATGCTGGAAGCTGGTGGTCCAGAGACAGCCGCTGCGGTTACGAACCAGGAGCGCTGGGTCTATTTCGCAGCGAACGGAGGCGGGTTCGGATGGCGGGAACCGCCGGCAGGGTCGATTCCCTCGACCATTGAAGTCATCAGCCGTACCAGCGCCCCGATTCAAATCGCGGGGCGAGAGGCGCGCTGGTCCTACTATACCGTTAGGCTGAACTGCGCGGCGCAGACGACAACGGTCACCAGTCATGTGATCACGACTGAGGTTGGCGAGCACATCGCCAACGTCCCTGAAGGACCTAAGCCCATCAGCAGTGATACGCCGCCACAGGCCGCCGGGATGGTGATCTGCAACCGCGCGGCGCTCCCCGGCTCTCAGATCTCGACCAGTAGGGAGTCCATGCTGGCTGCATTGCGAGGGCGCACAGCGTCGGCACCTCTCCCTACCTCTCCCGTCGCCTCACTTTCGACAGCTCCAAGCGCGCCGCGAACGGTTTGGGAGGAGCAATACATGAGCCCGCTTGAGCCCCTCTATCTTCTTGCTCCAGACGCACCGAATGCCGCGTTCTACCGCAGCCTTTCGAGGCCAGCAGAGGGCGGTCGTCATGAGATGTGGGTAGTTGCTGTCCTGCGCGGGGTCGCGAACGGTCCTGCCGGCGCTTTCGATCTCGGGGCTAGCCTCTATTCGATAGACTGCACCGCCCGGACCACACAGGTCCTGCGTGGCCGCGTCTATCGCGACATGGCCGCGATGCGAGACACGCCTATCGAGCCAGTCGTGCCTCTGCAGCCGGGCACGGTGAGCCATCAGATGATCATCCAAGTCTGCGACGGCGTCCCGCTCCCGCCATTCGCCGGTAGCCTGTCTCAAGTCCGCCGCGCTGTACCGCTGGGCTGAAGTCCAGGAACAGCCGCTAAGACTCGCGATCAGTCATTGCCTGCCAGGCTGAAAGCTCACATTCGATCCCTCGCCCGACATCGGACCCGTTCAACGTCTGCAAGCGGTCGAAAGCGGACACGGACTCCCGGTTCAGAACCAGACACCCCGGCTTCGACCGGCGAGCAGACGTTCCGAATGTCCTCAAGAATGTTTTGAACACCGCTGAAGATCGCGTGCGTGGTGGCGGTCGACCGCAGCATGGTTCGAATCGGACGCCGTCTCGGACAGACGAGCGATGTCGCTCGAGCCGCGTAGGGAAGGAGAAAGGAAGGGCTGTGGCGGTTGCTCCGATCGGGAGCGCTGGAGACCTGCCATGCCGTCCGAACGCCGATCCGCCCTGGCTCTCGTGCCGACCAACCCACACCCTGGCACACCGTTGGAGACCGAGCGCGACACCACACTTCTTGCGCTTGTCCTGTCGTGTGGCCGGCGCGCCGATGACCCGGCCGCGATCGCCCTCGTCGAACGCTTCGGTGACCTTGGCACGATCCTGAACGCGGAAGCCGGCGAGCTTCAGCGGACTGGGGTCGCCCCGCAGGTCGTCCAGCAGCTGGAGCAGCTGCGCACACTCTTCACCCGCGCCATACGGGAAGAGGCCTGCAGGCGCCCGGTGATTTCATCCTGGAGCCAATTGCTTGCCTACGTCCGGACGGCGCTCGCCCATCAGCCCCGCGAGCAATTCAGGGCGCTTTACCTGGACAGACGCAACTGCCTGATCCGGGAAGAATGGGTGGCCGACGGCAGCGTCGATCACGCGCCAGTCTATCCCCGTGAGGTGGTTCGCAGGGCGCTGGAGCTCAACGCCTCTTCGATGATCCTGGTCCACAATCATCCATCAGGTGATCCATCTCCCTCGACCGCCGACATCGAGATGACCCGCAAGGTCATCGATGCCGCGCGGGTCTTCAACATCGTTGTCCACGACCACGTGATTGTCGGGCGGGAGGGCACGGCCAGTTTCAAGTCAATGGGGCTAATCTGAGCCATGGGGGACCTGCGTGCGATCGTGGAGGCCCTTGGCGGCGAGATATGGGCGGCCGGGCAGCGGGCGACGGTTCGCGCGCCCGGCCATAGCGAGCACGACCGGTCTGTCTCCCTGCTGCTGTCGGGCGACAGGCTCATCATTCACGCCTTCGGCTCGACGGACTGGCGCGAAATCAGCCTGCATCTTCGCGACCTGGGACTCATCGACTGCTCGGGCCGGGTCATCGGTTCCGGATCAGGCGCGCTGGCGACGCGGACGTCTTCGCTGCGGCCCGACGGGTTACGACGCCTGTCGGCGGCGCGGGCGCTCTGGGATGAAGCCGGCCCACTGACGCCGGCCAGCGCATCCTTCCGGCATCTGGTCTCGCGGGTCGGTTGCGTGGGTGGGATGACGCCGGACGCTCTGCGCCATCATCCGGGAGCGCCCGTGTCCGTCTTCGGAGACTCGACGCGGTGCCGTCCGGCGCTCGTCGCCCGGGTCTGTGGCGCGCGTGGTGAGCTGACGGCCGTCGAGATCGTCTACCTGCGCCTCAACGGCCACGTGGCCCAGGATCTTCGGCTCCCTCGCAAGACCGTGGGCCTGCTTCCCGCAGCATCCGCCGTACGGCTCCATCACGCCGGACATCGACTTCTGGTCGGCGAAGGGGTGATGACGACCCTTTCGGCATCGCGGCGATTCGGACTGCCGGGCTGGGCGCTCCTGTCCGCGCGCAACCTGGCGACGTGGTCCGCCCCGACCACGGTCCGTCATGTCGTGATCGCTGCGGATCGGGGGGCAGCCGGGGAAACCGCGGCGGGCGTGCTGCAGGATCGATTGCTGTCGCAGGGTGTCAGCGCCGAGATTGCCCTTCCGCCGCCAGGTTACGGCGACTGGAATGATGTGGCCGTGGCGGAGCGGAGTGAGGAGGAAGGGCGGTGAGGGATGCCGGCGGGTGTGGGGATAGGCCCCATGGCCGGTGGGAACCTCACCATGACCAGAAAAGCCAGGGCGCGCCGCCCGGATCATCAGACGACCGATCCGGGCGCCCGCGCCACGTCCTCGACGGGGCGGCGAGAGATCATCGCCCGTCTGGGCGACCTCGATATCGCGCCGGAAAACCTGCGCGCCGGCGAGCCCGCCGACGACCAGGTTCCGCAGCTGGCCGCAACGATCAAGGCGGCGGGGCTGTTGCAGTGGCCGACGGCCCGTCCCGGCCGGAAAGGCGAAGCGCCCTGGATGCTGCTCGACGGGCGACGCCGCCTGCTGGCGCTACGCCTGCTTCGCGATGCCGGCGACATCGCCGACGACCATCAGGTCCGGATCTTCGTCGAGACGGATCGGGCGCGGCAGGCGGCGGCGGCCGTGCTGACCAACACCGCGGCACCGGTCCATCTCGCCGACGTCATCGCCGCTATCGGCCGCATGCTCAAGGCCAGGCTGGGCATTTCCGAGATTTCCGCCGCGCTCGGCTATGCAGAGATCGAGATCCGGCGGCTGGCAGCGCTGTCGGCGCTCCCGGCCCAGGCGCTGGAGGCGCTGAAGATCGGCCGGCTCACGCTGAAACAGGCGAAACTGCTGGCGCGCCTGACCAATCGCAAGGAGCAGAAGGAACTCGCCGAGGCGGCCCTGGAGGGGCACGGGTTCCAGGAATGGCGGCTGCACGAAAGTCTCGACCAAGACCGGGTCACGGCCAATGATCCGCGCTGTCGCCTTGTCGAACCCGAGCGCTACGCCGCTTTGGGCGGCCGGCTTGAGCCAGACCTGTTCGGCGAGCGACCGCCCGTCCTGCTCGATCCCGAGGTGCTGACTCGCGCCTGGATCGAACGCGTCCGGCCCGTGGCCGAAACGTTCGAGGCGCTGGGGTTCGCCGTCCACGTGTCGGCTGGGGAAGCGCCGGAATGTCCGGAAGGCCTGGAGGCTGTGGGCTGGAGCTACGGAGCCGGTCTTTCCGCCGAGCAGGCGCTCGCCTGGCGCGAGGCGCGCGAGGTCCACAGCAGGACGGTTGACGAGGTCGGTGATGCCCCGACGTCAGACGACGTGTTTGGACAGCTCGAGGCACTGATCAGGGCCCGCGTCGCACGCGACCAGGCTGCGATCGGCGGCCGCGTGGTCACTGTCCTCGTGCTGACACCGTCGAGCCGGACCGGGGTCGACGTCGAATGCTGGACGCCCATCGAACCGGAGATCGCCGCGGAGGACGATGACGAAGGCGAGCCTGAGCCGGTCAGGCATTTCAGCCGCCCGCCGATGCGATCTCCGGTCCTGCCGGTGCCGAGGCCGGACGTGGAGGGCGTCGGGCACGCCCTCCACGCCCTGCGGACCGAGGTGGCGACGCGGGCCCTTGCCCGTGCGCTGGCCGACCGTCCCGACATCGCCATGACCGCCATGCTCGCGCGGTTGTTCACCAGCCTGGTACTCGGCATGCACCGGTCGCCCGAGGACGGCGTGCTTGGCATGGTCCTCAAGCCGTTCCAGCCGGTCGGCGGTCGCATGATCGAAGCGCTCGATGGCGCGGTCCACGCACGCCTGGAGGAACGGCGGCTCGCCTGGGATGCCTCCGGGCTGACGGTCGCCGCCTGGATCCATGGGCTGGACGCTGAGGATCGCGCGCGGCTGCTCGCCGAGCTCGTGGCGGTGACCGTCGATGTCCGCGAGGCGCGCACCACCAGTCTCAGGACTCCGGCGCGCGCTGCGGCGGCGGAGCTCGCCGTCCTGTGCGGGGCAGACATCACGGAGCACTGGACGCCGGACGCGACCTTCCTGCAGGCGCACGGCAAGACGGAGCTGGTCGGGATGCTGTCCGCGATGGGCTCGCCCGATCCCTCGGCGACCAAGCTCAGGAAGAGCGAGCTTGTGACCAGGGTTGAGGCCGAGGCCGCCCGGAAGCGTTGGGCCCCAGAGGGGCTCGACTGGTCGTCGCTGCTCGCCGACGACGGTCCGGACGCCGACCCGGAGGCGGACGTGGATGGAGGCGTCAGCGGGTCTTCCGCCGCAGATGGGACCGACGACGGGGCGGGCGTGTTCGTGGTGACGCCGGCCGGCGAGGCCGAGCTTCAGCGGTCGCGGGCCTGACCGAGGGGACGGAGCCGGGCGCGGCGAAGGCCGCGTCCGGACGTTCGGGAGGAAGGGAGGGGGGAGGGTGAGGCGTGACGGGAAGAAGGGTCTTCCGGCGACCTCCTGACCAAGGAGACTGACAATGCAGACCATGGTGTTCACGGGACGGCTGGCGGCCGCGCCACAGATCAGCGCCGATTTCGACAAGGCGGTGTTCCGTCTGCTCGAGAAGCGGGGGACTGACCTCGGCGGCAAGGACCGCCTCGTCGGCGTCAACTGCATCAGCTGGGCGAAGGGCCTGAACGAGAAGGTCATCGCACGGGGTATGGCGCAGGGCGGCGAGGTGGTCGTCACCGGGGCCTTTGTCGACAACGGCTACACCGCCGCCGACGGCACGGAGCGTATGGCCAAGGAGCTGGTGGTCGACCGGCTGACGGTGCTCGACTGGGTCGAGCAGGCCGAGATCCAGCCGCAGGCCGAAAGCGTGGAGCAGGCCAGGCCGACGCGGAAGGCCAGGGCCGCCTGACGGCGGCGATCCCCCATCATCATTTGCAAGGAGACTGAACATGCAGACCCTCACCCTCGACGGCTTCCTCGTGGCCGCGCCTTCCATCCTCTCGGCCCAGGGAAGCGGCCGAAAGCGCGCCACCTTCCGCGTGCTCGAGACCACCCGCTTCCGCCGGGCCGATGGTACGGCGGGTGAACGCACCACGGGCTTCAACTGCGTCTGCTTCAACGAGGCGACGACCGAGAAATACATCGAGCCCTTTGCGAAGAAGGGCACGCGGGTGGTCATCCAGGGCCATGTCGAGAACGACACCTGGACCGGGAAGGACGGCGTCGAGCACTACGACCTGCGCCTGGTGGTCGGCGACATCCGCCTCAAGAACCGGCGCGACGCGGCGGACGGGTCCGGAGACGGCCAGACGGTGAACGAGCCGCCGGCACAATACGACACCGCCGACGACATCCCTTTCTAGGCGAACAGGACGACAGCCCGAGGAGGCCCGGTGCGGAAGCGCCGGGCCTTTTCCGTGTCGGAGGGAGGAGGAAGGGCGGTCCCCGGGTGGACCGATCGGGTTCGATGGGAGACCGGCGATGACCACGGTGAAATGGACGACGGAAAGGGTCGAGACGATGAGGACACTCTGGCTGGAGGGCGTGAGCGCCGAGGCGATCGCCAGGCGCATTGGACCCGGCGTGACGCGAAGCGCCGTGCTGGGCAAGCTGCACAGGCTCGGGATCGTGCGGACGCAGTCGGTGAGACCGAAGACCGCGCGGCCGAAACGGACGATGGCACATGCGGTGCGAAAGACACCGAAGGGGGTCGTCAGGCCGACCGGCCCGGTGCTTCGGGCACAGGTTACGTCTGCCGCGAAGATTGGCGCAGAGGTGGTGCCGCTGGCGACCCTCGGGTCGGTGCGCCGTGGTCAATGCCGGTGGCCCATCGGCGATCCCGGCCATGGCGGCCTGCCCGTTTGCGGACGGGCCATCAGCCGCGGTGCCTATTGCGACTCCCATGCGGCGATCGGCTATCAGAAACGTCGGCTGACCAGTCTGTTCGCCCTGGCAGTTTTGCGGGAAGGCTGACGCCTTCATGCGGCGTCTATCGATCGTGGGCGGCGGCGAGGCCGCCGGTCTGGGCGTCCCGAGGATGTCCGGCAGTCCGATCGGCGCGCGGCGCCGAGTGGCGTGACCGACCGAAGGGGTCGGTCACATACCCCCACACAACGCCCTCCGATTTCGTCACGTCACCCCGGAAGTCAACGGCTGCGCCGTTCCCCTCCACGGCCCGCAAGAGGCGGGCCGTTTCGGTGACTGCCGGGGCCCCGACGTGGCGAAGATCGGGGTCGTTGCGCATGGGGCGCTTTCGACATTTCACATCAGGAAATGGTTCGATGCAAAACTCAGCTTCTTCTTCTTCGCCTCACCCTCACGCCTTCGCCGAGAGCTTTTCGGCCTTCACCGACGGAGCCTGCGAGCTTCCACCGCAGGACGCTCTGGTCCACCTGGGACGAGCGCTCATGACCGAGCTGCTGGACGCGGTCACGGACACGGCGCTGGAGGACGTTCAGACGATCCTGGCCGAGGCGCTGATCGGAGCCTTCCATTCGGCAGCGGGACGGATCGAGCGGGATGCGGACAAGGCCCGGGACAGGATGCGCGTCCTGGACCGGGACTTCGACGGGTCGGAAGCGGCCGATGTCGAACTGCAGGAGGCAACCGCAAGAGCGCGCTCGGGCGACGCAGCCATGCAGGCCGTGGAGATGATCCGGGAAGCGGCGTCCGAGACCTGGACGGTGGCTTCGGGAGAGGTTTGGACGGCGTGGCGGGGGAGCCGGCGAGGTACCTTCCTCAGCGCAGCACAGATCGAGGCCAGGCTGGCGATCCGGGCGATCAGGGAAGAGCGTACCGGGAGCAGTCATCCGGGCGGTCCGGTCGTCGCCTTCAGAGGCGCGCCGACAGCCGACAGTCCGGAAGATGCGGGCCGGATATTCGATGCACTCAACTGGGCGCTGAAGGCGTGGCCGGACATGGCCCTGGCGACGACCGGGGCCAAGGGAGCGGAGAAGCTGGCGATCAAATGGTCCCGGCAGAAGGGGGTCAAGCTGGTGCTCGCGCGAGCGGACTTCGACACCCATGGAAAGGCGGCTCCCTTCCGGGCCAACGATGAACTGCTGGCGCTTGAGCCGACCTGCTGCCTCACCCTGGTTAAGTCACTGGATGCGACACGGGCGGGGCACGATCGGCCGTTCGGACCGGCGATGAACCTGGGGCAGAAGGCGGTCGAGGCCGGGCTTCGGCACCTACCGATCCGGGCGAGAGCTGCCTGATCCAGAGACGTGCGAAAGCGACCCGCTCGGCTTCGGCCGGGCGGGTTTTTTCATGTCGAACGGAAACGGCTGGCCCCGGACGATCGAGGCTGAGGCGATGTCGGCGGATGTTTGCGGAGGTAGGCGACGTGTGGCGGAAGGCAGCGGGAAATCTCGAAAAGGGGTGGGAGGGCAAGATAAAAGAGGGTTCTGGCGATGCTGCTTTTTTCTTATCCTTCCCGAGGCTTGACTGGCCAGTGAGGGCCAGTGCCCGACTTGTCCTGACTTGGCGTGTTTCCAGGCCAGGGACTGATCTCTGGGGAGAGGGGATGTGCTTGTCCGCGATGCAATCCACGACCGGATGCCTGGTGGCGAGGTGGCCGATCCGGAAGGGCTGAACCTTCGTCTGCCACAGTCGCTCAAGCGCGACCGGATCCCGGTACGGAACGGATTGCTGAGGCGTCTGGCGAGCTCGCGAAACTTCGCCCTCGGCGATCGCGCCGGGGTTTTGCGCGCAGCCCAGAACCGGTCAGGACGTGTGTTCCGCCTGGACGTCCGGCAGCGTGTGATCGTCAAGGCTCTGGTCTGCAGACACGGCGGCAAAGGATCTGCTGGTGCCGGTGCGCTGGCCAAACACCTCGCCTATCTCGGGCGGAGCGGAGCGGGTGTCGAGGGCGCGCGGCCTGAGTATTTCAACGGGCGGGCGGAGGCTCTGGAGCCGGCTGAGGAGACCCGCGGTTGGCGCCGAGATCGACACCACTTCCGCTTCATCATCTCACCCGAACATGGGGATCGCATCGCTGATCTCAGGGGCTTCACGCGGGAGGTGATGAGCCGCGTGGGGGCGGACCTCAGCGAACCCGAGCTGAGATGGGTTGGTGTCTGCCATTTCGACACCGATCAGCCGCATGCTCACGTCATCGTTCGCGGCAAACGCAGCGATGGTCGCGACCTGGTCATCCCCCGCGATTACATCGGCTACGGGTTCCGCGCGCGGGCTCAGGAGGTTGCCCAGGAGCGGCTTGGAGATCTGTCCCGGATCGACGCGGAGAAAAGGGTCTGGAAGGAAACGGAGGCGAACCGCTTCACGGGGTTCGACAGACGCTTGCTCGCTGCCGTGGACGCGGACGGCCTGGTGACGGACGGGGTCGGCGGTCACGACGCGTGGGCGGCTCTGACGCGTGGGCGGCTACGTCATCTGGAAGCGCTGGGCGTGGCCGAACGCGTGGGGAAGCGGTTCAGGCTGGATCCTGATCTGGAAATGAAGCTTCGAACGCTTCAGGCGAGAGGCGACATCATCAGGACGCTGAACCAGCGCAGGCTGGAGGCGGGGCGTAGCGTCCAGCTTGTGGGTAATGGGGCTGTTCGTGGTGCCGTGGTGAAGGCCGGGCATCACGATGAGATGGGGGCTTCACCATGGGTCATGGTGCGGGATCAGACCGGTGCGGAGCATTTCGCGCGGCTCCGCGCGGGTAGCGTTTTGCCGGGCATGGGCTCCGTGGTCCTGCTGACGCTGCAGCAGAACGGGTTGGCTCAGATATCCGTGGGGCGGGGGCAGGACATGAGCAGATGATCCTTGGCGCCTGTGGAATCGCTACTAAGATTTTCGCGACAGCATAGCGGCAGCGTCTGTTTTCAGGACCGATGCAATACGCTCAACCACTTTCAGAGTGGGATTTCGCCGGCCTCGCTCAAGCTCGCCTACGTAGCTGTACGACAGCCCGACTTCGAGTGCGAGGGCCTCCAGAGTGAGACCCCTGGCGAGCCTAACTCTCCGAAGATTTGCTGCAAAGTTTGCCGCGAGGCCCATGTCAGCAGACGCACTGACCAAGCCGATTTGGACCAGTTACTATAGTGACTTAACGACGGGCTGATGCCTTTTCGTCAGGTTGTGCCGCTAGCTGTTGGGCGACTTCGCGCACCATCTGATCCGCTTCGACACCCAGTGCATCAGCCACGGCGAAGATAACCCGAAGTGAGGGGTTTCTTTTGCCAAGCTCCATAGAGTCGAAATAGCTGTAAGACAGCCCGGCGTCGTGGGCCAGTGCTTCGATCGACACTCCTTTGGCCACGCGTTCACGCCGAACAACCGCGCCATAAATTTTCTTCAAGTCCATCGCGATAGGCGCATGGAAATGGCCATCGCAGACCAGTCACTATAGTAACTAATGGCTGTTCCATGTAGGCTTTGCAGTCCACTGATTTGTTTAGAAGGCAGGACAGCCGGCGTGACTGACAGCCTGGAGGGAACGAGCGAGGAGCGTCGGGTCTGGCTTGACCAGCTGCACCGACGCTACGCTGTCTGGCTGCGCAAGTGCCTGGTTCGGCGCTACGGCGCCCAGGAAGCCGAAGACTTCATCCAGGACACCTGGCTGCGCGTGTCCCGTCTGTCCGAGACGGGCAAAATGAGAGCGCCGAAGGCGTATCTGTTGAAGGTGGCGTCCAACGTCGCGCTTCAGTCGCGGATCGGCCGCGGTCGCCTGGAGGACAGGGGGGAGCATGAGGTCGATCTGGCGGCCTGGGGCGTCGAGGAATCAAGCCAGGACGAGACTCTGCTGGCCCGCCAGATCGTGATGAGCTTACCGCAACCCCTGCGCGATGTTTTTGTGCTAAACAGGGTTGGTGGTCTGTCCAATGCGCAGATCGCGGAGCAGCTGGGCATCAGCCCGAAAACGGTTGAATGGCGGATGACAAAGGCCCTGGCATATTGCGCCGCCCAGCTTCGGTCCTAGCGGTGGTGGCGTCATGACGAGCCCGACCAGACGGGTGACGACCGCGGAGGTCGAGGCGGCCGCCTGGCACAAGCGGCTCGGCGAACCGCGCGTGAGCGCGGAGACCGTCGAAGCCTTTTTCGAATGGCGCAAGGTGGCCGAGAACGCGGACGCCTATCGCAGGGTCGAGCAGGTCTGGGCGTCCACCGCGTCGCTGGCGAGCGA
This sequence comes from Brevundimonas sp., assembly GCF_041648055.1. GTDB lineage: Bacteria > Pseudomonadota > Alphaproteobacteria > Caulobacterales > Caulobacteraceae > Brevundimonas. The sequence goes on from NZ_JBAZPS010000016.1 coordinate 11,017, forward strand.
TCCGGTCCTGGCGGATGAGGTGAATGCCGTCCTGTCGCGCACCGGCAAGCGCACGGGCGCGCCACGGCGAGTAATCCTGGGTCTCGGCGTTCTGGCCACCATGACGCTGGTGGCAGCTGGCGGCTGGGTCTGGCTGGACGGACGCAGTGTCTACGCCACGGCGATTGGCGAGCAGCGCTCGGTGCAGCTGGCGGACGGATCATCGGTGCGGCTGGACACCGACACACGTGTGCGGGTCAGATTCTCCGGAAGCAGGCGCCTGATCGAGCTCGAGCGGGGGCAGGCCCTGTTCGACGTGCAGCATGATGCCGGGCGACCCTTTGTGGTCGAGGCCGGGCAGACGCAGGTGACCGCCCTGGGGACGCTGTTCGACGTCCGGCGCAGGGGCGACAGCACAGAGGTCACCCTCGTGTCAGGCGCCGTCGATGTTGTGAGGGCGGGGGAGGGGCAGCGCGCCCGACTCGATCCCGGACAGCGCCTGCTGGCCGGGAAGGGCCCGCTCAGGGTCTCGGGTGTCGACGTCGCGGCGGCGACGAGCTGGGCCGAGGGACGGATGGTCTTTCGGAACACGGCCCTGGTGGACGCGGTCGCGGAAGTGAACCGGTATCTGACCGACCCCGTCATTCTGGACGCACCCGGTCTGGAGCGGGAGGCGGTCAATGGCATCTTCAGGACGGGCGACAGGGACGCGTTCGTGCTCGCGGCTTCGGAGACGCTTGGGTTGCAGGTCTCGGAAGGTCGCGATGGCGCGGTCCGTCTGTCGGCCGAGAAATAATTGAGCACGGGCTCCGGGGTTAGAGGCCGGTTTGGCGATCTACCCTTTGACGCAGGTTCGCGTCGGGAGGGGTCTGCCAAATGAAACGCCTGAATCTGCTGACCTGCAGCGCACTGATTGTCTGCGTCGCCGCTGCGAGCTCGAATGCCTGCGCGCAGGAGGCGCGGCAGTTCGACATTGCCCCCGGGCCTCTGGGCGATGCGCTGAATGTGTATGCCGCGCAATCCGACCAGCAGATCTTCTTTTTGAGTTCGCTGGTCGCGGGTCTTCGTACCGATGGACTGCGGGGGCGGTACGCTCCGTCGGACGCCCTCGACCGGTTGCTGGCAGGGTCGGGGCTGACGTGGGGTGAACGACGCCCTGGCGTCATCGTGCTCCGGCGGATCGAGCTCGCGTCAGACCAGCCGATCACCGAACTGGACGAGGTGGTGGTGACCGGTACGCTGCTCCGGTCGGCGGGGGACATCGCCTCGCCGGTGATCAGGCTGGACCGGGATGCGCTCGATCGACGGGGCCTGGGCAGTGTTGCCGAGGTGCTGGTGGATATCCCGCAGAACTATGCGGGGTCGGCCACGCCGCTGGTGCAGGCGGCGGCGACCGATACGGGGGCCTCCAACAATGTCTACGCCACGGGCGTGAACCTGCGCGGTCTGGGGCCGGCCTCGACCCTCACCCTGGTGAACGGGCGGCGGTTCGCGGGCACGGGATCGCGGGCAGAGTTCGCCGACATCTCGGCGCTGCCCTCGTCGGCTGTGGAGCGGGTCGATGTGCTTCTGGACGGAGCCTCCGCCCTTTACGGCGCGGATGCCATCGCGGGCGTGGTCAATGTGATCATGCGCCGGCGCTTCGACGGTCAGGAAAGCCGCGTACGGGTGTCTGCGGCAGAGGGAGGTGCGGAATCGGTCACGGCCTCACATCTGATGGGGCAGAGCTGGGCGACAGGGGCGGCCTATCTGTCCTACGAATACCAGACGTCGAACGGACTGAGCTCCCTGGACCGGCCCTATACGGCGGACGGCGACCTGCGTCCCTACGGTGGGACCGACCGCAGGGTGTTCTATTCGGCACCCGGAAACATCGTGTCGTTCGATGCGGCCACGGCCAGCTATGTCTCGCTTTTTGCGATCCGGCCAAACCCGAGCGGCACGGCACAGACCGCCGCAGACTTCGTGGCCGGGGCGGCGAACCTCCAGTCGATCAACCAGCAGTCCGACCTTCTGCCCTCGGTCGAGCGGCACAGCCTCTATGGCCGGTTTACCCAGTCGATCGGCGACAATCTCGAGCTGACGGCCGACGTCCGCTACAACAACCGCACCAGCGAGATCGCGGCGTTCAACAATGCCGGCGTCTTCAACGTCACGCGCGCCAACCCCTTCTTCGTCTCGCCGACCGGGGCCGCCTCGCACACCATCGGCTATTCCTTCGTGCCGGAGCTGGGACCGGCACGCAGCTATGCGGGCTCCGACAGTCTCGGCGTGACCCTGGGCGCGACCTATGATCTGCCCGCACAGTGGTTGCTGGAAGGCTATGTCACGGGGGCAGAGGAACGAGCGGACTTCGGCAATGGCAACCGGGTCAACACCCGGTTTCTCGCCGAGGCGCTCGGCAACATCCCCGACGATCCCAACACGCCCTACCGCGCGGCGGTCGATGGCTATTTCAATCTCTTCGGCGACGGTACGGCCAACGGTCGGGCCGTTCTGGACTTCATTCGCCAGGGACGCAGCGAGGCCCACAACCGCAGCCGGGCGACCTCGGCCAATCTTCTGGCCCAGGGTCCGCTGTGGACGCTGCCGGGCGGCGACATCGCTCTGGCGGTCGGCGCACAGGCCCGCAGGGAGAGCTTCGAGACACGCGGACTGAGCTTCCTGAGCGCAGCGACGCCCTTGCGCTTCGTGACGCCGGAACGCGAGCGGTCGATCGGCGCGGTGTTTGCGGAGGCGCGGATCCCGATTGTGGGGCCGGACAATGCGCGACCGGGTCTCCGCTCGCTGGAGGTGTCGATCGCGGGCCGGTACGAGGACTACAGCGACTTCGGGACGACGACCAACCCCAAGTTCGGTGTGATCTGGTCGCCCCTGGAGGGGTTGGGTGTCCGGGCCAGCTGGGGCACGTCCTTCCGGGCGGGAGCCCTGCCGCAACTGTTCGATTCCGCCGGGGCATCCGCCGCCTTCCTCAATCGTGCCGACGGAAGTCGGGCCCTGTCCCTCTTCCTGATCGGCGGCAATCCGGATCTCAGGCCTGAAACCTCGGAGACGCTGACCGTCGGCGTCGATTACAGGCGGGGCAGGGGAGCGGCCTTCAGCCTCAACTATTTCGACACGCGGTTCGAGGACCGGATCGCCCAGCCGGTCAACGCCAATATCAATGGCGCGCTGACGGATCCCACCCTGACCGATTTCGTGAGGTTCATCAGCCCGGCGACCAATCCGGCCGATCTGGCCCTGGTGCAGGGCTATTCGACCCTTCCGGGGTTCTCCAGCCTCTATCCACTCAATACCTATGCGGCCATCGTGGACATCCGTTTCGTCAACGCCGGCAGTGTGCGGGTGAGGGGGCTGGACGCCTCGGGGAGCTACACCGTCCCGGCTGGCAGCGGACGTCTGACCCTGGACGGGTCGGCGTCCTACATTCTCGATTACGACACGCGGGCCACACCGACCGCGCCCGTCGTCCCGGTGGTCGGACTGATCGGCTATCCCGCCCGGCTGAGGGCACGCGCAGGCGCGCGCTGGGCGCAGGGTGACTTCGATGCAGCCGTTCATCTGACCCATGTCGACGACTACAGGGATCGACTGGGGGCTGTGATCGACGCGTGGAACACGGTCGACGCCCAGTTCAACCTGTCGCTCGACCGGATCGCGGCTCCCGGCCTGAGGGTGACGTTGGGCGTCGAGAACCTCTTCGACGAGGATCCGCCCTTCTATGATGGACCGGGGGGCTACGGGTTCGATCCCGGACAGGCGAGCCTTCTCGGCCGCGTCGTCTCGCTTCAACTCACCCGGCGCTGGTGAGGCCCAGTCATGCTGAGAATGATGAGGCCCCTGCTCGGGGCCATGGCCGCCTGCGCCTGCCTGCTGACCACTGAAGCCCTCGCGCAGGAGGTGCCTTCGAGACGCGCCCTGACGGTTCAGGACATCGTCGAGCTGGAGTCCTTCGGTCGGGCCACGATCTCGCCGGACGGGCGATGGGCGGTCTATGAAAAGCGTGGACCGTACAACACCGCCACACGCTTCGATTTCGGGGTACGGGCCGCCTGGACCATCATGGAACTTTGGCTCGTCGACCTGGAGGCTCCGGAGCGGTCGCCGGAACGCCTGCTCGAGAATGAGGGCCTGGGGCTCCAGCGCCTGTCCTGGTCTCCGGACAGCCGGCGTCTCCTGATCACGCGACTGCAGGGTAACCGTCTGGAAGCCGGCATTGTCGCCCTGGCCGACCGGTCGGTCTGGTGGACCGGCCTGACCCCGGAGATGCCGAGAACCGGGGCGACGGCGGAATGGCGGTCGGACGATGAACTTGTGATCAGCATCCGGCCGGACGGAAGCCTTCCCGAACTTCTGGCCTATGACAGCGGCTTTCAGGAGGAGATGTCCGAGGCCTGGCGTCGCTCCGCTGCGGGGCGTGAAGCGTCCCGGACCGTGATCGAGGCCGCGGACGGACGGGCGACCCCTGAACGCTCGAGGTCCGTCGGTGCCCTGGTCCTGCTGAATGTGACGGACCGCAGCCGCCGGGACCTGATCGAGGGCGAGGTCGTCGATTTCGCGCTGTCCCCCGACAAGGCCGCGGTCGCGACGATCCTGGCCGAAGAGATCGCGCCTATCAGACCCGAGCGCATCGTCTATGTGGAGAGCGCCCGGCGCCAGAGGCTGTCGCTGGTCCATGTGCCGGACGGCCGTGTCTTGCGGCCGATGCCGGGTCGGGACGTTGGCGAACATCTCCTGCGTTGGTCATCGACATCACGGGAAATCCTCGTCTGGATGCGTGAGGACAATGCCGACTGGGACCAGGGCGGTCTTTACCGTGTGGGTTTTGACGGGGCGGAGCAGGTGGCCCTCCCGGGTGTGTCGACGGGGACGATCGAACAGGTGGTCAATGGCGTCCGCGCCGACTGGATCGGCGACACGCCTCTGGTTTACGCCCGACCTTCGGATGGCGGCCGGTTCGACTGGTATCTCTTATCGGAGGGTGCGCCTCCGCTGAACCTGACACACGCGCTGACAACACCCCCGGTCCGGTTTTTCTCGGCAGGAGAGACCGCGCTCCGGTTCTTCGCGGACGGCGCGCTCTGGGCAGCTGAAGCGACCGGTCCGCGGCGACTGACGCCGGCCGACGTGACGGTCCAGGCGGCCGTATCGGCCGATCCGGAAATCGTGCGCAGGCTATCGGTTGACGCGCCGCGTCGCGACTGGACGGCGGCGACCGTATCGACCGGGGAAAGTGTCATCATCGATGAGGACGGCGGCATGGTGCGGCAAGGGCCCCTGGTCGGGGGCAGGCCGCCGCGTGTGCTGGCGGTGTCTCCGGAGGCAATGCTGGTGCTGGAGCGAGCAGGGATGCAGGAGACGCTTACCCTTCGGACCGGGGACCGCGCCGTGGCGCTCGATGCCGTCAATCGCGGCAAGCGGGACGTGAAACTCGTGGAGCCGGTGGCCATCGATCACCGGGGCGTCGATGGAACACAGACCCGCAGCTGGCTCTGGCTGCCGCCAGGCGAGGAGGCGGGCGAGGTTAAGGGCGTCATCGTCGACGTTTATCCGGGCGGGACCGATAGCCTGGTCTGGTGGGATCCGCTGACGATGACCTATGCGGTGCGGCCCGGCGTCCTGGCTGCCGGCGGCTATGCGGTGCTTAGCGCTTCCATTCCCAGCAACCTGGAGCCGGCGGTGAGGGGAGAGACCTACAGCCGGGCGGCGGATCTGGCGGTGGATGCCGCCCTGTCTGCGCATCCGGAATTGCCTGCCGACCGGCTTGCTCTGTTCGGACACAGCTTCGGCGGATACGCAGTGATGGAGATTGCCACCCGTTCGACCCGCTACCAGTCGGTCATCGCATCGGCTGGCATCTATGACTGGATGGGATCCTGGAGCGAGTTCAACGCGCCAACCCGGAACCTGACCCAGTACGGATTGCGCGACCGACAACCCCAGGGTTTTGTAGAGCAGGGGCAAGGCCGCTTCGGCGCGCCGCCCTGGGCAGCAACGGAGGCCTATCTGGCTTCCAGCCCCTGGCTGCGGGCCGAGGACGTCACGGCCCCCGTGCTTCTGCTGACTGCAGACCTGGATTTCGTGCCGATGCGGCAGGCCGAGGCGATGTTCAGCGCCCTCTACCGCGAAGGCAAGCAGGTGAAGTTGATCACCTACTGGGGTGAAAAACACCACGTCTGGTCACCAGCGAACATCCTCGACAAGTATCGGCAGATCTTTGGCTGGCTCGACACGACCTTGTCAGAGCCTGGCGATGTCACGCAGCCAGCCTCTTTTCCCATGAGCGGACCCAGGACTCGAACGCCGCCGCCACCATGATGGTGGAATATCTACCGTGCCAGACCAGGGCCTCGCGCGTCAGCCCGGCTTCGGCCTCGGCGCGGTCGATCACGCCCAGGGCGGCGAGCCGGCCCTCAAGCAGCCAGGGGCGAAGCACGTCCAGTCCTTCGAGAATCATGCGGCCATAGATCTTCGTCATGTCGCCTTTTGAACGGCGATCGACGATCTCGGGTGGCAGTCGGTCCGCAAAGGTCAGGCGTGCCAGTCCTCTTTCCCGCCCACCGGTCGTCAGGACCGACGTCGGCAGGGCAAGACAGGCTTCGATCACCGGCTGGGCGCAGAGCGGGTTGCGCAGATCGACCGTACGGCTGAGGGCGGAAGGTCCGTGCCGGGCGACATTGTCAGCCAGGCTTGCGATATGCATGGCCTTGGCCGGTCCGAAGGCGTCCCAACCCCGGGTCCAGGGGTGCAACGGCGACGGACCTGGCAGCGGCGGCAGCATCGGATGGGATCGCCGCGGGCACGTTGTTCCCGTCCTGGCATGGTCGCGGGCACGTGCGATCAGGGTCCAGAGCGACACCTCGTTGGAGGCCGCCAGCTCGAACGTGTCGGCCGAGGTCAGGGCCTCGCGCCTGCTGCGCCGCCAGACGTCGATGAAGACGTCGCTGGTGGCCCTGTTGAACAGGACCGAGTCGCCGCCCTTGCCGGTGAACAGTGAGTTGACCCCGGCCTTGCCGAGACGGTCTGCCCAGTCGAGATCGTGAGGAAGGTCCATGGCATTCAGGCCCGGCCTGAAGTCCGGAGACAGGCCCTCGAGCCAGGCCGTCGTCATCGGGGCTGTCGCATGCGGAACGGAGGTCGGCTTGATCGACAGCTTGCGGGCGAGGGCGTCTACATAGGTCCGCTCGTCGGATTCCGGCGTCGGACCAAAGGCGTTGAGCCAGAGCGACGGCCTGGCTCCAGCGTGCACCAGACTGGCGGCGATGATGCTTGAATCCAGGCCTCCGGAGACTTCCGCGGCGCTCCGGCCGGGAAGGCCCGCGAGCCCCCTGACCGTCTCGTCGAGCGCTGATCTCACGGTGGCTGCAGCTTCCTGAACGGAGGGCTCAGGCCCGAGGCTTCGTCGCGCGTGCTCGATCGGGCTCCAGAGGACTTCGGCCTGCTGGTCCAGCGGAAGCGGCTGAAGCGTGGATGGCTCCAGGGCGGTGGGGCCGACGAGCATCAGCCGTCCCGTGGCGGGGATCGGATCGCGCAAGGCCGCCGCCACCCGGTCGGGTTCGATCCGCCATCCCGGGCGCAAGCGGTGGATCAGCCAGTCCTGCACTGACGAACAGACGATGGTCAGATCGTCCTGCTCCCAGGCTACACATTCCAGGGCACCGGAGGGATCGCGCAGGATCGCCCGCAGGCTGTGGTCGGCATGAAACTGGATGCCGACATAGCGCCCCCAGAGCCGGGACATGAGCTTGCGTTCGTAGGCGAGGGGATCGCCGGTCGGGACAGTCGGGATGGTCGGACGCCAGCGATCAAAGACATCGCCGATCAGGATCCAGTCGGCGACCCTTAGAGTCCGTGGGGGATGCGGGCCGCGCACGGCGAGCCAGGTGTGGATGTTGAGATCCATCAAGGCGAAACCTTCTCCCGCCGCGCGGTCGCGAAGGTCGTTCCGAAGCGCGACCTGATCCTTCTGGCCCGGGCCACGGCCGACGATCAGGAACTCGCCCATCTCAAACCCGCATGATCGGGGTGAAGCGGGACACGCGTGACAGACGGTCGCCGACGACCAGATCCCCGATCTGGAGCCAGCAGTGGGCTGCGAATGGCCAGGTCGCCACACCGAAGATCCAGTCGGTGGCGACGCCCTGCGCTGCCAGATGGGCCCGGAGCAGGAAGCTCCGCTGCAGGCATTCGCCTTCGAACGGGATCCATGGGCGGGCGACCCTTGCCGCGCCGACCAATTCTCCGAGGCGCGCCTCGCTGACGGCGTCAGGATCGCTAAGACGATGCCGGAAGGTGACGAGCGAGAGGAGCGATCGTCCCCTGAATCTGAGGGTGGCCGTCAAGAGGCTGATGGCCGCACGGAGGACGTCTCTTCCTGCCGGGGCAGGGTCCGATTGGAGTTCGCGACGTGCTGCGACAGGTCTCGGGTTTCGGGAGAGCGGCTGGGCCGCAGTCGCTATCCTGCCTGCGATGAGCTCCGCAGCGATATCGGCGTCGACGATATGGAGCGCGCCATTGTCATCCAGCCGGATGCGGTCGCCGGCATCCAGCAGGCCGTCATACCGGTCCGCGGCCAGGTTCAGTACGATCACGTCGTCATCGACACAGGCGAGGAAGACGCCTTCAGCCGGCCAGAGTTGCTTGGACATGGTGGCTCGCTTTCGGGACCGGTGGGTTCGTCCACGATCTGCGGGCGACCGGCGGTTCACCGTCGGCCGCCCGCAGGCCGCTCAGCCCGCCGCAGGCCAGAGGCTGTCGGCGATGTGGACTTCGTTGTAGCGGGTGCCCATCCCGTCGCGGGTCAGGGCCTTGGCGCTGCCGAAGCTGATGTGCAGAAGCAGGGTCTTCATCTCGGTCTCCTCATCTGGTGTGCCACCCAGTGTGGCAGCCCGAGGTGACGCTCCGGTCGCCCGGCATGAAAGCTATATCTGGAGTATAGTTTTTGCGTTCTGAGGAGGGTTTCGGGCGTGCCTTCGGGCGTCGGCAGGCCGGATCGGGATCTGCGATGAATACTCGCAACCTCGCGGATGACAGGCTCTTTCCGGGCGAATTCGATACGGCGACCGGCAAGTGACAGCGCGGTGGCCGCACAATAGGCGCTGGCCTGACGGGTGGCGCGTCGGCACGACGCGGCGGATGATATTGCAGTCTTTAGGGGGGACAGACTGTGGGCGGCCGGATGCCGACCGCCCACGGTCGTCGCTCAGCCAGCCGGCGGGAACAGGCTGTCCTGGATCTTGACCTCGGTATAGGGGCCGGTGAGGCCGTCCCGGGTCAGGGCCTTGGCGCTGCCAAAGCTGACGCGGATCAAGGTTGTCGTTTTCATCTCAGTCTCCTTTGCTGATGGCCACGGATGTGGCGGTCCGACGGAGCGCCCGATGGGGGCGGCAGAAAAGCTATATCTGACCAATATCCGGCTTCACCGTCCCGGTGTGGGGCGACGGATGTTCAGGTTTGTCCGACCCCGGGCGAGCCATTCCGCAGAGGGATCTGTCGCTAGAACCTGCGCCGCGAGGGCGTCGAACGGCTTGGTGATGGCGCTGATCAAGTCGCGCGTCTCGAGCTCGGCGATCCGGTCGCCGAGCGACTCTTCCAGGTTCTGGACCGCCACCATGAGGATGGTCGCCAGATTGTTGTTCGCCGCGTTCAGCGCAAAACGGGGCGCACCGATCATGACGGCGATAAGCAGGGCATAGGGATCGCTGGAGGTGGCCTTTGCGAAGCGATGGATGTGGTCGAGGTTGAGACGGTTGAGCCCGCCCTCGAACCGCTGATAGGTCCGCAGGGCGATATGCATCTTCCGGGCGACCTCACGGCTCGAAAGGCCGGTGGACTTCCGAACGAGTTTGACAGCGGCCGAAAGCAACTGACTGTCGCGTATGTTGTCCGACGCACGCCCTGGCATCTGCAACGCCCTCCGGTGCTGATCGTGCTGCGCGAAACGCGGCTGATCAAGGCGCAACCGGACGATGCAGGCCTGGCGGCAGATTTTACGACATAAAGTGGCGCGGTTCGACGCGGTTTGTGGCGTGGGCCGCGTCGATTTTCGGCGTCGGGCCCACGAATCGACGGGTTGTGCTGGCGCGTCTCAACGTCCTGCTGAATGCTCCGCCTACTGACGGAGAGGACCGTGACCCGTAGACGTGATCCCTTCACCAATGCGCTGGACAGCCTGCGTTCGCGTGCCGAGCAGGGCATCTATGTCCCGGGCTCCCCGGTGGTCATCATGGACGAGGCCCGCAGGCTGTCCCTGTCAGCGACGCCCGTGCGCGAGGCCCTGGTCTGGCTGTGCGGTTACGGGCTGATCGAGCGGTCTCCGATGGGAGGCTTCCTGGCACCGCGCCTCGACCCCGCCATCGTCCGCGACCGTCTCGAGTTCCGGCTCCAGTGCGTGATCAACAGCCTGACTGCGTCTCGCACGAGCATGGCCCGTGACCAGGCCATGGCAGGGAGCGGTGTACAGGCTGGACGTGCCCTGCCGGGCCTGATGCTGAGGGCCGTGAAGCGCACCGGCAATGCGGCCTTGATCGACGCCTACCAGCGGGTGTGCAGTCAGCTGATCCAGCTGGCGTCGGCGGAAGCCCGCCTCTTCCCCGATCTGGACAGCGAGGAGGCGGACGTTGTGCGTCTGTTCGAGACCGCGGACGACGGCCTGGCGGGAGCCCTCATCCTCTATCACCACAGGCGTATGGAGGCGGCTCCGCTGCTGATCCTGGAAGCCGAGGCGGTTCGGGGCGCGATCCGTGACGCCGGCTGACCTTCGTGCGCGGCTGGCCGGCCTGCTGCTCGGCGGGGCTGCGGGTCTGTGCGCGGCGACGCAGGCGTTTGCGTGGACCTACGGAAACCATGCGGCCCTGGGTGCGCGGCTCCAGGTCTCGTCGGAAGCCGCCGTCTATCCGCCCTGGGCGATCCTGGGCTGGCGACTGAAGTTCGGCGAGGAGGTGCAGGGCGCCATGTCGAGGACCTCGCCCCTGATCCTGATCGGCATGGTCTCGGGGCTTGGACTGGCGACCCTCGCGTCGGGTGGCTCGCAGGCGCGTGTTCGCGGATGGGGCGGGATGAAGGACGCGCGCGCCGCCGGGTTGCTGGCCGACGGCGGGGCGGTGCTCGGGCTTCTCGATGGCAGGGTGCTGGCGACGACGGATCTTCGCCCGACCCTCGTCACCGGGGGAACCCGCAGCGGCAAGGGCCGGGGGCATGTCGTGCCGACCCTGCTGTCGTGGGGCGCAAGCGTCATGGCGCATGATCCGAAGGGAGAGCTGTGGCGAACCACGGCGGGGTGGCGTTCGGGTTTTTCGCACGCGCTCTACTTCAGCCCCCGCGACCCGGCCTCCGCACGCTGGAACCCGCTCGCCGAGATCCAGCCCGGTCCCGGGGAGCTGGCACCCATCCAGAGGCTGGTCGCCATACTGTCCGACCCGGGCGGAGTGCGGGATGACGAAGCCATCTGGGACAAGGCGGCTTCCGAAATCCTTGAGGCTGTGATCCTGCACGTCCTCCATTCGGCAGAGGATGACCAGAAGACCCTTCTGACCGTCCGGGACCTGTTGGCTGATCTGGATGGCACGGCCGACGTCATGCTCAAGACGTTGCACAGTCTCGGGCCAGACGGCGAGCCGGCCGTCCACCCTTTCATCCGGACCGCCGTCAAGGGTTATGCAGCGATGCACGACCGGTTCCGCACCTCGGTCCAGGGGACGGCCCGTTCGTATCTGAAGTGGCTGGCAGGCGAAGACCTCGAACGCGTCCTGTCGGCTTCGGACTTCGCCATGGGCGACCTGATGTGCGCCGACGCGCCGGTGTCTCTTTTCGTCCAGGTGGCTCCGGCCGACGCAGCGGCCCTGCGTCCGCTGGTCCGGCTGCTGTTCTATGCGGCGGCCCAGGCTCTGACAGCCCATGAGACCGAGGATGCCACCGGACGGAAGAAGACCCACCATCTCCTGATGCTGATGGATGAGTTTCCGTTGCTCGGCCGTCTCGCCTTCTTCGAGAAATCGCTGCGGCTGATGTCGGGATTCGGCATCAAAACCTTGTTCGTCGCCCAGTCCCTGAACGACATCGTAGAGACCTACGGGCAGCACAATACCATCCTCGACAACTGCCATGTCTACACGGCCTTCTCGGCGCTCGACCCGCTCACCGCGGACAAGGTGTCGAAGCTGACGGGCATGGTGATGGAGACCCGGACCAGTCGCAGTTCGGCAGCCGGGCTGGGCCGGGGACGCAGTTCGGTGTCGCGCTCGGAAACGGAACGCCCGCTTCTGGAACCCGGCGAGGTACGCGCCCTGCCGGACGACCAGCAGCTGGTCTTCGTCACGGGCCGGCGGCCTTTGCGGACGAAGAAGCTGAAGTACGATCGCCGGCGACCGTATCGCAAACGGGCCGACCTGCCAGCGCCGGACCAGTCGGCTCGCCTGGACGGACCGCCGGCGCGCCCTCACGCCTGGGCCGGGGTGAGGGCGCGCGGCGTGGATCCGGAGGCCCAGCTGCCTCTCTTCAAGGAGATCAAGGCGGCCATCGACGACAGGAAGGCTGCGGCCGTGGTGAGCCAGGCGATGACCGATGTCGTCCGGCAGATGGGGGCCCAGGAAGCGGTGCTGGACAGGCTCCAGGAGGAGAGGACACATGACGAGGACTAGCGTGCCCGCGAGCCGGGTTCAGGTCTATCTGACCGATCAGAAGCTGTTCGCGGCGCTGAACCGGGAGGCGCGCGCGGCGCGGGTGCCGCTCAGCCAGGCGGCAGGCCAGGCCATCTCGCGGGGGCTGCTGCGCAATCCGCGCGCCGATCCCGAGGACCGGATGCAGAACCTCGAACGATCCCTGCGCGATCACATGCGGTCCACCGCGCGTGACATGCAGATCGTTCAGGAGCTGCTGATCGAGGTAGCACGCGCCTTCTTCCTGCGCCTTCCGGACGTGATCGCGGACCAGGATCCGACCGTCCAGGCGGCGATCGATATCAGGATCGAACGGCTGCTCGACGCGACCGCGGCACGGATCGTGGCGGGCACGCGGGATCGCCAGATCGATCCGGGGAAGGACAGCGCTTGACCCATCCGATCGTCGCCGAGCGCAAGCTCGAGGCACTGCGCCATGCGCTGGGACCCGTGGTGCTGGAGGCCTTGCTCGAGCCGGCCGTAGTGGAGATCATGGCCAATCCGGACGGGCGCATCGTTCTGGATCGGAGCGGGGAGGGGCGCAGGGACACCGGCGCAAGGCTCTCCGCCGAGGCCAGGGAGCGGTCCGTTCGTCTGATCGCCGACTATATGGGCGAGAGTGTCGCCCGAGAAACCCCGCACCTCGCCGGCGTTCTGCCGTCGACGGGCGAGCGATTTCAGGGGTTGATGCCGCCGCTGGTGGCGCAAGCCGCCTTCTCGATCCGCAAGCGGCCGGCGGTGATCTGGACGCTGGAGGACTACGTACGGGATGGGGTGATGACGCAGGTCCAGGCCGACGCCCTGCGGCTGGCGGGTGCGGAGAGACGCAATATCCTCGTCTCCGGCGGGACGGGATCGGGCAAGACGACCCTGGCCAATGCGGTGCTCGCCGATCCAGCCTTCGCCGACGATCGGGTCTTCCTGATCGAGGACACCGCCGAGCTGCAGTGTTCGGCCTGGGACGTCGTCGCGGTGCTGACCCGGCGGGACCCGACACTCGGGGTGGCGGATCTGGTGAGATCGGCACTCCGGATGCGACCGGACCGGATCGTGGTCGGAGAGATGCGGGATGGGGCCGCTGCCCTCGAGACGCTTAAAAGCTGGAACACCGGCCACCCCGGAGGGCTGTCGACGATCCACGCCAACTCGGGGGAGGATGTGCCACGGCGGCTCGAGGATCTGATCCTGGAGGTTTCGCCGGCGCCGCCGCGCCGCATGATCGCCCAGGCTGTCGAACGGATCGTCCATATAGCCCGGACCCCGGAGGGACGACGGGTAGAGAGCGTCATGGCCATGGTGGGATTGGACGGCGAGCGGTACAGGCTCGCCAGGCTGGCCTAGCGAGGCCAGGAGCGCCCGTGACGACGGAGCGTGGACCTAGGCGAGGAAGCGCAGGGCCACCGCGTCCAGGGCCGTACGGATTTCGGCTTTGGACGCCCTGCTGACCCCGGCTTCGTCAGCGAACCGGGACCAGCCGTCCACTGCGGCCCGCACCTCGTCGATCACGGAGGCCATGACGGCGTCAGACAGGCCGTACCTTCGTCCGAGCGCCTGTACGTTCGAACGGGTCGGATGGCGGCCCTCGCCCTCGATGTCGAGATAGTGCTCTCCGCCGGGGCCCGCCGAATAGGTGAGGTCGTAGGCGGGGGCGAGACGCCATTCACCGCCGGCATCCATGAGATAGCTGTGCTGGCGTGTGTGGTCGTCGCGATTGCTGGCCAGGACGTTGAAGACCATGCGACGGAAGACCGCGAGCAGATCGTCCGCGTGGCGCGTGATGGTCATCGTCGCCCGAAGGAACAGGTCGTAGCTCGAGGGAAGGCGCCATGACGCTTCGACCGCACCGCTCAGCGAGACCATGTGCAGGCGTAAACCCGGATGAGGCCGGTCGAACCGTCGCGTCGCGAAATAGCCGGGCCCTGTTCTGGATGGCAGAAGACGATAGGGGGCCATCTCCAGCCCCGCCGCGATGGCCATGGCCGCATAGGCCGCTTCGATCGGACCGATGTCGGGCGGGTCGTTCGTCGCTGCGAATTTCACGATCCAGGAGTCGTGGCCGGGAGCCGTCTCACCCTCCGACACGGAGATACGCCCTGCACCGTCGAACCCGACATGCACCTTCGGACGGGCCCCGCCCGACCCGCCGGCCAGGGTGGCCAGGGTGGCCGCGAGCTCGCCTTCCTGGCCGGCCAGGATGGCCATGGATTCAGCGGCCAGGGCATCCAGGTCGAGGCTTTGCACTTCCGGCGGGGGCGCGGCCGATGGCTGATAGGTCAGGGCTCCACGACCCTGGTCACCGACCAGGGCCAGACGATCCAGGGGGCTCAAGCCGTCGATCTGTACGCCGAGCCTGGCCAGGCGACGGCGCATGACGAGATGGCCCCACCCCTCCGGCAGGCTGTCCGACAGAAAGCCATGCAGGCCGTCGAACTCGCGTCCGCGCGCGGGATGAAGGCCGGGTTCGGGTGGATAGAGGAGGCCGGAGACCGGTAGGGCTGCGGCGATTGCCTCGCTGGACCATTCCAGCTGAGCCAGACCGCTGGCCATGGCCAGCCGGCCGATCGGCATCGGAGCCCCGGCATCGTCGAACTTGAGGCTTGCGGCCAGCGGGGCTCCGGGCACCAGCTTCATGATCGCTGCGACCTGCGCGCCCGTACCCGCACGGGCGACGTCGCCTCCACGCTCTGACGCTTGAGGAGGTCATCCAGGCTGGTGGCGGCCGGTGGCGGGAAAAGGGTCTCGAAACCGCCTTCGCATCGCAGGGCGACGGCCGCCTTGATCACGTCCTCAAGCGAGGCCTTGCCTTCAGTCTCGAGCCTTCGCCAGGTCCGGTAAGCGACGCCCGAGCGCTGGGCCGCGACCTGCTGGGTCCAGCCCAGGGCGATGCGACGGGCCTTCAACCGTTCGGCAAGGCCATGCTGGATCTCGAGTGGTGTCTTCAGCATCGTCCATATATGGCCAGTTATACATCAAAACGCAAGATAAATGTCCGTATCTGGCCATCTAATGTGGCGTAGGGAGAGGCTACTGCCTCACGCTTCGTGCCACGTCCACGCATCGATTGGACGGTCTTCATACTGCCCCTCCATCCTGGACTGAGTGCACCGGATGGGCGCTCCGGCCAGGTCGTTGGCCCGGTTTCAGAGTGGGAACGCAAACCGCGTCCGTGTCCAGGATCGTAGGATCCGGGTGACTTGATAGGGCGGTGCCCGAACGCGGTGGGCTCGGACCGCTTTTCTGACCGGCCCTGAAGTCACGCGCAGATTGTGGCGGGCCGGTGTTGTTGCCCGCTCGCGCCGGGTTCGGTTGCCAGCCGATTATGACGAAGCTGTTCAAGGCCAGTGCCGGCATGGATCTGGCGGGACTTTTGACAAGTCATCGACGCGTCAACTCAACCCCAGAGCAGCAAAATGGATCTCTGCTGGAAGAGTTACAGCAAGTCATGAGTAACTTATAGAAAAGCTACCGGATTTCGTCTGATTTTTACTGTTGACAACCTGTGGATGGATGGGTTTGCAATGAGTCGAAGCGTGCAGGGACACGCCGAAACGAGGGACTTCAGATGCGTGGAAGACTGGGATGGCGCCTGTTCGGCGCGACGATGGCGTGCGGCCTGATGGTCGCCGGACCCGTGCTGGCCGGAGGATCGGGCATGCCGTGGGAAGGGCCGCTGCAACAGGTGGTGGAATCCATAACGGGACCGGTGGTCCAGGCCGCGGCCGTGGTGGCCGTGGTCCTGTTCGGGGCCGGGATCGCCATGAGCGAGAACGGCTCCTCCATGCGACGGGGCCTCGGCATCATGTTCGGCCTGTCCATCGCCTTCGCCGCGTCCACCTTCTTCCTGGATTTCTTCGGCTTTGCCGGTGGGGTGGAGATCGGCTGATGGCCCACGCCTCGACAGAACGCCGGGAAGGCTATGACCTGCCGGTCGCCCAGGCCCTTGCCGAGCCCGTGCTGATGGCGGGCATGCCACGGGATTATGCCATCGCCATGGGCACGATCGCTGTCGTCCTGGGTCTGGCGCTGCGGATCTGGTGGCTGGGCCTTCTCTGGTGGGCAGTCGCCCATGCCATCGGTCTGTGGGCCACGCGGTCCGATCGGCGCTTCTTCGATGTGCTGCGGCGTCATCTGGCGCTGCCGGCCCACCTGGACGCCTGACATGCGCTTCCTGGACGAGTACCGGAAGATGCCCGCCTGTCTGGCGGATCACCTGCCCTGGGCGGCGCTGGTGGCCCCAGGTGTGGTACTGAACAAGGACGGGTCCTTCCTGACCGCCTTCAGCTTCCGTGGTCCAGACCTGGAATCCTCGACAGAGGACGAGCTGATGGCCGTGCGGGCACGGTTGAACAATGCCCTGAAACGCCTTGGTACGGGCTGGTGCGTCCACATGGAGGCGCGCCGGAGACCGGCGTCGCCCTATCCGGAGAGTGTGTTCGATCTGGACGCGGCCTGGCTGGTCGATGCCGAACGGCGCGAGCGGTTCGAGGCCTCCGATCCGGCGTTTGAGACGGACTACCGGCTCTCCCTGACCTGGCTGCCGCCGGTCGACGAGACCCGTCGTATGGAGCGCTGGCTCTACAATGGACTGGAACGGAACGGCC
>NZ_JBAZPS010000017.1:0-17992 GCF_041648055.1 Brevundimonas sp.
TGAAGGCGCGCAGAGACGCGCTCTGGGCTGAGCCCAGGCGATAACGCGCCGGAATGTCGGGGCTATTTCCCTGCTCTCGCAGACTTGTAGTTTAGCGGAGGACGGCGTGGCGGACAGAGAGGAAGTCGTTTTTTCTCGTGAATTCAACGCCTTGCTTCGTCTAACGGGGTATAAGGCGCATATTGAAATCCCTAGGGATTTTTCCCGTTTGGCTAACCCCTCGGGACACCTCCCGGCCACGAAAAACCCCGCCAGCGTTGCAGCGCTCGACGGGGTTCGAATGGGCTTGGCACAACATTCAAGGCCGCAGGCATTCTACCGCCTGCCCTGCCCGGTCGCAACGTCGGAGGCACACAAATGAGCTGCCGCCTCGATCCCGAGAACTTCGTCGCCGAAAAACTGGCCTGGCATCAGCGGATCGCCAGCGATCCCAAGATCAGCCTCCAGGCCAAGGCTGTCGCCGGCTTCATCCTCCACGACCTGAACCCCTGCGAGGGCGGCGCCTGGCGCGGCCAGGAAAGCATGGCGACCAGCCTGGGCGTCAGCCCGCGCCAACTGCGACGCCTGCTCGAAGAGCTTCAGACCGCCGACTATCTCGAGGTCGAGGTCCGCCGGGGACGCGGCCGCACCAACATCTGCCGCGCAACCGTTCCCGACGAAGCGGCCGAGGCGCCGCAAAACCGGTCATCGGCGACCGATCAAACGCGCGAAAAGCGGCCACAGGCGACCGCTCAAACGCCAGAAAACCGGACATCAGCGACACGAAAACCGGTCACCGGTGACCGACAATACCTTTATGAACCCATTAGAAGATTTCGCGCCGCCGAAAGCCGACGACCAGATGGCGGCGCCGGGACGCCGGCGCGGCTCCTTCCGTTCGCCCAGACCGACATCCGCCAGGCGGTCGTCCAGATCGCGGGGGAAGGCGCGGCGGTAAGCTACCTGGATCACGCCAGATGGGAGCCCGACGAACGGCGCATCCTCTGCACCAGCCAGACAGCCTTCGCCCGACTGAAGGACCTCGTCGGTCGGCCGCTCGCGGCGAAAGGCGTGTCCATCGCATTGCAGCCCTCCGGCCCCCGGCAGCTCGCGGCCTGATCGAGAGCCATGCAGCGAATACACCCGACAATCACCGCACAGCTTGCGTCGATTACGTCTTGCCCTTGCGGCGAATAGCCTTCACATTCAACGCAGAAAGTGCGGCAAATATGACCTACATCCACGAACTGGCCGATTGGCCCAACCTGACCTGGGACGACGGCGCCCTCGCCCAACCGCTCGCCGCCGTCCGCCATCGCCAAGGCCGATTGATCGGACGGATGGAGGCCTTGGGCTTTCCGTTGCGCGAGGAAGCCATCCTCCGCACCCTGACCGAGGACGTGCTGAAGTCCAGCGAGATCGAGGGCGAAGTTCTGGACCGAGACCAGGTCCGCTCCTCCATAGCTCGCCGCCTGGGCATGGATGTCGTCGGCCTGGTCCCGGCGGATCGCAACGTCGAGGGCGTCGTCGAGATGATGCTCGACGCGACCCAGAATTACGCCCAGCCGCTCACCGCCGACCGCCTGTTCGGCTGGCACGCCGCTCTCTTCCCGACGGGCCGCAGCGGCATGACCAAGATCACCGCCGGAGCCTGGCGCACCCCCGACGGCGACCCGATGCAGGTCGTCTCAGGACCGGTCGGCCGCGAACGCGTCCACTACGAGGCGCCAGCTGCCGAGCGAGTGGACGCCGAGATGGCCGCCTTCCTGAATTGGTTCGAAACCGCCGCGCCTGATCCGGTGCTGAAGGCCGGCGTCGCCCACCTTTGGTTCGTCACCAACCACCCCTTCGACGACGGCAACGGCCGCATCGCCCGCGCCATCGCCGACCTCTCCCTGGCCCGCGCCGAGGGCACGCCCCAGCGCTTCTACAGCATGTCCGCCCAGATCCGCGCCGAGCGGAAGGCCTATTACGAAGCGTTAGAGGCAGCGCAGAAAGGCGGCCTGGACATCACCGCCTGGCTGCTGTGGTTCATCGCCTGCCTCGACCGCGCCTTCGACGGCGCCGAGACCATCCTAGCCGGCGTCATGCGCAAGGCGCGTTTCTGGGAGGCCCTTGCCGATCAGCCGCTGAATGAACGCCAGAGGAAGGTGCTGAACCGACTGTTAGACGGCTTCGAAGGCAAGCTCACCAACGCCAAATGGGCGGCGCTGGCGAAGACGTCGCCTGACACGGCGCTGCGCGACATAAGCGATTTGGTGCAGCGTGGTGTACTTAAGAAAGACGGGGGCGGCGGGCGTAGCACGAGCTACTCGCTTGCGATCTGATTTCTAAGACCCGCAAGCTAAACACTAGGAAGTTCGGCGAAAACGACGCGACAGTCACGCCACTCCTGGACCTAACCTTAATCCTCAACCGCGAGGGCTCGCAGCACTCGCAAGGCGGCGCTGCGACGTTCCGGCGGAACCGCGTCCCAAACGGACATTAGTTCGGCGTCACTAGCGGCGGGGCTTTGGCCGATCATAGTTTCGAAGGGAATCCCGAGCGCCCGGGAAGCGCGTTGCATCATGCGCATGGTGTAGCCGCTGCGGGCACCTTCAATATTTTCGATTACTTGCGGCAGGACGCCCGCGCTTTTGGCGACCGCCTTGACGGATACGCCTAGATGCGTACGCCATTGCAGCAGCCGAACGTGTGGCGCGGTGGATGCTGCGTCCGGGTACATGACGATCAACCCATCGAGGGCCCGAGCATGAAGTCGGCGGATCGGGGCCGCCCCGGACTCAAGGTCCTGATACGTTCGCAAGCTCACGCCCATCTTCTGAGCCATGACTGTCTGCGAGAAGCTGTGCTCTGTCCTGAATAGCTTCAGTCCTTCGGCGGTGATGTCAGTCTCAGCGGGATGTCTGTCCATTCCGCCAATGTAAACTTTTTTTGCGTACAATCAAGTCCGCCATATGCGAAAATTGCACATCGACCCGCGATAAGATCACAGGCTGTAGTGTCCATGCAGAGCACTCTCACCCTCGACACACAGCAACGCGGGAACATTAAAAGCGCACGTCGCTGTCGCCTGCTAGCGCCGGATTGCCCGCCACTTCCCAGACATCGCAGCAGCAGGACGCAGAGCTTTCCGATTACCAACCCCGCCGGCACGACGCGTTCCAGCGAGCCGGCCGCAGAAGCTCAGTGCGTCGAGTCCAATTTTCCCTGAAGCGCCGTCCTTCAGCTATCTGGGGACCGGGCGAGCTTGCAGAAGGTCCGACCATGACCGATTTCCCTTTTCGATTATCCCCCGCTCCCGAGCACGCTGGGCGGACGGTCGATTATGAGGGCCTGATCAAAATCCGGCTCGCCCATGCGCCGGGGCGCAGCTATCTGATCCCAGAGCTCCTGCTCGTCCGGTTTGGTGAACGTTGGGTCTATTTCATCCCGTCCTTTTTCGGCCCAAACTCGATCGCCTTCAACGGCGACAAAGCCGTCCGCTGCGACCTGTCGCTTGATGTCGTTCAGCCTGGGACCAACCGCGGTCGTCAGTTGCAGATCGCAATCGATCCATCGGCTTTAAAGCGGCGATACGGAGGCGGGGGCCACCTGTATGCCTGCACAGTCCAAGGACCGACCCAGCTCCAACATGCTGCCGGCGGACGCGCCCGGGTGACCGACGACGGAAAGGCGCTGCTCCAGATGTTTCACTATACCGATCTGAAGGGCCGAGCGGGTATCCAGGCCAGCGGAGAGCTGCGGTCGTCAGCTTGGAACCTCGCAGGCCTCCAACAGCTAGAGAACGTCGCCTATGGCTACTGCACAACACTCCGCGAAGTTCGCGGCCGCGGAGACCTCGCGCGAATCGCAATGGCGACCAACGGTTCTCTCGTCTTCCGGACAACCAGCCTCGTCGGCGAGCCCGAGCAACTGTTCGAGGTCAAGGTCTACCGGGACACCACGCTAAATCGGACTCAGCGGCTGACGTTATGGGCACCCGCAGACGCGCTGCCACCGCCGCATCTCTTTCGGCATCGACCGTTTGCCGGCCAAGCTTATTATGAAGTCGTTGGACCAGAAATCCTGCGGATCAGCGTCAAGCCGGGGGTCGCTATCTCGCTCAGCCCGGAGGGAGTGATGACGGTAGCGCCGGAGACGCAAAAGACCTTCGACTATGTGATTGAAGGCGACGCCTCGACGCCGGATGGAATCCTCGCGCCTTACCGGGAGGAGGACACCCGATCAGTCGTGCATCTTGAGCTGCTCATTGACGACGACCCTTTCGCCTACTGGTGGCGACAACAGAACAAGCACCTTGCAGACCGTAAGCTCGTCGATCCTCGGCGACTCGTGCCTGAAGTCCCACGCACCAGATCAGTCGATTAGACGTCTTGGCTGTTGATCGGATCATCGACAACAACGACCCGTTCCGCGATATCGGGCTCCCTTTCAAGCTCGGCCAAGAAAAAGGCCAGGATAAGCGCCGTCCTGTCGCCCACGCTTCCGCGACCTCGCCAGCCATATCAGGTAGGTCATCACATATTTGGCGGGCATGCCCCTCGCCGAAGCTTCACCATATATTGACCTCCGGATTGCAAAAATACACGCCTTGATTGCCATCGCACGATGCATGTTACAGGGGAGTTCTCATGGACATTGAAGCCGATTCCGCCGCCCAAACCTCATTCGACGTGTCGGATCGGGATTATGCCCATATGCTGCTGGGCGACATCGATTTGGATGCTCAACTCCTGGCTATCAGGAGCGCGATCCGCCGTAACGCCGAGGCGGATGCTCTCCTCTCTCAGGAAATCGCCGAATTGGGCGAACGCGCCAAAGCTGCATCTCACGATCTGTCCTGGCGGCTGACGGACATCTGGGTCGATCGCAACCATGCCTCCGTCTATCAGGACGCAGCGCACAGCATGGCCGCTGTCGGCATGATCGCCCCACTGGTCGAAGCACTTCTGGTGAGGGTGTTCCGCGCCATCGGCGAACAGAACTGGCCGTTGGCGTCTGACAAGCGAGAACGCCGCTGCGGAAACGACGCGCGTTTCTGGAACCCGCAAATTTATTACGATAAGAATGATGCTCCCAAAACCAACCTGCTGGCCGGAACCATGCAACTTTTCGAAGCGAGCGGGCTCAAGGTCGAGCTAAAGCCGCCTCGTTTCGCCTCGACTTCAGATTTGCTCGAAACCCTGATCGCCTACCGAAATAACCTGTTTCACAACGGCTTCGAATGGCCGGTCGAGCAAAGGGCTGCATTCGACGCCCTAATCGAAAAAAAGGCATGGCCGCAATCGTGGTTTCCGCGATCCACTTCGGGCGGCGCCACCTGGATCGTCTATATGGGCGAAGACTTCATCGACCTATGCTTGGAGTGGATCGACGAACTGCTCGAATCGGCCGGCCGACTCGCGCGAAAACAGGGCACGGCGCACGGCTGGAAGACTGGCGACTGATCGGGACGACCGCGCCTAGTTCGCGTGAAACGAAAGACTCGAAAAGGCCGACTGAGTTTACGGACCTACCGAGACGGCCCTCCTGAACTTCGGCGGCCGGCATAGCGCAGGATACCGGAACTACTCCGTAAAGGAACAGGACGAGCCGAAATATGAGGTTTAAGGATGCAGTGGCGTCCTGATCGCCTAGAAAGGAACCCTAGCCCCCGGGTTTCAAGGCAGCCGAATAAAACGGCCGTCGCTACATAGAGAAACAATCCGGAATGATTGCACCAAACGCGCTGTAGACGAAGCAGCCTGTCTCGCCCGGACTCCGACAGTTCGGCCAACGGTTACCAAACCGTCGCAACGGCTATCGACAGTCGGCCGAGAACTGATATGCGAAGCGCAAGGTCCGATTGGGAACGCTGTGCGGATAATAGACTGTCAGGACGTCAGGGCCCTGGAAGCGGCATTAGAGGACCTACCGCCCGGTGCCCTGTTGCGTGGTCAGACCCGCGAGTATTTTCGCGAGGACGGCGGGCCGGATTTGCGCACCAGCATGGACCGCCACGGCTGCCAACCCCAACGCATGCTGAAGTGGTGGCATTATGCTCGGGCCATCTTGTCCGCCTATGTGAAGGGCTTCGACGGCCGCACCGATCTCGCTGTCGATCAGGCGATCCTGCAGCACTACGGCTGGCGTTCCTTTTTCCTGGACGCCACCAGCGAAGCGGCCGTCGCCTGCTGGTTCGCATCTCACGCCTTTCAGACCGAACCGTCCGTCGAGCTGGTGGAAGACTGCTGGGAAGATCCAGTCTTCATTCGACGCTCACGCGCTGACTACTGCCCCGCCTACGGCCAGGGATGTCTGTATGCCATCAGCCGCAAATCGCTTCGGGCCCACGATATCGGAGCCATCGACCTGGTGGAGATCGCCACGGAAGAAGGCCGGCATCGCTGCGCTGCCCAATCTGCCTTCATGGTCGGCCCTCTCAAGGACAATTTGCCCGACGATTGCGTCGTCACGATTATACGCGCGCCAAATACAGTCTTTGGCACCATCGCCGCGCAATCCGACCTGACGACCGAGTGTCTCTTCCCCGGCCCTCGGATCGATCCGGTTATGGCCGCTCTAATGTCCATTCCGTGGACGAAGCTCGACATTGACGACGGCGGAGTAGACATCGATGCCTTTGATCGCGGCCTGCCGCTGCCGGAATATGAAATCCGTGCTCTTCGTCGGTTGCCACCTTCGGCGGCGCTGTATCGGCGCTTCTGGCTCGCCGACGGCGTCCGGCCGGGCACACGCTTCGGGGACACGACCTTTTATCTAACGCGAGAGACCCTCTTTCATGGGACAGCTCCGGGCGCGATGCAGTTTCCCCGCCTGACGGCGCTCGTCCGCGAGAAAATCTCTGTCGCTGTCGAAATCGACGGACTGATCCGGCATCCTTACGGCCCACGCGGGAGTCGCTACTGCAAAGGCATATACCTGGAAGCGTTACAGGATGGTGCTATCCTGCTGACGGAACTCGGCGTCGAACATCCCGGGGCGCGACCGGCCGGCTTCGGCATCATGCGTGGCGCTTATTTTGTCTCGGATCACAACGGCGCCTGGTCTCTCATCGACCATCCGGATCAGTGCCGCTGCGGACACCTGCTCCATCATGCGCATCATCTCATCGTGGCGGAGCATTTCGAACATGCTCTGGCAGAAGTCGCCCCGATACACGTCAGGGATCGAGTCTATCGTCTCCCTGATGTCAATCCGGTGTCCGACCCGCAGGCTCTGCAGTGGATGGAGCTGGAGGATGACGATCCCGGCATGCTCGGCGACTGATACCGGTTGCCTAAGCTGGGCAGGCAAGACCGCACAGAATTCTACGGAGATGAAAAGCCGGCCGTCGCTGCCTGCAATACCGGACGTTAAGTACCGGCGCCGGACTAAGTCCGGGGCGAAAAGAAGCTAGCAGCCGCTATTACGACTTCCCGTCGAGACGGCGCAAACCCCGAGGGCGGCGAGAGGTCAGAGTTGACCGAAGATTTCCGGCGTGGGGGCGTCGCCACCGCTGAACAAAGTCCCGATCCAGTCCAGCAGGGTCTGGCCATGTTCGCGGACGATCTCCTTGCCGCCCTCCTTCGCCATGGCCTCAAGCATCTTCTCACCGTAACGATTGAGCCTTTGGGTCAGGTCGTCGGCGTCAACGACCCCGTTAGCCTTCAGTCGGGCGACCAGTTTCGCCGTCATCGCCTCGGAAAGGAATGCCGAAAGGAAGGCCCCCAGCTGATTCATCTGCACGGAGACGATGTCGCCGCTGAGTGAAATGTCGGTAAAGACCCCTTTTGCGCGGGCCCGCGCCTGAACCGACGAGCGCACAATCGGGGATTCTATGCCGAAAGTCAGTTTGCGACCGTCGACACCGAACCGGGCGGTGGTCACGGCGATCAGCGCGCTGCGTTCGATATCCTCTTCGGACATGGTGCGTAGCTGATGCTGAAATAGCAGATTGCGGGCCTTGGCAGGGGTCACATTCAGGCACCGAGCGATCTCATAGATTGAGGCGCCCGACCCAATCGCGCCCGTGGTCATCAACAACGAGAAAACGAGCAGGTCGATCTCGGACTTGGGCAGACTCCCGAAAGCTTGGCCGAAATAGGCGGCGGTGAAACCCTTAGAGAAGTCCTGTGCCACGTTGGGGTCCGCCAAACGTTTGCGCAGAGCAGCCAGAGAGTAGGACATGGGCATTTCCGAAACGATCGACACACCTCAAGCTTAACCTTAAGGTGTGCCCACCGCAACGCCGACACCCCGTTAAAGAGTCCCCCCATGCCCTTCTCTGTTTGCTGGCGACAGCTCAACGCCGGACAGGGAGGGCTTCATGTCGGTCGCGCCGCAACGGATAGCGCAGGCGGCAGCCAAAAAATCCTCAACTGGATTTACGACTGCGGCGCGGTGCGTCGCAACGCTCTGGACGACGTGATCGACGATTACGCTGACGAACATTCCCACGAGCCCATCGACCTTCTTTTCATCTCTCATTTCGACCGGGACCACGTTTCCGGTCTAGACCGGCTGTTGCGCGCCAAACAAGTGACAGAGGTCGTCCTGCCGCACGTCAATGACGGCGACCTGGCGGTGGCCATGATGGAGGAGGTGCTGCGTCCGGGCCGCGACTACGACACCGCCCGCAGGGATTGGTTCGCCCGGTTTCTCGACGACCCCATCGGCTATCTCCGCGACGGCGGGGTCGAGCGAATCGTCTGGGTCGGGCCATCGCCCTTCAGCGGCGACGGCGAATTTCGCGCGCTGGATTCCTCGCCATTCGGCCCGGATCGCA
Organism: Brevundimonas sp.; assembly: GCF_041648055.1. Taxonomy (GTDB): domain Bacteria; phylum Pseudomonadota; class Alphaproteobacteria; order Caulobacterales; family Caulobacteraceae; genus Brevundimonas. The sequence goes on from NZ_JBAZPS010000017.1 coordinate 8,750, forward strand.
AATTCGAGCCGGGCTGGGCGGTGTCTCGCTTCGGCCGGCTGCGGAACACCGCAACAGCCCCAGCCGCCGAATCGACGACCGAGGTCTTTACGACCGACGGTCCCGTCGAGATTCATGCCCATGCCCCCGACGCGACCATGCGATTTCTAACCTATCGTCCCCCACTCCATGAGAACCCGCACATCCGATTGGTCAAAGACGGGATTTTGCTCGATACGTTGACCCGTCTTATCGGGCTGAACTGGACGCGTTCGGACGGCCCCGGACTGAATGGTCTGGCGGCCGCTATCGCGCGTTTTGCCCGTGTCGATGCCGACCGTGAGAAGCTGGTGGGTATCTACAAACGCTTCGCGCGCGGCTCCAATCGCGCCTCCCTGTCCATGCTGTCCGTCCCCGTGGCTCCGAGCGCACGAACCGCGTGGGCATGGGTCGCGCCGGACAAAAAGACGCCCCGCCTTGTCTATGGCCGCGCGCCCGCCTGGCTCTGTACCGGCGACGCCGAACTTCTCAAGGAGACTGCGCTCTGTGATTGGGCGAACCATTTCGGCGACCTTCTTGACGACGTAGTTGTCGCGCTTCTTCCTCACCATGGATCGGACAAGAACTCCGACGCCGATTTCCAGGCCCGATTGCCGGGCGCAGAATGGTTCGTAGCCACAAGTCGCGGCGGCGGTCGCCACCATCCTGGTCCGTTGGTTCTTGAAGCCGCCGGTGAACGCTTGATCGAAGTCACCAACGAAATCTCGACAATCCTACGCCTCAAATATCGGCTTCCGGCCCTTTCCTGAGCGGCTCGATCTCGTAAGTTGATCGCCCCCTAGCAGGTGCGCGGATCAGACAAATGGACCCGAGTCCGGGTCAGTTGAGACGAGGGTAATCTGCACGGTAACCTCTGAGACCTCGCCCCAAGGCCGGCCATTGAGTTGGCCGGCACGAGTCATGTACAGCCATTCCGTGGGAGCTAAATACCGTTCAGCCTCACGGCGAGCGTTTGAGGTCTGTCGAGGCCGGGCAGGTCACTTTGGATCTTGCGGGTGCCGACGAGTTCGCTACAATGTGTATTCTCGAAATGGTTATGGGCGCGAGTCGCCCCGAAATGGATTAAGTGCGCGCGATCGACCTCTATGCCGGTATTGGCGGATGGAGCCTCGGGCTCCGCCTTGCCGGCGTGGACGTTGTTGCGTCCTACGAGTGGTGGCGGCCCGCGGTAGATACCCATAACGGCAACCACGGCGGCGACATCAAGCCGACGGATATCCGGAAGCTCCAACTGGAAGACCTGCCCCGGGACATTGACCTGGTGGTCGGCAGTCCGCCATGCACCGAGTTCTCCTATTCCAACAGAGGTGGAGGGGGGAACGTCGAAGAGGGTCTCAAGGACCTCATCAAGTTCCTCGAGATTGTCGAGTATCTGAAGCCGAGGTACTGGGCGCTGGAAAACGTCCCGCGAGTGGCCGGGGTCCTAGAGCACGGCTTGCGCGATCCAAAGCATCCCCTCTATCGCTTCAGGGATTTCAAACCTCAGATCGCGATCATCGACTTTTCTGACTACGGTGCACCTCAATCTCGCAAGCGCTGTATTGCGGGCAATATTCCGTTCGATCTGATCGAAAGCTATCAGCCCAAGCTGCCACGCCGGACGCTTGGTGATGTCGTCGAAGCGATTGCAGCCAGCGAGGTTGTTGACCCGGTCTGGGGATGCGTGCTTCCAGCCTCGACAGTGACTGAACGAGAGATTGAGCCTTCACTGAATGCTGAAGAGCTCCGCATGAATCGTGAGGCCAAGACCTATCATCCAGTCTACAACAACATGGCTTTCCCGGATTCCTTGGAGGTTCCGGCTCGCACGGTGACCGCCACCTGCACACGCGTGTCGCGGGAAAGCATCGTCATAGCAGATGGCGACCGCTTCCGCCGCCTGAGCATCCGTGAGCGGGCCGCCCTGCAAGGGTTCCCCATCACCTACCAATTCTATGCTCGGTCCTTCGCGGAAAAGGCGAAGATGGTGGGCAATGCCATTCCCCCCACGTTCACCTATCTGGTGGCGGAGGCGGCCAAAGGCGTCCACGCCGATGCATTTCACACCTTCGTTGAGGCAGGACGGGGGTTGCGCGTTCCGAACGCGACACCGCGCGTCACGCCACCAAACACCGAAGGACGAACTTATCCAGTTGGGCGCAGCTTCCGTGCGGCACTCCCGGGTCTTCGGTTCAAGAGCGGCATGCGATTCGAGTTGGCCAACGCACGGGGCGGGGAAGACGGCTGGCGCGTTCGTTTCTTTTTTGGACCGTCCAAAGATATTCGGGAAATTAAGCTTGACGCCGAACTCACCCGGCAGCTTCAGGACTCGACCTTCATACAGCGCGTTCAAATGGCGACCGGGGCCCAGTTCGCCCAGGCTGAGTTACGGCTGAGGACCAGCTCACCCGCGACCTTGCAGCAGGTCTGGACGCGACGGGCGGACGGCCTGGGGCCCTTTGAGGTTACGGACTTGCTTGGAGAGCTAGCTGCCGCTGTTCTTACGCATGTTGAAGCCGCTTCTGCGGACATTCAGCACGCGGCGATCGGCTACGTCCTTGAAGCGGCGGCGGAAGGTGAAGTTAACGAAAGCATTCCGGGCTCTCGCAAGCTGACCAACAACGCTCTGGCGATCTTCAGCGGAATGGTGGTCGGCGCCTGGTTCAACAGGCTGTCGTGGCACGAACAGGCGCAGGCCAAGGCGGCCTGATTAGACGCCCTGCGCGACGAAAAGTTCTCCGAACTCGCTGATAGGTATCAGGACTTCGCGCCATTCTCCGGCCCCGGTGTCGGCAGGAATATGATCCTCCATTGCTTCGGCCGAGATGACGGCGAGCTTAGGCGAAACTGAGCCTGTAACGATCCAAATGTGAAAAACGTGAGCGATGCTATCCAGCGCCTGCTCCCACTCGTTGCGGGTCAGGTGCAGTCCGCCAGCGACGCTCGTGGTGGTCTTCACTTCGATGGAGAGTGGCGTCAGATCGTCTTTAGCTCGAACCGATAGAACGTCGAAACCGTCTTGGTTGCTATCGATCGCGACCCATCGAGCCTCTTTTCCGGTGCGGGCCTGCTCGTACGCGAGTGTGAGACGCTCGCCCCGCCGACCGATTTCCAGCAGTCGATCATCGCGTCGGCCGCGAGCCAGTGCAGCAAGGTGGTCCCAGAAGGCCACGACCTCATCGTCTGTTCCAGAGGCCACCCCGGCTTCCACCATGACCTGGTGAATGCCGACGGGGCAGAAGGAGAGCACGCGCGATCGGCCCCACGGCGCGTTCTGAAGCCAGTCTGGAGACAGAGCTTCCGCATAGTCGGTGACAATCCGCCGAAGCGCGGCCTCGTAGTGCTCGCATGCTGCAACACGCAGGCCGGCCGGGCTGGCCTTGAGCATGCCGGTGTCGGTCACGACCAGCCAGTTGAGAGTCTGGGAGAGTTCGAGGGCTGCGGGCGAAGGCATGCCGCCCACCTTTGCTAAACCAGACAGTAAGTCCGGCGCACTCAACGGCATGCGGTGGAGCAAATCTAGCAGAGCGAGGCCCGACTGAGCGAGGCCGGGCGAGAGCGGGGCCATCAACCTGGTCGGCCTAGATCATCGGCCAGGGCGCGGATGTCGTCGCGCTGAAGGCCTGTTGCATACTCTTCCGGATCCTCCGCCTCAGCGTCGGTCGGATCTATCGGTATCGGGTCGGGCGCAAGCGATGAGTCTTCGAGCGCACGCGCCATTTCGCCTATCTTGAACCCGAGCCGGGTGCGAACGGTCTCGTCGACGCTGCCTGCACACTCGACGATCTCAATCAAGGTTTGCTGATCGGCCGGCAGGCCAAACCGGTGGATGCGGTCTTCGGACTGAAGATAGTGTGCAGCGTTGAACGTCCGGTCAAGATAGATGGCGTGATGGCATATGCGGTGCAGGCTCACGCCCTCGCTTGCGGCCGCAGGGTTGGCGACCATAACCCGGACCGTATCATCATCGTGGAAGGCCTTGATTTTGCCTTCGCGCGTATCGCTGTCGTCCTCGCTCCCCGCGTCCACTCCGCCGTGGATGTAGACCGCGCCTAGGTCGGAAAGCCGTGACGCCATATATTCGACGTTGCGGACGAAGGAGGACCAGATGAGTACCTTGTGCCCCTCCCGCGACAAACGCCGCGCGCGCCTCAAGACATAGTCGAGCTTCGGCCCCTCTCCCTCTGCCAAGACGGCCGATAAAAGGTCCTGGTGTGCAAAGCCGATCTGGCTTGACAGGAGTGAGGGATTGGAAACGAACTGAAGCAGTCGGGCGACCGATCGGCCAAGGGAACGGAAGGCCTGACGGCCCTGCGCGTCGAGTACAGCAGAGGCCTCGCGCGCCACCTCTAGCCGCATGAGTTGATAGAGCTCTTGTTGAACTGGCGCCATCGGCAGGCTGACGAGCCTCCGGGTGATATCAGGCAGGCCCAGTTGAGCCTTATTGGTCCGTACATAGATCGGCTTCATCAGATCTATGACGGTTTCCTCGACTGCCGGGATTTCCGGGTAGAGGAAGCGAAACTGGGGCAGCAGGTCGGCGACCGACTGCGGCATGGGCGTGCCACTCATGATCAGCTTGCCGACTGGTAGGTGGGACAGGTTCATGACCGACCGGGCACTCGCCGCACCGACACCGGATTTGATACGGTGGCTTTCATCAAGGAAAACGAAGGTCCGATGTTGGGCGAGGTGCTGGGCTACTAAGTCCTGAACCTTAGTCAGTTGCTGGTAACCGATCAGCATGAACCGCGGGTCTGCCTGGAGCGCGCTACGGATACGTTCACGACCGCCGCGAAGTCTCACGAAGTTTGCCTTAAGACCTGGGAGGCACTCTGCGATCTGTTCATCCCATGCCGCGAAGGCGTTCTTTGGCGCAATCACCAAAAGTCGATCGTCTGCTTCCCCCCGGTGGGTGAAGAAGGCGAGTGCCTCCGTGGTTTTTCCAGCGCCGGGAACCGAGAATGTCGCCGCCGCCGGCAGAGCGGCTATGCGGCTGACATTTTCACTTTGTCGGTCTGAAAGGGCCCGCGCGAACCCCGCAGAGGCGAGCCCTGTCGTCAGCGCATCAATCGGAAGAGCGGCGGCGTCGGCAGCGGCGTAGTAGGTCTCGGCCACTTTGCGGGATTGCTGAAGAAGCCGCGTAGCCTCCGGGCTGATATCGAGGCCCGTACCGGGCTTCAGTCCATGTGCGCGGAAGACCTGAAGGAACTCGTCCCGCGCTCCGGCGAAGGCCCACCACGGCAGGGTGAAGGCGGCACCCCCATCTAGCGAGGTGTCGCGACTAGTATCGTAGGCCACGCGTTTGAGCACGGCCAGCCATGGTGCGCTCGTATCCGCAGCGTCCCAGGAGAAGCGGGCTCGAGCGTCCCGCGCGGCATAATCAAGCCTTAGCATGCTGGGCCAGGAACGCCCGGATTGCCGCAACCCTGGCTTCGATCTCGTTCAGCTGCTTTTCCACACCGCCGAGCTTAGACTCCGGTTGTAGGCCATCCTTGGCCGCGACGGTGAGAGCGCTGTTTGCCTTGGCGCACATGTCGAGCAAGTAGCCAGTCTTCTTGTTATCCTTCTTAAGCTGTCGCTCAGATTCAAGGACATCAGCGATGATGTCCCGCGCACGGGGCAAGCTCTGTTCGTCGCGAAGAACGGCGGCCAAGGCCGCCTCACGGCCCCCAGCCCCCCCCCCGCTTCCGCCGCCAAACAGTGCGTCGAGGTCATCGTCAGCAACAGCGGTCTCCACATCGAATTCGTTCGCTAGTCGTTCCATGACCTTGTCTAAGCTGAGGGCAAGCTCCGGAATGGCGGTGTATAGGCGGCCAACGGCAGTCGGGTCATCGATTAGGGCGAACGCAGCCTCCTTGAACATTTCCTTGCGGCCGACGCCGCCGGAAAGTTTGGCACGGCTCTGCACCAATCTCTGGAAGGTATGCTCTTGCGAGGAGACCTCGGACCACATGTCGGTTTTGCCGCGCGACGTTAGATACTCGTTGGCGTAATCACGCATATCAAGCAGCTGCTGGAGGTCGCTCTCCTTCATTTTGTACAGATGGCAAAGGTCAGCGGGCGTAAAGCCGAACCGATCCATCTTCACAAGCATCATGTTGGCTTCGGCGTCCCAGTCGTATTCGGCGCGAATGTCCTTCTCGATCTGGAGGCGGGCCTCAAGCTGATTGATCTCCTTCTCAGTGGCGTGAGGGAGGACCACCACATCGATGTGTTCAAAATGACCATACTTGGCGGGATCATTGTGGATTAGGTCGCGCCAGGCGGAAAGGCGCCGGTTGCCATTCACCGCGAAACCGTCCTGGTCAAGCAGGAGTGGGTCCACCTGCTTATGCGCCGGATCAGCAAAATACTTGTCTAGTTCCGACTGGCGGCCGAGCTGAATCAGCAGTGCATGCTGAGCTTCTTGCGCGTCCCACATTTCCGGGTCGCCAGTGAACAGATCCCGCCGATCATTAGGATTGAGGGCGAGATGCTCCACTTGGAGGGACGCAGTTCGCCCGTTCACCATCCGGTATTTCGGAAGATCGATGGGCACCCGGATGATCGGGAAGTCCTTGGTCTGTCCTTGGAAGACCACCCGGTACGTAGGAAGGCCTTCGGCCTTTCCGCGTGTTTCGAACTCCTCCCGGCGAGCAGGTTTCGTCCACCCGAACCGCGAGCCATTGGGGGTATCGGGTAGATTGGCGTCGTTCATTTTCACTCCAGACCGAGTAGCAGAGTCGGCACGTGATAGGCCTTGCGATAGATTTCGAGTTCTCGCTCAAGTCGCGTCGATTGGGCGATGTTGCTGCCGATCGCGAGCGCGAGCGGCTGGGACGGCAGGACGATGACAGCTGCTTCGATGGCATTGTCCAAATAGAGGGTCTGGAGCTTGATCAAGTCAGCGTACATCCGGGCCATGTTGCCGGTCTGTACGCAAAGCCCGACCTTTTCGCGCATGGAAGTGATGGTGACATCGGACTCCCGAGAGACCGTGATTTCCTTGGACCAGCCGTCTTGTCTCAAGCTGTTTATGAACTGACGGCGTATGCGAGGAGCGGCGCCCCGTTCCGCCCGCACGTCAATATTGTGGGCTGCCTTCACGATTTCGGCCAGGATCGCAGGCGGCACCCGCTGTCCGCCGCAGCAGTGGTCGTGAATGGAAACCTTCATCGTGCAGCTCGGCAATCGGAGAGAGAACTATACGGCCGAACGGCCCAGTTAGGCTTGAATATCATCAACGCCCCCACGCTTGTCGATCTGCCGCTCGCTTCGAGAACTACCCGGAGTCTTTGACCGGTCAAGCCCCATACTGGAGGTTGAATGTAAATATCGTGACTGACCGCTCGGCTTTGGCCAGCCAAGGTCATTTTTCAACTTTTCATACTGGGCGCCGAAGGTATGGCTTCTGCCGAAGACCAGCGTCTGCCGGTGATGCTCAACTGTCATCGCGACGGGCGAATTCCGCCTACCAACTTGGCTTACGTAAGCAGGTCGGATGGCGCACAACCCAGACCAGCGGCCAACGCAAACACCGCCTTGATGCCGACGTTACGCTCCCCGCGCTCAATCCCGCCGATGTAATTCCGGTGCAGGCCAGCTCTGTCGGCCAATTCCTCCTGGCTTAGCCCCAGCGCAGCGCGACGGCGCCGCACGGCTTGGCCAAAATTCAAAAGATCAGGGTCAACTTCCACCTGATGGACTTGCGGTGGACGCAAATCGTTCTCTACACACTATCAGTGTGATTTTAAGGACGACCCGAATGACCGGCTTTGCCGACATCTCCGAGATGAGCCCCCAACTTCAGCTGATGATCGGAACTGGATCGCACCTGGATCCTGCCGAACTCGATCCGCTGATCATGCTTGCGTCGCTTACGGTCATGCAGAATGCCGCTCGTGCCGGCTTGGATGACGACGCCCTAACGACGCTTTCGCTGCTGCTGATGGTTTGGGCCCGCCAGCTGAGGGACAATCCCGACAATGGAGGGTTGGTGAAGACGACCGCCGAGGATTTTGCTGATCTCTCAGGCTGGCCCGTCGAGCGAGTTCTGACGGCCTTGCAGGCGCTGGCGCCGCATATCCTGATCGATGACGTCGCGCTGTTCGCCGAAGGGGATTTAGAGATTGGCCTGGCGCCTCTGCTGCATCAGGACGGCGCCGACTGCGGCGATCTGCTGATCCGGTATTGGACGGCTCACTATGTGATGAGAATGGGCCCCGAGCTTGAGGCTGCCGAGGAGACCGTCGCCGGTGGATTGACGCGAGCAAAGGACCTCGCCGGCGCCGGAGAGCGCGTCGCGAGGCTCCAGGTCCGTTGGGACGCCTATCGCGCCAAGCGAGAAGGTCTTGCTTACTACACGGTGTACGGCGCCGGCGCGGACCTGGCCGCCTTCGTGGATGATGTCTCGACCCTTGAGGCCTTGCACGACGCAGTGGTTGGACTGATCGACCCAGCCAGCCATGGGCCTAGGACCTTTGCTCAGGAATGCGGCCTCCTTCCTTGCACCAAGCTTCAGGCTCTCGCGATCAGTGCGGCTGAGCTGCAGCTGAACCCCGTGGAGGCGAAGGGTGTTCGGCACTGAAGGGCTGGGCATTCGGAGGCGTGCACTTGTGGCCGTGTCGCCCCGCAGCTTTGGTCACACGGGATGCTGCCGTATACGAGACCTGGAGGGTTCGCTGGGAGGCGCCTTATGATGGATGTTCTGATATTCATGGCCGGTGGGGTCACCGCATTGATCATAGGCTGGTTGGTGAAGCCCATTATCGGAGGGCTCATCGAAGGTATGAACGGTGAGACCAGGCGGAATAAAGACACGTCGGATTAGCGGCGGGCTCCGCGTGTCGGTCGATATCGCGCCCGCGCGTTCTTTCGGCACGGCGGATGGGCACGCCTCGCGGCGGTTGCCCTGCGCCTCCTGAACTAACGCAGCCGGATCGACACGTGAGACTTAGTTCAAGAGGACGTGCTTGGTTCATCATGATCGCTCGCGCGGGCTTTTCGATCACACAGCGCTCGCACCATTTTGGAGATCACCGTCTTGATGGCGAGGATCGCGACAATGGTGAACGAAAACACCAGAAGCATCTGCACAAAGTTCATCTGCAAGGCTTGCAGCTGGGCGTCGCTCACCGTCGTTCTCCTAGCTGGTTGGACAGCCAAATGTTGCGTCTCGAGCGCCATCCTAAACACAGCCTAGAGGGTATTGGACCCGTGTCAGGAGATAACGGACTCTGACAT
>NZ_JBAZPS010000018.1:0-15950 GCF_041648055.1 Brevundimonas sp.
CCGGCCTCCTGCTCGCGCAGGATCCCGATGATCTGCTCTTCCGTGAATCTTGATCGCTTCATTCTGTCCGTCCTTTCGAGGGGCGGACTCTAGCTATTCCTGGAGGAGTTTCAGGGGGTCACGTCACTAGTTTTGCTAGGCCTGCTGCTGAAGGAAACGCAGCTCCAACCCAAGGACGACAACCCTCGCAAGAGAACCGAGAGGTCTGGCGAGGCTGTGGCCTCAACCGCAATGATCGCCGCTATATCCAGCGACGCCGGCACACCGTGTGGAAGCAGCGGGAGTGACGGTAGCTGCAGTTCGGATAGCAGCAGTTCGAGTTCAAGCAGCTCCGACTAAAGCTATCCTCATTCGATCCGAATCCGCTCGATAGCGTCCTGGGTGATGCGGTCATTGCGGCGGTCATAGAGCTTGGTCGTACGAGGACTGGAGTGGTTCGCCATTTCTTGTGCCATCTCCAGACTGCCCTCGTTGAGCAAGAACGTGGTGATCCCTGTGCCACGAAAAGAGTGATTGCCGATCCGCGCCACAATGCCCGCTGTGACCGCCCTCCTTCTGATCATCGAGTAAGCATCGTGCCTTGAAAAGCGCTGTCCGGTGAGCGCACCGCTGCGCCCGCGTGAGCTTTGAAAGAGCGGAGCTTTGGCTTGGTCGCGATGGCCCGCGAGATCTAAATAGGCATCAAGGTGATCGAGCAGTTTGTGGTGGATCGGGAGTTCGTGGACCTTGCCGCGTTTTTCACGAAGTCGAACCCAGGACCGGCCGGCGGTCTGCACCAGATCTTCGACATCCATTCCGACCGCCGCCGACACCCGCGCAAAACTGTAGGTCATCAATGCGATCAAGGCGCGGTCGCGAAGTTGGACGACCGTGTCTGTAGGAATGGATTCGAGAAGACGACGCGTTTCGCTGGCGGAAAGGATGGGCGTCTTGCCTCGCACCACTTCATGGGTTGGGCCGCGGACTGCATGGGCCGGGTTGCCATCCATGACACCAGATCGGACCAGCCAATCGAAGAGCCCCCTAAGGGCCGCCAGTCGCAACTTCACGGTTGGAGCTGAAACTTGATCGCAGCACTCCTCTATATATGCGGCGACATGGAGCGGCCGAACATCCCGGAGCGAAGCCAACCCACTGACGCCTTCCCAGCTCAAAAAGCTGCTGACTGCACGACCATAGGCCGCTCTCGTATTTCGATTGCGAATGGTGGCTGCGAAAAATTCCATGAAGCGTTCGCCGGCCTCATGGTGGGTATCGGTTATGATTGCCGGCAGGTTGAAGGTGAACCCCTCCCCGCCATCTGCTGAGGCCGGAAGCGCTACGGTATCCGTCATACGATCCGAGTGGTTTTGGCGATCAAAGTTCACCAAAGACGCTTAAAGGAGGAATGCCAACTCAACCAGACATAAAGGACATTATGTTTGATAAAGCATAAGCGGTCACGTGGTCGGTTTGGTGGCCAGCTCGCAGCTGGTTGAGGTGTCCGTGACCGCTGAAGAAATGCCGAACGCCCTCGCTGCGCATGCGTGTCGATCAGATCATCCTGGGCGAGCTCCAGGGCCCAGAAGTCTACACTTTCCTTCGCGCGGTGAACACCGGCCATCCCGGCTCTATGACCACCATCCACGCCAACAACCGCGAGCGCGCGGGTCGAGCAACTGGCCCTCTTGGTTCTTCAGGGCGCAACTACGCTCAATCGCGCCGATGTGCTGCATCACGTATGCGCCAGCATCAATGTGTTCGTCCCTCTCGACCGTGTCGACTGCCAACGACCCGTCAGCGCAATCCGCATCAGGGAATGTCGGGAATGAAAAGCTTCGCCATCCTCATCGTCGTGTCGCCGACCCTCAACCCATCGATTTCTCTCCACCCATGCCGCAATCTACAGCACCTTCAATGTCCAGCGGCATCTGATCAGCCGCGCTACCCTTCGTCGATTTCGCGCCGAGACCGACGCCACGTTGGCGGCGGCGGTCGCCTAGACCTGAACCGGTTGGGCGAGCTTCAGCCGCAGGCGGTTAAGCTGACAGCACCCTCCAATCCCATCTGATCTCCCGACCCGGCCTTCGCATCCTGCGAGGTCATGCCGAGGCCGCATGGGCGACCGCGACCCAATGGGCGTAACCCCTGGGAAGAGGAGGGCCGTTCTGCGGCCGGGCCGAGTTAAGTTGTCAGTTCCTATTTCAGTACGGATTGAAATATATAGGATCAACCGCACACAATGACTTATTAAAAAATGGAATAAAATTTTGGACAGAACCAATCTCTAAATTATCTTCGCATTTTATAGATACAGATCTGAAAACCTCGATACCAAGAAATATTCCTCTTTCTATTTTAATATCACCGCGAAAAACGGATTTCAATACATCAATATAACTAATTGAACTAATATCTATGTCTCCCACCGCTGAAAGGTCACCAACATAGATATCAAACGCCGTTTCATATATCCAAATCTTAATCGGACAAGCTCTTTTGTTGTGCGGCCTGATGTCTACAAAGACATGGTCTACTTGAAAAGCTGATTTAACCTCGCCCCTATTATCTAATAGGCTAACTATCTCAGGCATCTGATTTCGCCAAACATTCTCACAATCAAATGTTTCTACCATTTCGGGCCTTGTGGTCCAAAAGGCCGAGGTCCGGATGGCCCTGGGATGGGTTGCGTATGCCAATGAGACGGAGTGTTAGGCTTCCCTCCGTGGGGCCCAAAGTAGTTCCGAGGCCCTGAACGTCCCCCGGCGTTCCAACTCCATCCAAACCTGAACTTATCTCCTCGGTTGAAAAAACTCTTTGCTCCATTCCTGTAGACGGCTCGGCCAAATAGCGGGCCGGCCGGTCCCGAGAGACCAAGAGTCGCACCTGTAACTGCGCCTCCTAGGCCCCACCGAGCAACCTCCCAAGGATCAACACAACTCCAGTCACCGCCAGAATGGTAAAGCTGCCACGCGAGATTGCCTCCAGCTCCAACAACCGCACCAACGCCACCCCCAATAATCCATATCGGAATCTCGCCGGTTGGATCGCTTAGTTGAAGCGGGTCGCCATTTACATAAGCGTAAAGATTTGCCCCTGCATACAGGCCAAGCGGGTCGCCCTGAATGTAACGCCCCAAGGTCGGATCGTAATCTCGCATCCAATTCTGATACAGGCCTGTTTCGCTTTGCTGCCACTGTCCAGGCAACCGAATAAGCAGCGGAGATGTAGCGGTGGGCGGCAACATGGCGGGCTGCCCCCACGGATCGAAGGCCGCGCTCCAAACCGCAGCCTTTGACGCATCGGTCATCATCAAGGGCTCGCCGACCTGCCCCGTATGAACGTACAGGCGCGTCAGCGTCGTCCCGGTCCCCGTGAGGATGGCCACCGGCATGTCGTCGAGCCAGGCGTACTCACGCGTCATCGAACCCGTATTGGCGTTGTACTCCGCAAGCAGACGCCCATCGATAGCGAACACATAGTGGGTCAACGAGGGAGCCGAACCCAGCATTTGCGAAGCGACCCTGCGTCCAGTGTAGTCGTAACGATAGGCCGACAGGTCAGCGCCGTTTTTTCGCACTCCGAGAACACGCTTGTGTGCGCCATAGAGATACTCGAAGGTCGCGCCGCCAACGTATGTTTGGCTGCTGAGATCGCCGCCGGCGCGATATGCCAGCTGCCGCTTCAATGCCCAGTTCGTGTCACGGACTTCCGCAATGCGATTGTCCGAAGCAGAAGTGAGCGCAAACTCGTAGCTCGCCGTATTCCCCACCTCCGTCCGCACCTCGACGCGGTTCCCAGCCTCGTCATAGCTGTAACTATTGGCGCCCCATGGGCCTACGCCGTACTGGATCCGGCCTGCGTCCGTGTAACCGAAGGCAGCCGCACGCCCTGTCGCCAGATTGTCTGTGATCCCTGTAAGCCGTCCGTTCAAATCGCGGCTGAACCCTAGATTCAACCGATTGGCGCCGGTTGCGCCCAGCGTCATACTCGACAGCCAGTAGTTTTGGTCGAACTGCCGGGTCATCGTCAGACCATTTCCGAAGGTCATTCCGGAAAGCGGGCCAAACGGCATGTAGGTGACGTTGCTGACCAGGCTTACGGCCGTAGCAGAAGCGGAAGCCTTCGCTGTGATGCCGGTCGTCACGCCGGTGTTATCTCGGCCGTAGTTGACGATATGCCCAGACGGATAGGTGACAGACGCCAAGTCGCCGTTTGCATCATAAGCGTAGGATACGACATAGAGCTGACCGCCAATAGCCTGCGTATCGTAGGTCACACGCCCTTGTACGTCATAGACGTAGGCGTGGGAGCCGGACGCGTCTGAAACGCCGGTCAGGCGGCCGAGCCCCTTATTCCCAGCGACAGTGTTGTCGTAGCTGTAGGTGATATTCTCCCAGCTAGCGCCGTTGAATGTCTCCGATAACAGGCGTCCGTTCGCGTCATACGCATAGTTGTGAACGACGCCGTCCGCGTCCTGCGACTTCACCAATAGATCGCGCTGATCATACCAATATGTGAGCGTGCCTCGGTCTGGACTCGTCTCTCGGATCGTCAAGCCGAACCCGTCGACCACGCGATTGGTCGTCAGGTCTCTACCGTCCTCCAAGCTGGATAGAGCATCGTTGGGCGCGTAGGCGTAAGCCGTTTCGACAGCCTCTGGATCCGTCTCCTTAAGCAAACGCTGCAGTGGATCGAAGCTATAAGACCATGATTTGCTTTCAGCGTCGGTCTCGCCAACTAGGCTCCCGACCTTGTCGTAACCGAAGAGCACATTCTGCGCATTGGCGCCTGTCAGGCGGATCAAACGCCCCAACTCGTCATAGGCCTGCCGCTGATCTTGGGTGATCGACGACGCTGGATTGCGCGTGGTCGATCTGACGCTCTCGCCAACAGGGTTAAGCTCATAATCGATGCGCTCATTTCGGCTGTTCTTGACCGCCGTGATGCGGCTTGCCCCGTCGTAGGTGACCTCCAGCCATCCCCCACGTGGCAGCGTCAACTTGGTCACATTCCCGGTGGCGTCATAGGTCAAGGCGTACTGAGATTGGGACGATCCGGGATTGGTGGTGATCGTAAGCAGCCGGCCCATTAGGTCATAGGCAAACTGCGTCTGTATGCCATTAGGATCGACGACGGTCAGCGGCGCTCCCGAAGCGTCGCGGGAAGTGACCTGGGTGACGTGGCCTAGAGGATCGGTCATGCTCGTCAGCTGACCCGAGGCGTTGTAGCTGTAGGTTGTCGTGTCCGAGTTTCCTGGGAGAGGCCCATCTTCACTTTGAAGGAGCCCCGTCGAGGACCAACTGTATGACCAGGTTCGCGTTCTTCCGCCCGTTGAGTACGGCGCTGTGATCGTGGTCGTGTCCGTCAATGTTCGCGTCGCGATTTGGCCCAGCGCATTGTAGGTCAGGTCTATCGTCAACCCAGGCCGCGCCATTTGGGTCGGCTGATTGAACGTTGGATGCCATGCGATCTGCGTGGTCCTGGCGTCCGCAGTGCCCGCCGCTTCGACGATCGTCGTGGGTCGTCCGCGCGCATCGCGCGTCGTTGTCCGACTGACGCCTTTCTCATCGACGATGCTCGCTACAAATCCGTTCGACGCATAACCGACGCTTTCGATGCTATCCGGGCAGTTGGCGCTGGCGTCGCCTTCGACGGAAACCAGCCGAATGTCATTGAGCGCCGTCGTGGAAAACCTTTGAAACCTGTATGTTGAAGAGCGGCCAAGTGGATTGACCACTCGACGGGTCAATCCATTGTTGTAGACGCCATACTCGACTGTATATCGATTAGAGCCATTAGCCCCCTCGGTAGATATAGCTCGGCCTTCGGCGTCGTAGGCGTATGTCGCGATACGGATGCCACGATTATCGGTGATCCCAGTTAGGTTCCTGGGATGAACGGCGCTTTCATAGTGATATGTCCGACTGTCGATCACAGCGTTCGCCGCTGAAAAGCGCTGTGCTTTTACGAGCCGCTGCACCGTGGATAGTGACGGACCAGCCGTGACGGCGGGAGGATCGTACGAGTAGACAAGAGAGGACCCGTCAGGAAGGTCGATTTTCTCTATCGCCTCCGCGTACGACGGAACGCTTGTCAGTGACGACTTGTAGTACCTGGACCAGGTGAAATTTAGCGTCCGGCCTCGACTGTCGGTTATCGAGTTAAGCTCCCCAAAGCTGCCATACGTAAACGTCCAAGCATAACCGCCCCGAGTGAGCTTCTTAATAGGCTTTGCCGTGAGAAATTTACCGGTGACCGGAGATTGAAACGTCTTCAGCGTCCAGATCGTGCCGTCATCGTCTGTGAACCGCCACTCCGTCGATACATCGTCCAGATCGCCGATGTTTGTCGGCATCGGGCTCAGAAATTCGAGTCTGTATTGGGTTCCTGCATAAACAGACGCAACATCAACTGTATTCGGGGAAATTATATTCCCACTACCCATTTGATAATCATAGGCCGTTCCATCTGGACTCACCAAAGCCACATAGACTGATGGGCTACTAGAGCTGCCAAGAATACGATCAATCTGAAGTTCATATGCGAAATCAAAAGCCCACCCACCCGCTAGTCCCGAAGACGGTGAGAACGCACTGTATGATCTTCCTACGGGATTGCTGCGATACAAGCGTTTTACAGACATCAACTGATCAAATGTCTGATAGTCCGTTTCGTCATAAAGTTTCGCCCCAGTGGATATGAGGATTGGATTCCCAACTGAGGGATTGACCGATTTCTTGGCCGAAGCTGAGCATTGATCTGGCCGCTCAGGCACCGCCTCCTCAGACAGCGTGCAAGAGCCTGGCAAGACCGATCGCTTGCCGGTGCCGCAGTTTAAGTTGACCGTACCCGGTAGAACGGTTCCACAGTTGGCCACACCGCCACCAGTCTCTTCCGGGCAGAGATATTGAACGCTAGTCCAGTCACATTCTTTTGTTACGTAAGATGATGGAACGTCCTTTGCCCCGATAAATCTGCTCCAACCGTTGTCCATCCCGGACTTCACCCACTGGGCACGGCAAGCAGATATCGGGTCGCTGAAGAATTCGCCGCGGTCCTCCCAACCTGAGGTCAAAGTGCTCGTTTGAGCATGCGCACTTAAGCTCGCGCCGAGCCATAGAATCGCTAGCAGCGCTAACTTCCCGGCGAGCCTCAAGCCATTTTCCATTACGCGCACCCCCGATTGCTTGCGGCACAAGTTTTCGAAAGATTGTAGTCTTGTCAAACCACAAAAATATAACTCGCGCGCTGCAAAGTGCGCCCTGATGCGGAAAGGCTGACGAGCAGCCTCAGGGGACGAATCGAACTCGAAATTGCCTCCGCACGACCTTGGGGACATCGGCCTTTCGCCTTGGCAATCTCGTGAATTCCAGCAACTATGGTGTAGATTCTGAGGTTGGGGGATTTCCAATGAAGAACTTTGTCGCGCCGCTTCGCGGCGGCGTCGTCGCTTGTTTCGCTCTGGTCGGACCGACGATCGCCCACGCCCAAACCGTCCTGGCTGACCCTCAAGGATCCGGCCCGATTGTCAAAGCGGTTCAGTGGCTGCAAGGCACGCTTCTCGGCACCATCGCCACCGTCGTGGCCGTCATTGCGGTGGCCTGCGTTGGCCTCCTGATGCTGAGCGGACGCCTTAACTGGCGCTACGGCGCCGTCGTCATCGTCGGCTGCTTCATTCTGTTCGGCGCCGCCAGCATTGTGGCCGGCATCCGCTCCACGGCCGCGCTCGGGGGATAGGCGTTGGATGATTTGGAACGGACCCCGCTCTTCACCGCCCTCACGCGTCCGCAGATGTTCGCCGGCGTCACTTACAACTACTTCATCATCAACGCCGTCATCGCCGCAGAGCTCTTCCTGATTTTCCGCTCGATTTGGGTCTTGCCCATCGCCTTGATCATCCACGGCGCAGGCGTTTTGCTCTGCCTTCGCGAGCCCCGCATCATCGACCTTTGGCTGACACGCGTCCGTCAGTGCCCGCGTGTTCACAACCATAGTCTTTGGCGATGCAACTCCTACCGGCCCTGAGCCAGGGACGTCGCACTGTCGAGCGCGAACAGGCGGCGGGGACCCACCTGCCCTATGGGCGGCACCTCAACGACCACACGATTGAGACCCGGGACAGGCTCTTGTTTCAGGTCATTCAGTTGCGCGGACTGCTGTTCGAGACGGCGGACACGGCGGAACTCAACTATCGCAAGACCCTGCGCGACGCGATGCTCCGCGCTGTCGGCACGTCGCGCTTTGCCCTCTACCACCACATCGAGCGCCGTCGGGTGGTGATCGATGTCGACGCGCCTTTCCCCGACGCCTTTTCCCAGGCGCTCGGCGATCGATGGGCTGATCGTTTGGCCACCAAGGCCCTGTTCGCAAACGACCTCTATCTGACGCTTGTGCGTCGCCCGCTGCAGGGGCGGATCGGCGTAGCGGATCGCCTGAGGAACTGGTTCGCCCGCGTCGGCGACGCCAACGATGCCGCGCAGGCTTATGAGGTCGCCCAACTGGACGCGGGTCGAGAAGCCCTTTTGGCGGCGCTGGGCGACTATGCGCCTCGACTGCTGGGCGTCTATGACACGCCCAGCGGACCGTGCTCTGAACCGCTGGAGTTTCTGTCTTCGCTTTACAATGGCGAGCGACGCGCGGTGTTACTGCCGCACCAGGATCTCGGCGCCTACCTCCCCTACCGTCGGGTGAGCTTTGGCCAAAACGCGGTCGAGCTCTCCGCAGCCGGTCATTTGGGGCGCAGCTTTGTCGGGCTGGTTTCCGTCAAAGACTATCCCGCCCATACAGCGCCCGGCATGTTCGATGAACTGCTACGACTGCCCCACGAACTGACCATCACCCAGTCGTTTGCCTTCGTGGAGCGCCAGGCCGCGCTCGAGCGGATGAACCTGGCCCTGCGTCGCATGCGGTCGGCCGAGGACGAAGCCCTCTCGCTGCGGGGCGAACTTGCCCAGGCCAAGGACGATGTGGCGGCCGGGCGCGCAGGTTACGGCGAACACCATATGACCATCGCCGTGCGCGCCGACACCCTGGCCGAAATCGACGCCGGCGTCGCCGAGGTCACGGCGGCTCTGGCCGATATGGGCGTCGTGGCCGTGCGTGAGGACATCGCACTTGAGCCCGCCTTCTGGGCCCAGTTCCCCGCCAACTTCAACTATATCGCGAGGCGCGGCCTGGTCTCGACCAACAACTTTGCGGGCCTGGCCAGCGCGCACAACTTTCCGCTCGGGTCGCCTACCGGCAATCACTGGGGCGACGCCGTCACGCTCCTCGAAACCACGGCTGCAGGTCCTTACTTCTTCAACTTCCACCAGGGTGATCTCGGCAACTTCACCATCATCGGCCCGTCAGGCTCCGGCAAGACCGTCGTTCTCAACTTCCTGCTGGCACAAGCCCGCAAACTCTCGCCTCGCATCATATTCTTTGACAAGGATCGCGGTGCGGAACTGTTCATCCGCGCCATGGGTGGGCGCTATGATCTGCTTCGCCCAGGCGAGGCCTCAGGCCTCAACCCGTTACAGTTGGAAGACACAGCGGCCAATCGGGGCTTCCTGGTCGAGTGGCTGACCGCTCTCGCCGGCGACGTGAATCTTGAGGATTTGGAGCGGATTCGAGACGCGGTCGCCGCCAACTACCATCAACCCATCGCGCATCGTCGGCTTCGCTACCTCGTCGAACTCTTCCGCGGCGACCGGCGTCCAACCGCAAGCGATCTCTGGTCTCGCCTGCGGTCCTGGTGGGGTGACGGAGAACGCGCCTGGTTGTTCGACAATGCATCGGACCTGACCGACTTATCGGCCGAGACCGTCGGTTTTGACATGACCGTGCTGCTCGATGACCCGACGCTGCGGACGCCGGCGATGATGTACCTGTTCCACCGCGTGGAGGAGCGGCTGGACGGGTCGCCCGCCATCATTGTCGTCGATGAGGGCTGGAAGGCGCTGGATGACGATGTCTTCGTGCGCCGCATCAAGGATTGGGAAAAGACGATCCGCAAACGCAACGGCATCGTCGGCTTCGCCACCCAGAGCGCCCAAGACGCCTTGGAAAGCCGGATCGCCAGCGCCATCGTTGAACAGGCTGCGACCCAGATCTTCATGATCAATCCCAAGGCGCGCGCCGAGGACTATGTGGGCGGGTTTGGCCTGACGCCGCATGAGTTTGATCTCATCCGCAGCCTACCGGACAGCTCGCACTGCTTCCTGATCAAACGCGGCGGCGAGAGCGTCGTCGCCCGGCTGGATCTTTCCGGCGAACAAGACATCCTGACCATCCTCTCGGGAAGAGAGCGCACCGTCCGCCAACTCGACGAAATCCGGGCAGAGGTCGGCGATGATCCTGCAGACTGGATGACGCCGCTTTTGGAGCGCGCTTGATCATGGCGACCTGCTCCCCACTCTCGACTGGCGATGCCTTCCTATCGACCCTGCTCATGCACATCGATTGCCAGGCGCAGGCAATCGGCAGCGTGGGCTATCAGTCCCTTTCGAACCCGGCTTCCTTCGTCTCTCTCGTCTTGACCGAGCTGCTGACAATTTTCGTGGCGCTGTTCGGCCTACGAATGATGATGGGCCAAACCCCGACCTTGCGAGACGGCCTAATGGCTGTGGTGAAGATCGGCGTCGTCCTGACCTTGGCGGGCAGTTGGCCGGCTTACAAAACCGTTGTCTACGACATCATCGTTGACGCCCCAGAACAGATCATCGCCGCCGTGGGCGGTCCCGCAGCATTGCCGGGCGCTACGGGGGAAACCGCGCTCATTGCGCGATTGCAGGCTGCAGACAGCGCCATCATCAGGCTCACCAACCTCGGCACCGGCCGCGAACCTGCCGCGACCTTGCCGTCATCCTCTGGAGAGCAGCAGCGGTTCCCGATCGCCGACGACCCTGCTTTCGGATGGGCGCGCGTCATCTTCCTGACCAGCGTCGTCGCAGCCTTTTCGGTCGTTCGCATCACAGCCGGCGTCCTGCTTGCGCTCGCCCCCCTCTTTGCAGGCCTGCTCCTGTTCGACATGTCGCGCGGCCTGGTGATCGGATGGGCGAGAGCCCTCGTGTTCACCCTGCTGGCTTCGGTCGTTACGGCGCTGATCCTTGGGGTGGAACTTGCGGTGATCGAGCCTTGGCTAACGCAGGTGGTGAGGCTGCGTCAGGCATCGACAGTCGCGCCGTCAGCGCCGGTTGAACTTCTTATTCTTTCGCTCGGTTTCGCCGTCGCCTTGTTCGGCAGTATGGCGATCTTGCTGCGCCTCGCCTTCATGACGAGCGCGCCGCACTTCAGGGCTGTTATGGAGCCCGCCGAAGCCCTTCCCGCGCCGGTGATGATCAAGGCGGGCGACACCCCTCCCCCTCCAACCGTCGCCCGCCAAGAGGCGCCCGCGGCATCCTCTCGAGCGCTCGTTATCGCCGACGCCATGCGCTCCAGTCAGCGCCGTGAGCAACAGGCTCAGGCTGCGATTGCGCCCTACTCGACCACGCCCATGGCGCGAAGTTCACAGACCTCCGCCTCTGGCGCAGAGGCCTTCTCCATCCCCAGTCCAAGCCCGACCCTTCGCCGCACCAAACCGAGAAAATCTCTCGGCGCTGCGCTTCGAGACCGCCGCTCATGAAGAAATCCAGTCGTGAGGCGCTGGACGCCTACTATCGGGAAGCCGGAAGTTGGGCCGCCGACCGGATCGGCGCGCTGCAGACCTCCCGCCGGATCGCCTGGATCGTTGCGGGCTGCGCGGCGACTGTCGCGGTCGCCGAGGGTGTCGCCCTGGTCGCGCTCGCGCCGCTGAAGACCGTCGTGCCCTATACGCTGCTGGTCGATCGTACGACCGGCTTTGTTCAGGAGCTGAAGCCTCTCGCACCGGGCCAAATCACGCCTGACAAGGCGCTCGTTCAGTCGATGCTTGTTCAGTATGTGATTGGTCGCGAGAGCTTCGACATGGCTGCGCTTCAGGCCAACTATCAGAAGATCGGCCTGTGGTCCGCCGAGCAAGCCCGCACCGACTATCTTGCGCTCATGCAGGCGTCTAACCTGGACAGCCCCCTCACCCGCTATCCAAAGACCACGGTCATCGAAACGCGGGTCAAGAGCGTCTCCCCCCTAAATGACAGCTCCGCCCTCGTGCGCTTCGAAACCATACAGCGCGACGCCGGCGGATCCCCTCACCCGGCCTTACCCTGGGTCGCCATCGTTCAGTATCGCTTCTCCGGCGAGCCGATGTCGGCCGCCGACCGCTTCATCAATCCTCTGGGCTTCCAGGTCCTGACCTACAGACGTGATCCCGAGGCGCTCCTCCCCACTCAGGAATCCGTCTCACAACCCGCCTTGGAGGATGAGGCGGCTCTAGAGCCTGTGGATGCCGTTGAGGTCGAAACGCCATGAGGCGCCTGGTTTTTTGTTTCGTTCTCATCGCGACACCGACCATGGCGCAGACGCCTGGGGTGGGGATGCCCGGACCTCCAGCGCTTGGCCCCGCGCCTTCAACTCCTGCAGCGCCCACTAACGACCCACGGCTCCAGACCGTTCGATATGATGTCGGCCAGGTCGTGCGGTTGAGGGTCGCCAGCAACTTCCAGACGACCGTCATCTTCGGCCCCGGAGAGCAGGTCGAGAATGTCGCCATTGGCGATAGCGACGCTTGGCAGGCGACGCTCAATAACCAGGGTGATGCTCTGTTCTTGAAGCCGCTACGGTCTGGCGGGACGACCAATATGACGGTCATCACTGACGTGCGTGTCTACAGTTTTGAACTCTCCGCCGCTCCTGCGCCTGGGCCCGACACGCCCTTCACAGTGCGCTTCGTCTATCCAGGTGCAACTGACGCTGATCAACCGGCTGCTCGGCCCGGAGTTGGGCGGTATCGCCTGTCTGGCGCTAACGGCTTGCGCCCCGCCGCGATCGACGATGACGGCGTGAGAACCTTCATCCAATGGCGTGCGGCGCAAACCCTGCCTGTCATGTTCGCCATTGACGATCAGGGCGACGAGGTTCTGCTCGATGGGCATATGCGCGACGGCCGATATGTCGTCGACGCCGTTCACCGCGCCCTGCTGTTTCGCCTGGACGGCCAAATCGCCCGCGCGCAAAGACTTCGCGAAAGGGCCAGCCGGTGAACCGCCCGACGAGCGATCCTCGCCCGCCGCTTTCCAACGATGCCGAAATCCGTCCGGTCGTAGCGCGCCAAGGAAAACAGGTCTCAATCTGGGTGATGGCCGCTGGCCTGGCGGTCGGCGCAGTGTTGTTGTTCCTGGTGCTCGATGGTCAAAGACGTGCGGCATCCGCGCCGTCCATCCAGGCTCGTCCTGTTGACACGATGCAAACGGTTCAAGCCCCGCCGCCACTTTACATCTTGCCGGAGCCACCGGTCCCGACGCCTCCCCCCGCACCGCCTGTCGCGACGATGCCACCGGCATTTCCGCAGCCTTCACTCCCTGCCCAGCCAATGCGGCCAGCGCCCTTGCAGCCGATCCCCTTCGCCCCGCAACCTCCCCCGCCGGGTTACGCCCCGCCGCCGACCTATACGCCGCCCCAGAACTTCGCACCGTCCCAAGCCCTTCCCTCCATGGGCCAAGGCTTGGGCGCATCGACCAGTGCAGCCCTTGTCATCGACACCACAGCGGGCGGAAGCGCGCGCGGCGCTACCGCATCTGACAGCCCTAATCCGTCAACCTCTGTGCAAGACACCGCCGTCCGATCAGGGCGGTTGAGGCGAACGGCGACGACCGTCCCTCAGGGCACATTGATCCCGGCTGTGCTTGAAACTGCGCTCGACTCCACGCGCGCTGGGAATGTCCGCGCCATCGTCTCTCGTGACATTCGAGGGTTCGATGGTAGCCGCGTCCTCATCCCGCGCGGCTCGCGGTTGTTCGGCGAGTATCAGACGGATCTCGCCGCCGGTCAGAACCGCGCGCTCGTCGAATGGACACGCTTGGTTCGGCCCGACGGGGTGACCATCGCTCTGGCATCTCCGGCCGGAGATCTCCAAGGTCGTACGGGGATCCGAGGCCGTGTCGATAACCACTTCCTTGAGCGGTTCGGATCGGCGCTTCTTCAAACGACTCTGAACATCGGCGCGGCGGCTGCGGGCCGCAGCTTGAGTGGCGACGGCGGCGTGATCATCGCCCTACCCGGATCCACCCAGAACACCGGCGCGGCGGCAAATACGAACCGTCTTCAACCCACTCTTCGCACAGATGCAGGCGCACGCGTGACCGTGTTGGTCTCGCGTGACCTGGAGTTCGCTTCCGGGGGAGCACGCCGGTGAGCGAGGGCTCTGCGCAGGGTCAGGTTTACCTGAAAAGCTACCTGGCGCCGCTGGCCGGGATATTGGACAGGGCTGATGTCACCGACATCTACGTCAACCGCCCGGGCGAGCTCTGGGCGGAGACGCTGGGCGGCGGCGTCGAACGTCATGAGGTTCCGCATCTGACCAACGAGGTCCTGGGTCGCCTTGCGCGGCAGATTGCGGCCTTCAGTCATCAAGGGATCAGCCGCGAGCACCCCATTCTATCGGCCTCGTTGCCGAGCGGTGAGCGCATCCAGATCGTGATCCCACCGGCAACACGGGGGGAGGTCGCGCTCGCCATTCGCAAACAGGTGGCGGCTGATCTCAGATTGGACGATTACCTGGCGGCAGGTGCGTTTGAGGCGACGCAGCTTGGGCGTTTAAACGAGGATCGTCCGATCGATGCGCACCTTAAGGTCCTTCAGAACGCGGGGGATACGGCCGGATTGTTGAAGGCGGCCGTGAGAGGGCGGCGTAACGTTCTGATCTCCGGCGGCACATCGACCGGCAAGACCACCTTCCTCAATGCGCTCATCCAGGAAATCCCTGTCGATGAGCGGCTGCTGCTCATCGAGGACACGCCGGAACTGGTTCTGCGACATCCCAACGGCGTCGGCCTTCTGGCTGCGCGCAGTGCTCTCGGCGAAGCGTCAGTGACCGCTGAAGACCTGCTGAACGCCTCACTGCGTATGCGGCCTGACCGCATTATCCTGGGCGAGTTGCGCGGACCGGAAGCCTATACCTTCCTCAGGGCGGTCAACACGGGACACCCGGGATCGATGACGACCGTCCACGCCGACAGTCCTGATCGGGCCATCGAGCAGTTGGCGCTCCTGGTTCTGCAGGGCGCGACCAGGCTCAGCCGAGACGATGTGCTGCACTATGTTCGCGGCAGCATCGACGTTTTCATCCAACTGGACCGCATTTCAGGTCGTCGGTCCGTCAGCGAGGTTCGCCTCAAGGAGCAGGGGTTATGAGGTTCAGGATCATGCAATGCAAAGATGGATCTGTCATAGCAATCGCTCGACCTACGATATGCGGATCTGCTTAAGCCGCTGTTTTTAGCGCAAGACGATCTTGTGCTGGATGATCTTCGCCGAAATGCTGCAAAAGCGCCGTCACCACAACGTTTGTCGCGGTTAGACAGCGCCGCTCTAACGCTTCCCGGAATTGGTCGCTAAAAGTGGGCTCTAACCATAAAGTCACGGGCGTGGCGCTGGTCGGCGGCGCACGTAAGAACGGTTCTCCTGGAAGACGTTCAATCAGATAGACCTGAAGCACTTCCTGGTAGAGATCATTCACACGGCAATCGCGATCGATCGCCATCTTGCGCATTCTCGTGTGCATCTCGCGCGGCAAGCGGACACTGAGGGCTACCCTTCCCTCTTCAACGTAGGTTGGTCTTTGGGCGTTGGAAGCCATGTCGGAATCAGACATCTCGCTGGCGTTTTGATCAAGCCTTTTCGTGTGCTGAGCTCAGGATGAGCATCCGAGTGACACCAACCTCGGCTCGATCGCAACGCGCACAGCCGACTGCAGCGAGGAAGACCAGCTTTCCGACACCCGACGCACCTCCTCCATTTGAGTGCGTGTCATGGCGCCCGAGGCAGCTGTCCAGGCGGAGCCGCAGTGCTCACGTCGCACGCCTGGAGGCGCCCACCAGAAGGTTTCGCCGAGATGGGCAGATGCACGAGGT
>NZ_JBAZPS010000019.1:0-10114 GCF_041648055.1 Brevundimonas sp.
GAAACAGACCATCGAACATCGCCGCTTGCAGCACCGCAAGCTCGCCGCCTAAAAGCCAACCCCTGACGAGGCCCGCTCTCCGTTAACGCCACGCCAAACCTGCGCCAAATGTTTCGACGACGGACAAGCCCTTCACATCGGAGACCTGACCGCCGCTCAGCGTGACCGCAACAGGGAGGCCCAAAGCGTTGCTGCGGAGATGGATCTTGGTCGAGAAGCCACCGCGAGAGCGGCCAAGACCCTGGTCCTCATCCCCTTTTTTAGCGCGCCGGCGGCGTGCTGATGGGCGCGGATGATGGTGGAATCGATCATCTGGACGCTGCCATGCCCTGCGCCGGCCTCGTTCAGCGCCTCCAGCATCACCTCCCAGGTCCCCGCCAGCGTCCAGCGCCGGAACTGCCGATAGACCGAGTTCCACTCGCCGAAATGGCTGTGCAGGTCACGCCAGGCCGTGCCTGTCCGAGCGATCCAGAACACTCCGTCCAGCACCCGTCGGTGATCACGAGGACGCCGCCCCCGTCTCGGCCCCTTCTCGACAACGAACGGCTCGAAGAACGCCCATTCCTCGTCCGACATCAAACCACGAACCAACGCCACTCTCCGCAAAGAGCAGCCTTGAATCAGTCATCTGGTGATTTGGGAATCCACTTTGTCCACACTACCTAGCCCGACTGCAATCGAGACCCACATCGCCTTTACCCGGGCGATCGCCGCACTCTTCGCCTGCAAGGCGAAGTTTTCAGTGAAGTATGTGCGTTCAGACCAAAACCTTGCAGGTTCCTCTGCATTTCTCAGATCAGCAGGTGGGCGTGGCTTATGGGGCAGAACCTAGATCATAGTTCTGCGCAACTGACAGAGCTGGGAGGCCGTATGCGTCTTTATCGAGGTATCACCGTACCGCGTGAAGTTCTCGCCGACGTTGTGGAGCAAATATTCGCTTCTGGTCTGGCGGCAGCGGACGGTAGGGCGTGAAATCGGACATTGGACGTTCGGCGCATTGAGTATATATTGGTGGTTGGTGGTGAGAATGGTTATGCGCGCATTCGATAGATACGACCTGCAGCGGAGGGGTGCTGAGAAGGCGGCCTGCCGTCGTGCTGACGAAGCTAGGCTTGACGATGGCCAAGTAGGCGCGCGCGAACTCGCCGCAGCCAACAGTTTCTTTTCCTCGCTTGGTGTGTCCAGATTTGAGCTTCAGGCCGTCGGGCGCAAGAGGCTGAATTCTGTCAGCTAACGCAGACAGCGACCTCGGTGCCGTTCACCTTGAGGCTGCGGAGGTTGCCAGGATACTGGAGATCGTTGCTGACGCGGAAGCGATCGTGGTGGGCGGACAGTCTGTCAATCTCTGGGTTGAGTTCTACCGAGGGGCTTTACCAGAGCTTCTCGAGGATGGGCCGTTCACCAGCAAAGATATTGATTTTCTTCATAATTCCGCTGCGGAGGATGGGCTTGTCGCTGATCTGGGCGGGAAGCTAATTTTGCCCGATGGCGCGGATCATACGCCGAACGCGGCCCTGTTCGTTGGCGAGTTGAACGGGCGAGAGGTGAAGATCGACTTCATGCGCAGCGTTCTTGGCGTCAATGATGCCGAATTGCGCAGGCAGTTCGTAACTATTGGAGGTGAGGACGCCCAAGGGCAGGGGGTGAGCGTTCTGGTAATGCATCCTTTGCATTGTTTTCAGAGCCGGTTGGCCAATATCCACACTCTAGGCCGTAGGGATGCAGTGGCGCTACGACAAGCTCGGGCTACTGTTCAGGTGCTTCGTGTGTTCATCGATGATCTGTTGAGCAGGGGAGAATTCCGCGAGGCTCAGGATGTTCTGCGCAACTATTTTTATACGCTAAAGAAATCCTATTTCGGTAAGGCGGCGCACACTGAAATTAATCTTCACGCAGAACGCGTGCTGATGGAATTTCAGAGTGACGAAAGATTGGACTTGCGTTGGCGGAACAATCAACTAGCCCGCTTTGTTGCGGATGCAGAGAATCTGCGTGCCCGAGCCCTGCACGTCGATCCGTCGCATTGACGGATGGAGTGGGCGCAAGCTGCACGAATTTTAGCACGTTCAAGGGGCTTCGAGCTCGTCTCTACCCGTTAGCCTACAAGCGAATGTCCGTAGTACACCGATACCGTTGAAAAAGTCGGCAATTGCCACGGGCGGCGGGGGCTGATTCACTCTGGCCATTGAGGCTGGAGGCAGCGTGATGATGGGCGAGCGGCGGGTCGATCAGGCGGCTCTTTTCTATACGTTCTCGCTGGAGGATCACGTCCCGGCGAACCATCTGCTGAGGTCGATCGACCGGTTCGTCGAGCTTGAGGGGCTGCGTGCGCATCTGGCTCCGTTCTACAGCGCAATGGGCCGCCCCTCGATCGATCCCGAACTGCTGATCCGGATGCTGCTGGTCGGCTACTGCTTTGGGATCCGGTCGGAGCGCCGGCTGTGCGAGGAGGTCCATCTGAACCTGGCCTATCGCTGGTTCTGCCGGCTGGGTCTGGAGGGGGCTGTGCCGGACCACTCGACCTTCTCCAAGAACCGCCACGGCCGCTTCCGCGAGAGTGACCTGCTGCGTCAGTTGTTCGACACGGTCCTGCGGCGGTGCATGTCCGAAGGCCTGGTCGGCGGCGAGGGCTTCGCCGTGGACGCCAGCCTGATCAAGGCCGAGGCGAACCGCGAGCGCAGCGTGCCTGGTGATCCCGGTCTGCCGCCCGAGGCGTCGAGCCGGGCCATCGACGAGTATCTGGCGGTGCTGGACGACGCGGCGTTCGGTGGGGCCACTCCCGTGACGCCCAAGTTCATCTCGCCGGTGGATCCGGCCGCGCGCTGGACCGCCGCTAATAAGGGGCCGGCCTTCTTCGCCTATGCCACCAACTACCTGATCGACCTGAAGCACGCCGTCATCGTCGATGTCGAGGCGTCCACCGCCGTGCGGCCAGCCGAGTTGACCGCGGCCCGCACCATGATCGAGCGGGTTCAGGATAAGCATGATCTCCACCCCGATCGCCTTGCCGCCGACACCGCCTATGGCTCGGCCGAGATGCTGGAATGGCTGGTCAACGACCGAGGGATCGCACCCCACATCCCGATCATCGACAAGTCCGGCCGGACGGACGGGACCTACTCCCGAGCCGACTTCTCCTACGACCGCGCCGCCGACCTTTATCGCTGCCCAGGAGACAAGGAACTGAAGCAATATCGGCGGGCCTTCCGCGCCGATCACCCCGACACTCCACCGGATGACACCTATCGCTATCGCGCCTCCAAGATCGATTGCGATGCCTGTGCGCTGAAGCCCAAGTGCTGCCCCAACGGGCCGGCTCGGAAGGTGACCCGTTCCATCCACGAAGACGCCAGGGACGTCACCCGCGACATCGCCAGGACCGACGCCTACGTCACCTCCCGACGCGAACGGAAGAAGGTCGAGATGCTGTTCGCCCACCTCAAGCGCATCCTCAGGCTGGACCGGCTGCGGCTTCGCGGTCCCTGCGGCGCCCGAGACGAGTTCCTCCTCGCCGCCACCGCCCAGAACCTGCGCAAAATGGCCCGTCTGATCCCGATTCAAACCTCCCCAGTGCCTGTCTGAAGGCCTGACGCGTTACGAACCCCGTCACAGCCTGACCACGTAGCCGTGCTGTCCCGTCAGCAAACCGACTTTTTCAACGGTATCCGCCCGATGACATTCGGCACCAGCATTTAGGGCCTGCCCCCATGCGACATGGTCTCTCACCCATCGCCTGAAAGGCCATGTTCCGAGAGGAGTTTTTGTGCGCAGTCCAAAGCTTGTAGTTGTCTCTACATTGCCCGGTCGGGTCCTGCCGCTGCCGGTGATGGCGCTGTGGCAGACCTGGTCAATGTTGAAGCTGTGGCGGGAAGTCCAACTCGAACGCTGATCGTTCAGGCGCGACCCCGAAGGTGGCCTCTCCATTGATGCCGGCTTGGCGGCCTAGCAAGGTCGAGTAGGTGTAGAAGCGGATCTTTCGGGTGTCGGTGTCGAACGCCATGAACCTCAGCCAGCCTGCGCCGCCGTTGGCTGAGCCCGCAGCGCCATCCCGCCCAACCGTATTGCCCTGGTAGTCCTGAATCAGTTGATAGACGGGATGACCGGCGTCGTTGAGGTCGATCCGCAGGTTCTCGCCATTGGACACGCCGTCCACAGGGCGAGTGTAGTTGTGCCCGCTCAGGATCATGAAGATCATCGCGTTCTTGCGGATGAAGCGATCCCAGACCTGATCTGGAGACAGATTGTCGGCCCCGGCGAAGTAGCTGTCGTACCCGTTGGAACGCTCCTGCGCGTCGGGCTTCAGCCACTCGTGGGTGGTGACGATGACCGGCAGGCCGGGATGGGCGTCGATCACGCCCTGGGCCCAGTTCAGCGCGGATTGCGGCGGCTCCATCTCCAACGATAGGTGGAGGAACCGCTTCCCGCCCCCTGTGAACGTCTGATAGCTGTTCAATCCGTTCGCGGAAGCGCCGCCGTACCAAGCTTTGCCGCCGAAATGACGCGAATCCGGTCCAAAATAGAGGCTCCACGCCCGGCCGCCCGTCAGCGGTTTGGAGGCGCCGGGACCGTTCTCCGCCCACCAGGAATAGTTGTCGTAGTCGTGGTTGCCGGGGACCATGCCGAAGGGCAGGCCGCTGCGGGTCAGGATCGAAATCGCGCGGTTGGCGATGTCCCATTCCTCGCGGGAGTCGAAGTATTGGTATTCGCCCTCGGCGTCGGGGATCGCGCGTCGGAACTGGCCGTCGCCGTGCTGGACGATGTCGCCCACGAAGGAGACGAAGGCCAGATTCTTCTCTTCACGCGTCTCGACCAGATAGCGCATCTGCTGGGCGAAGGTGTCCGCGCCGCGCGGCTGCGGCAGGGTGATGTCGGAGTAGTTCTGGGTGTCCGAAACGACAGCCACGGTGAAGACCTCGGCCCAGGCCGGAGCCGCTGTCGCCAGCAACGCGCCTCCGAGCGACAGAGCCAGAGACAGGCTCGCGCCGATCCGTTTGAACATGGTCATGGGTCCCGTCCTGAACTGCTGGGTTGGGACGCCATAGCCAAGCAGTGTGACGGTTTTCTCCGGTGAGCCTCCGCATTGGCGCGGGCGCATCGATTGATACGCAAATGTCGTCCCACCGACATCAGACGGTGACGCTCCAGCGCCATCTGCCGTCTGTGAGCCAGGAACATGGAGCGTCGATCAGTACGGTTCGTCCGTCGCCCAACCTCGCGCCCGACGAAGGGTTTGCGAGCCTGACGAGACGACTCCGCAGTCCGCTGCTCCACTACTTTCTCAGGCGGACCAGAACCCCGGCGGACGCCGAGGAGATGGTGCAGGAGCTCTTCGTGCGTCTGTTGCGCCGGGCGGACCTCCTCAGTCTTGAGAACGTCGACGGCTACGTGTTCGAGGCGGCCGCCAATATCGCGAGGGACCGTGGCCGGTACGAGCAGGCCAGGGGGCAGGGGCGCCATGTCGAGATCACGGACCTGGTCGCTGAGAGCGAAGAACCGGGGGCAGAACAGATCGTCGCCGGAAAACAGCGTTTGAAAAGGATGCTGGCGGCGCTGAACGCCCTGCCGCCCCGGGCACGCGAAGTGGTGATCCTGCGGCGGTTCGAAAACCTGACCTACCCCCAGATCGCCGGGCGACTGGGAATTTCTGTGAGCGCAGTCGAGAAGCACATGGCGCGGGCGATGTCGGCCCTGAGGCTCGACCTGGTCGAGGGCGACCGCTGATGTTTCCCGCCCTTCCGCGCCCCGGCAACGACGACCATGCCGATCCCGCCGCCTTCTGGTTCGCGCGGCTGAACGGCGGCGGCCTGACCAGCGCCGAGGACGAGGCCCGCTTCCGTTGCTGGCTGGACGAGGACCCTGAGAATCTCCGCGCCTATCGAAGCTGCCAGCAGACCTGGCGTCTGCTGGAGCTGGACGCCGCAGAACCCGAGATTCTGGCGCTGCGGTCCTCGGCGCTGGGGCCGGAAGATCGCCGGTTCACCCGGCGGCGCGCCCTGTTCGGCCTCACCGGCGGCGCCGTCGCGGCGGCCTGCGGCGGCCTTTGGCTGATGACGTCGGCGTCTCCGGCGCGGGCCCTGATCTCGACCCGGGCCGGCCAGCGGTTGACCGCGCCATTGCCCGACGGCTCGGAGGTGACGCTGGCGCCCATGACCCGCCTGCGTCTCGACTACGGACAGGGCAGGCGCGCGGTCGTGCTGGAGACAGGTCAGGCCTATTTCAACATCCTGCCCGATGCGGCCCAGCCCTTCAGCCTGCGCGTAGGCGAGCGGGAGTTGACGACGGAGCAGGGGCGGTTCCAGCTGACCTATCTGGATGACCGTCCGGACGTCCTCGTCGAGCAGGGACAGCTTTCCCTGGCCGACCGGGGCGGCGAGGGAGCCGTGGTTCGCCTGGAGACGGGCCAGCGTGTGGATGTCCGCGACGGTCGGCTGGAGAAGGCCGCCGCCGATGTCGAAGTCGAGACGGCGTGGCGATTGGGCCGGCTGGTCGTGCGGGATCGTCCGCTGCGCGAGGTCGTCGCCGCCTTCAACCACTATTCCGCCGATCGCCTGGCGATCGAGGACCAGGCGGCCGGAGACAAACGCATCTCCGGCTCCTTCCGATACGATGGCGGCCGAGAGTTCGCCCTGGCCCTGGCGACCGGCTTCGCCCTTTCCGTGAAGCGCGCGCCGGACGGCGTCTGGCGCATTCGAACGCCTGACGAAACGACTACGCTTCGATGAAATTTCCAAGACCGGGTGGGGACTCGCGCGGTCGCTCCCGTTCCTGAGAACGAACCGGCCGGGCGCCGGTCTTCCACTTCAGGGGCTACCAATGACCATTTCCTCGCCGCTTTCGCGCACTCTGAAACGCGGCCTGCTCGCCTGCAGCGCCGTCGCTGTTCTGGCCGTCGCTTCGCCGGTTCTGGCGCAGGCCTCGGGCGGCCAGTCGATCGCCTTCGCCATTGAAGGCCAGGCGCTGGAAACGGCCCTGACCAGCTTCGCCCGCACGGCTGATGTCCAGGTGGTCTTCTCGCCGGAACTGGTGCGCGGCAAGCGCGCCGGTCGCGTCTTCGGCCTCATGCCGCCAGCCCAGGCGCTGCGCGAAATCCTGGCCGGATCGGGCCTGGTCGCGACCCAGGTCGGCGAGCGCACCTTTTCTGTTTCGCAGATCGGAACCGCAGCCGCCGACGTCACCACCGTCGACGAGGTGATCGTCACCGCCCAGAAGCGCGCGCAGCGCATCCAGGACGTGCCGCTGGCCGTCACCGTGCTGGACGGCGAAGACGCCGCGCGTCGCGGCATCGACAGCGTCGCGGGCCTGGTGGACGAGGTTCCGGGCGTCTCGATCAACTACGCCTTCGGCGGCACCAACTACGGCCTGATCAGCATCCGCGGCATCGGCGGCGCCGACGACTACAAGCCCAACGGCAACCCATCGGTCGCCCTGCACGTGGACGGCGTCTATCAGACCTCCAACGCCTATCTGGGCATGCCGCTGTTCGACCTGGATCGCGTCGAGATCCTCAAAGGGCCGCAGGGCACCCTGTACGGCCGCAACACCACGGCCGGCGTGATCAACGCCATCACCAAAGGGCCCGGCGACACAGTTGAAGGTTCGGGCCGCGTCGAGATCGGCAGCCATGACTACACCGCCTTGGAGGCGGCCGTCGGCGGTCCGCTGGGCGACAAGGTCGGCGTGCGCCTGGCCGTGCTGGCCGAGCAGGGCGGGGGCTTCATGACGGGCGCCGGCGCGGGCGATCTCGCCGGCTACCGTCCCGTGATCGGCGGCGTCCTCCAGACTCAGGTCCCAGCCATCGTCGATCCGGGCCGCCGCGAAGGCTTCGGCGACACGGACCTGTTCGCGGGGCGCGCCACCGTGGCTCTGAACTTCAGCCCGGAGACGACCCTGACGCTGAAGCTGTTCGGCAGCCGGGATCGGGGCGATACGCGCCAGTACGACCGGATCTCGGCCTCTCTGGACTCTAACATCGCCAATGCGGGCGAGAACGACGATCCCTACGAATTCTTCTCCTCGGAATATCCGACCCAGAGCATCGACATCTACGGCGTGTCGGGCGCCCTGGAGCACCGGCTGGGCGACAACCTGAACCTGGCCGTGATCGGCAACGTCCAGGGCACGACCCGCTCGGTCCAGGGCAATGGCGACGGCTCGCCCTATCCGGCCTCGCGCTTCGACGCCGACGAGACGCTGAGCCAGACCTCGCTGGAAATGCGCCTCAGCGACGACACGGGTGGTCGTCTGGACTGGATCGTGGGCGGCTTCTACGTCTCGGACGACATTGACTTCGACACTCACTGGACCAGCTATACGGCGCGAACCCAGTACGACAACCTGCACAAGCAGACCCGCAACAGCTTCGCCGTCTTCGGCCAGGTCGACTATGACCTGACTGACAAGCTGACCCTGTCGGGCGGCCTGCGTTACACCCGCGACGAAGCCACCTTCAGCGGCCGCAACGACGACCTCAACCCGTGGGGCATCTCGACCTTCACCACCACCTTCGCCACCACTAACCCCTTCGTCTGGGACCGGTCGTTCGAGGATGACAATGTCTCGGGCCGGGTCACGGCCAAATACGCCTTCAACCCGAACCTGAACGTCTTCGTCTCGGCCGGTACGGGCTATCGTGGCGGCGGTTTCGACGGGACCTCGATCTTCACCCAGGCTGAGACCCTGCCGTTCGAGTCCGAAACGGTCACGGCCTATGAGGCCGGGCTGCGCTGGACCACCGCGCGCCTGCGCGTGTCGTTGGACGCCTTCTCCTACAAGTTCAAGGAACTGCAGGCGACGACCCGCCTGGCCAATGACACCAATGGCCGGGCCAACGTCGGCGAGGCCGAAAGCAAGGGGATCGAGTTCGCCGTCAACGCGCTGCTGTTCGAGAGCGCCAACCAGACGTTGGACCTCGATCTGGCGGCTGCCTTCCTGGACACCGACATCATCTCGTTCAGCTCGGCCCGCGTGGCCGAGGTGCTGTCGACCGTCGGTGATCCCCTGCCGGGCGCGCCGGATGTGACCGCAACCCTGTCGCTGAACCATGGCCTTGTCCTGGCCAACGGCTGGCGTCTCGACTCGCGTCTGGCCGTCTCGCACCACGGCGAGGAGTCCAATCGCCTCAATGCGGCACCGGGCAATACGGCTGAGGCCTACACGCTCCTGAGCGCCCGCGTGGAGCTGGAAACTTCGGCCAACTGGGCAGTCTACGCCTATGGTCGCAACATTACCGACGAGGTCTATTTCCCGGAGATGAACGGCGCTTCGCGTCTGGTTGGCGCCCCGGCGAGCTACGGCGTGGGGCTGCGCTACAGCTTCTGACGCTTTGGCTGCGCCGTCTCTCGCATTTCAGGGAGGCGGCGCAGCCAAACTGAGGCGGCGTTGGCGGGCGCCGCCCTGACCTACGAACGCGAGATCGGAGAAGTGGACGCCCGGCTGGCCGTGATTTCCATTGATCTGGATGCGGCGGGAGCCGAAGCCGACTCGGCATGGGCGGGCCTCGAACAGCAGCGCACCCAGGTGGAATCTCAATCCCACTACGTGGTGGTGGCGACCGTGGACGGTCGGGTTGCAGCCTTGCCGGTCCGTCGCGGGCAGAGCCTGCCGGCCGGAGCGGCCGTGGCGGTCGTTACAGCAGGAAATGCGCCGCTGGAGGCCGAACTCTACGCTCCGTCGCGGGCGTCCGGCTTCATCCGGGAAGGACAGGATGTCCGCCTGATGTACCAGGCCTTTCCCTACCAGAAGTTCGGCGCGGGGCAGGGGCGGGTGGACGCCGAGGCACAGCAACTGGAACGGCTGGCCCGGTCTCAACATAAAGCCAGTAGCCCAACCGTGACTGCGTCAGATGTGATCGAAAAAATCAGCAGGCTAATCGATGACATGGGGGCAATCTGACGTGCCCCTGAGAATTTCCTCCACGCGGAGCTAGAGTCCGGCCCTTGATGATCCGCCCCCGTTTTCTGGCGCACTCGAAGCTGGAGTTTTCCGGCCCGTGATCCGCCCCCGTTTTCTGGCGCACTCGAAGCTGGAGTTTTCCGGCCCGAGTCAGGGTGACAGGCTGGCTGTGTCACCCGGATTCATCAGCGTGATCGGCGTCTTGTTGCCAATGGCCCCATGG
>NZ_JBAZPS010000020.1:0-9752 GCF_041648055.1 Brevundimonas sp.
TCTTGGGGAAGTGCGGCTGCAGCCGCGCCATCTGCTCGTCCGTCAGCCAATAGAGGTCGCTCATATCCAGTCTCCTTACAGAGCCTGAATCAGATCGAGCACATCACATCAATGGGTCCTGAGCCTAAGCGCTTACAAAGACCCTGTGTAACCACCCTTCAAGGACAGGGGCTATCCGTTCGATGTGCCGAACGTCGCCTTTAATCACCAATAAAACGACAGCTCATTGCGGAAACATGGAGGAGTGGATCCGCTACCAAAGCGAACGCGCTATGGTCGGTTGTCCGCCACGGCTTCGGTCTCGGTGAGCATCTCTGACCTAAGGGTCTTCGAGATGTACGGCAGGACCGGCCGACCACAAGGCGTCAGACGTTCACGACCGTGGGATGGGCGGGCCGACGCTGGCGTCCAGACCAAAGACTGCAGAAACCGGGAATAGGTCATACAGCCACAGGTCTACCCACGCCTGTGCCCCCCTCGTCCGCTCGTGACGAAGGGAGCAGCGCAATACAGTCTAGCGGGCCTGACGGAGGCGTTCAGCTGCGGCGCGATAGCGTTCGTAGTGATCACCTTCGTCGGAGGCGATCTGCCGGAACATCGCTGCAGCGCGCGTATCGCCCGCTGCCTGGGCCTGATCTGCGAACCCGACATACATGGTGACGTTCTCGTACTGCTCCCCGGCCATCGCATCCACCAGATTGGCCTCGTTGGTCCCGTCCAGCTTCAGGGCGTCGGCTTCGCGCGCAAAATGCTCGTTGGCCTCGACGTTGGCGGAGCTTTCGAACAGTTGGGCCAGTTCGGCATTGCCGCTCTCGCGGGCGACCTCAGCGTAGCGAAGATACTTGAGGTTGGCGAAGGCCTCGCCATGCATGGCGGCTTCCAGATTGGCCCGCGTCTGCGGGTTCAGGTCCTGAGCGGATGCCGCTCCGGCCGAAAGGGCGACGGCGACGGCGGTGGTCAGAAAGATCTTGAGGGTCATGGGAAGGCTCCGGTGTCTGGGATGCGCCCGATGCGCCGGTGCTGTCTCGGCCCGAAGGCTGACCGGAGCCTGACGAAATGAAATCACCCGGCCGCTCACGTTCGGACTGAATGTCGCCCCAGCCGTCAGGTCGCCGTCAGCTTCGGACGTCAGGTTGGCGTCACCGGGTGATGTCGTCCGGCGACAAGTCCAGCTTTCTCGAGGCTCCCCATGAAGACGTTCCTGATTCCTTCGGGCATCGCCCTGACCCTCGCCGCTACCGTAGGCATGGCCATGACCGGCTTTGCGACCTCGGTCTCGGCCGGCCCGGTTTGCACCACCGCGCCCCGCGCCCAATGGCTGACCGAGGCCCAGATGCGGGCTCGTGTGGCCCAACTCGGCTACACCAACATCCGCGTCTTTCAGGTCAGCGGCAGCTGCTACGAGATCTATGCCCGCGCCGCCAATGGCCGTCGCGCCGAGGTCTATTTCAACCCAGTGACTGGCGCCGTGGTCCAGAACAACGAGGATTGAGCGCAGTGACCAAGGCAACCGTGGTTCTTGGGGATGGGTCACTCGCCCCATCCCCTGCGGAGACACCCAAGCGCACCAAGGTCTGGGATCCGGTCGTTCGACTGTTTCACTGGACCCTTGTCACAGGGATCGTCGCCAACCTGACTGTGTTTCGTGAGCTGAAGGCGGTGCACCGATACGTCGGCTATGTGATCGTCGCGGCGATCGCGATCCGGCTGGTCTGGGGTTTTGTCGGTCCGCAGCATGCGCGGTTCTCCGACTTCATTGCCGGCCCCCGTCGCCTCGCCGGCTACCTGACGGCCATGATCCAGCGGCGTGAGCCGCGCTACATCGGTCACAATCCTGCAGGCGGCCTGATGATGATCGCTCTGATCCTCCTGTCGCTCTCCTGCGGCGTCACCGGCTGGATGATGGGACTCGATGCCTTCTGGGGAGCACCCTGGCTTGAGGCCACTCACGAGACCGCCGCCAACACCATCATGGCGCTTGCGATCCTGCATGTCGTCGCAGCCCTCGTGGAAAGCTGGCGCCACCGCGAAAATCTGGTCATGTCGATGGTGACCGGCTGGAAACGCGCCGCCAGCGGAACGGATGTCGATCATGCGTCTCCTCCTCGTTGAAGACACGGTCCGGCTGGGCGAGCTCCTGAGCGAAGGGCTCGCCCGCGACGGCTTCGTCGTGGACTGGCGTCAGGACATCGAGGGCGCGGCGGAGGCGGTCGCCAGCGCGACCTACGATCTGATCCTCCTCGACCTCGGACTGCCGGATGGCGACGGGCTCGACTGGGTCAGGACCCTGCGGCGCGCGACCGACCTGACGCCCATTCTGGTGCTGACCGCGCGCGGGGGGCTCGACGATCGGGTTACGGGGCTGGACGCCGGCGCGGACGACTATCTGGTCAAGCCATTCGAGGCTTCGGAGCTGTCGGCGCGGTGTCGCGCGATCCTGCGGCGGCCCGGTCAGCGGATGACGCCGGTGCTTCACGTCGGCGCGCTCGCCTTTAACGTCGCGTCGCGCCAGGCCGCGCACGGTGACCTGCCGATCGAACTCTCCCGCCGTGAAGGCGACCTTCTGGAGACGCTGATGCGTCGGGCGGGTTCGGTCGTGACCCGGGGGTCGTTGGAGGAATCGCTCTATGCATTCAACGAGCCGGTCACGCCCAATGCCGTCGAGGTGGCGGTCTCCCGACTTCGTCGCAAGCTCGACGATGCGGGGTGCACAGGAATGCTGCACACCGTCCGTGGGCTGGGCTATCTGATGCGGGACGCCGTCGCTTGACCCGCACCCCCTCTATCTTCCAGCGCCTGATGCTCGGGTTTGCGCTGATGAGCGTCATCGGGGGCTTCATCCTGCTGCTATTCGTCGGGGTCGAATACGGCCTGTCGTCCCGCGCGAGGCGGGACGAAATCCAGTTTGCGGGGATCGCGAACGAGGTCGCCGACCATGTCGTGGTGCCCATGCTCGTCTTGATCGTGCCCATGACCCTGGCTGCGCTTTGGGTGATCCGGTCATCCCTGCGGCCGCTGAGCCTCGCCGGCGCGCGGATTGAGGCGGCCCAGGCCGCCGACAAGGGTTTCCGGGTCGATGTGCATGACTTTCCGGCCGAGGCGACGGGCTTCGCCGACGCCGTCAACGGTATGCTCTCGCGTCTCGATGAAGCCGCGACCCGTCAGGAAGCCTTTGCCGCCGACGTCGCCCATGAACTGCGAACGCCGCTGGCCGTGCTCGCGCTCGAGCTGGATCGGCTCGAATCGCCCGAGGGCCAGCGGTTGAAACGGGATGTTTCGGCGATGTCGCGACTGGTCGATCAGCTTCTGGTGCTGGCGCAGCTGGACGCGCAGGCGGCGGCTCCTGTGTCGGCAACTTCGGTTGATCTGGCCGAAATCGCTACGGAAATCGTCTCGCAGTATGCCCCTCTCGCCGTCGCGGACGACAAGTCGGTGGCGTTGGAACTCAATGGTGACGTCTTAGTCAAAGGTCGCCGAGAGGCCATCGGCGCCGCGCTTAGAAATCTGGTCGAGAACGGGCTGCGGGTGACGCCGTCCAGCGGAACGGTGACGGTTACGGCCGGCCCGGGCGCGAGGCTTTCGGTGAGCGACGGCGGGGGCGGACTGACGCCGGAGCGCCTTGCTGACCTCAGCCAACGTTATCGCCGTGGAGATCACGCCAGCACAAGCGGCGCGGGTCTGGGATTGGCTATCGTCTCGCGCATCATGGCGGCGCATGGTGGATGGATCGAGACCCGGCCGGATCGGTCCGAACTGATCCTCGTCTTTTCCCCTTCCACCGAGACCCAATCATGAGCCGACTTGAGCGCCATCCCGAACGCCACCTGGTCTCCCGGATCGGCTGGCTCCGCGCCGCTGTGTTGGGGGCCAATGATGGGCTTGTGTCCACTGCCAGTCTGATCGTCGGCGTCGCCGCCGCCCAGACCAGCAAGACCGGAATCCTCGTCGCGGGCGTTGCCGGCCTGGTCGCCGGCGCAATGTCGATGGCGGCGGGCGAATATGTTTCGGTCAGCTCGCAGGCCGATACGGAGGCGGCCGATCTGGCACGCGAACGCGCCGAGCTCGATGCTGACCCCGATGCCGAGACCCGCGAACTGGCCGCGATCTATCGCAGCCGGGGCGTCGATGCGCATGTGTCGTTGGAAGTCGCGCGCCAGCTGATGGTCCATGATGCGCTGGGGGCGCACGCGCGGGACGAACTGGGGTTATCGGAACATACGGCGGCGCGCCCGATCCAGGCCGCCCTGACTTCGGCGGCAACCTTCTCGGTGGGAGCGGTCCTGCCGCTGGCGATGGTGGTCGTGGCCCCCGGATCGCTGCTCGTCGCCCTGGTGTCGGGCTCAGCCCTCGTCGGGCTGGCCCTGCTGGGCGGCATCGGCGCCAGGGTCGGAGGCGCCGGTATCGCCAAGGCTATCGTTCGCGTCACCTTCTGGGGGGCCTTCGCCATGGGTTTGACCGCCGGCATCGGCCACCTGTTCGGGACCGTCATCTAGCCCGGCTGTGCTCAAGCCGGTTCAGTCTTCGTCCGCTTCCCCGGCTTCGCCGCCGTCACCGCCTTCGCCGGCTTCGCCATGCGCGCCCGGTGTGAAGGCCTGCGGGTCGATGCGGGTCGCGGCATAGGCGGACCCCGCCACGACGAGAACGGCGAGGGGAACGGCCAAGCGCGCCGGCGGGGTGGCATCCAAGGCACTAGGAAAGTGAGTGGTTTTCTTGCTGCCGGTGATCATGGCGCCGATCAGGTTGTCCCGGGTCAAGAACGACATGGCCACCACCGCGACGACGTGCAGGGCGATCATAGCCAGAAGGATGTAGGCGATGGCCTCATGCCCGCCCTCGCCGCCCGTGATGCCGGTGAAGGTGGTCGCGGCGACGAGGGCCAGAAGCACAATCACAGCGATCCCGCCCAGCGGGTTGTGGCCCAGCGATGCATGAACCCGCCCCGCGAACAGTCCTCTCACATGGCCCGCCATCCGCGACGGACGGATCAGGTTTGCGAAGCGTGCGTGTTCCCCGCCCACAAAACCCCAGAGGAGCCGGAAGGCGATCAGGATCGCCGCCACCCAGCCCGCTGACCCGTGCCAGGGTGACAGGGCGCTGCCCTCCTCTGAGGACAGAAAGGCGAGCGCGATCGCGGCCACGAGGAGCCAGTGGAACAGGCGGACGCCCCAGTCCCAGGTCTTGATGATCCTGATCGCCTTCGGAGCCGTGCTGGTCATAGAAACCTCCGTTTAATGGACGCTGGTTGGAAAACCTGACGTCAGCCTGACCGCGGCGCGGTCCGTCGTTCAGGCAGATCAAGGACTGGACGGATCAGCCGGCCACGACGGGCCCCGCTTCCCGCAGCGGGCCGGGCGTGGCTTGCGCCCGCTGAACGA
The DNA here is from genome assembly GCF_041648055.1 of Brevundimonas sp. GTDB lineage: Bacteria > Pseudomonadota > Alphaproteobacteria > Caulobacterales > Caulobacteraceae > Brevundimonas. Next base: position 5,376 of record NZ_JBAZPS010000020.1, read on the forward strand.
TCCACCGCCAGGGGCCGGCCCAGCCTCCGCTGACGAGCGCAACGGCAATGGCCAAGAGGAGAGCGTCGCCAGACGGCGTGGCAAAGCGGAACAGATCCTCGACGAACGGCACGGACACGCAGCCCCCCAGAACGATCACCGCGCTGGCGCAAATCAGCCAGAAGATCCGGCGGTGTGGATCGAACAGAGACACGCCCGAGGTGGCCGAGTCCGTCAAAGCCAGCACCATGTTCGCGATCGCAAGGGCGATGAAGGCGGCGGCGCGAGCCTCCGTTTCCGGCGCCTGAGCGAGCATCCAGACATAGAAGCCGAGCACCCCGGACAGGATGACCACCCCTTGCAGGGCCCCGAACGCGATCTGGCGCGGACCAAACAGCGACGCTGTATCGGAACGGGGCGGCTTCGTCATCGCGTCGCCTTCGCTGGGCTCCGCCTCGAAGACCAGGGAGCAGACCGGACTGATGATCAGCTGAAGAAAGACGACATGGGCCGGGAAAAGCAGGGGCGGCGCGCCCATCAGGATCGGGATCAGAGCAAGACCGGCCAACGGCACATGAACGGCGACGATGAACGTCAGCGCCTTACGAAGATTGGCGAAGATCCGGCGGCCCAGGCGGACCCCGCCGACGATGGCGCCGAAACTGTCGTCCATCAGCACGATGTCGGCCGCCTCGCGCGCGACGTCCGTCCCCCGCTTTCCCATGGCGATCCCGATATCGGCCGCCTGGAGCGCAGGCGCGTCGTTGACCCCGTCTCCCGTCATGGCGACGATCTCGCCATCCGCCTTGAAGGCCTGGACCAGCGCCAGCTTCTGCTGAGGCTGGATGCGGGCGAAGACCCGGACCGTGCGGATGCGTTCCGAAAGTTCGGCGGGCGACAAAGCCGCGATCTCGTCTCCCGTCATCACGCCAGGGTCCACATCGACGCCGGCCTGTCGCGCGATCTCGAGCGCGGTAGCGGGGTAGTCGCCCGTGATCATCGCCACACTGATTCCGGCGCGACGCGCCTCCTGCAAGGCTCCCGGCACATCCTCTCGCACCGGATCGAGAAAGCCGATCAGCCCGCTGAAGATGAAGGGGGCCTGATCCGGATCGGTGAATCCAGCATCGACCTGACGGACCGTTGCAACAGCCAGGACGCGGAGCCCTCTGGCCGCCATCGCATCCAGAGCCTCTCTTGCCGGCGCCAGGGTCTTCTCCGACGCCTTGCACAGGCTGAAGATCGCCTCGGGCGCCCCCTTCGCCGCGGCGGCCGATTTGCCGTCAGCAAGCCGCCATGTCTGGATCACAGCCATCCGCTTAGCTTCGAGCGGCCAGGCCCGGGTCACGGTCCCGCCGCCCGTCGATGGCGACCGCTCGCGAATGGCGCGGTCCATCGGGTCGGTCGGTTGCAACGCGCTTGCCAATGCAGCGGCATCTAGGACCAGACCGGCATCAGGCGGCAAAGGCCCCGCCGAAGCGTCGACACTCTGTCCTTCGACCCAGACCTCGGCCACCGACATCCGGTTCTCGGTCAGGGTGCCGGTCTTGTCGACGCACAGAAGGGTGGCGGATCCCAGGGTCTCGATCACCGCGCCGCGCCGCACCAGAACCTGATGGCGCGCCAGACGCCAGGCGCCCAGCGCGATGAACACGGCAAGGACGGTCGGAAACTCCTCGGGAATGAGCGAGATGGCGACGGTGATGCCTGCGAGAAGTGCTTCGATCCAGTCGCCCCGCATCAGCCCGTAGGCCAGGACGACCGTGGCGCTGAGCACAACCGCCAGAAAGCCGAACAGGGCGACCAGGCGTCCAGTCGACCTCTCCAGTCGCGTCCGGTCAGGCGCAATGGCGGCCAGCGAGGTTCCGATCTGACCCAATCTCGTCCGCGGCCCGGTCTCCAGCACTTCGACCACGCCCTGGCCGGACACGACGAGCGTGCCGGAAAACACGGCGTCGCCGGCGCCGTCCGGATCCGAGATCGCCTGGCGCACGGTCTTGATGACCGGGGCGGACTCTCCCGACAGGGTCGACTCATCCACGCTCAGCACGTCGCCATCGACCAGGCGACCGTCGACGGGCAGGCGTTGGCCCTCGCTCACCAGCAGGATGTCGCCCTGAACCAGCCGGTCGATGGCGAGCGTGCACGCGACACCGGATCTCATGACCCTGGCGGTCGGTTCGGACAGGTCGCGCAGCGCCTTCATAGCGCTTTCGCTCCGCGCTTGCTGCACTACGACCAGACTGATCGTCCCGACCGCGGCAAGGGTCAGAAAGAGACCCTCGGCGAGGCTGCCCAGAAACAGATACAGCCCGGCCGCAACGACCAGCAGCAGGAACATCGGTTCTTGCAGGGTCGAAAGCAGAATCCTGCCCAGGCTGCGGGCGCGCACAGGAGAAGGGATGTTCGGACCTGCGGACAGGAGCCGTCGGTCGGCCTCATCCTGATCGAGGCCGGGCCATGTCACGTCCACATCATCAAACCCGTCGCAGCCCCGATCGAGCCACACGCACCTTAGGTCGGGTGCGCGACGACACCTTGATTCAGGTCAAGGTCTGGGTGACGACGACCAGAGGCTGGCGAAGGTCCCGGGGCGCTGACGGAGAAGAGGCAACCGGGGCAGCAGCCCCCGAACCGTTGACGTCTTGTCCAAGACAGACGTCAGCCAACATCGAGGCGCAGTCGTCCGCAGTCTGTGCTGCAGAGTTGGTCCGGGTGGGAGATCGCCGGACAGTCTGAGCGGCGTTGAGGCTCGCTCGAGAGCCACGCGGCGCATTCGGCGGAGGGACCACTGAAGACCAGGGCCTCCCCTCGCCAGACCGTCACGCGGACGGCGCTTTGGTGGTCGGCCAGCAGCCTCAGGCCCTCAGCCGCCGCCAGGACATCGTCGCCCTGTTCGATCCAGTAGACGCTCGGCGCAACGCCGGACGACTTGAATGGAAACACGGTGTAGGTGCTCATGCCGGACTCTCGCGGTGAACAGCCAGGCTTGGAGGCCGCCCGTTTGTGGTTGCCGGTACCGGTGTCATTGGCTCAGGGCAGCGTGATGACGGCATTCACCCAGCCCTTCGACTGCAGCCAGGCCACGAAGGCGAAAATCGGTACGGCCAGAAGAAAGACCGAACCGTCCTTCAGGGTCATCACGAACCGGTCTGGTCGGATCTGAAGCGTCTCAAGGTCTCGCCAGGCCGAGAGCCGCGGCCAGAACCGGGGCGTGCGACGCCGATACTCACTGTAGGCTTCGCCGAAGCGGGCCTGAAGCCAGGCCTCCTCACGCTTCACCGTGGCGAAGAAGACACCTACAGCCACAAGCACGAACAGCCCCGCCAGAACCAGACTGCCGGTCTGAAGACCCATACCGAGCGCCGCGATGAAGCTGAACAGATAGAGAGGGTTGCGGGTTACGGAATAAGGGCCGCGATCCACTATCTCGGCGGCCTTGCGGCCTCCGATATAGAGCGAGCACCAGGCCCGTCCAACGATGGCGATCCCGATCATCACGAGGCCGGCGGCCCGAAAGCCCGCATGCACCGCATCTGACCAGAGCCTTTCCCCCGTGAAGACCGCCAGGATGACAACCGCCAGGATGCCGACCGCAAGTACGCCCTTGCGGATCAGTTGAAGGGTGTGAAGCGATTGCGCGTCCGGCATAGGCCTGCCGTCCAGATGAGGATCGTCGCGCGCCTGAAGGCGGAAGCCCTTTAGTCGATGGCGCGCATCGTCGATCATTGGCCTATAGCATGGCCATACTCGTCAAATATGTCCGCCCGCTTGGTCCGGCAATGTGTGGGGTTCGGCCTTCAGAACCGATCGGCTGTGTGCATACGACATTGCGTGAAGCGCAAGACAACCGATGTGAACGTGCTGGGTGGCGCGGTTCTGAAAAGCGCATTGAGCGCTGCCACTTCAAGTGTGCTCACGATTTTGTTCACCACCCACCGTTCGCGGACACGGCGGCTCGCTTTTTCAGCAGAGTCCAGCGGATTTCATGGAAGTTCACCCGATAGTAGCAAGCCAGCGCTAGACGCCCGAAAAGTTTTTGGTAGCGGGGTGGTAGCGGCGGGAAAAAAGGAGGGGGGCGATCCCGAAGGACCGCCCCTGCCTAACCTCTTGATTGCCTTAGCAATCTCGACTGGAGCGGGCGAAGAGATTCGAACTCTCGACCCCAACCTTGGCAAGGCAACCTATCCGAGTTTTCCAGAGGTTCCCCTCGTCTGCCCGAGCATGCTCACTCATTGAAAAACATGCAGATTTTGAGATGCTGACGTTGATTGTGGATCGGCGTGGAAAAGGGACCCCGTTAGCGGTGTGATCGGCGTCGAATAAGGACCCCTCATTCCTGAGGTCTAACGGTGGCGGCTTGGCGGATGTCAGGCGGCGAGTTCGGGATGTTGGTGT
>NZ_JBAZPS010000021.1:0-7021 GCF_041648055.1 Brevundimonas sp.
CGCCCAGTCGATACGGACCCGCTTCGACGCCCTGCCAAGAGAGCAGGCTCAGGACTACAGGCTCGAAGCGACCGATGGCTCGGACCTGCTCGAATTCCTGATGGCTTTCAAATCGCCATAGCCGTCTGAACGCCCGCAGATCCCAAACGCTCGGCGGGCCGCTTCACCCTGCTCGCGTCCGTCGAGCACACCGTGTGTTTGCGTTTAGGAGCGATTGGTACTCGCACGGCGCCGGACTGTGACTATTCAGATGGCCGAGACCGACTGCAGGGCCGCAGCAGAGGTACTACATTGGGTCGCGCGGCTACTAGCCGGCGTCCGGTCCCCGAAGCGAAACCTCGACCCGGCGATTGCGCCGATGGTCCGGCGCTATCCCGTCGAGAGGGCGACTGGCCCCGTACCCGGACGACGTCATCGTTCGCTGCGCTGAAAACTGCCGTCGTTCCACGTCGTCGTTCCAGATCGCCATCCGCACCTTGGCCGAGCGTCGATGCGAGAGTCCGGTCGCATAGTCTGGACTGTTGTCCGACTCCGCCAGCGTCGCATGGCCCTCGATCAGGAGATCCTTGTCCGGATGTGCCCGCGCGAAGCGAGAGAGAGCCACCATGCTCTGAGTCGAGACCTCGTCGCTGTCTGCGGCGAATTCCACGACGATGCGGTTCTGAGGGCTCTGTCAGCCCAAACTTAGCCAGCCGGTAATCCGGTCCGCCTAGCGTCTTCGCCATGGCCAAGAGCACCAACCCGTTTCGCTACTTCGACAGCTCCCCGGAGGTGATCCGGCTCGTGGTGATGATGTACGTGAAGTACCCGTTGTCGCTGCGGAATGTGGAGGACCTGCTGGCCGAGCGCGGCATCGACATCTGTCACGAGACGGTACGGCTATGGTGGAACCGCTTCGGCCCAATGTTCGCCGCCGAGATCCGCAGGAAGCGGGTTCAGAAGATGCGCGCCTTCACTCACTGGCGGTGGCACCTCGACGAGGTCTACGTGAAGATAAACGGCGAGATGCACTACCTCTGGCGCGCCGTGGACCACGAGGGCGAGGTGCTGGAATCCTTTGCCAGCAAGACCAGAGACAAAGCCGCGGCACTGAAGTTCATGAAGAAACTCATGAAGCGGCACGGCCGGGCCAAGGCGATGACGACGGATGGTTTGCGCTCCTACAAGGCTGCGATGAAAGAGCTGGGCAACACCGAGAAACAGGAGTTCGGCCGCTGGGCCAACAACAGGGTGGAGAACTCACACCTGCCCTTCCGACGACGAGAACGGGCCATGCTGAGGTTCCGGCAGATGAAGACGCTGCAGAAGTTCAGCTCCGTCCATGCCGCCTTCCACAACCACTTCAACCAGGATCGCCACCTCATCAGCAGAGAGACATACAAGGCCCAACGCTCAGCCGCCCTGGCTGAGTGGAAGACGCTCGCCGGATAGGCGTGGCCTCCCCTGCCCTACCTGCGCTCAGTGGAGACAAGTTGTCGTTGGACTGACAGCACCTTGTGATCCGCTATGTCTGGATTCTTAAGGGCATAGACGAAATCGCCGATCGACTCTTCGATCGACCGCACTTGCTGGAGCGCAGCCCAGGCGGCCGCCACATCACCCCCGCCGGCGCGTTCGTAGAGAGGCGCGTCGTCGGCGGCCGGAGGCACACCATCGAGGGGCAGCTTCATCCTAATAAAGACGGCACGAATGCGTTCGGTCGGAACTGAACCAACCAACGCCAGAATTGATCCGGTGACCAAGGCACGATCAGCCTCGGGTATCGCCTCGGGCGTCAGCGCGCTGGCCACTTTCGACAAGGCGTCCCGCAAGACCGCAGGCGTCCAGTCGAGGCGCTGGGCCATGTGATTGAGCAGCTCCAGAGCGAAGACGCCCCATGCGACCACCTGGTCCGGTTCCAGCGCCCAGTTGAGGAAATCCTCAGTCAGGCCTTCCGACGCCGCGAGACTGGCGTCATGCCGACGCTGCTGCTCGTCGGCTCGTTTCAGCTGTGCCGCGCTCTGCTCATCGCCGGACTCAGGCGTCTCAGGCCGTTCATAGGCGCTCTTGCGCCCCCGCAGCATCCGTCTGAGCTGCCGGATTGCCTGGACGACCGCCGCCTCGTCGCGGTCATTGCTGGATGCGGCCGCCCCCTGAACCGGCGACCAGACAATATCCTCAACCCCCAGCAGCCGATCCCCGTCATCGGCGCGACTTGGTGCGCTTGAAGCACCGCCTCCCCCCAACCGGAGCAGCCGTTCCGGCTCGTCGAAGATCCAGTCGAGGAGCGCGACGATATCATCCGGCGTCTCCGACCCGCCGAGGATGGCGAACAGACGCGGTGCCATGGCTCCGATGCGCCGCGCCACAGTGCCGGCGGCGGTGGATGCGGCATACCCCTCAGCGACGCAGTCGCCGCATCGGACCCGCAAGACCAGACGCCCCGCATTCCATGCTTGCGCCTCGAGACCAGCCGCCTCCAGCCGGAACCGGCCGGCCTCGTCGATCTCGGCTTCGCCGAGCGGCACCGCGCCCAAGCTGGTGAGTTGCTCGACAACCGCCCGCCCCCTCATGGCCGGCGTCAGAATCCAACCGTTGAGGATGGCGTCTCTCAGCTCAGCCCGGAGCACGCCGATCGTCTCGCTCTCCTCGAGAGCCTCGGCCGTCAGGGCGCGGTCCATGACCGGCGTATCGACGGCGTGTCCGCTCCATCCGCCGCGACGATCGCGTAGCGCGCGAACGATAACAGCCTCTACGTTTCCGTTGGTGCCCAGTGCACGATCGCTGGCGTTGGCGCTGCCCGAAATAACAAGCCGACCTTTCCGACACAGGATTTCAAAGGCTTTGGCGTGAAGAACCCGCGGGTCCGCTGTGAGAAAGTCGAGGCGTACCGGTTTGATCTGCGCAGGCGTTTTACGCGGCCAGTTCGGAGCTGTGCCCGAAGCGACTTTGCCATGCCAGTGCACCTGCACCTCGGAGAGGTCCAACGCCGCAGCCAGGCGCGAAAGACCCCCGCCATCGTCAAAATAGGGCGAGACGACGCTGAGCCGTGTCGCGCCGCCCAATTCCTCGGCCCGATCGCGGAGCTGATCAATTAGGCTTGGTCCAAGCCCATGCAGAAGCCTGACATGTCCGGCGTCGGTGCGGCCTCTCACTGCGTCAGCCAGTTCGCGCGACAGCTCATGACACGCCTCGGCGGCCGAATGCTTCAGACGCGAATGTTCGGCCATCGCCTCAAAAAGCGCTGACGCATCCCGGAATGCGGAGGGCGCGGCGCTGGAGTGCAGGTGCTCGACGAGCTCCAGATTGCCGGCCCAACCCCCGAACGTCAGGTTTCCCGATCCGACGGTCAGCATGGCCTGATCATCAGCCACGAACGCCCCGATCTTGGGGTGGAAGACACCGCCGCTCACGGCGACCGGTTCGACGAGGTAGTCCCGACCCGCGCCGCGAACGCCTTTTTCGGACAAAGATGCCCGGACACCTTCGACATCTGACAGAACGAGAACCTGTTTCGCGCGTCCCCGCACAAGGGCGTCCATGACGATGGTTTCGAAGAATGTCAGACTTAGCGCGTAGGTCGTGAAGACGACGCGGGACCACGGCGCGCCGCCCGAGATAATCAACTGGGACAAACTGCCCTCCCCTAGAATCGGCAGCATTGCACAATCAAGACGGGCATTGGAAGCGGGAGTCTGTTAGCGCGGTTCACTCGCCTCGCGCGGACAACCCTGGCAGGCCCTGACGCGCATGTCCTCACGCGTCAGGCGCTCGACAACCGCGTCTGGGCCCAGCGCAAGCGCACTTCGCCTCCAGTCTGATAGTCTCTCTCGTTCGCGAAATGCGCATAAGGGGCCATCCCGAAAGCAGACGTTCCTAATGTCCGCTATGGGTGGAAAGCGGACATTGCAGCCCTGCCCGTTTGCAATTTCAGCGTAGGTCGTAGTGCCAGCCAACGGTGCCGGTTTCATCCATCACGCCGAACGAAACCAGTCGGCCATCTTGGTAACGGGAGAAGTCGCCAGAAAGCCCGCCGCTCTCGTCGGCTACCAGAATTGTGTCGCTACTCAGCCGACGAACATACCCACCACCATCCCCTCGTGCTTCGTCGGGGGCTAGGGCCTCTGAACGGCAGATCATCACCAGATCGGACCAATGGCACTGGAAGGCTCCCGCTGTCTCGAACGTCATTGGGCGAGTCAACGAAGCCTCGCCGTCCTCAAAAACCAGTGTGGTGTCGTGCGTTGGCAGGGGCTGCTCTAACGTCACGCTGGCGATCGTCCTACCGGCCTCGTCCTTGGCGACGAAGCGTTCGCGCCCCGCCCCGGACCACGCGCCTAGCGCGACGATCACTCCAAGTATGATGAATGATCTTAGCCTCATCGCGCGAGCCTAACACCTGTTGGCCGTGTCCGCTAAGGGTCGAGAGCAGACTGTCGCCTGAGTGGTGTTAGCGGACGTCGTTTTGAGCCTCATACTGGCTCCCCTGCGGAATGCCAGGCTCGATGGCAATCGACAGCGAACGACCCTCAATAAACCCGGACAGGCCGTAGGCGGGATCGAGTTCTGCCCGGAAGCCATTGTTGGGGCCGCGCTCGATGCTGAGGCCCATCAGCGCGTTCTGGTGATTGAAATCGTTAAGCTGCATCCCGGTGACCTCGTTTATCCTGAAGCTGACGACGGCATGACCTTCAAAGACGTATGGAGCATCCGGATTGGTCGCGCGGGTTACCTTGAAGCCATGCACGCGGAGAAGGCACGTCGGCCCGGCGCGGTCGAACTCGATGCTGATGACCTCGGCGTCATGAAAGCGAGGAGCATGCCCGTCGAACCACTCCACAAGCTCCGGCCCACCTGGCACGTCTTTCAGCAGTTCGATATTCACAGTGGACACCCCCGGCCAGACGGCCAACCTGAATGAGCCACTTAAGGTCCGCAATGGGTCGATATCGGACCTGAGCTACGGGCCAGCAAGCGGACACCGGGGGTTATGCGAGTACGATCTCAATGCATTTTTTGGCTCGTGCATTGAAGGCGCGTTCCGACCGTTTAGAGCGCTCTGCTGCTCCAGAAATCACCGTGCTGTGCACGACGTTGATCGAGCATTCGGGGGCCTGTATCTGTCGGCTGTGAGTATGCACGGAGTAGCAGATGCCGTATGCGATCGGACCTGAGCAGCGCGTCAACACCTATGTGCTGAGCCGGCAGTCCGCGCCTCAGTCCATAGCCCTTTCAGACGGAGGTTACGTCACGGTCTGGAGCGGGGCCGGCGAACAGGACCGTGGCTACGGTATCTATCTGCAGCGCTTCGATGCCGATGGAAACCGGATCGGTGATCAGACCCTGGTTAACTCGACAATCACCTATTCCCAGCGGAACCCCGTCATCACGGAGCTGGCCTCCGGTGGTTTCGTCATCACCTGGGACAACACCGTACCTGGAGGCCAACCGGGCGACCCCGGCCTGCTCGGCGTGTTTGCGCAGGTCTTTGACGCCTCCGGGGCACGCACGGTCAATGAAACGCAGGTCAGCACAGTTGGGTATGCCCAGACCGTCACCGCCCTGTCTGACGGTGGTTATCTCATAAGTTGGACGCAGCGGATCGATTCCCCCTGGTCTGGCGTGGTGGCGCAGCGTTTTGATGCCTCAGGCCAACCGGTCGGGGCAGCGCTGCAACTCGACGACGACCTCGACGCGTCATACTCAAGCGTCAGTGCGACAGACACCGGATACATCGCGACCTGGCGAGCCTACAACGACGACGGCCCAACCATTGCCGTTCAGCGGTTTGCCATCGACGGCACAAGGATCGGCGACGTGGCGCGGCTACCGCGCGACACACAGCTGAACCTGCCGGAGATTGTCAGCCTGGCGGAAGGAGGGTCCGTCGTGGTCTGGTCTCAGACAGACGGGCTGTACGCACAGGTCTTCGACGGTGACGGTCAACCTGTCGGTGATCGTTTCATGGTCGATGCCGCACCGCCTGGGGTCAACATGCTGCACGCCGTCGTCGCGACACCTGATGGCGGTTTCACTCTAGCGTGGGAGCAGTTTTCCAGCGGGCTGACCACGATCGAGGCCCGCGCCTTTCTCGCCGATGGTACCCCTAATGGCGATGTGATCGTGGTGCGCGGGCCGGCAGGTTCACCCGGAGAACCGCCATCCCTCACTGTGCTGTCGTCTGGTGATGTCGTGGTGTCCTACGCGCGCTACGTTGGCGACGTCACCGACTTCTACGACGTTTTCCAGGTTCGTCTCGAACCCCTCGAGCGCACACTGCGCGGGTCGGATGAAGTCGATCAGCTGGTCGGCCGCGACGGCCAGGATCGATTGCTGGGACTGGAGGGCGACGACGTCCTGACCGGTGGCAGGGGGAATGACGTGATTGACGGAGGGGAAGGCTGGGATGAGGCCGTCTTCTCGGGCTCTTGGGCGGACTACAGGATCTTCGAAGCAGATGGCGGATACCGCGTGAAGGGAGCAGACGGCTCGGATGTGCTGACCGGGATCGAGCAACTGCGTTTCGATGACCGTGTGATCGATCTTCTCATGATCGTGTGTGATCCACCGACAGCCTCTCAGCGTGAAGACGAGATGCCCCTGGTGTCCCCTCTCCTCCCCGCAGGCAAGCACGACTTCGAAGCTCTGACGTCACCACCGATCCCAGAAGCGCTTTTGGAAGACTCGAACATCAGCCAGATTTCGACCCGGCCAGAATGGCTTCAACAACCAGCCGTCGCTGTCGAAGTAGAGCAGGCCAAAGACTGGATTTGGTGAGCTAAGTCGGCTCGCCGAGATCGCAGCTTCAGTGCACTTTCGAGGGTCTTCGTCGAGACACCAAAAGCGAACTCTTTGAAGCTCCACTATGGGTGGAAAGCGGACGTTCAAACGTTTCCGGCATCGAGAGGCGTGGCTTTGTCAGCCCAAACTTAGCCAGCCGGTAATCCGGTCCGCCTAGCGTCGTCGCTATGGCCAAGAGCACCAACCCGTTCCGCTACTTCGACAGCTCGCCGGAGGTGATCCGACTCGTGGTGATGATGTA
>NZ_JBAZPS010000022.1:0-5714 GCF_041648055.1 Brevundimonas sp.
CCTTATGGGCTCCATCGGTCTCTTCTGATTTGAAGAACCAAGGCGACGGCGCTGCCTATTGGGCAGCGTACGGCGGCTTGCGAGGACTGCTTAGATCACCCTATCTGTTTGCCGCGTGTGGCGCATCTTGGGCGCTAGCACCGCTTTGGAAGCACCCGAGTTGGGTCGATACTGGGATCAGCGTGCTGCCGAACCTTCTTGGTTTTTCCGTCGGGGCTGTTGCTATCATCTTGGCGGCACCCAGCATGAAGACGTTCCGCATCTTGGCTGAGGATGGCGAGGCTGATTCTTACTTCATGGATTTGGCCGCCCGCCTAGTGCATTTCATCCTGGTGCAGGTCGTTGCGCTTGCTGCGATGTTTCTCGTCGAAGCATATCCTACGAAGGCATTGAGCCTACTTGCTTTCGTGCTTTTCGCGTATGCGCTCTCCAGTGCGGTTTCGGCTGGACTTGCGCTTTTTGGGATCGCGCGGATCCTGAATAGCGCTGCGAAGTTCAGCGATCCCGGCTAGAAGCTGTCACGGCCGTTGTCCAAATGCCTGAGGTGTCTCGGCTCCATCCTAGCTTGAATAGGCAGGCACGGCACCTGCCTGTCTAAGGAACGAATGGACCAATAAGAACCAGGGACGAAGGACCCCAAAGGTCATAATCTCTTTTGAAATAGTTCGCACAAATTCAAAGGAGATTTGCATGAGAACGGAATATAGAGAACGCCTCAATGCCTCTCAAGTGGCCCAGATGGCTCCATGGTTGTTCATTACTAGCGTTGAGCTTGCAAAGGCCATTGGAGTCCACCTTCAAACGATTTCAAACTGGAGGCTCCGAGGGAAAGGCCCTCCTGCTGCCCCGCGCGGCTTCTTCAAAGGCCGTCCTAGCCGATACATGGTCGGCCACGTCCACGCATGGGCGGCTGAACAGGCAGGGGTCTATATAGAGCCTTGGAAGCTCAACGCCGCTTGGCTCAGCGACAATATGCAGTTTCCAAAGGCTGACGACCGCGAGGCGGTTCAGGCGCGGGTTCAACTGCTGATGCGTCTGTCCCGAGATTTTCGACCCGATCATCTCACAGCTGCGGGGCGATCAGGCCTGATTGAATAGGTTACCCTGGGCAGGCCGCGCCGATCCAATACATCTGAATGACTGTGGCGTTCTGGCGCGCCGCCTGCATAGCGTGTGGTGTTGATGAACGAAGCAGGGCAGTTTCTGGGGAACAGGGAGGCTACATGTTCGAAGCGGCTCAAACCTTCGCCGACAGCTTACAGGCTGCCTTCGCTCGGCTAGCGCGAGGTCAAGCCGAAGAGCAGCTCAAGCGTCCCGTCTCCACATTGATCGAAGCGGCCGGTCAACTTCAGGAGCTTGACGTTCAAACTACTCCGGAGATCGTAGTCTCGCAGGGGCGGCCGGATATCGGCGTACTGTCTGGAGGGCTCCTATGCGGACATATTGAGTTGAAGGCTCCGCGAGAGACCATCGATCCCCTCCTAATGCGAGGACGCAACAAGCAGCAGTGGGAAAAATTTCAAGCCCTGCCCAATCTGATTTACACGAACGGGCGGGAATGGCGGCTGTTTCAGCTAGGCCAAGAAATGGCGATCCTGACTCTCACTGGAGAACCCACGGAACAGGGACGTGCTGCTGTCACACAGGCTGACGGCCGGAGATTGGGAGCGTTGCTGCGTGCGTTTTTGACGTGGCATCCAATCGTCCCCCATCAACCTCAATCCCTCGCTCGTTTTCTCGCGCCTTTGGCACGGATCATTCGCGATGACGTAAAAGCGGCCGTTGACAACAACACTCCCAGCCTGATTGCGCTCAGGGAGGAGTGGCGGGCATTCCTGTTTCCCGATTTTACTGACACTGAGTTTGCTGACGCCTATGCGCAGACTCTCACCGCGGCATTGCTACTGGCCCGCTTAGAAGGCGCCGACGTCTCCGACCCTGCCGACGCCGAGCGTGCGTTGCGCGCTGAAAACTCTTTGCTCGGTCGAATTCTGCGAATCCTTACACAAGAGGAGGTTCGTGAAGACATACGTCTCGGCGTTAGCATACTTCAAAGGGTATTAAACGCGCTCGAACCCGACGATGTGCAGCGGGAGGTCTCGGATCCCTGGCTCTACTTCTATGAAGATTTTCTGAGAGCCTATGATCCAGTCTTGGCTCGCAACGCCGGGGTTTATTACACCCCTGCCCAAGTTGTGCAGTGCCAAGTTCGGCTCGTCTCTGACCTCCTAGAACGCCGATTTGGCAAACGGTATTCCTACGCAGACGAGGGAGTCACCGTTCTTGACCCAGCAGTCGGGACTGGCACTTACCTCGTCGCGGCCATTCAGCGAGCGATGGAAATCGTAGATAGGCGGGCTGGAGCGCAAAGGCCATCTCGCGCGCGAGAGCTAGCTAGAAACCTGATTGGCTTCGAATTATTGATCGGCCCATACGCCGTTGCCCACTTGCGCCTCAGCAGAGAACTAGCAAGCGCGGCCGGTGACGAGGACGACGATCCGTTAGCGGATCAGCCACTACGGGTCTTTCTTGCAGATACCCTCGAAAGCCCCACACCGCAGAACGAGGGGCTGTTGATTCCGCTTATGCATAAACCGCTCGCGGACGAGCGAGAGAACGCGAGGCGGGTTAAGGCGGATCAGCAAGTCATAGTCTGCATCGGCAATCCTCCCTACGATCGCCAAATGGAGGAAGGCGCTGCTCGCAAGGGCGGATGGGTCAGATTCGGAGATCAAAGCCAAGCTGTTCCTATCTTGGAGGATTTCCTCGAGCCTGCGCGCCGAGCGGGTCAAGGCGTCAACTTGCGGAGCATCTACAACGACTATGTGTATTTTTGGCGTTGGGCGCTTTGGAAGGTGTTTGATACTAGGCAGCCCGGCCAAGTAGCTCCTGGCATCATCTCGTTCATAACCGGTTCCAGCTACCTATCAGGGCCGGGTTTTGTGGGAATGCGCGAAGAAATGCGGCGGTCCTTCGATGAACTCTGGATCATCGACCTTGGAGGGGGTTCGCTCGGAGCGCGCCGCGAGCCCAACGTCTTCGCCATTCAAACGCCCGTTGCCATTGCTGTAGGGGTCACAGCAGGCGCGGTTAGCCGAGAAGTTCCAGCTGTGGTTCACTATACGCGTGTAAGCGGTAGCAGCGCAGAGAAACTGGACCAAGTTGGAAGGATCAGAACTTTCGCCGATCTAGCTTGGCGAGACTGCCCCAGCGACTGGCATGCTCCGTTCAAGCCAGCTCTCGAAGGAGTCTACGCCCAGTGGCCCACTATACAGCAGTTGTTTCCTTGGCAGCATAACGGTGCCCAGTTTGTGAGAACATGGCCAATCGGGCACACTAGAGAGGTCTTGGCCGAACGATGGGAAACCTTTTTGCGATGTTCAGAACCGGACCGTCGAACGGCCCTCAAGGAGACCAGAGATCGAACAATCGAGTGGTCATCAGATCGAGGTAATCACCCTGGTATAGGTGAGCCTGCATTAGCGGACCTCCCCGTCGGCACACCATCACCTACCCCAGTTCGTTATTGTTACAGGAGCTTTGACCGCCAATGGGCGCTCTACGATGCAAGGGTCGGCGACTACATCAAGCCCGCCATCTGGAATGCTCATAGCGATGCCCAGATTTATCTGACCAGCCTGCTTTCGACGCCGCTCGGATACGGTCCATCGGCAACCTTTGCATCTCACATCACCGACCTAGACCACTTCCAAGGTTCGTTCGGCGGCAAGAGCTTAATTCCGCTATACCGTGATCCTGAAGGGCTTCGGCCCAACGTCACCAACGGGTTGGCAAGCCTGCTGTCTGAATCGTTCGGGCGGACTGTAGAAGCAACCGAAATCTTTCAGTATGTCGCGGGACTTCTCGGTGGGCGCTCATTCGTGTCAAATTTCTGGGACCAGCTGTCAGACTCAGATGTGAGAATTCCCGTGACGAAGTCATCGGAGCTATTCGAAATGGCAGCGGAGCTCGGTCGGAAGTTTATTGCCGTCGAGACGTTTGGTGACCACTTCGCTGAAATGCTAGAAGGCCTACCGGAAGGTACTGCTCGTCTACGGGTGGACATTCCTCACCGTGCCGAACGCTATCCGAACGAATACTCATATGATGAGGAGGAAGGTATTCTGCATGTTGGAGACGGTCAAATCGAGGGCGTTTCTGCGGCGGTCTGGAGCTACGAGGTTTCAACGCTAAGAGTCGTCGATAGCTGGCTGGGTTATCGGATGCGTGATCGAGCAGGACGGAAAAGCTCCCCTCTGGACAACGTTCGCCCAGAGACTTGGACGGCTGGGGTCACGGAGGAACTTCTGGACGTCCTAGAGGCCGTTGAGAGATGCGTCGCGCTTGAACCCTCGGCGACCGAGATGCTGGCGACCATCCTCGACTCTGATCTGTTCCATTTCGAGGAGCTGCCCCGGCCTACCCCAGATGAGACGCGGCCGCCTCGCTTTGGAGACGATGGGGAGGGGCAGGATCAAGGGATCCTGCTCTAAAATCTCCGTAGTCGGCAGCGCAAACTACGGTCGGTAAGTCTATTTGATCAATGCCGACGCTTCAGCGAATAATTTGCTTCGATCATGGCCCAGGGCATCGGCGATAGCGCAGAATTCTACTAAATCGATACGGCGCTCGCCTCGCTCGATCTTGGATACCCTTTTTGAAATGGTACCCGATTTGAAGAATCATGACCCCGACCGCGTGTCACACCCTGTCACTCGCGCGTCACGCCAATCGACAGAAAAGGGCGGTAGGGGTCTGTCGTATCCGTCGCTCATCGGCTAGATTCTGCTGTCTGGGGCTGCCCCCGGATCGACTTGGTATCATTGGCTCCGAGCTATCGCCGCCTCGCCGGGGGCCATCGCAAGATGAACCGGGCGAACCAGACCGACAGGTCCGGGGCTTTAGCTCAGTTGGTAGAGCGCTTGCATGGCATGCAAGAGGTCAGCGGTTCGACTCCGCTAAGCTCCACCAATTTTTCAAGGGGTTAGCAGTTCGCTGCTAACCCCTTTTGCTTTCCGGGTAGCACATGGGTAGCAAACCGCGTTACGCGAAATAGTTTGCCGGCGACGGGATTTCGCTCCGTTTCGTGGGGTTTCTTGGCGCTCCAGCCCATTCCAGTTCAAACTCCCGCCATGACACAGGACGCCCCACCCTGGACGACCGATTCGGCGAAGGCGGACTTCCTATCCGGCGCCCTCTGGAATGCTGTCACCGGGAGGCGCGCCTCGGAGGCCGACGCTACGCTCGACGACCTGTGCGTGGATCTACATAACACCGGCGAAATCGACTTCCTTGCCGGAATCGACCAGCCGGCGTTCGTCGCCCTGCAGCGCTACGAGCGATGGCAGGCGTTAGAATTCATCGGACGGGTGACGCCGCGCCTCTCATCGACCTGGCGTGAAATGGCCGACTTCGTCAGCCGTGCGATCGCCACCATGGACGGCGGCGATGCCTACGAGATCCACAAGCCCTTTCTCGCATGGCTGAAGGCCCACCCGACCGAGGCCTCCGCCGCGGTCGTGCTTGCCGAAAATGACGAGACGCCGGAGCCTTGGCTGCTGGAACGCGCACTGATAGCGCTCTCGGACCTAGGCCCAATCGACATTCAGTGATTCCCGAGCGTCCTGATGCGTGATTCATAGGTCTCCGTGTTGGCGGAGGTCTTTGATGGGTGTGAAGCGTTACGAACTCGACGATGCGCAGTGGGATCGGAT
>NZ_JBAZPS010000023.1:0-5602 GCF_041648055.1 Brevundimonas sp.
GCGCCGGAGGCCGTTCCATCGCCAGTGTCGCCCGCCGGTTCCGCTTCGCTCCACCTGCGGCCAACACTGGCGATGGACGCGTCAATGCACTAACAATCCCAGCGGACCACTCGGTGGGGGCCGGTCATATCCCTGTCCAGAGCGTGGCTTCCGATCATTACGTCCTATCCGCACGGCTTTCTTCTTTTGCAGCCTATTACGAGCAGGGGCCCGACGCGGCCCCGATCATTCGCATCGCCGCGCAAGTGGAACTAAGCCGATCCAAAGAATCGGAACCACTGGCAGTCACGCGCATCGTCCTTGATAGGACAGCAAGCGCAAACAGCGTTTCGAGTATCGTCGAAGCCTTTGATCGCGCGAGCCTTGAAATGGCCGACAAAATCGCGAGTTGGACGGCTGCGGTGATCAATTAGCGGGTAGCCAATGGAAACTTAGGTGTTTAGTCCCAGCATGTGATGGTGTGGCTCCAAATTGAAGATATCCGGCTTGGATTTCCAGAGTTCTTCGATGGCCTCATAGGGTGTCTTGAAGCGCAGTGCCTTCAACTGCTTGGCAAAGTTGTAAGCGACCAACCAGTCGCGGACATGGCGGCGCAGCTCGTTGATCGACGTGTAATGGAAAGATTTGACGGTGGCCTCCTTGATGGTGCGCACCATCCTTTCGGCCTGACCGTTGGTCCATGGGTGATAGGGTTTGGTGAGGCGTAACCGGTGTTTTCAGGCTACGACGGTCCATGGCATGAGATCACCGACGCTGTTGGCGGGATAACCGTTGGCGAGGCTGGTGAGGGTTTCGGTCAGCCATTGGTGGGGGTTGATGGTGCTGAGCTTGCAACATTCGATGAGCGTGGCGATCACCGCCCAGTTGTCGCCGCCCTCGTCGGAACCGGCAAACAGGGCATTTTTGCGATTGCGAGCCAGCGGCCTGATCGATCGTTCGACGGTATTGGAGTCGAGGTCGATGCGACCGTCATCGATGAAGCGTGAGAGGCCGTCCCAGCGGGTGAGTGCGTAGCGGATCGCTTCGCCGAGCTTGCTCTTGGCGCTGACCTGGCGGCCACGGGCGGCAAGATATTGGTGAAGATCGTCGATGATGACGCGGCTGCGTCCGGCCCGAGCGGCACGACGCTGCTCGGCCGAGAGGCCGCGCACATCGTCCTCGATGGCGTAAAGCAAGGCGATGCGGCGCAGCACCTCGGTAGCGACCGGGGATGTATCAGCCAGTTCGTAGAATTTGCGACGCACATGCGCCCAGCAGAAAGCGAGCCTGATCTGCTGGCGCCGCCGGGGGAGCGCGGCGTAGCCGCCATAGCCATCGACCTGTAGGATGCCCGCAAAATCACCAAGATGGAACTGGGGACGCTCGGCCTTGCGATCTGGCGCATAGACATAGGCGACGATCGGCGGATCGCAGCCGCCCCATGGTCGGTCGTCGCGGGCATAGGCCCAGAGCTGGCCGGTCTTGGTCCGCCCGCGTCCGGGATCGAGCACCGGGGCGGTCGTCTCGTCGGCGAACAGCCGCTCGGATCGTCGTAGCTCGTCGAGAATGTGGTCACGCAAGGGGCGCAGATACCAGGCCGCTCGCCCGACCCAGTCGGCCAAAGTGGATCGGTCGAGCCGGATGCCCTGCCGGGCGTATATCTGGGCCTGCCGGTAAAGCGGCAGGTGATCGGCATACTTGGATACCAGCACCTGGGCGATCAGTGCCTCGGTCGGAATGCCGCCCTCAATGATCCGCGCCGGCGCCGGCGGCTGCACGATCGCGCTCTCGCACGAACGGCAGCCATAACGCGGCCGCCGGGTGACCACGACGCGGAAGGTGGTCGGCACCACATCGAGGCGCTCGGCGACATCCTCGCCGACCTGGTGGAGGGCGCCGCCGCAGCAGGGGCAAGCATTGCTCTCGACGTCAACGATCTGTTCGATCCGCTCGAGATGCGCGGGCAGCGAACCGCGGTTGGTCTTGCGCACAGGATCACTGCGAGGCCGTCCGGCCTTCGCTTCGCTGGCGGCCTCGGCTTCCGCGAGCGCCGTCTCGGCATCCTCAAGGCCCAGCTGCAACTGATCCTGATCGAGCTGCTCGGAACGGCGGCCGAACCGATGACGCCGAAAAGCCTCGATGATCGCCCTCAGGCGTTCGGCTTCCGCGTCGGCACTCTCGAGCTTGCGGGCCTGTTCGAGGACGAGCGCGCGTAACGCGTCAACATCGTCCGGCAGGTCCGCTTCCATGAGCATGGGAGCAGTGAATCAGTCTGGGAACGCCCCGTCAACAGGCAATCTGCGGGGCCTGCGGGCGGCGCCCGCCATGCACCCGGCGCCAATCCAGACCCTCCAGAAGCGCGCCGAGTTGCGCTGAGGTCACACGCATCACGCCGTCCTGGATGCCCGGCCACCGGAAGCCGCCGGACTCCAGCTTCTTGGCCATCAGGCACAGGCCAGTGCCGTCCCACCAGACCAGCTTGATCCGGTCAGCACGCTTTGCCCGGAACACGTAGATCACGCCTGAATATGGGTCGCCGCCATACTCGGCGCCGACCAGCGCGGCCAGGGCGTCAGGTCCCTTGCGAAAATCCACCGGACGCGTCGCCACCATCACGCGCGCGCCAGCGCCAGGTCCGATCATCGCGTTGCCTTGAGTGCTTCAATCACCGCTGCGATCACAGCCGCATCGGCCCCGCGTCCGATCTTCACCGCCACGCCGTCAATCTCCAGCTCGACAGCACTGACTGTGGGACGCCGACGGCGACGGCCGCGCCTGGCGACAGGGGCTGGATCACCCGAAGGGAGCGGTTCGATCACCGCCGGCACGAACGCAGGCGTCGCTGGAAGCGTCAGCCCTTGGTCCTCCAGCTTCTTGCGCAGATCCCGGCGCCAAGCGAATAGTTGCGACGGAGCAAGCCCATGACGGCGCGCCACCGCGCAGGCCGTCTCCTGACCCGAATAGCTCTCCGCGACGATCGACGCCTTTACCTCAGGCGACCACTCCCGACGCTGGCCCGCACCTGTGAAAACCTCAAAACGCCGAACCACGCTGGTGCCAGCATCATCACATGTCATCATCATAGCATCAGCATCCTCCAGCCTGATCGGGCTAGCGAAAATCGACGCCACGCTTCACTCCCGCAAGGTGGCAGGGAAACACCGGTTACGGTGAGGCGATGCTCGATGCCGTTCTGCTCGCAGACACGGCCGAAGATATGGCCGATCCATCCCAGTGTGCCGCCCTGGTCACGCTGCACGAACTGCACGCCGTTGTCGGTCAGGATGGTGTGGATCCTGTAGGGAACCGTCTTGATCAGCACGCGCAGGAAGGCTGCCGCGGCGAGCTTGGTCGCCCGTCGATAGATGCGGGCGAACACCAGCTTCGAGGTGCGGTCCACCGCGACATAGAGGAATCCTTTGCCGCCTTCGTAGCGCAGTTCGGCGATATCGATGTGGAAATAGCCGATCTCGTACTTCTTGAACTTCTTCGGCTTCTCGCGATCCGCCTTCGGCAATCGGCTGATCCCGTGCCGCTGCAGGCAGCGGTGAAGCGACGAGCGCGTCAGGTTCGGGATCACGTCCTTCAACGCGATGAAGACGTCATCGAGCGGCAGCCGGGCCTGCACCCTGAGCGCCACGATCGCGGCTTCTTCCATCGGCGACAGCACGGTGCTGCGCCGTTCCTTCGGCCCCACCGGCATGTCCTCGACCGACGGCCGGCTGCGCCACTTGATCACCGTCTTCTCGTTGATCCCGTACCGCTTCGCGAGCTGCGCGACCGGAGCTTGCGATCGCTGTAGCTCCGCTCGAACGGCGTGCGTGGTCTTGGCGCTGCCGTGTAGAAGCTGGCCCATAATCCCTCCCGCTGTGACGATGACAAGCTTACACCATCACATGCTGGGACTAAACACCTAGTCGTGACAACTGCCCAGCCCGAGATGAAGCGGGAATGTTATGGATGGCTCCCCTTCTGGGAGGGGCGGCAGCCGTACACAAATAGATCCACAGCTTGCCTCATTCGGGCTGAAGAGGTTTCATTGTGACTGGTCACTCCCACTCCAAGAGCGGCCCGACGAAAAGGTGACAAAATGACGCTGGATATAAACTGCTCCGCAGCAAAATTCGCGTCTGACACCCTGATTTCTCCCCTCTCCTCGGCTTTGCGCAAAACCTCTGCCACCAATCTCGTCGTGCGTCCTACGCCGAATTCGTAAAGGTTTCGCGCTAAAGCGGGAAAACGTGCAGCCTCAGCCATTACAACGCGTTCCAACGCGACATGAATGTCGGTAAGCATCCAGGATAGCAGTTCATCGGACAGCTCTTCAAGCTCGGGCCGAACGTCGCCATGTTCGGGAACGTGCTGTTCGAGGAAGGAGAGCCGATCCTCGATTTCCCTGAGTATTACCGCCTCGAAAAGCAGCTTTTTGCTCCCGTAACGGGCGTACAAAGTGCGCTTGGAGATGCCTGCTTTTGCAGCAATCCGTTCCGCCGTTGAACGACCGAATCCGTCGGCAAAGAAGACATCGCGGGCGACACGGAGAATTTTCCTCGAAAGTGCTTGCGAGGCTTGTCGAGTAGGCCTCCCTGTTCGTCCGGAAGCTTGTTCTTTGGTTTTTTGGGTCGACGTCATGCCTCATCTTGGCCATACCTTGTCCGCGCTGCAAGCGTAGAGCGCTTTGCATTGTATAGCCCGCCCCCGCGAGATTGCCCGGGCTTATGCAAGACCCACGAGGCCCGCTGAACTTTGCCTGCCTGAAAGGATCGCTGCCGTTCGCAGGGAATGGACGCAGTGTGATCTCATCTAGGCGAGTTGGTTACGATACGCTTCGCGTAAGGCCTTTTTGTCGATCTTTCCCGTTGCAGTGAGCGGTACTGTCGCGAACAGGATGTCGTCCGGCAGCCACCAACGAACAACCTTCGTCTCCAGATGCGCGCGAATTGCGTCGGCTGTGACGGCTTGACCTTCATGCGTTTCAATCACGAGAAGGGGTCGCTCTTCCCATTTTGGATGATATACGCCAACGACCGCGGCGACCCGGACGCCGGGGTACCCAACCGCCGCATTCTCGATATCAATCGAGCTGATCCATTCGCCCCCGGACTTGATCACGTCTTTCGCGCGGTCGGTCAGCCGGAGAAAGCCGAAGCGATCGATCGTACCTATGTCCCCGGTGTCGAACCAGCCATCGCTCCCGGCGCCCTCAAAATCGGGGAAATAGCGATCGACGACCCACGGTCCGCGGACCTGGAGCGCACCCGCCTGCTCACCGTCCCAGGGGAGCGGCGTGCCATCGCCGTCGATAATGCGCAGTTCGATGCCAAATTGCATGCGACCCTGCTTCGTCAGCAGGAGGTCGTTCGCGAAATCCTCGCCTTCGGCCATCAGGAGCGGGGAGGGCGTCGAAATCACGCCGAGCGGATTGGTTTCGGTCATGCCCCAGAGCTGCAGCACAGTGACACCATATTTGGCTCGGAATGTCTCGGCCATCGCCCGGGGGACGGCTGAGCCACCAATAACGAGGCGCTTGAGATTGCCGACCCCCGTCCCCGTGGTGTCGAGATGAGCGAGGTACATGGTCCAGATCGTGGGCACACCGCCCGAAAAGGTGACGCCCTCTTCG
>NZ_JBAZPS010000024.1:0-4161 GCF_041648055.1 Brevundimonas sp.
GCGAACAGGTCGGGGATCGCGTCGATCGGCATGATGAAATAGGCCAGGCCGGCGAAGATCATGCCCTTGGCGGGCAGGGGCGTGGCCGGGTCGCGCGCGGCGTACCAGGCCGCCAGGGCCTGATCGGCGAAGGGGATGCGGGCGGCCGTGCGCTGGATCTTGGGCCAGAAGCCCTTGGCGACGCGCACCTCGTTGACCTTGACCACAGAGGGCACGAGGGCCTTTCGCGGGTCCAGGGCGTCGACGGGTTTGGCTTTGGCGCTCATGGCCGCTAAATCCTCAAACGAAACTCAGGTTCAATACAACATAGGAATGACCGGGATGAAACTCGACAGCACCATTTCCGCCGTGGTCACGGGCGGCGCCTCGGGTCTGGGCGAAGGCACGGCGCGCGCCATCGCCGCCACCGGGGCCAAGGTGGCCCTGTTCGACCTGAACGCCGAGAAGGGCGAGGCGATCGCGGCCGAGATCGGCGGCGTCTTCTGCCAGGTGGACGTCACCGACGACGCCTCGGTCGCCGCCGCCTTCGCCAAGGCCCGCGCCGCCCACGGCCAGGAGCGGCTGACCGTCAACTGCGCCGGCATCGCCACCGGCATGAAGACCGTCTCGCGCAAGAAGGACACCGGCGAGATCAAGGCCCACGACATGGCCCAGTTCGAACGCACGGTGCGGGTCAATCTGTTCGGCACCTTCCGCGTCCTGTCGCAGTCGGCGGCGGGCATGGTGACGCTGGAGCCGATGGCGGACGGGGAACGCGGCCTGATCGTCAATACGGCGTCCGTGGCGGCCCAGGACGGCCAGATCGGCCAGGCGGCCTATTCGGCGTCCAAGGGCGGCGTCTACGCCATGACCCTACCGGTCGCGCGGGATCTGGCTCAGGAGGGGGTGCGCTGCAACACCATCCTGCCCGGCATCATGTGGACGCCGATGATGGCCGGCATGGACCAGAAGATCCAGGACGCCCTGGCCGCCGCCATCCCCTTCCCGAGCCGCCTGGGCACGCCCGCCGACTATGCGTCGCTGGTGCTGGAGCTGGCGCGCAACGTCTACATCAACGGCGAGTGCATCCGGTTGGACGGCGCTATACGCTTGGCGCCGCGCTGACGCGCGGAGGGGCGCTACGCTCGCCGCGCGGCGGCTCGCTGCTTGAGCGCGAAAGCGCTCAGGCGGCGAGAGCACGGGCGTTCCGGCTTCGGCCGTTTAGGCATGAATTCGGCCCAAATAGCGCGAAGCGCGATAGTCGCAAAAAAGAGCTTGCAGGACCGATCAACCCTCCGCTATACGCCCCCTCCTCGACGGGGAGCGCACCTAGCTCCTACGGAGTGCGGGCGTAGCTCAGTGGTAGAGCACAACCTTGCCAAGGTTGGGGTCGAGAGTTCGAATCTCTTCGCCCGCTCCAAGTCGAGACCAATAAAATCAGGGGCTTGTCGTTCTACGGCAAGCCCCGATTTTTTTCACCAAATCATCCGGTCATCACATGGTCATCAGATTGATGAGCGCATGAGGTCTGACGTGCGTGCCAAAATGTCGCGGCTTGAAGCGGACTTCGGTTGCTGAATCACGGGTTCGGTGCTGCCAGATCTCTAAGCGTGCTGCTTTGGCCTCTGAGATCCGAAGTTAGATTCGCGGCTGGGATGTCCGAAATTTGCATACAAATTTCGGACATGCTCGATTTTTTCCCTCACTCAGCGCCTTGGTTTGAGGCTTGGTGAGGCGAAGCTGGTGCTGATCGGCAAATTGCTTGGAGACGAGCCTGTGGTGAGAACTCGCCGATATCAGGTCCTTTGAGATAGGCGCGCGTTCTGATACATAATTAGATATCTAATAAGGTGTTTGATGTGTGATTATATATCATCTCTCGACCGAGGCTGGGTGGGTGATGTATAGCGCTGTATCAGATGGGCCTAATGATGCAGAATAAGATATCAAAACGATATAGCTTGGGGTCGCTAACGGAAACGATCCGTCAAGCGCGCCTGGCCAAAGGCTGGAGCCAGCGCGACCTCAGCGCCCGTGCGCATTTAACCCAGGCGCAAATCTCCCGGATTGAAAACGGAGAGGTGGATCTGCAGGTGTCGA
The DNA here is from genome assembly GCF_041648055.1 of Brevundimonas sp. GTDB lineage: Bacteria > Pseudomonadota > Alphaproteobacteria > Caulobacterales > Caulobacteraceae > Brevundimonas. The sequence goes on from NZ_JBAZPS010000024.1 coordinate 2,080, forward strand.
CCCTGATCGAACTGGCGCGCTCGCTCGATCTCGATCTGCAACTCGTCCCGAGATCCGCGCTTGTCGCCGTTGAGGCGGCGGTTCGCTCGGCCGAAGAGCGGTTGGACGAGAGATCGGCCAGAAAGCTTTTGGCGGCCTTGCGTCTCTTGGCCGAACGGGCCCAGCAGGCCGCACCCGGGCGTGAAGACATCGCCTCTATCGCTTCCAGCCTTCACGACCTGGAGCCGCTCGCGCCGGCTTTGCGCGGGGCCGTCCGCACGGCCGACCTGGAACGGCTGAGGATCAACCTGGAAGGCTTCCTGAACTATCCCCCGGCCGAACGCCCCAGCCACGCGCAGACCTACAGGGATGCTGCGGCATGGCTGAAGCAACTCAGAAATACCCTGATGCACGCGCCTCGTACGGAGCGTCCCGCCTACAGCCTTGATGACGAGGACTAACGATGGCCGCCGACGCCCTTGAAGTCCTGCTCAATGAACAGAAGGTCGGCGTGATCTCCGCTTTGGGCGGTGACCAATCTATCTTCTCGTTCGACGACGCCTATGCGGACGACCCGGATCGACCGACCCTCAGCCTGTCGTTCAAGGGCGAGCAAGGCGGCCTTTTGCGCGATCATAGGCCGACCCAGACACGGCTAATGCCCTTCTTTTCGAACCTGCTGCCCGAAGGCACGCTTCGCGACTACCTGGCCAAGCGCGCGGGCATCAAGGCGATGCGGGAATACTCGTTGCTTGAGGTGTTGGGGCCGGATCTGCCAGGCGCCGTGACCGTGCGGCCGCTGGGGGAGGACGTCGTTGATGAAGATGACGAAGAACACCGTGAGGATGAAAAGAATGAGGGCGCGGCGGGTCAAGGCGCCCTGAGGTTCTCCCTTGCGGGGGTGCAGCTGAAGTTCTCAGCCGTCGAGAAGGCCCAGGGCGGCCTGACGATTCCGGCGAGCGGTCGCGGCGGGGACTGGATCATCAAGCTGCCGTCGATCCGATTTCGCGGCGTGGCGGCCAATGAGTTCTCAATGATGCGGCTGGCCAGCGCCATGGGCATGGATATCCCCGATGTAGAACTCGTGCCGCTCGATCAGATCGAGGGGCTGCCGGAGGGGATAGGCAAGATCGAGGAGGAGGCCTTCGCCATCCGGCGGTTCGACCGCCGGGAGGACGGCGGACGCATCCATATCGAGGACTTTGCCCAGGTCTTCGGCGTCTATCCGGGCGAAAAGTACGACAAGGGGTCTTATCGCTACCTTGCGAAGGTCCTCTGGCTCGAAACCGGCGAAGTCGGGGTGCGCGAGTTCATCCGGAGGCTGGTGTTCAACACCCTGATCGGCAATGCCGACATGCACCTGAAGAACTGGTCGCTGATCTATCGCGACGGCCGCACGCCCGAATTGTCTCCGGGCTACGACTTCCTGTCGACGACCGTCTACATGCCCGATGACAGCATGGCGCTGAAGTTCGCGCGAACGAAGCGGATGGCAGAGTTCAGCCTGGACGAGGTGATCTACATGGCCGCCAAGGCCGGGTTGCCTGAAGCGCTGGCGCGAGACGAGGCCGCCCAGGCCGTCGATCGATTCCACGAGGTTTGGGGCGCTGAACGCCAACATCTGCCGATTTCTGACGACCTCGCCGCCGAGATCGATCGGCTCCTTGGCATCGTGCCCATAGCGCGAAACAGGTAGGAGACGAGGACGCGAAGTTTTGCGGAGCGGGAGCGTGCATGCCCTACACGCCAGACCAGATATGGGAAATCGGCGAGATGCACGCGGAATGGCTTGAGCGCGAATCCGCGCTCACACGCCGTCTCTTTGCGCATCTCTTCGAGTCGGCACGCGCCAGGGAAATGATGCAGCATGGCCTGAGCCGCCGGCTAGCCGACCTGAGACATGGCGTCGATCGGATTTTTGAGGTCCTTCCCCCCGATGTGAATGACCCCAGTCAGCGTGATGTTCGGGACGCAACGGCTGTCAATCGGCGTCTAAAAGGGACCCCCTATCGGCGTGCAATAGGGACCCCCTTTTGGGGTTCGTGATGGACGTCACGAGCGCACCGCTTGCGAGGGTTGGGGCGTAGGGAGGGCGTAGCCCGA
>NZ_JBAZPS010000025.1:0-3833 GCF_041648055.1 Brevundimonas sp.
TATCCGCCCGACGCTGAACCTGACCGCCGCCATCTACCAGCTTGACCGCACCAACACCCGCGCGGCCGACCCCAATGACCCCGCACGGACGGTGCTCACGGGCGCGCAGCGCAGCAAAGGGCTCGAACTCGGCCTTAGCGGCGCGATCACACCCCAGTGGCAGATCAGCGCGGGCTATGCGCTGCAGGACGCGACAATTCGCAAAACGACGAGTGCCGCCCCGGCCGGGCGCGAGGTTCCGCTGGTTCCCAAACAGCAGGCTTCGCTGTGGACCCGCTACGACCTCACCCCTCGCCTTGGGGCCGGGGTCGGGGTCTATCACCAGTCGAGGAGCTTCACGTCCATCAGCAACACCGCCATCCTGCCCGCCTTCACCCGCGTCGATGCCGCCGCATTCTTCAAGCTCACCCCCCAGATCGAGGCGCAAATCAACGTCGAGAACCTCCTCAACAGCAACTATTTCTCGTCCGCCTACAACGACAACAACATCATGCCCGGTGCGCCGATGACAGTGCGAGCGACGGTTAGAATGAGCTTTTAGACAAGGCGCCGGAGAGATGGATGTGAACACAGAGCGCGTAATCGAAGGCGCTGTGACGGGCGCGGCGGCGGGGTTGGTGGCCTCGTGGGTAATGTCCGAGTTCCACGAAGCCTGGAAAGCCGCTTCGGGCGATAGGGATGTCGGAGACGAGCCCAACACCGTCAAGGTGGCCGACGCTGTAACGGAAGCTACCGTAGGGAAACCGGTACCGGAGGGATATCGTGAGCCTGCGGGAGCAGCTGTTCATTACGGCTTTGGGGTGTTTCTCGGCGCTCTCTACGGAGCCGCGGTGGAGGTTCGCCCAGAGACCAGCGCTGGGTTCGGAACCGCCTACGGAGCGGCGGTGTCGCTGGTCGCCGACGAGATGGCGATGCCGGCGTTGGGCTTTAGTCCCCCCGCTTCGGAGGTCGCGGCTTCGACGCACCTGCGCGGCTTTGTCTCGCACCTAGTTTTCGGCGTGGCTCTCGAAGTGGCGCGGAGGCTCCTAATTGCGGGTGTCAGAGCAAAGATTGCCTAAAGCCGCACGCCCGCGACCTTCTCCGTACTCTTGCGTGTCAGACGCGTTGTCACTCTTCAGAAGTGACAACGGCGCGGTGGCCCGCGCCGTTGTGCATCCTAGTGGTTGTAACCATGCTCGTTGTACCGGCGCGCGTCGCGACGCGCATGACGTACTTCCCGGCGGTAGTCCCGACGGGCGTGCCGGTTCGAGGCGTAGCCATAGTTGCCGTAATTGGAATAACCGTTACCGTAACTGCTATGCCCTTGGCCTTGGTAAGAGCCGTAACTTCGGCCGTGACCCTGCGGTTCAACATAGCCATAGCCTTGGCTGTAGTAGCTCTGGTTCTGATACCCATGGCCGTTGGATTGGCCGGCATGGGCCGGCGGTTCGGCGAGGGCCGGTGCGGCTACGATGAGTGCCAATCCGGCGATCGCGAGCTTGAACATGTTCCTTCTCCACAACTACGCTCGTCGTACCGCGAGTGGCCGATCGGGCTGGAGAGATGTGTGCGCCGAACGTGCTGAACCGGGTTTGAATAGTCTCGGCAGCTCGCGTGAAGACGGGACGGAAGCACCTTACGCCGGGAACTCGTCTCAGCTCGGAAGTCGAAGCTTACCAGGCGCGCGGAGCCGTCCGCGGCACCCTTTTGCCCCTTTCCCCCATATCCTAAGCCGTTTCCCTCTCGCTGTCCTGCGGGCTTAAAGTCGGCTCCGCGGTCCGGCTTATGTACCTGATCCGGTGGCGGGCACCGGACGGGCTTTCCAGAGTCTTCGGGACAAACCCAGGCTGAGCACGACGGCGAATGCCGCCAGAACGCCGGGAAAGACGAACGACGCGACCCTCACCGTCAGGCCGGACTCTAGCTCCAGCTGGAGGAAAAGACGGCGGTCAGGGCATTTGAAATGTGGGGCGTCAAGGATTGCTCGGGCGCTTTTCGCAGGGTAAGTGCCGTCCCCTCAACGAGCTACCAGGCTCGACTCGGTGACGCGCTCATCCGTGCCCGCGCAATTTGAACGCTAACGTCATCGGAAATAGCAAACATCGCGCCGTCGCCCCAGCCCGTTCACTGGCCTCAGGCCGGCCTTGGGGGTGGGTTGATATCAAGGCGTGGCCGCCCGATTGGGCCGCCCTCATCGTTCTGAACGGGGGTTCTGCGACGGCGAGGCCGCGGAACCGCATCGATTGCCGGTCTGCGTGTCATCCGACCGATTTTGACCTCCCATAAAACAGGGAATTCGAACAGCGGGACGCGTTTGCCCGGCCTGTCTAGCGAGCTGCGAGCGATTGGACGCAATGGAAGAGTGCGCAGCCGCGTCCGGGGGGTGTGTGACATTCGCTCGCTTCGGACTCGAGGGGTGTTCACCGGCCGTGCGTAATGGATGTGAGGACGGCGGAGGAATGAACATGGACATGAATTTAGACAGCGCGTTGCGCCGCCTTGCCGAGCAACCGCTTCATCCACGGCTTGCTGAACTGGAAGGCGATGTCATGCGGTTGATCGCGGCGGAGCGGCGCGCGGGCGGCGGAGTTACGCTGCGATCCGGCATGCTGGCAGCGCTAGGCGCAGTCGCCTTGGGAGTGGTGGGCGGCGGATTGTCGTCCGCAGCGACGACTGCGCAGGTGCCGACGCTAACACCCTTCGGGCCTGCCATGCCGCTAGCGCCTTCGACCTTACTCGCGTTCCAGTGACGAGCGGCGCCCGGAGGACGATGCTGATCGCCATCGTCGCGTTCGTGGCGGCGGTCGCAGGCGTGTGGGCTGGACGTGAGTTATTCCCCTCCCCGCCAAGCCCGGGCGTTGAGCTTCACAGCTTGCTCCACGACGGGCTCGAGCTGGACGAAGCTCAACAGACCAAGCTCCAGATGCTGGAGTCTCACTTCACCGTTCGAAGGCGTGCCTTGGAGCTGGAACTCAGAGCCGACAACGCCCGGCTCGCCGCCGCCATCGAGGCCGAACATGGTAACGGGCCGCAGGTCGCGGCCGCCGTCGATCGTTCGCACGGCGCGATGGGTGAGCTCCAGAAGGAGACGTTGAACCATATGTTCGCGATGCGGCAGATCCTGCGGCCCGACCAGGCGAGGACGTTTGACCGCGCGGTGGTGAAGGCGCTGACCGCAGACGCGCGGTGAGCCTTGATCTCGCGGCCTGCACGGACGGCGAACTCGCCGCCTTGACGCTCGCCGGACGTCAGGCTGCGTTCGCTGAGATCATGCGGCGGCACCAAAGACCGGTCTACCGCCTGATCCGCTCGCATATCGGCGACGCCGAAGAGGCGCTTGACCTCACTCAGGAATGCTTCGTGGCCGCCTTTCAGAACTTGCGAAAGTATGACGGAGATCGGCCGCTCGCTGCGTGGCTGACCCGCGTGGCGATCAACAAGAGCCGCGACTGGCACAGGCGGCGGCGCATACGCCAGATACTATCGTTCGCCTCTTCGCTGCCGCCCGACACCATGGAGAGTGAGCGGGACGAGGCGCCGGGTGCCGACGCCATCACCTTCGATCGCGCAGAGCTTGCGCGGCTTTCGCGCGCGGTGTCCGAGCTGCCGGCCACGCTCAAGGAGACGCTTTTGCTGCGGACCGTGGAGGGCTTGTCCCAGGCGGAAACCGCCGCCGCGCTGGGGATCAGCGGAAAGGCCGTGGAGACGCGGCTCCGGCGTGCGCGTGAAAGATTATCGAAAATTCTCGACTTCGCGTGAGGGGATGAGCCTATTTGCGCGTAATGAAAGATAAGGTCGGCGCCCCCCCCCCCCCCCCCCCCCCCCCCCCCCCCCCCCCCCCCACGCGCCCCCGG
>NZ_JBAZPS010000026.1:0-3554 GCF_041648055.1 Brevundimonas sp.
CTGGTCAGCTACAGCCCCGACAAGCTCGGCTTCTTCTGACGAGCGGCTTGAATCCCTGATGAGAAGGCCCCGCCGTTTCCGGCGGGGCCTCGATCTATTCAGCGGTGAGGCCGAAACTTGCTCACGCAGTCTTGGTCACGACGCCAACGGCTCCGACCGGGGTCTATGCGGCTGCCTCTAGGTTTGCGCCACCGCTGCCGCTGCCGCCGCTGCCGGTGGTTTCGGTTGCGTGAGTGGCGTGCCGACCGAAATCCTCGACTGATTGACGCAAAAGCGCTGCTGTATCGCCATCCCGGGCCTGATCAGAAAGCCCCCGAGCAAAAATCGTGACGACCGCTGCCGTTGCGCTGGCCTTTTTAAGTGGAAGCCAAGTCTCTAGTGCCACCGACAGCGCTGCTTGGTAGGCTCGACGCCGCGCCCTCAAATGGAGCACGAGATGGCGTTGGCCAGGAACGTCTGCGATCTGTCCTCCGAGGATCATGCAGCCTTTCGGCGATCCTGACTTGGTGATCCGCCTCACCAAGTCGTCCAGCATACGATCCAATCCTTTGGATAGGCTCGAAGCTGTCGTGACAGCGGACATGTCCAAGAAGGCGACTTCCTCCTCGAAGGCGCCGACTACTTGGACATACAGCGCCGCCTTGCTGCCAAAGCATGCGTAGAGACTCGGTTGGGAGATCGCCATGGCCTCGGCGAGGTGACGCATAGACGTAGCGTCGAAGCCCAAGAGCCAAAACCGCTTCATCGCTTTGGCCAGCGCCTGATCGCGGTCGAATTCGCGAGGCCGACCACGAAAACGTTCCGTTACCATAACGATCGCTCTAGAATGCTGACGACAGGGCGGCATTTTTAATGATCGATCGCTACATAATGGTTACCATAGCTCGACAATAAAATGTAGCGACTGTTATAGATTTCCCAAATCAGCGATCGACGCGCTTGACCAAGATCTGGTGCGACTTGAACTCGATGAAGCTTGGAGCGGGATAACCGGCGTGAGCGCTGCGAAGTGCGCCGTAGGCAGCGAGCTCGCCCTGCCCGTTGAACAGAGCCATGCCCCGGACCATAGGTTGGCCGGGGATCTCAAAGCGCACTGGGCGGTGGATAGTCAGGTGCGACGAACTACGCGGTGATAGGGCCACCGCCTGACGCGTGTAGCCGTCGTCGTCCAGCACCACGGCACCGTATCCATCCGGATCCGGCAGATCCAGCAGTAGGGCCAGATAGACAGAAGCTGGATACGCGCGATCCTGCTTAACGCGGAGTGATGGTGCGAGCTCGGCGGTGAACGGGCTCTGCATATAGAGCCTGGCCCGACCGGGGCGCGCAGTGAACATGGTCATCGTGGTGTGGTCCTGATTGAGATGGCGGTGGACTTGGTTTCATCCGGGCGTTGGCGACCGGACTAGTGGGCGGCGGTGCTCGGTAGTTCGGCCCAGCCGCAGAACCGTTGGACGGCACGACAACCGATCTGGAACTGGGCGAAGTCATCGGGCTCTGTCAGCCCAAACTTAGCCAGCCGGTAATCCGGGCCCGCCTAGTGTCGCCACCATGGCTAAAAGCACCAACCCGTTTCGCTATTTCGACAGCTCACCAGAGGTGATCCGGCTCGTGGTCATGATGTACGTGAAGTACCCGCTGTCTCTCCGAAATGTGGAAGACCTGCTGGCCGAGCGCGGCATCGATGTCTGCCACGAGACGGTGCGGCTTTGGTGGAACAGGTTCGGTCCGATGTTCGCTGCCGAGATCCGCAGGAAGCGGGTCCAGAAGATGCGCGCTTTCACTCACTGGCGTTGGCACCTCGACGAGGTCTACGTGAAGATCAACGGCGAGATGCACTACCTCTGGCGCGCCGTCGACCACGAGGGCGAGGTGCTGGAATCCTTTGCCAGCAAGACCAGGGACAAGCCGGCCGCTCTCAAGTTCATGAAGAAACTCATGAAGCGCCATGGCCGGGTGAAGGCCATCACCACCGACGGACTTCGCTCCTACAAGGCAGCGATGAAGGACCTCGGCAACACCGAAAAGCAGGAGGTTGGCAGGTGGGCCAACAACAGGGTCGAGAACTCACACCTACCCTTCCGACGACGAGAACGGGCCATGCTGAGGTTCCGGCAAATGAAGACGCTGCAGAAGTTCAGCTCCGTCCACGCCGCCTTCCACAACCACTTCAACCAAGATCGCCACCTCATCAGCAGAGAGACATACAAGGCCCAACGCTCAGCCGCCCTGGCTGAGTGGAAGACGCTCGCCGGATAGGCATCGCCTCCCCTGCCCTACCTGCGGCTAGTGGAGACAAGTTGTCGTTGGACTGACAGCACCCCCACGCAGGCTCAAGAAGATGGAGGGTGAGCCGACGAAACGCCAGCAGCGCAAACGGGGGTGTCCGTCCGGACGCTGTCGGTGGTTTGCGACCTTTGCCGACTTGGTAATATCGGCCAGAATGTCGGCCGTTATGAACAAATCGGTGAGGACGATGACGCCGGCGTTGGACGAGACCCTTCAGACCATCATGGCGCATCTCGACAGGTGGCTTGAGCCGCCCCCGGAGCCTGGTGTCACCATGAGCCATGAAGCTGTGCTGGAGAGTCTTCAATGGTTGTCGGCGGCGAACTTCGGAGGGGCCGTCCACTTGACGCGTCTGCGCAACGCGGGCGTCGAACTCAAGCGTGAGGACGGCAAGGACCTCGACCGTTGGATCGTGGAGCAGGTTCGCATGGCGAATCTCGCCAGCTCAGCGCGAACCGAATACAGCGAGCGCAACGGGTTGGCGGGAGTCGAATAGCGGGATGTCGATCGTCACCGAGAGATGCTCGCTGCCGTGACCATCTGTTGGATCGGGGCGTAAGCACCCCCAGCGCTCCAGCGAACTTGAGTATTGATGGCTTGTTCGGCCCGACGGTAAGTTCAGGCCTTGGACGCAAAGCAAACAGCAGTCGGTGGAGCTTTCAATCTCATGGCGCTTCCCATCATACCGATAGTCCTCTCCTTTGGACTGACGATTCCAGTACAGGATCCCACTCCTCCGCCCATGCCGGGACGCCCCCCGCCTTTGGCGGCGGGCACGGGTCTGCGAGGCGTGCTCGGTGAAGACTGCAATGATTCACGCGACACTACGGGCCGATGGTCGCACCGCAGTGGAACGAGCCTCGCCCCGGCTCAGCAAATCTGGCTGAGCATCTCGTCGCCCGATTTCGACGCCGTCCTGGAAGTCGTCGATCCTGCGGGGCAGGTCGCTGCCCGAATCTCCGATCAACGCGGCGGTGAACAGACAGGAGCCTTCTTCGCGGCCGCCGGCGAACCGTCGTCGAGCGGCGAGTCCCGCGCCTACACGCTGCGCATAACCTCTGACCGGCCGGGGGAGCGCGGACGATGGCGTGTCGAGGATCGGCGTGACGGATCTAATGCGCCCCTGTTCGCCAATGTCTTTCCCGACCCAGCCACCCCGTCGCGGACAGCTTGCGGGGCATCGTCTGCGACAACCCCGTGACGCCAAACTCCAATACAGCAGCCGAGAAAACCCTCGACGCCTACCAGCCGCTCTGGTTGCCGGC
>NZ_JBAZPS010000027.1:0-3346 GCF_041648055.1 Brevundimonas sp.
TAGGTCCGGACGGCGGTAGGCCGAGATCAGGGTGTCGTCGAGATCCATCACGACAGCCCGGATATCTCTGAACACCTCCATCCCGGATCCTGCTCCGCGCCCCGTCGCGATCCGTCCGACCCTCGCTAGAACCAGGCCCGAATGCCGACGACGAACCGGGTGTCTTCCGCGCTCCGACCGTCTGCCTCCAGAAAGTCCGCCGTATTGCCGAAGCTCCTTGTCCATTCGACACCAACGTAGGGGGCGAACTCCTTGCGCACTTCATAGCGGAGACGCGCGCTGAGTTGCAGGGAACTCAGGCCGGAGCCGATCGAGAGCTCGGGAATGTCCTCCGCGGACAAGAGAACTTCTGCTCGCGGTTGCAGAATCCATCGCTGCGTGATGCGCTGATCGTAGAGCGATTGAACACGTGCCGTGAGTTCTCCCCTGTTGGAAAGGAAGGCGGAGGCGTCGACCTCAAACCAGTAGGGCGCGAGGCCCTGCATCGCCACGACCAGGTCGGTTCTGTCCGCTTCGGGTCGGTAGGTCTGACGGAGGCCAGCCTGCAGATTCCAGAACGGCAGGACGGCCCTGCTGTACAGCGCCTGAACCTCGGCTTTCTCGAGCTTGCCGCCGAATGTCCCCTCACCCTCGGACTTCCACCAGAAGCGATTGATATCGCCGCCGCTCCATCCTTGGGCATCCCAGCCATAACCTTCACCGTCGTCGGCAAAGGTTCCCTCCAGCCGCTCCACGATAACCGCGGTTGTCAGGATGTCGCCGTTTTCGATGCGCAATTCCTCGCGGGACGCCTCCATTTCGGCCGGATCGAACAACAGGTCTGCCGCGTGGGCTGGCCCGCTTGAGGCCCCTGCCGGAGGGGGTGTTTCAGGCGGCCGCCCCGGATTGTTAGCGCTGGTCGGCACGTCCGGCGGCATGGTCATGCCCTGCATGTCATGCCCGGTGGGCATCCGACCCATGGTCGGCATGTTGTGACCCGCCGGCATTGCCGATGTGGCTGGAACCTGGCCCATGGTCGACATGTCATGACCCGCCGGCATCGCCGGTGCGGCCGGAGTCTGACCCATGGTCGACATGTCGTGACCCATCGGCATCGCCGGTGCGGACGGAACCTCGCCCATGGTCGACATGTCATGGCCCGCCGGCATCGCCGGTGCGGCCGGAGTCTGGCCCATGATCGACATGTCGTGACCCGCATGTGGGTCCGGCGAGGACGTCGGCAGCCCGGCCGGAACCGCGCCCGTCGGGCAGACGGGGGCTCCGGGGGCTCCGATTCGAGAGGGGTCGGCATCCGGGGCACCACGACGGACGCAGCCGGGCGGCAGCGGAACGGGCTGCGCCTGGACCGCCGGCGTATGACCGGCGTGGGACTGGGCGAAGGCCGGTGTCGAGACCAGCAGCAGCGGCAGCAGGGCGACGGAGCGGATCATCCGGCAGCTCCTTCCATGGGTCGAACGGTGACGACGTTGAACATCCCGGCGTGCATGTGCATCAGCAGGTGGCAGTGGAACGCCCAGTCGCCGGGATTGTCGGCAGTCAGATCGAAGGTGACCTTGCCGCCCGGCGCGACGTTTACGGTGTGCTTCAGCGGCTGGTGTCCGGCAGGACCACCGGTGACCAGTTCGAAGAAATGGCCGTGCAGATGGATTGGGTGCGCCATCATGGAGTCGTTCACCAAGGTGACGCGCACCCGTTCATTCCGTTCGAAGCGGAACGGCTCTACGCCGTCACTGAACTTCTCGCCGTCGAAGCTCCACATGAACCGCTCCATGTTGCCCGTCAGATGGATCTCCATGTTGCGACTCGGCGGACGCTGGTCCTTATTCGGCTGCAGGGCCACAAGGTCGGTATAGACCAGCACCCGATGGTCGACGTCGGCCAGGCCAATGGGGCGTTCCGCAAGGCGGTTGATCGGCGTCATGGCGATGGCGTCAACGCCGACGCCGACCTTCATATCTGGCGGTGCGTTCTCGGGGTCCCGCATATTCATGCCGGCCATGGGCCCCATTGCCGCTCCGCCTGCGGCCGCCGAATCCGTTCCCGGCATCGGAGCGGCCGGTGCCATTCCAGGCATGGACCCGTGGTTCATCCCGCCCATGCCCATGTCGGCCATGGTCAGGTTGGGCACCTCGCGAAGTGGCGGGACCTCGGCGGTCATGCCCATGCGCGGGGCCAGGGTGGCGCGGCCCATGCCCGAGCGGTCGATGGCCTCGGAGACGATGGTGTAGGCGCGATCCTCGGTCGGACGCACGATGACGTCATAGGTCTCGGCCACAGAGATCTGGAACTCGTCGGTCTCGACCGGGCGCACATTCTCGCCGTCGGCCTGGACGACGGTCATGGCCAGGCCGGGGATGCGGACGTTGAAGATCGACATGGCCGAGGCGTTGATGATGCGCAGCCGTACCCGCTCGCCGGGCCGGAACAGGCCGGTCCAGTTTTCCTGCGGCCCGTGGCCGTTGATCAGATAGGTGTAGGTCGTGCCACTCACATCAAGGATGTCGCGCGGATCCATCCGCATTCTGCCCCATCTCCGGCGTTCTTCCAGACTCATCCGGTCACTGCCGTCCAGCAGCCCGGCCAGGGTGGTCCGCTGGCGATTGAAATAGCCGGGGCTCTTCTTCAGCTTTTCCAGGATCTCGTGCGGATGCATGAAGCTCCAGTCCGACAGGACCAGCACATGCTCGCGGTCATAGACGACGGGATCGGCGCCCGCCGGGTCGATGACGATCGGACCGTAGTGCCCCAGCGCTTCCTGCAGGCCCGAGTGGCTGTGGTACCAGAAGGTGCCTGACTGGCGGACCGGGAACTCATAGACGAAGGTCTCGCGCGGCTTGATCCCCGGAAAGCTGATGCCCGGAACGCCGTCCATCTGGAAAGGGAGCAGGATTCCGTGCCAGTGGATCGAGGTGTCTTCCTCAAGCTGGTTGTGCACCGCCAGCCGCACGTTCTGTCCCTCGCGCAGCCGAAGCAGAGGCGCGGGAAGCGTGCCGTTGATCGTTGTCGCGGTCGCGGTCCGTCCATTGACGGTGAAGGGCGATTCACCGATCGTCAGGTCGATGTTCGGCCCGGTCAGGGTGGGCAGGTCGGCGCGTAGCCCCGGAGACCCCGTCTGGGCCCAGGCGGGCATCAGTCCCTGGAGGCTCAAAAGGCCGCCCCCGGCGACCGCGCCGCGCAACAATCCTCGACGATCGAGCTTCATGGCGTACTCCTGAAATTCATATGGACGGCTCGCTGGATCGAGCGACGGCCTCTAGGTGTCTACGCATGCGGCGGGCCCAGCCCTCGCGACAGGCTGATGCATGTCGCGAATTTGTTCGGACGTTGGGCCAGGCGCTGACGGCCG
>NZ_JBAZPS010000028.1:0-2595 GCF_041648055.1 Brevundimonas sp.
CTCCGCGATCAAAGCCAATCCAGCTCGCAAAACCGCCGGTCATGCCATTGTGCCAGGTGACCTCGCCCGTGATGTGCCATCCGTAACCGATACGGGATCTTGCCCCGGCTGGCCTGCGCGGTTCTGTGGCTCCGATTCCTGGTGCCGTGCCGTCCATATAGGCACGAATATAGTCCGTCATGTCCGGCAGTGTGGATCGGGCGCTGCCGGCCGGCGCGTCAGCGCCAAGGGTCCAGGGATCCGTGGTTCTTCCCAAAGACGTGTAGCCCGACGGCGCACCGTCTCTCAGGTCGTTCTTCGACATCGGCACATAGGAGTTCTCCATTCCAAGCGGTCTGAAAATCCGCTCTTCGGCCAGGGTCGGGAACGGGGTTCCGGCCTTTTCGGCGAGCGCTTGCCCGAGCAGTGCGAAACCCAGGTTCGAGTAGCGGTACGCCTTGCCACCAACGTGGACGTCGCGGGCGTCCGCGATGAGCTCTTCCAAGGTCGATCCATAGGGATCGCGTGACAGAACGAGCGCGACCAGGATGGACGGCAGCTTGTCCAGCGACATGGCGACTCTCGGCAAGCCACTGGATTGGGTCGCCAGCTCTTCGAGCGTGAGAGCAGACGAGGGACTGCTGCCAAGGTCGAGAATGCTGCCGAGACGCGTATTGGCCTCCACCTCTCCACGCGCGATCGCATCAGCGAGCAGAGCGGCCGTGATCGTCTTGGTGACGGAGCCGATCTCGTACTCGGTGGCGTCCGAGGCGCCGAAATGGGCGACGCGTAGGCTTTGCCCATCAATCACCGCCACGCTCAGACTGTCGCGTGCGCCGGGGGAGGCGGCGATATGCGCGCGGACCTCCGTCAGGAGCTCCGGATCGCCTTGTGTCCGGTCGGACAGTTGAAGCGGCTGAGGCATGGCCGCCACACCGATCACGAACACAGCGAGTGCGCCCAGGAAAGCTATGACGGTCTTCGCGGGTAGGTTCATGGGCGTTTGCCTGCTGCTGTGAGCAGGACCAGTAGTGGCACCACCCGTTGGGCTGGAAGTGTATACTGGCCGCGACCGGCCTGCTCGAGCCAGCCCTGCACCACGAGCTGGTTGAGATGGTGGTAGAGCTGGCCCGTGGTGCCCATGCCCTCGCCCGCGGAGAGATCCCCCACGGTCGTGGCCCCACTGATCACGGCCTGCAGGAGGCGCAGGCGCACAGGGTTGCCCAGCGATGCGAGACTTTGAGCGAGCATGCCCCAGTCCGACGCCAGGATCTGATCGACGGGGTAACCGGTCTGCCATTCAACGGGCCCCGCCGCCGTCCGGACCACTCCGGCGAAGAACACCGCGCCCGGATCATCGACCCGTTCCTTGATCCCATCAAGGATCCAGAACGGATCGGAAGGTGTGGACGGCTCGTGTTTAGGAGGGCGGTTTTCGAGCGCCTCAACACGGGCGGTCAAATCTGCGATCTGTGTCTCCAGGCCAGCCAGCTGTTCCATAATTCCATTATTACATAAAAATGGACTTTCACGACACCCGTCTTGGCGCGGCCAAGATTCCGATGCCGAGTGTCGGACCGATGCCGCAGCGCGGTGAGGGCCGCAGTCAGGAGGCTGCAGGGATTGGAGTGGGTCGCTTCTCTCGCGGGACTGTCGGTCTACGTCGCTCTTGTCGTTCTGACATATCGCCGCCTCCGGGACGCCAATCTCAGCGGCTGGTGGATCCTACTGATGAGATGTCGTCGGTGTTGGGACAAGAGAGCCCTATTTGAGCTGGGCCCATAGGTAGAAGCCGCCGAGCGCCGCGAAGATGAGGATCGGGAAAACCAGCTGTTTCAGCAGGTCCTTCGTCTTGGCGTGCGGGTCCCTTGTTACGGGCGCAAAGCGCTGGGCCATATAAGCCTCGACATCTGCGGCCAGTTTCGCGGGAGAGCCACGGCGATCCACATGGATGTCATCAAGCGAGGTGCCGGCGCCCCAGCCGTCTTCCGGGGGCAGCAGTTCATCCTCAATCAACAGCCAAGCCCGATAACGGCGTCCCAAGACGTTGTGAATCAGGGTGACCGTCTCGGCGGACAGCGTGCCCTTTCCACCAAAGGCCAACACGGTGTCCCCAGCCTCGGCCACCCCAGGCGGCAGTTCTGCCGGGTCGATTTCTGACATCGGCTGGACATCATAGTTGAAGCCGCTCAGCTGACCATCGACAGTCACCGGCACCCAGCCTGCTACTTTCTGGTCGAGAGCGAAATCCGTGGGGAAGGCTACGGAAACGCCGGTTTCCGCAATGTCGGCAGTCAACTGGGCCGCCGTGGGCAGGGCGGCCTTGCGAACGATCAATGCGCTTTCGATGCTCATCAGATAGACTCCATCAGGTGAGGTCGTCGTCCGGAACAGTGGCGAGCAGCGTGAAGTCCGTATCGACCGCTGTTCCGGGCAAGGTATGAGGCCCGTTATAGCGAGCAGCGTGCTGTCCAACTACAGGTCCGCTTTGGGTGATGGGGTGGACGCCCCCCGACGGCATCGATGTGCCAGAGTGAGGGTGTTGAACAACACTCGAGGAGGCGTCCATGGGACAGGTTAGCACTGTTGGTCTGGATCTCGCCAAGAGCATCTTTC
>NZ_JBAZPS010000029.1:0-2574 GCF_041648055.1 Brevundimonas sp.
TGTCAACGGCGGAGCAAAACCAGGCCAGCGGGGCGGAGTAAAAGCAGGCCACTTGAGGCGCGCGCTGACGATATGAAAAGGGCCCCGATCGGGGCCCTTTTCATATCGTTGCCGTTCCTTGTCATGATGATCAGGGTGGCGGAATCTCGCCGGTGTCCGGGTCGGACAGGGCACTGGCCTGGTTTTGCTCCGCCCCGCGACGTTTGCGTCCGGTGGACTGCTTGAGGCGATAGCTGTCGCCGTTCATGGTCAGGATGGTGGCGTGGTGGGTGAGCCGGTCGAGCAGTGCGCCGGTCAGCCGCTCGGAGGCGAGCACCTGCGTCCAGTCCTCGAACGGCAGGTTGGAGGTGATGATGGTCGAGCCGCGCTCGTAGCGCTGCGACAGCACCTCGAAGAGCAGCTCGGCGCCGGTCGGGGACAACGGGACGTAGCCGAGTTCATCGACGACGAGCAGCTTCACGGCCGCCATCTCGCGTTGGAGCTTGAGCAGCCGTCGCTCGTCTCGCGCCTCCATCAACTGGTTCACAAGCGAGGCCGCGGTAGTGAAGGCGACTGTGAAGCCCTTCTGGCAAGCCGCCAGGCCGAGCGCGAGGGCTACATGCGTCTTGCCTGTCCCGCTGTTGCCGAGCGCAATGACGTTCTCGCGGCGCAGGATATACTCGCACCGTGCGAGCTCGACCACCATCATCTTGTTCAGGCTGGGGATGGCGGTGAACTCGAAGGTGTCGAAGCTCTTCACGGCCGGGAAACGGGCTGCGCGGATCCGTCGCTCGATGGTCCGGCGCTCGCGGTCGATGAGCTCCAACTCGATAAGCCGCAACAGGTAGCGCGTGTGGTCGACCCCGCCTTGCGCGCATTCGCGCGCGACCTTTTCGTACTCGCGCAGAACGGTTGGCAGTTTGAGTTGTTTGAGATGATGGGCGAGCAGCACCTGTGGCGTACCTGCGGTCGTGCCCACCGGCATGGCGTCCTTGTCCGTCATGCTGCCAGCACCGCATAGTCGGCCGCGCACGTCGTTTTGACGTCCATCTTGGGCACGTGCGGATACGCCGCTAAATCCAGGCGCGGCGGACGGCGCTCGATACGCGCCAGCGCGATGAGTTTTACCGCGTCAAAACCAGGTGCGCCCAACTGGACTGCCTCGGTCACGGCATCCGTGACGATGGGAAGCGGCATCGCCTCGAGCAGCCGCAGCACCTGGATGAACTCGCGTTTACCCTTGTTGCCCATCCGCGCCTCGAGCAGGTGGCGCAGATGCTGGAAGATGTCCGGCAGGTTCCAGTCCTGAAGGGCTGCCGCCTGGTCGAGCGCACCGGGCTTGGTCTCGATGAGCGCGAGGTAGTGCAGTGGGTTGGAGACGAATACGCCTTCGTCGTAGCAACGCGCGTGCCGGGCGATCTCTTCGCCCGCGCATATGATGACGACCTCGTCGACGAACCCCTTCACCATCACGTCGCGGTAGCCGTACGCGGTCGGCACCGAATAGTCGTTGGTCCGGTAGCGCACCATCGCGGTCGACGACACGCGCGCCGCGCGTTTCTCGCATGGCTCCAGTGGTACGGACGGCAGCGTGCGCAATGCCGATACGTCTGCCGCCAGCCGCTCGGCGATGGTCTGCGCGTGCTGACCGGCATGCTCGCCCTGGCGCGTACGGCAGGACTCCTCGAACCTGGCGTTCAGGACATCGAAATTGGCAGCGACCGGCACGGGCACCATGAAGTTGTTGCGCGCAAACTTCACCAGCCCCTCGACCTTGCCTTTGTCGTTGCCTCGCGCTGGACGCGCAAAACGGTCCTGAAACAGGTAGTGGCTGACCAACTCGGTGAAGGCGCGTGTGCGCTCGCGCGTTCCATCGCCGCAGATCTTTGCCACGGCGATGGTTGTGTTGTCGTAGAGGATGGACAGCGGCACGCCCCCGAAGAACGCGAATGCCGACACGTGCCCGTCAAGAAACGCCTCGGTCGTCTCGCGCGGATACGCCTTGAAGAAGCAGGCATCCGACTGCGGCAGCGACATGCAGAAATAGTGGATCTTCATCCGCTCCCCGCCGACGACCGCGACCGCCTCGCCAAAGTCGACCTGTGCATGCCCCGGCGGGTGCGCCAGCGGCACGAAGGTCTCGCGCCCGCGGGCCCTGCACAGCCGCACATGGTCCTTCACCATCGTGTAGCCGCCCGTATAGCCATGCTCGTCGCGCAGCCGCTCAAAGATCCGCTTGGCCGTGTGCTGCTGCTTGCCCGGCGCCTCGCGGTCGGCTGCCAGGATTGCGTCGATAACCGGTAGCAGCGTCCCGAGCTTCGGCTTGGTCGGAGGTTTCGTCCGGCGGTATCCAGGAGGCGCCGAATACAGGCACATCTTGCGTACCGTATCCCGGTTCAGCCCGAACACCTCCGCCGCTTCCCGGCGACTATGCCCCTCGACAAATACAAACCGTCTGACCGCTGCGTAGCTCTCCACGACAAACATCCCCGCCGCTCCGCAAAGGGAGCAGCTTACCAACTGGCCGGATTTTACTCCGCCCCCGACGGCACTGCGCCGGCGGTCCTGTGGCCTGGTTTGTCACCGCCCTTCACA